>CBFHQJ010000022.1:0-56186 GCA_965657795.1 Akkermansiaceae bacterium
TCTGACTCGTCCGCCCGCTGAGACGTTCTTTATTGGTCTTACTCGGCCCTTCGCAAAGGACCTGCTGGACCGTCCCGATCAGTTTGGCGTTCTTCGAGGTCGTCAATTCCTCCTGAATCTTGAGCAAAGTCTGATTTCGCTCCTCTTTCACCCTATCGCTGAGCTGTTCATCCATCTCGGCAGCTGGCGTGTCCTTTCGTTTCGAGTATCGAAAGATGAAGCTGTTATCGAAACCAATTCGCTTCATACACTCGACGGTCTCCTGGAAATCCTCTTCGGTCTCACCGGGGAATCCCACGATAATGTCTGTCGTGATCGCAAGATCCGGCCGGGCGGCCTGCATCTTTTCACAAATAGTAAGGAACTTCTCGTTTTTGTAGGGACGGCGCATCTTCTTCAGAATGCGATCGCTCCCGCTCTGCATGGGGAAGTGAATGTGTGAGCAGAGCTTGGGCAAATAGGTGAAGGCTTCCACCAAGTCATCGCGATACCCGATGGGATGAGGACTCGTGAAACGAATCCTTTCAAGCCCCTCAATCTCGTGCACCGCTTCCAAAAGCTGCACAAATGGCGATTTTCCATCCACTTTGGGAAACTCGGTCCGACCGTAAAGATTCACAATTTGCCCTAGAAGAGTGACTTCCCTCACCCCCTTGGCCACTAGTTCCGTCACTTCATCAACAATATCAGAAATGGGCCGGCCACGCTCCTTGCCGCGCGTATCCGGCACAATACAAAACGAGCAGCGCATGTTACATCCCTGCATGATGCTGACAAATGCGGTCGCTTGTTGACTCTCACGCGGAATGTGGTCGCGGATCGTGTTCTGGCTTCCTTCCTCTTCATCAGTATCGACCATGCGCGCTGAAATGATGCGATCCTGATTAACCTTGATGACCTCGTCTTCAACCCGCCCCGTGACCATTTCCGAACCAACCTCGTCCATCCGGGTCTGAAGCCGGCGGCTCAGAATGCTGTCCACGTAGTCGAAAACGCGGTGGTATTTCTGCGTTCCCACCACCAAATCAAGGTGAGGAACCCGTTCGAAAAGCTCCGAACCGCGGCTCTGGGCCATGCAGCCCATAAACCCGTAAACGACATGATCGCGACTCTCGCGGTATTTCCCCATCATCCCCATTTTACCCAAAGCCTTCTGTTCCGCCTGATCGCGGACACTACAGGTATTGATCAGGATCGCATCAGCTTCCTGTTCTTTTGGGGTGAGAGTATAACCTCTTTCAGAAAACGTCTGAGCAACCTGCTCGGAATCCCGCTCGTTCATCTGTCACCCGTAGGTTTTAATAAAGACCTTTGGCATGGCGCACACCGCTTAGCCGCCAATTCCGGCTTTGCCAATCCTCAAATCTGCAGGAACCGCAGTTCCAACTCGATTAAGCGATTGACGACCATCAATCAGAAATGATGATGACCAACGGATGGAGCGACCGAATGTCACGATCCAAGGAGCCCTGGCGAATTCCTCCGGAGCGAGCGACATCCAGGCTTTAATCGATCAGGATGGCTCGGAATGACCGATGACACAGGTTCAAAACGCCTTTGAATCACTCTTAAAGCACAACCCCACCGGACGGATTGGGGTCCTGCTCAAGGATCGGCTCCTATCCGGACTCGCTTCCTGCGCCGTCATCCGCCAGGCGACCTATGTTCCGCTCGACCCCAAGATGACTCTCTCGGAACTTCAGGAGCGAATTGATCTTCTCGGTATCTCCACCCTGGTCGTCGATTCGGGAGACTGGCTGCAACTCAAGGTCAAATCGCAGGTGAAAGTTCAATCGGAAAACGGCGAACTCACATGGAAGGGGGAATTCCATCCTGGCGCTCCCTCCGATGACGCACTCGTTCTGATGACCTCCGGGTCCACCGGAAAACCAAAAGTCGTCGGCCTCTCACATGAGAATCTCATTCACTCCACCGGAGCGATTATTTCATCGATCTAACTCACCGAAAAGGATCGTGCCATTAATATGCTCCCGATGGCTCACATTGGAGGACTGGTGGACCTCTTTTTGGTGCCTCTGATTTCAGGCGGCTCGGTCGTTTTTGAGGATCCCAAAAAACCGGCAGAGGTTCTCTCAACAATTACAAAGCAACAGATCACCTGGCTGCAAGGCGCTCCTGCCATACTGCAGAGCCTGATTCGGGAAATTGGATCTGATAGACTCGAGCACAAGCTTCGACTCATTCGTTCGGTCTCTGCGCCTCTTTCTGAAGCTCTTTATAAAGAAGTCGCCGATTACTTTAGTGTCCCTATCATCGAAATGTATGGCATGTCGGAAACCGGGGGAGTCATCACCAGCAATCCCCTCGATTCTGGATCGCAAAAAATTGGGTCGGTCGGCAAGGCAGTTCACTGCGAAGTTTCCATTCGGAATGAAAATGAAGTCTGGGTTAGGAGCGCGGGGCTTTTTCAAGGTTACCAAAACGAAAGCGAAAACGAGGGACTTTGGAATAATAGCACTTTCTTTACAGGTGATCTTGGTCACCTCGACGAAGACGGATACCTTTTTCTGACCGGACGTGCCAAAGAGCAAATCAACCGGGGCGGACAAAAGGTTGCTCCTCGCGAGATCGATCGACTCGTCGAAGCATGGCCGGAAGTTGCCGAGGCCGCCTGCTTTGGATTTCCGCATAGCACACTTGGAGAGGAAGTCGGGTTGGCTTTGGTCCTCAAAGCGAACAAGGAGTTAAGCGACCAAGAGATCCGCGGGCGCCTCTCCCATAACCTGACCGAATACAAACTTCCAAAGCGTTTCATTCGGCTCGACCAGCTTCCCCGGAATCAAGGAGGTAAACTCCAACGCCATCGGCTGGCAGAAGCCACCGCCCCAACCCCGAAAGATGCGGAGGCGCCTGTTAGCGAAACTGAAAAGAAAATTATACCACTTTGGCAATCCGCTCTTGGAACTGATGAGATCGGCAGGAATCTCGACTTCTTCGATCAGGGCGGCGATTCACTCAGCGCAACCACCCTTCTGGTATCTGTCGAGAAAACCTTCAAGATCTCACTGCTTGGATTCATCTTTTACGAGAACGCCACGATTGAAGGGCCTCGCCCATGCTGTCGACGAGCGGCAGGCCGGGACGAGCAACCTCAATCAGAGAGAAAAAGAATTCCCACCAAGAGTTCGCAAAAAGCTTCTTCGCTTTCTCTCATCCTGGCCGGGAAAAGCGCCATTCCCAGATTCCTACGCACGTATCGATGAGCGACCCGCCCGGAATACTCCGTACCTTTTCTGGTGCTGCAACGCCGTCAAAGAATCCACCGTCATCGCAAACAACGCCCGTTCATATCTGACGGTGGTATCGTTCCGATCTCTTCGACTCGTTCAGCATAAAAAGCTAAGAAACTATGACCTCATCACTCAGGTCTATCTCGAGGAAATAGAAAGCCTTCAACCCACCGGCCCGGTCAACCTTGGTGGATTTTGTGAAGGTGGCCGAATCATGACTCGGATCGGGAGAGAGCTCATTCAAAAAGGACGCGAGGTTCAACTTCTTGTTCTCCAGGATTTCAATCTCGAAGATCCTTTCCCGGCGAGAATTGCCATGATTCATTCTGCCGAGTGGAAAAGGCACCCTGTCAAATCGCATCATGACATCCATCTCGGCTGGCGAAAAATCTATCATGACCGCCATGGCGTCATGGAGAAAGGTGGGAATCATTCCCGCCCATTCAACGAGGAGTCTCAGAAGACGCTTCATGAATTCCTCAAGGAGCAGCTCGAAAAAGCCCAGACTGACGAACCCTCCACCACTTCCCGGCGGAATCCGAAATGTTCAGTAACTTTGATCACGAAAATTCCCCGCATTTTGAAAGCCAGTCAAACCTATCCAATCCGGGTGAGAATCAAGAATGAAGGTTCAGAGACCATCTCACCGCAAGACGGTGTCGTCTTGCATGCCCGTTGGGTCGATCTTAATCGCGATCCGAAACCGGGCCTGCCGATGTTTACGCCGTTGTCGGCTGATTTGAAACCCGGAGAAATGACCGAACTCGAAATCAATATTATCTCCCACAAAGGAAGACGCCTTTATCAGCTCCAAATCGGAGTCCTTGAAGAAGGTTGGGGCTGGGAAACTTCCATCGTTGAAAAATCTCATCGCCAATGGCAACTCATCCTTTAACCTCCACCATCTTGTAAGCGTCATGTTCACCGCAAATACTCGCTCCCCATATTATCAAAATCTGCGTTAAGTCATTCAAGAACTGGGAGGCATGGACAATGCCCATCTTCACCTGGATCGAGCCGGAACCTACGAAGATCACTACTTCAGCGAGGCGAACCTCTCTCTCGATCAGAACAACCACATCTCGCTTCACAAGAAACATGCCCTAATCGCCAAGGTCCATAGTGGACCGGCCTACAAAACCGCAGACCTCGAAATGAGAGCTCGTTCGGTTCTTGATACCATGATCGAACTGGGAACCCGCCGGGCCGATACGATGGTTGATGTCACGGCTGATTGCGTAGGACTCAGCGCTCTTCGAACCTTGAATGGCATCAAGTCAGACTACGCTGGTCGTATTGAACTCAATAACGTATCTTACACCCCTCTTGGCTTCTCCGCCGAACATCCCGCTATGTGGGAGACCTTTGAAGAAGGTGTTGCCGAAGGCGACTTCATCGGAGCCCTTCCCGAGACTGACGACATCGTCGACTATCCGGACCACATCGGATTCATGGAACATTGCCGCCGTGTTCTTGAGCTTGCGAAGAAGCACAACAAGATGATCCACATCCACACCGACCAGCGTAACGACCCTCGTGAAACGGGCACCGAGCAGGTCATCGAAGCCGTCAAACGGTTTGGCGCACCCACTTCAGAAGATGGTGAGCCAAAGGTCTGGGTCATCCATATGGTGTCACCCAGCACCTACGAAAAAGGAAGGTTTGAAAAGCTCGCTCAAGGGCTGGTTGAACAGAATATTGGTGTAATTTGTTGCCCGTCAGCGGCTGTCGGAATGCGCCAACTTCGTGCTCTTGAAACACCTTCTTACAATTGTATTCCACGCGTGCTTGAACTGCTCACCGCCGGAGTGCGGGTTAAGATTGCCTCCGACAACATTGCCGACATCTGCTCTCCGAGCACCACTGCGGACCTTGTTGACGAACTGTTCATCCTCTCGGCCGCGATCCGGTTCTACCATGTCGACATCCTCGCCCACCTTGCGGCAGTAAAACGTCCGACCGCTGCGCACCTCCAACTCATCAAGGATCACCTCGCTCAAAACAACTCCGAGATCCAACGTGTGATCGATCATTACGATGGCTAGGTGGCTGAAAAAGATTTTCGGGAGTGACACTGATCCGGTCAAAGCCACTCACGACCTTTTCCCCAACGATTGTCAGGAGTTTTATGACAATCCTTACCCTTATTACGAAAAACTTCGTACTGCGGAACCATTTTACCGGACGACTGACGGCGCTTGGATGATTTCCCGTTATCAGGATAACAAAACCGCGCTTGACCACCCTGCCCTCGGCAATACTCCATCTCGATTTTCCACCCTCAGCCCGGGAAAATCAAACCGTTACGTCTGTGCCAATCTCGCCAACAATATCATGCCGTTTCTTGATGGCACTCCGCACAAGGAACAACGCAGAGCGGTAGCCCGCATCTTCCAAAAAGAGGTAAAGTCATTTACGGGGCGGCTCTCCACAATAGCTGACGAAGCAGTGGCCGGATTGACGACGGAATTCAAAGTAATCGAGGACTTCGCCCACCCCTTCGCAATTAGAATGATCTGCGAAATTCTGGGCATTCCCGTTGATTCGCGACTTCGAGAATGGAGCGCTTCATTTTTCTATCTTTTCACCAAGATTCCGACAGCCGAAGTCCGCGACGAAGTTGACCGTCACCTCACTGAATTCCGGGATTGGGTTCGCGGGTGTTTTCAATCGCCCACCCATTCTGGAGTCTTCGCCGGTCTTTCCGAACTAATTGCTACCGGAGAACTCTCTGAGGCGGTCGCAATCGACACCATGATTCTTCTCTTTGCCGATGGATTGGAAAACGTCGACTCGGGAATTGGCAACGCTCTCTTCATCTTTTCAAAACACCCAAAGCAGTGGACCAAACTCCGTGAAGACGAATCACTGTTAAAACAGGCGGTCGACGAACTTCTGAGATTTGAATCCCCGGCGCAATATATTGCCCGCACCTGTCTTGAGGATTTCGAATGGGAGGGGCATCAATTCAAGAAAGACATCTCGGTAGTTCTACTTTTGACCTCTGCCAACCGGGGCGGGGAGTTTTTTAGAAAATGCGGATCAATTCGACATCACACGCTCCCCCAACCCGCACTTATCGTTCGGTCGCGGCAGGTATTCCTGCCTCGGCTCAAAACTGGTCGAATTAGAACTGGCGGCGATCCTCACCGCACTTCTGAAAAGATTTTCGGGCTTCGAATTAATAGGTGAAATCAAGTGGCAAACCAGGACCGGACATCGTTGGATGGAAGAAGGGACTTTTCGCGCCCAATCTTCCTAAAATTTATATTTCCTGACTTTCCGGATTCCTGTAAGATCCCGGTTAGTGAGCGTTCACACCGACAGCGAACTCGATGCCTTCATCGAGTTCATGACCACTGAGAAAAACTCTTCTCCGAAGACGCTCGAAAACTACACCCTCGCACTTCGGCTTTTCCGGGAGTGGCTCGGTGAAAAATTCTCGAAGTGGCGGAATCTCACCCCCGACCATTTTCGGGCCTATCTTTTCCAGCTCCAAAAAGACGGCCTGGCTCGCAGCACCATTCGACTCCGTTTCGCAGCTTATCGTTCATTTTTCAAATACCTTGTCCATCGGCGCGGTTACCCGAAGAGTCCCGTTGCCGAAGTCGAACTGCCCAAGGCCGACAAAGCCCTTCCCGTTGTACTTACCCTGAGTCAAATCGAAGAACTCCTCGAACTCCCCATGAAGTCCGAGCTTCAAGGCCAGGCACCGGCCTGGATGCGGGAACGCGATGCTGCAATTCTTGAACTTTTTTATTCCACAGGTCTGCGTCTCGCGGAACTGGCATCACTTAATGTTAACGACATTGATTCTGTGAATGAATCGGTCCGTGTCATCGGAAAAGGCTCCAAAGAGCGTCTTGTTCCCATCGGTTCGCATGCCATGAAAGCGATGCAAAAATACCGAAGTATCGCCGAAGTTCACGAAGGTCCGTTGTTTGTTTCCAAACTTCGTAAACGGCTTTCCAACCGCTCGCTTAATTCGGTTCTCAAAAAGTATCTCGCGCAGTCGAGCATCCCATTCAATGTCACTCCTCACAAATTGAGGCATTCTTTCGCCACTCATCTTTTGGATCACGGAGCTGACCTGCGTTCGGTTCAAGCTCTTCTGGGTCACGCCTCGCTTTCCACGACCCAGATCTACACTCACGTCACCAAGGAACGCCTGCGCGAGGCCTATGACTCCGCCCATCCGAGAGCAAATTAGATCGCCAATCAATCAGGGAGAAGCTGATCAAGGTCCTCAATCCACTCGGAGGCGTGCTCATTCTCCGAATCGATTTTCAAGACCTCTTCGAAAGCAGCTTTCGCCTCGGCAAATCGTCTCTGGCTGGCCAGATAGCCACCGAGGCTGGAGTATGCTTCATCCCGGTCACATTGATATTTCAATCCCTCCCTCACCAGATACTCAGCCTTCCCGGCTTCTCCCTGATGAAAAGCCATGTTCGCCGCCAACAGCAACAATTCCCCTCTTGTGGTATTCTGCTCGTGGGCCAGACGATAGTGTTTTTCAGCGGACGAAAACTCGCCTCTCTTTTCGTGGAGAGTTGCAAGGTTAAACAAGAGCAACTCCTGAGCTTCGGAATCATCACACAATTCGGAAACCCGATGGAGGGTTGATTCCGCTTGAGCGAAATTACCGAAGTCAATCAGGTCCGTGGCGTAAAGAAGGGTCGAGAGGATATTCTCAACATCCTCCTGGGTAAGAATCTCTTCGTAAATCACACAAGCGCTCGCAACCTGATCGGCATCACGGGCTTCTTCGAGCGCTTCGTAAAGTTCCTCAATCTCGGACATGCCGGAGACTACTCTTCGTCCACGGTCTCGTCACGCTGGTAAATCGGCAACTGACGATAAGGGACTGTGAAAGCCAAAGTCATCATGGCCGTGCCGTAAACCTGCCCGGCTTCCCGGCTATACCAGGAACCATCTTCCTTTTGTTTTTTCAGATAAGTCTCGTACATCCAATCCGCATAAGTCTCCCAATACTTGCCGCCGATCTGGAACATGGCCTGGGCATTATAGTAATTCCCGTAGAATTCAAATTGAGCTCCTTCCAATCCACGAAAGCTTTCGAGAATGTAGTCCGCCGCCTTGATCGTCGATGGTTTGCCATGCTCACCGCAAAGCTCCAAACACAGCAACCCCATGCCGGTCAGGGAATTCTTGGAGTTGTGAGGACTCGAATATCCAAAGTGACCGTTCTTTTCCGAAAAATTTCCGTAAAGATAAGCAACAGCATCGGCAATTGCCTTATCCGGAACGTCAGCTCCGTTCAGCTTTGCCGAGCGAAGTGCCATCAGGGCCCAACCACTGCAGGATGTGTCGGAGTCGCGAGAATTCGGATGATAGCGCCAACCGCCCTGATGACGCGACGACTTGTTTACCCCTTGCGCACGCAGGATCAGCGCAAGGGCACGCGGGAGACTTTCGTTAATCTTCTTCTGCCGATCCGGGTCCACCATTCCTGAAACTTCGGAAAGAAAAAGAGTGGCGATGTTGTGCCCATACATGGGACCACTGCCATACTGTCCACCTGTGTAGAGTCCTTCCCGGTTTTGCCTCCCAATGAGGAAATCGATAATCTTGTTCAACGAGTCCGCATAAGGCCCCTCGGTCGGGAGATGCCCCCGGGACAAGAAAGCCATTCCTGCCAAGGCTGGAATTCCGCACGAATTCCCGTAGCTCCCCGGGTAGCTCCCGTCATCTAACTGGGAACGGGAAAGATATTTCAAACCACGATCAACCGAAGGATCAACCCTGTCCTTCCATTTCGCGAAGACAGTTGGGGCAATTTCCTGCGCCGGCGCGATTGCAACCAAGAGGATTCCAATGAGGAGAGAGGAAAACATTTTCATTTCTTTTTAGAGACTTGCTCAAAGTATTTTTGCACCAGGCCCCGATAGTCTTCGGGGATCACAGCGCGACGGGATCCACTGACATCAGTCTTAAGAGTGGCCTGAATTTTCTCCCAATCGGCGGCGTTGATTCCCAACTTGGCGAGCTCAGCCGGAACACCCTGATCGGCCTGTGCCTGGCGCATTCCGTCCTTCGCTTCTTCGCTGGGAGGAGCGGCCTGATCGCCTGGCTCTCCGGGCTGGTTGGCCTGGGCCGGATCGCCGGGCTTGCCTCCCTGCTTCATATTTGACATCGCTTCGCTTGCGGCCTGCTTCAAGGCATCGGCTGCCGCTTGAGCTTGGGAAGCGGCTTGCTGTTGCTGACCGGACTTCGCGGCGCTGGCAGCTTGTGAGCTCTTCTGAAGAGCCTCGGCCATGGCGTCCCCCGGAGCCGGAGCCTGATTAGGGTTCTCTCCCTGTTGTGCAGCCTGGGCTGCTTGCTTGGCAAGTTGCTGTGAAGCGCTTTGGAGAGACTGCTGGGTCTGTGCAAATTTATCAGCGGCTTGCTGGTGCTGTTGAGATGCTTGCTGGGCCTGTCCAGCCTGCTGGGCTTGCGAAGCTTGGCTTGCCTTTTCCGCCCCCTGATTGGCCATCTCGCCTGCCTGACTTAGAGGATCCCCTTCCACCGCTGCCACATCTGCAATCGCCTGGGCGAGGTCTGCGGCACGTTCACTTTGCATATCCTGAAGGGCCGCCAGAGCCTCCTCGGGGCGACCTTCGGCAAGATCAAGCAAGGCCTCGGCAACGCCCTCTTGGCGCTCCTGCAACGCTTCCTGGGAACCGGAGGCCTCTGCTCCTTTTGCAAGTTCCGATGCCGCGGCTTGGGCAGCTTCTGCAGCAGATTGGGCGTCTCCCTGCATCGCTTCCTCCAAGGCGTTTTCGGCTTGAGCCAAAGCTTCAGGAAGGTCATTGGCGCGGGCCTCCTGCATCTCGCGAGCTTCACTCAACTCCTGCCGGGCGCCTTCGACAATAGCCTCCTGCTCACGGGCCAGTGCTTGTTCCAGAGCATCATTCAAACGCTCGGATTGTAAGTCCTCCAGAGCCTCAAAAGCCTCGTTGGCATCTCCGTCAGCCAGAGCTTCAAAAGCATCTGTAAGGGCCTCCTGCTGTTTCTGGAGTGACTGCTGGGAAGGCGAAGCTTCAGCACCCTTTGCCAATTCTTTGGCCGCATTCTGGGCCGCTTTGGCGGCAGCTTGAGCATCAGCCTGCATGGCTTCGTTCAGCGCCTCTTGTGCTTGCTCTATCGCTTCCGGAAGACTCTCGGCACGGCCCTCCTGGCTGGCTTGAGCATCACTTAATTCTTCCTTCGCTCCCTCTAAGATATCCTTCTGAGCCTCCGCGAGCGCTTTCGCAACATCTTCCGGATCTGCGATGTTCTGAACTTCCTCGAGAGCCGCCTGGGCTTCGGCGGTCTTCCCTTCCGCAAGTGCCTCAAAGGCTTCGGCCAATTTCTCCTGCTTGTTTTGGAGAGACTTCTGCGCACCTGACTCATCGGCGCCTTTCGCTAATTCTTCAGCGGCATTCTGGGCTGCTTCGGCCGCCATCTCGGGATTGTTTTTCTGAACTTCGTTGGCCGCCTTATTGGCCTCCTCGGCAGCTTTGGCGAGATCCTCGGCCCGGCTTTCGCCGTCCTTCTTCGCTTCGGCCATCTCCTCTCGGACTTCTTGGACCGCTTCACGTTGCTCCTTCGCCAAGGCCTCGGCAATTTCGCGCGGGTTGAGCTGATTTTGAACCTCTTCAAGAACCTCTTGCGCCTTTTCGGTATTCCCTTCGGCGAGAGCTTCCAGAGCTTCTGCGATCTTTTCCTGTTGATTCTGAAGCGCTTCCTGGGTTGGAGAATCTTCAGCACCTTTGGCGAGTTCCTCGGCAGCTTTCTGAGCAGCTTCCGCTGCTTCTTCCGGATTATTCTGGCGGGCTTCGTTGGCTGCTTCATTCGCTTGCTCGGCAGCCTTGGCCAGATCTTCGGCACGACTTTCGTCGTCACGCCTTGCTTCGGACATTTCCTGCCTCGCCTCGTCGGCCGCCTTCTTTTGCTCTTCAGCCAAGGCCTTCCCGATCTCCCGTGGGTCGGCCATTTCCTGAACATCTTCGAGCACTTCTTGAGCCTTTTCGGTGTCTCCCTCGGCCAAGGCCTCGAAGGCATCCGAAAGCTTCTCCTGCTTCTCTTTCAGAGATTCCTGGGAAGGCGATTGATCAGAGCTCTCCGACAACTCCTGGGCGGCCTTGTTTGCCAACTCCGCAGCCTCTTCGGGTTTCGACTGACGAGCTTTGTCGACAGCTTGCTGAGCCTCATTGATCGCTTTATTGAGATCTTCGGCCCGATCACTTTCCTTATCCCGTCGCGCTTCGGCCAATTCTTCGCGTGCTTCGGTCAAGGCATTTTGCTGTTCCTGCGCAAGCGCATTCTTAAGTTGCTCGGCATTCATTTTTTGAGAAGCCGGTTCTGCCTGCTCACTCAACTTTGAAAGCTCTTCCTGGGCATCCTTCAATTCCTGAGCCTCCTTGGAAAGCTCCATCGCTTGATCCGCTTGAGCTTTCATCGCAGCCGCCTTTGCCTCGGGAGATTGCTGCACCTCTTGTCGAATCTCCTCTTGCATTTGGCGCTGCTCATTTTGCCAATCCTGGTTAGGAGCCTCTTCCGCGGCCTGACGCGCCAGCTCCTCCTGCTTCTGTGCCATTTCCTGAAGCTTGGCCAAATCGTTGGTCTTGGGTTGGTCCTTCTGAACTTCCTGACGCAATTCCTGAAGATCATTGATCGCCTCCTCGCTTTCACGAAGAGCATTGTCGACTTCTGCGCGACGGGCTTCGGGGGTATCCTGAAGTGGAGCATTCTCGACTGATTTCTTGGCTTCCTCAAGTTTGGCAACCGCCTGCTCGACGTCATCACGACGATGTTCCTGAACACCCTGCTTCATGCGCTCGCTGAGTTCCGTGAGATCTTCCTGGGCGTCCCCCAACTCTTCGCGAGCCTGTGCGAGAACCTTTTCCGCGCGCTCGGTGACCTCCTCTTTATCGAGTTGTCCTTTTGCGTCATGCATTTTGTTTCGAGCCTCGTGCACCTTTTTGATCGCTTCCTCGATGGTCTTTTGAATATCGCTATCCTGATTGCGTAACTCTTGGCGGACCAAGGATTCGGCATTCACGTCCAGCTTGAATTCAAGCCACTCCGAGTAGCCAATCCCGGGGCCTTCCAGCTCCTCTGGCCGACCATCACTAACTGCAAGGCGCATTTTCAGCTGTCTCGCGCCCTTGTGCTTCTCAACAATGCTGCCGAGGAACACCATTGCTTCCCCTTCCCAAAGTTTCCCGTTTGCGCCGTCAATTCGCTCCGGAAGCAGCTCGGCAAGTGGCTCAACCGGCTTCCCATTGACCTCCAGTTCGATTTCCACCTTGGCGATCCCGATCTGTTCAACTGCCGCGTATGTTAGAATCACTTGTTCACTTGGCTTTACCCGAAAATCGCGTTGAACCGGAGTAAGAATCTGAACAACCGGAGCCGGATCTTCTTGAGCAAAAAGCTGAAATTGCGTGGCATCCAACTCGCGGCCCAAACGGTGCTTCACTTTCATCGAGGCGGACCCATCAAGCCCCGGCTCCAAAACCTGGCTCCAGGTGACAATCGTCCCGCGCGCGGTGGGCTCCAATCCGATCTCGCCCCTCGATTCAGAATCGACAAGGACCTCGCCTTGATCAACCGGAGTATCGAAGCGGCCCTTCAAGGTCACTTCGGTTCCCGCCAGGGCCTGAATTCCGGTTCCCAGCGAAACCTCCCGGTCCGGCCATTCCGTGTAAGGGGGATATTGCATGCTGACCACCGGCTCCAAAAGGCGGGGCAGTGGATAGACTTTTACCTCAAAGCGATCGCTCTCGCTCCGGTCAACCCGGGCGGAATACTTGAATCCGGCTTCGGCCGAATGAAGACGATAAGAATATTTATGAGTATCGCCATCCGAAGAATTGGGCTCAAGAGCTTCAGTCACAATGTTTCCATTCTTTTCGATCACCAACTCCAGCGGCTTTTCCAATTCGCCAGTGTAAGTAAGATCAATCTGGACTTCATCCCCCTCAAGCACCCCGACATCACCCGGATTGATCTCAAAACGAAAAGCCCCGGCATTTCCCAGTTCAGTGAATGGCGAAACCGCCCTGGTCAAAAGACGGCCCATTTCTTGCGGCCAGACCGCGACTAAAGCAACAATCGCAACCAAACTTGTCGCCATCGGCCACATGGACCGCCGAACACGACTCCCTGCCACCTCCTCGCGCGGATCAACAGTTCCTATGTCAGCAGCTGCCTCATTGGAGAGCTCCGAGAGTAATTCAGGTGAGATCCCCTCGGGGTGATCTGAAAGCTCAAGAGCAGTACTAATTCTTTCCTGCACTTCCGGGTGCCGCTCCTCCAACCAGCGCGCCAGTTTGACAAGCGGGATCTTGGTCAAGAGAGGCTTCGCAATGAAAAGGATCGCCCCAACTGCCGCCGCAGCAATCCAGGCAAAGAAAAGTCCCGCTCGCGCAAAGGATGCCAACGGCGCTAAAAAGAAGTCGATTGCCACGATGACTAGCAACCCAACAAGAATAACACCGGCGGTTTTAAGCAACCCTCGAGAAAGTTGAACTCTCCTGATTCGTCGGCGGAGAGACTTGAGACCCTTGGTGATCTCGGGGGGAAGACTGCTTGGCATGGAAGCATTACGCCTTAGACCAAGCCTGACTTTCGAGGATAAAGTGACATTTTGACCACTCTCTGGATTGCTTTGCTCCCAAAGACTGGGAAACTGAAACCGATCATGGTGAATCAAGGACACAACGAAGCACAAGGAGACGCGGGTATGCCCGAAAAAAAACAGGGTTTCACTGATCGCGTATTCGGACTCCTGGAAGGGCCGGTGGCCTCATCCTTGGTCAAGCTCCTCGCAACCGGTATTATTTCCCTAACCACTGTCACTCTCGTCGCCGTTTTGGCATTTTCCTCCGCCCAAATCAGCATTCTCCTCTCCACCATCGGCATTGGCTTCCTTAGCACTGCGGTCATCTGGATCTTTGGAAGTTGGCGAAAACAGGGCAGGCCGACGAACCTTCCAAGCCAACAGGATCTCCAGACGATGAAGGCCCAGCTTGCGACCCTCGAGGATCGACTGAGCAATGTCGAAATCATCGAGCGATTCGAAGACCGGATGGCAACGATGATCAGCAAAGAGAAAACCGGAGACGATCTGACGACAGCAGGAACCATCCATACTTCTACCAGCGAGGAATCCGAGAGCTGACTTTTTTGACAGTCGCCCGTTGCATCTTAAGTAAAAGAAAGGGACATTCACCCTGTCATACAAATTTCAAACCTCATGCCGAACGTCGCACGTATCCCCGTCTTGATTTCCCTCCTCGCCATCCAAGCGTTCGGAGAAAAGGCCATCTCCTTCGATCGAGACATCCAGCCCATACTATCTGAAAATTGCTACTATTGCCACGGGACCGATCCCAAACACCGTGAAGGCAACCTTCGTCTCGACCTTCGGGAGGATGCGCTCGACGCCGGCGCCATCGTTCCCGGAAAGCCCGAAAAGTCCGATCTCGTAGATCGCATCCACTCCAAAGACCCGGACGACCTGATGCCGCCACCGGATTCCAATCGTAAACTCACAGCAGAGCAAAAAGACCTACTGGCACGCTGGATTGAAGAAGGAGCGGAATACACCGAGCACTGGGCATTCGCCAAACTTGGAAAGCCAAGTGGCCAGTCCATTGATGAACTCGTCTCAAGCCACCTCGCTGGAGAAGGACTAAAACTCAAAGCCCAGGCAAAGGCTCACCAACTTCTTCGGCGCCTGACCTTCGACCTCACCGGCCTCCCGCCTACCCCAGAGCAAATCGAAAAATTCGACCCATCACATCTGGAGCCCTTCATCGATGAACTCCTGGCCTCACCAGCCTATGGCGAGCATATGGCAACCCCGTGGCTGGATGTCGCCCGCTATGCCGACAGCTATGGCTTCCAGCAGGACAAGAACAGACGAGTGTGGCCTTATCGCGACTACGTCATTAAGGCCTTCAATTCCAACAAACCTTTTGACCGATTCATTCACGAGCAAGTCGCCGGCGACCTCCTGCCCAATGCCACTCGTGAATCCCGAATCGCCACCACCTTCTCGCGCCTCCACCAGCAGAAGGTCGAGGGCGGCTCCGTGCCCGAAGAATTCCGGGTCGAATATATCGCCGACCGGGTCCACACCTTTGGCACGACATTCCTGGGACTCACCATGGAATGTTCACGTTGCCACGATCACAAATACGATCCTACCACCGCCAAGGACTACTATTCCCTCTTTGCCTTCTTCGACGATATCGATGAGTCCGGGCTTTACTCCTTCTTCAACCCCGAAGCCACTCCCACCCCAGCGATGCTTCTTCCCAACGAAGCACAGGAAAAGCAATTGGCCGAAGGCAAGAAAACCATCGCAGCCGCGCTCAGTAAAGTTGAGGCGGTCACCAAGGATTTCAAGCCTTCTCCCGCCGACCCGAAAGATCTCCCGGGTCTAAGACCAGACCAGCTCCTTCACCTTTCCTTTGATGATGGCAAAAACCAAGGTGCCAACAAATCCGCCCCGGGGAAGATGGGCAAGGCTATCAAACTCACCGGGGACGATGCCATCGGAACGAAAGTAGGAGATTTCCATCGGGAACAACCCTTCACGGTCTCACTATGGCTGCAGACACCGGACGTAAAAGATCGAGCCGTCATCTTCTCACGATCAAGGGCTTGGCACGACGCAGCCTCACGCGGCTATGAACTCCTGCTGGTCGATAATCACCTTCAGTGGTCGCTGATCCACTTCTGGCCCGGCAACGCCATCTCTATCAAGACCAAGACTCCGATCAAACCCGGAGAATGGGTTCATGTCGCCGTATCGAATGATGGCTCATCGTCTGCCGGTGGACTACAAATCCATGTCGACGGAAAACCAGCCGCTACCGAAGTTATTCGCGACAACCTCACCCGGGCCATCAAAGGCGGTGGCAACCCGCACATCCGGCTTGGGGAGCGTATGCGTGACCGTGGTTTCAAGGAGGGCTTGATCGACGAATTCCGGGTCTTCGGAAGCAAACTCTCGGACCAGGAAATCGACAACCTCAGCTTCCCGGTCGACCCCGCTCCCGAACCTCAATGGACCTTGGTACGAGATCCGTCTTACAAAGGCGCACTTAAGGAACTCCAGGCTGCCCGTTCCGCCTACAATCGCCTTGAAGAATCCATTCCCGAAATCATGGTAATGGAAGAATCGCCCTCGCCAAAGCAGGCTTACATTCTCAATCGAGGTTCCTACGAAAGCCGAGGAAAACCTGTCGACGCCGCCTTCCCCGAGTTCCTGCCAAACTTCGGCATGCAGCCAAGCAACCGGCTTTCACTCGCCAAATGGCTCACTCACCCGGAACACCCCCTCACATCGCGAGTGATTGTGAATCGCTTTTGGCAGTCCTTCTTCGGTCGTGGTCTTGTCGGCACCTCAGAAGATTTTGGAATGCAAGGTGAACGCCCGGAGCACCGCGAACTCCTCGATGAATTGGCGGCTCGATTTGTTGCTTCCGGCTGGAACACCAAGGCTCTCATGAAAGACATCGTCATGTCGCAGGTCTATCAGCAGGACTCCTTTGCCGATTCCCTCGAACTGGAAAAGGATCCTGAAAATCGACTCCTCGCCCGCGGTCCCCGCCACCGCCTTCCAGCCGAACAGATCCGCGATCAAGCGCTCGCCGCTTCCGGACTGCTCGTCTCCAAAGTGGGTGGAGCTTCGGTTCACCCCTACGATCTTGCTGAATCTTTCAAGCCATCGAAACCTACAATGGGAGAAGCACTCTACCGGCGCTCACTTTACACCTACTGGAAACGCACCGGCCCCTCACCCGCCATGATGGCCTTTGACGCGGTGAAACGGGACGTCTGCTCCGCGAAGCGCGAGACGACTTCCACTCCGCTGCAAGCTCTCGTCCTTCTTAACGGCATTCAATTCGTGGAAACCTCCAGGCATCTCGCCGATCAGGTCTTGCAAAAGAATCCGGACAAGAGCCGGAACGCGATTCAGGAAATGTATCTCCGCCTCGCCTCCCGCAAAGCCGATGACAAGGAAGTCGAGATCCTTTCGGCCATCTACGAGGAGCAATTCACTCACTTCAAAGCTCATCCGGAGGAAGCCAATCGATTCCTTTCGCAAGGTCACACCAAGCCAAAATCCACCACTCCAGAGCTAGCCGCCATGACGACGGTAGCCCAAGCCATTCTCAATCTCTACGAGGTCAACACCAAGCAATAAGCCGACATGAACATTTCACCTCTTCTCAATCGCCGCGAAGTCCTTCGCAACTCTGCACTCGGATTTGGATCGCTCGCTTTGGCCGATCTTTTGCAAGCCGAGAACTCGTCACTCCCATCTCCCCAACTCCCGGCGAAGGCCAAGCGAGTCATCTTTCTCTTCCAATCCGGTGGCCCCTCACAACTCGACCTCTACGATCCGAAGCCCCTCCTCAACAAGAAGCACGGCGAGCAACTTCCCGACGATGTTCGGGGCGGACAACGTCTCTCGACAATGTCGGGCAATCAGTCCTCGATTCCGCTGGCGGGGTCACCTTTCAAGTTCTCCCGCCATGGTCAGTCCGGTCAGTGGTTCTCCGAAATTCTTCCGCACACCGCCAAGATTGCCGACGACCTCTGCATCGTCAAAAACATGTATACCGAGGCCATTAATCACGGCCCCGGCGTCACCTATCTGCAAACGGGGTCACAACTCGCAGGACGACCTTCAATGGGAGCCTGGCTGCAATACGGCCTGGGCACTTCGAACAATAATCTTCCGTCCTTCGTGGTGCTCGTGACCAAGAACAAAGGAGGGCAGCCTCTTTTATCGCGCCTCTGGGGATCCGGTTTTTTGCCCTCGGAATACCAAGGTGTCCGCTTTCGATCAGGCAAGGATCCGGTTCTCTATTTGACCAATCCCGACGGAGTCTCCGACAAGTCACGCCGCATGCTTCTTGATCGCCTTGCCGAACTTCACTCCCACCAACACGGCCTCTCGCCGGACGGAGCAATTCAAGATCGCATCAAGCAATATGAAATGGCCTTCAACATGCAGTCCAGCGTTCCCGAAGTTGCGGATTTGAAGGAGGAGCCCGAGTCAATCTACAACCTTTACGGCAAGGAAGCCAAGAACCCCGGAACCTTTGCGGCCAACTGCCTCATGGCCCGGCGACTCGCCGAACGAGGAGTGAAATTCATTCAACTCTACCATCAGGGCTGGGATCAACACGGTGGCCTAAAAGGAGGCATCAGCCGTCAGTGCAAGGAAACCGATCAAGCCTCCGCCGCACTCATTACCGATCTCAAACAACGAGGAATGCTTGATGACACCCTTGTCGTTTGGGGCGGCGAATTTGGACGAACCAATTATTCGCAAGGCAAACTGAGCGCGAGTGGCTTTGGTCGCGATCACCACCCGCGTTGCTTCTCACTTTGGATGGCGGGAGGTGGCATCAAGCCTGGCATGTCCTTCGGCAAAACAGATGACTACGGCTACAATATCGTCGACAAGTCAGGGGCTCCCATCTCTCCGGATAAACACAAATATGACGAAAACGCGGTTCACGTGCACGATCTTCAGGCGACTATCCTTCATCTCCTCGGCATCGATCACACCGCGCTCACCTATAAATTTCAAGGCCGCCACTTCCGTCTCACCGACGTTCACGGTAAGGTCGTGAAACCGATTCTCGCCTAATCTTTTTTCCCGGCAGCCGGTGAGATCACGACCGCAATGGGTCGATGGTCCGAGGCAACTTTCTCAGCGATCACCTTGTCATGGAATTGGAACGGTGGGAGACCTTTGGAAAAGAAAAAATCAATCTCCACCTTTGGCTCTGAAGCCGACCAGGTGTTCTTGCGGCCTTCACGAAGCATTTTCCATCCACTCTTCTCAAGCTTGAGAAGTGAATCGCTCTCCGGCTTGGCGTTAAAATCCCCCGCCAAGACCACCGGATGCTTCCGGTCCTTCAATCCCTCTTGGAGAACCTCAATTTGCTTCACGCGAAGAGGCTCCTTGATCCAATCATTGTGGATCCCCACGAGGGAAAATTTTCCCGGCCAGCCCGGTGATTTCACAACAACCTCCAAAGCAATCCGTGGCTCTGCACCTTTCGGAAGCTTGTGAATGACTGTCTTTTCGATGGGAAATCGCGAAAGCACGGCCATCCCATATTCACCCCCTTGATAATCCATAAACTTCCCAAAACGGTGTTCCATTTTCAGCAACTTCGCCAACTCCGCAGCCTGATCCACGCCACCGCTTCGCTTGCAGACTTTGTCGACTTCTTGAAGCGCAACGAGGTCGGGCTTTTCCGCTGCGATCACTTTCGCAATCCTTCCAAGGTCCAGTTTTCCATCCATTCCTTCACCATGGTGAATATTGTAGGCGACCAGACGAAGCTCGCCGGCGAGCGCACAGGGGAGTAATAGAGCCCAAATCAAAAAAATCCTCATAGGACTGACTACGTCAGCGAAAAGACATCTTTCGCATCGAAGGACACAGTTGAGTCGATTTCGCTAAATTTGCCTTAAAAACAACATATTTCTCGAAATCATTATTGATAACTTCAGCAAAGCCATCGAAAATCCCGCGCCGCTCCGACTTGCCACCTAATAATGACAATGCCCAAACTTTCGATTCCCGCACTGAAGCATGTTCCCGAACTTGATTCCGGATTTATCCCGGCCTCCTTGTGGAATCAGGCCTTCCGGGACAAATGTTCTTCCGAAGAGAGTCGTGAAATCAGGATTGCTGTCCTCAGACCCGACGGCACTGGAACTGTCCACTCCGAGCGCATCCTGACCGGTGACGACGATGAGTCAGCCTCACTTAATTTCCGGCTCATCGAACGAGTGGTGAAATTTCTCCTTTGGAGCTGTGGTGGCACCAAGGTCGTTCTCGAGGATTCCCCCGCCCTCGCCCAAGCCCTCGGAGAACACTATCGCGAGAGAGGAAAGCGTGAGTTCGATGTCGATTACTCCCGCCGCTTTTTTGGAGATACCTTGATCATCTCTTCCGAATCGACAGCTTCGTTCCCAACTCCAAAAGAGCCCAACGATTCCGGCAGTGAAATCGGACTCAAGGGCAACCGAATCGGCTTTGACCTCGGTGGATCTGACCGTAAATGCGCGGCCGTGATCGACGGAGAAGTTGTCTTTTCCGAGGAAGTCACCTGGGACCCCTACTTTCAAAGTGATCCAAGCTATCATCGCGAAGGCATCATCGATAGCATTCGCCTCGCTGCCGCGCACCTGCCAAAAGTTGATGCCATCGGAGGCTCCGCCGCCGGGGTTTATGTCGACAGCAAGGTCCGGGCGGCCTCCCTTTTTCGGGGCGTACCCGATGAGCTTTTTGAGGAGCATGTAGAAAACATTTTCTTCGAGGTCGCCGAAGAATGGAACGTCCCCATCCGGGTCGTGAACGATGGTGATGTCACTGCCTTAGCCGGCGCCATGTCGCTGAATGATGGATGCGTCCTCGGGCTTGCCATGGGCACGAGTGCCGCTGCCGGATATGCCGACGCTGATTCACTTATCACTCCGTGGATTTCCGAACTCGCCTTCGTCCCAATCGATTTCAGCGAGGACGCGGCCCAAGACGAATGGTCCGGCGACATCGGTTGCGCTGTCAATTATTTCAGCCAGCAAGCCGTTTCCCGACTCATTGAACCAGCCGGACTCAAGATCGATCCTTCACTTGGAAAGCCCGAAAAACTGGTCCTCGTCCAAAAGGCCATGGAAGCCGGAGACGAAAGGGCAGCCGCGATTTACCGCACCATCGGGATCTATCTTGGCTACGCCATTCCTCAATTCGCTCGTTTCTACAATGTCAAACACATGCTTTTGCTGGGACGAGTGCTGACCGGCAAAGGTGGTGAAATCATCATTGCCAAGGCCGAGGAAGTTCTCCGGGACGAGTTCCCCGAACTCGCCAAAAAGGTCTCTCTGAGCACCCCCGACGAGAAAATGAAACGCCACGGCCAAGCCATTGCCGCGGCAAGTTTGCCTGTTCTTGAGTGACCGGTTTTTGCACGCGTTTCTCCTTTTTGCCCGGAACACCTCCTGAATTTCCAAAAACCTCTAATTAAAGCAAAGTTCATCCTTGCCAAAGAGCTGCCGGACTCCTAGTTTCCGCCGCCTCAACCCAAATCCTGATTTTTATGTCCAAGCACAACTCTCTCAAACGTAAAGGCGGCGCAACCGGTAAACGCTCAGTGATGAAGCGCTTCGAGCGCGTCAAGCTCATGAAAGAGCGTGGCGAATGGAAAGAAGGACAAAGCGCCATCGGTCTCCCAAAGACCAAGGCTGAAGGATAAATCTCGCGCTTTGCGGGGAACCCAACCTCAATTTTCGGCGGGGCCATTCCTTGGCTCCGCCTTTTTCTTGCCATGAATCCACCCGAAGGAATCCGACTCAATAAATACCTCGCTTCGGCGGGCGTAGGTTCCCGTCGTGCCTGCGATGCTTTGGTCCAGCAGGGCGAAGTGATCATCAATGGTGAGACCTGCTTAAATCCGGGTTACCGCGTCCAACCGGGCGATTTCATTCGAGCGAGTGGAAGGAGAATCGAACCCCTTGAGGTCCAATCCATCGTGTTGCACAAGCCGCCCGGACTGGTCTGCACCCGAAGCGATGAAAACAATAGGGCTACAATTTACGAATTGCTCCCCCCGCGCCTCCATCACCTCGCTCACGTCGGACGACTTGATCTTGATTCCGAAGGTCTTCTCATTCTGAGTAATGACGGTGAACTCACGCAGGCTCTGACCCACCCAAGCCACAAGATTGAGAAGCTCTATCAAGTCACGACCGAGAATGCCTTCGAAAACTCCATTCTTACTCAACTGGAGAAAGGGGTCTTTACCGAAGTCGGAAAAGCACGGGCCGTTTCAGTGAAGCGCCTCTCGTCACGTCGACTCGAAATGATTCTCAACACCGGCTTAAAGCGTCAGATCCGCTACATGATCCAGGCCGTTGGACATCGAGTGAAACGACTCGTGCGAATCAAGATTGGCGATCTGACGCTCAATACTCTGAAGCCCGGAAAATGGCGCTTTTTAGAGAAGTCCGAGCGGGATGCACTGATGGCTCTGTCTGGAAAGACACAAGGTCCCCGGAAATAAGCCTCGATCACGAAAAATCAGCGATAATGACTCGAATCAGTCATTGTCGTCTGGGCACTGGTCTTGTTACTTTTTTATCACAATCGAAATGAGCAAGAACATCGAAAGCCACCTCAGTGAAGACCGCGTCTTCAAGCCGTCCAAGGAGTTTTCAAAAAAGGCGCGTGTGAAGAGCATGGCACAATACAAGCGCATGTATCAGGAGTCCATCGACAAGCCTGGTGTTTTCTGGGCACGTGAGGCCAAAGAGCTTGCCTGGCAAAAAAGATGGACGAAAGCGCTTGATTGGAAAGCTCCCTACGCGAAGTGGTTTGTTGGTGGCAAACTGAACGTCTGCGAAAGCTGCGTTGACCAGCACCTCAAAAACGGGCGCGCCAACAAAGCGGCTATTATTTGGGAAGGCGAGCCGGGCGAAAGCCGGACCCTTACTTATCGACAACTCCACCGTGAGGTCTGCAATTTTTCCAATGTTCTTCTCGCGAAGGGAATCAAGCCAAAGGACCGGGTGATGATCTACATGCCGATGACTCCGGAGGCTGTCATCGCCATGCTAGCCTGCGCGCGAATCGGCGCGGTTCACTCCGTCATCTTTGGTGGATTTTCGGCCGACTCAATTGTGGATCGACTTGAGGACTGCAAGGCCAAAGCAATTATCACAACCGATGGTGGTTATCGCCGCGGTGGTGTGGTTCAACTTAAAAAGAGCGTCGATGACGCTCTCAAGAAGTATAAAGAAGTCGAAACCGTCATTGTTCACCAACGGATCGGCAAGGATGAGGCCCCGGTTAAGATGAAACGTGGGCGTGATGTCTGGTGGCACGAAGAAGCCGCCAAAGCGCCCTCGACGCATGAAGCGAAGGCCTTCGACAGCGAACACCCCCTCTTCATTCTTTACACTTCTGGCTCAACCGGAAAACCCAAAGGCATCCTTCACACCTCCGGGGGATATCTCACCGGGACCTACGCCACCTGCAAATACATCTTCGACATGCAGGAGGACGATGTTTACTGGTGCACCGCCGATGTTGGCTGGATCACCGGACACTCCTATATCACTTATGGCCCCCTCGCAAACGGCGTGACACAAGTCATGTATGAGGGAGCTCCGAATCACCCTGACTTTGGGCGCTTCTGGGACATCGTCGAGAAATACAGCGTCAGCATTTTTTACACCGCGCCCACTGCCATCCGCGCCTTTATCAAAGCCGGAAACGAGTTCCCGGAATCGCGCGATCTTTCTTCGCTCCGCCTTCTCGGCACCGTGGGAGAGCCCATCAACCCGGAGGCCTGGATGTGGTATCACGAGAAGATCGGTGGGGGCAGATGTCCCATCGTCGACACTTGGTGGCAAACCGAGACCGGTGCTATCATGATTTCCCCCCTACCCGGCTGCACCCCCACAAAGCCCGGCACTGCTACACTGCCCTTCTTCGGAGTCGATGCGGCGATCCTGGATGAAACAGGTGAGGAATGCGGGCCCAATGAGGGCGGAAAATTGGTCATTCGCAAACCCTGGCCTTCCATGCTGCGGACCATTTATGGTGACAAGAAGCGCTACCGCGACACCTACTGGAATGATTACAAAGGCATGTACACCGCCGGTGATGGAGCCCGAACCGACAAACAAGGTAACTTCTGGATCGTGGGCCGTCTTGACGATGTTCTCAACGTCTCGGGACACCGCCTCGGAACAGCCGAAGTCGAAAGTGCTCTTGTTGCACACAAGGTTGTTGCCGAGGCAGCAGTCGTGGGACGACCTCACGAGATAAAGGGTCAGGGAGTCGTTGCCTTCGTAACGGTCAAAGGTGGATCAAAGACTTCAGACGCCCTCGCGAAAGAACTCCGAAATCACGTGGGCAAAATTATTGGCGCAATTGCAAAGCCGGACGAGATTTACTTTGCTCCCGCCCTGCCGAAAACGCGGTCAGGAAAAATCATGCGCAGACTCCTTAAGGAATTGGTCTCAACCGGCGAAGTCTCCGGAAATGTCACAACGCTTGAAGATCAGCAAGTGATCTTGGATCTTCAAGCCCAGCTAAAAAAATAATTCCCTGATTCATCAAATGACTCAAAGCCGCTATCTCTTCGCTTCTCTCCTCCAGTATTTTGGAGTGAGAAGAAAGTCCAAGCGAATGACCGATGCAGCTTTTGAAATGCACTTGATGCAGGACGGCGAAGAAATCCTAGGAGCATATTGCTGGAGAAACATCGAGCACATCGAAGAGCTCTCGATGGAGTACTGGAATCTTCGCCGTCTTGAACGTGAGCAGTTAAATCTCATGGCACAAGTCAGAGAAGCGGAGTCAACTCTGGCAGATGCCCAGAAACAAAGAGTAACCCATCTCGACCGATCAAAGGGCTTGGGCGATGAATTCCTAGGCGAACGAAACTCCCTTCTTGAATCAATCGAAGAAGTCAACCGGTACCGCGATACTCTGATGGCTGAGGCGATTCAGACCAAAAAGAAACACTCTGCCCTGAAAATGAAGGTGAAAGTACTTCAGCTAGAAGGGTTCGATGAGGATTCTGAGATTAAGAAAGCTCGAAATGAACTCGCAAGCCTTCGGGAAGCATTTTCCTCTAACAAAAAGAGGCTGGAAACACTCAACGAGGGATCAACTGTGCTTGAAAAGCAATTGGATCAAATCCAAGGCAAAATGGACTTAGAAGCCAGCGATTCCAAAGGTGAAACGACCGAGGCCTTTTCTCAAATTAGCAAAGCGAATGGCGACATTACAAAACATAAAGCCGTCCTCGGCCGCCTCCATGAAAAACAAGCTGTCCTGTTTCGCGAAGTCGGAAGATTCCTGAATGTAAATTCCAAGCGAAAAGACTGTCGGGAGGCCTGCAAGGAACATCGTGGAATTCAGACGCAGACCCGACTCCTCTACCAATCGGTTGAATTCAACCGGAAGCTGGTGGAAAAGTTGGGCGGTTAATTTGGCCCCTTCTAGTTTCCTCCGACCTAGGTTAGGGCTTCTAGCAGACCTACGATGTCACTCGCATGGGCATCAGGACATAGAGGAAGGCATCCTCGGTGCGCAAAACACCAGGACTCATCTCATCGATCAAATCAAGGTGTACCTCGTCTTCTTCAAGACTCTTAAGCGGAGCCATTAGGAATTCGGGATTAAAGGCAATTGAAAACTCCTTGCCCTCGTATTTCACATCAAGACTCTCGTTGGCCTCTCCAATGTCAGGACTGTTCGCCATAACATCGACTTGATTGTGACCGAACGTCAACTTAACCGAATTAGACTTCTCAGATGAGAGAAGAGAAACACGTCGAGTGGTCTCAAGCAATTGCTCCCTGCTCAAGGTCAGGCGCTCCTTCGACTCGCCGGGAATGACTTGTCGGTAATTCGGGTAATTGCCCTCAATAAGTTTGCTAACGATAATGCTGGAGCCAATTTCAAAGCAGACCTGATTGTCGGAAAGCTTAAGGATCATGTCCCCCTCGGTGCCAAGAAGTCTCTGCAATTCTTGAACAGCCTTTGTCGGGACAATGAAATCGGTTTCGTGACTTGAAGGAAATTCAAGCTCGTGGTCGACCATCGCGAGACGTCGGCCATCAGTGGCAACAAGTGTCATTTTCCCCTCATTGAAAGAAGTGAAAATCCCGTTAAGCACGTAGCGGGTCTCGTCCGTGGAGATCGCGTAGGAAGTCTTCTTGAGAGCATTCCGGAAGATCGCCTGCGGAATCTTGTATTCCTTGGCGTCGCTAAATCCGGCAAGGGGAGGAAATTCCCCGTCAGGAAGCCCTATAATTTTGAAGAAGCTGGGGCCACTCTTGATAGAAGCAACATTTTTACCATCGACAGAAATCTCGATCTCCGCAGAAGGAAGCTCCCGGATAATGTTTACGAGGCGCTTGACCGGAAGGGTTGTTGCTCCTGCCTTTGAGACCTCGGCTTGAGCGGTTCCGCTCACCCCGACATCCAAATCAGTAGTAGTTAAACGGAGCCCCTCGTCCGAGGCCTCGATCAACACGTTGGAAAGAATCGGGAGAGTCGTGCGACTGCTCACCACATGCTGCACCTGTTGCAACCCATCTAAAAAGGCTTCCTTTGCGATTCTGAACTTCATAATGCAAATGCGCCCGTCAGGGCCACTGCGGTGGAAAATGGCCCTCGCAGCATTTTTTGGCAAGTATTTACTTAGGAATTAGAAACTAATTCCGCCGTTCCAATGATGCATTGAGTTTCTCAACTGCTCCCCTGACCTCGGGATCGCTCTCGATTTCAGATTTCACCTTCTTACAGGCATGAATGACGGTTCCGTGATCTCTTTTCCCGAAGGCATCTCCGATATCTACCAAGGAAAGCTTGGTGAGCTTGCGAGCCAGATACATTGCGATCTGGCGTGGAAAAGCGATGCTCGCGGGACGGCGACGGCTAGTCATGTCTGAAAGGTTCAGATTATAGTAATCGGCAACTGCCTTCTGAATTTGCTCGACCGTGACCAGATGGGTGTGCTCGTCGCGCACCAAATCCCCCAAAAGCTCGTCGACCTTCTCAATCGACATCTTTTCGGGCGACAAAAAGCTATAGCTAGCGACCCGGGTGAGAGCTCCCTCCAAACGACGCACGTTACTTTTAATTTGGTTGGCAATGTGAACAACAATATTGTTCTCGAGTTCAACTTTCCACTGCTCCATCTTGCGACGAAGGATGGCGACCCGGGTCTCGAAGCCCGGAGGCTGCAACTCGACAGTAAGCCCACTCTCGAAACGACTGATCAAACGCGGCTCGAGTGTCTGGATTTCGGGAGCCGGACAGTCACAAGTCAAAATCACCTGAGTTTGCGAATTGAGAAGCGCATTAAAGGTGTGGAAGAACTCATCCTGCGTGCGTTCCTTACCCGCGATGAACTGAATATCGTCGATAAGCATGGCATCAACGTGGCGATAAGCCTTTCGAAAAGCATCAAGATTCCCCTTTCGAACAGCCTCGATGAACTCGTTCGCAAAGTGCTCGGCAGTCAGAAAAACAACCTTGGCCTTAGGGTCATTGGCGAGGAGTTGTTGGGCCACTGCAGACATCAGGTGGGTCTTGCCCAGGCCAGCGCGCCCATGAATAAACAGCGGATTAAAACTGCGTCCCTCCTGATAAGCCACGGCGGAACAGGCCGCATGAGCAAATTGGCTGTTATCCCCAACCACAAAGCTTTCAAAATCGAACTCCGGATTGATGCCCAGGCGTTTAAGCTTCCGTTGAAAAGCCGGTGTCTTCCCTTCCGATTCCGGAGTGACAACTTTCATTGCGCCTCCGGCTTTAGGGCCTCCTGTTTTGAGGCCTCGATCTCCGGTGTGCTGCTTCACCTGATCTTGAGCGGCAGTCTCGACCGGAAATCGTAAGACACCTTCCGGTTCAGGTTCGGCCTCGATTGCTCCCTTCACCAAAATTTTGGGAGTACAATGGATCCCCGCTCCTTCCGCAAAGGCCGCGCGGAGTTCGTCCATGTAATTGGTCTCAATCCAGATTTGGTGCATGTCCGACTGGACTGCTACCACGCCATTTTGATGCTCGGGATCGACGAGCTCTGCGTTTTTGAACCAGCGGGAAAATGCATCCCCGCTAATATATTCACTTAGTTTTGTTCTGACCAAATTCCACGTTTTTGAAATATTTGGTTCACTTTGATTGTCGTTTTCATTCGTTAGGTCTCCTTCCTTCTTCTTACTCATCGGGTGTGCTCTCAGACAGATTTTCTCTTTATGGAGTCGGCGTTTTTCCACCTAAGGGTTTGCGTCCGCCGACCCGCCCAAAATGCCCAGAAGTGCCAAGATTCGAAAACCAAAAAACTCTTAGAATTTTTTAAGAAATGAGATCCTTTGTTCCACAAATGATCCACGGTTTTTTTAAAAAAAAATCACTCTACTCCGATTTCTTAAGCCACCTTAATCAGTGTTCCATTTTTGACACTTTGAGCATCACAATGAGACTAAACAACTGCTTGAAGGGTCTCAGCACCTTTCCTGTTGTTCAGCTTTTGGACTTGCTTGTGAACAAGAAGCCTAAATAGCCAAACAGGTAGGTGATTGCAGCGTTCAGAGGGAAAAACCACTCGGAAGCCAGCTTGGGGCGCGACTCGACCAGCGTCTGGGCAAAGTCTGACATTTCCACACTCTGCAGGATGATCATTAACTCAGGGCGAAACCATGCCACGAGAAGCACTGACATGACGGTCCCAACGATCAGTCCGGATGTCGAAGACTTCCAGGGAAGTAACGCCGCCATCAATACTCCCAACAGAGGTCCATAGGTATAGGCAACCATCCCGAATGCCAACCCGATGAGATCACTGTCTTCGTTGTTGGAATAGATCCACCACAGGACCAATCCCGCAATCGTCAACACAACTCCCCAAATACAAACTGCGATGCGGGACTTACGCACCATTTCCGCGCCGTCTCCCTCACTCTCCATTCGGCTCCGTCCATAGATCACGGACAAACTTGTCTGACTCAATGCCGCCAAGATTGAATCCAAACTTGAGATCGCCGCAGCAAAGGCTCCGGCAAGAATCAATCCACTGATGCCCATTGGCACTTCATTCACGATCCAAGTGGGGAAGACGAAGTTAGAGTTCTCATCAAACTTTGCGGCCAGGTCGGAATTGGGGGCGAATTTTTGATACCACGCAAACAAACCGGCACCTACTGCCAACATTAAAATAGTAATCAGGATTGAGACGCTACTCCAACGCATTGCCTTGCGAGCGTCCGCAACATTCCCGCAACAAAACATTCGCTGCGTGTTGAGTTGGTCCACACCAAATGCCGTAAAGTTCTGAAAAGGCATTGCCAACAATCCAACCCAGAGGGTGTAACGAAGTCCGGGCTCCTCAAAAACAGAAGTCAGATCGAACACCTTCATCTTATCAACTTCCTTCCCATCCACCACCACCTGGTTGAGCTGCACGATCTCACTCCAACCCACGTGGTAGATTAACAAGCAGAGCGCGAGCCCCCCTCCAAAGATGAAGAGCACAAACTGCATCACATCCGTCCAGATCACCGTCCTCATCCCTCCCATGAAAGTCCAGAGGATGGCAATGACTCCAATCACGACGATGCAGATCCGGGCATCAAGTCCGGTCACCACTTGTAGAATGATCGCAGTCACCAAAACTCGCACACTTTGACCAAGAATCGATCCCAGTGAGAAGAGTCCGGTCACCAACCAACGAACAGCTTCACCCAGTCGATTCCCAATAAAATCATAGGGGCTGTAAATCTCCTTCTCGTAATAAAGAGGCACAAGCCAATGAGCCACCGCGAAGCGGGCGATGACCGATCCCAACCCCCATTGCAAATAAGTCCAGTCTCCGGACATCGCGTAAACCATTCCGGGAACACCGATAAAGGTCAGCGCACTAATCTCGGTGGCAATCATCGAACCACTCACCGACCACCAGGGCAAGGTCTTACCGCCGAGGAAGAAATCTTTAATATTCGCCTGCTGGCCTGACATCCGGTGCCCGATCCACGTTGTCAAAACCATGTAGCCAATGACCACAGCCCAATCCTATCCCGTGAATTCCATTGCGGCACCCTACAAACCAAGAACATTCTGTCCATGACCACTTATCCACAAAATGCTTCCACCACGCGAATAGCCTTGTGAGCTTCAATCCCTCTGCATAATCTCGAGAAACCGCGACATTAGTGAGCAGGGAAAAAAAGAAACCGCATATTATTGGTATCATTCCGGCCCGATGGGCCTCCTCCCGCTTCCCCGGAAAGCCGCTTCATCCACTTCTTGGGAAACCACTTCTCCAACACGTTTTCGAACGCGCTTCTCTTTGCACCGAGCTTGATCAACTCGTAGTCGCCACCGACGACGATCGCATCTCCGCTTTATGTAAATTGATCGGGGCCAAGGTCGTTAATACTCGAGCAGACCACTCCACCGGAACCGACCGTATCGCCGAGGCTGCCGATCAATGTGAGACTGCTACTCACGTCATCAACATTCAGGGGGACGAACCTTTACTTGAACCCGAACTCGTCGACACCCTCGCGAGAGAACTGCGCGAAGACAACGGTCTCCCCATGATCACGGCCGGGAGTCCGCTTGATGACCCCGATCTCATTGCCGATTCCAATATCGTCAAACTGGTCATCGATCGAAACCGCAACGCCCTCTATTTCTCTCGCTCTCCCATTCCCTTTAGAAGAAGTGAAGTCCCCACTCTCCCCACTTATCGCCACTTGGGAATTTACGGATACCGGATCGACTTCCTCCAACGCTTCATAAGCCTTCCTTCCTCTCCCTTGGAAATGGCAGAGGGACTGGAGCAACTTCGCGCACTCGAAGATGGCGCCACCATTCGCGTTCATCTTACCGAACACGAGGCCATCGGCCTTGACTCTCCCGACCAAATCCCGCTCATCGAATCTCTGCTCGCCTCATCTCAATGAAATACATCTTTGTCACCGGAGGAGTCGTTTCCTCGCTCGGAAAAGGACTCGCCGCCGCCTCCATCGGGACACTCCTGGAACATCGGGGACTGAACGTCATTCTGCAAAAGTTTGATCCTTATCTGAACGTCGACCCCGGCACCATGTCTCCATACCAACACGGCGAAGTTTACGTCCTCGATGATGGTGCGGAAACAGACCTTGACCTGGGCCACTACGAGCGGTTCACCCACGGAAATCTTTCCCAGGTGAATAGTTTGAGTTCGGGGCAAGTCTTCGAAAATGTGATCAAAAACGAGCGGGCCGGTAAATACCTCGGCGCGACTGTTCAGTTCATTCCCCACGTCACCGATGAGATTAAGGAGCGACTTAAAATGGCGACCGAACGTAACCGCGATGCCGACGTCATCATTACCGAGATTGGCGGTACGGTTGGTGATATCGAAGGCCACCTTTTTCTGGAAGCCCTTCGTCAGTTTGCTCTCGAGGTCGGGGATGAGAACGTTTGTTTCATCCACGTTACCCTTCTCCCGATGGTCAAAGCCGCTGGCGAAATTAAAACCAAGCCGACCCAGCAATCGGTGGCCAAACTTCGTGAGATTGGAATTCAACCCGACATCATCATCTGCCGGACCGAACACCATCTCGACGATGACAACAAGCGCAAGATTGCCATGTTCTGCAACGTCAGAAAAAAGAACGTGGTCGCTTTCCGTGATGTCGAAAACACCATTTACGAATGCCCTCTCGATCTTCGGAAAGACAAGATCGATCGCCTTGTCGCCGACTCCCTTGGACTGAAATCCGACACTCCCGACCTTTCGAAATGGCAGGGCTTTGTTGATCGTTTAGTCAACCCATCAAAGATTACGTCCATTGCAGTCGTCGGAAAATACATTGAACTCAACGACGCTTACAAATCGATTTACGAATCGCTCACGATCGCCGGAGCTGAGCACGACACTGCGGTCAATATCGTTAAGATTGACGCAGAGGATATCGAAAAAGAAGGAGCCCAATCAATCATTGGAAACGTCAATGGCATCCTTGTTCCCGGAGGCTTCGGAGCACGTGGCACCGAAGGTAAAATCCTCGCGGCTCAATATGCCCGCGAAAACAAAATCCCCTATCTCGGAATTTGTCTGGGGATGCAAATCGCCACCATCGAATTCGCCCGAAATGTCTGTGGCCTCGCTGACGCAAATTCGACCGAGTTCAACAAGGAGGCCGAACATCCCGTGATCAGTCTTCAGGAAGAACAACAAGGAATCGTTGATATGGGTGCCTCGATGCGACTCGGGTCATGCGCCTCGACGCTCTATCCGGAGACCAAGTCTTACGAGCTTTACGGTCAAACAGACACGATTCACGAGCGTCACCGCCATCGCTGGGAATTTAACACGGCTTACCGCGAACAACTTGAGGGCTGCGGACTTACCATCGCATCGGTCTCGCAGAACGAGGGACTTGTCGAAATCATCGAAATTGCCGATCACCCTTTCTTCATTGGGGCGCAATTTCACCCTGAATTTAAATCCAAACCCAACCAACCTCACCCGCTTTTCTCGGGACTCATCTCAGCCTCCCTTGAGAATTCATGAATGCGACTCGGTTGATTGTTGGCCTCTCGGGTCCTGAACTCACTGCGGAAGAAGAATCCATTTTTCGGGCGATTCAACCGGCTGGATATATTCTATTCTCGCGGAATCTTGTCTCGGCCGAGCAAATCAGAGAACTCACTGACTCTCTTAATTCGCTTTCCCTCGATAGGCCCTTTATTTCGATCGATCAAGAAGGTGGTCGCGTGTGGCGCACACGCGAGTTTAGCTGCGCGCCTCCTGACGCGGCGACGCTTACCGCAAAAGCGACACCTCGCCAGATCGCCCAATTCGGAGCATTGACCGGACAACTCCTTGAGATCCTTGGTATTAATCTCAACTTTGCCCCTGTCCTCGACCTCGATCATTTCCCCGCCCAAAACAACGGACTTCGCGGAAGATGCTGGGGGACAGATTCCCAGACCGTCATCAACAATGCCGGTGTCTTCAATCGTTGGATGCGAAAGCAATTCATTCTCTCCTGCGGCAAACATTTCCCCACAAACGGACTCGCCCTCAGCGACCCCCACCATGACCTACCCGTCGCCAAGGTGAGTCGCGCGGACCTGCTCAAGGAAGATCTCCTGCCTTACACCGCCCTTATGCCGGAACTGGACGCCATCATGGCTTGCCACCTTCACTTCCCTAAATTGGACCCCGAAATGCCGGCTTCGCTGAGCCGAAAGATCCTAACCGGGCTCCTCCGGGATCAACTCGGCTACAACGGACTAATTCTTACCGACGATCTCGATATGGGAGCAATCGTCAATCACCACGGCCGTGGCAATGATATCAAGTTGGCGCTCGAAGCAGGAGCCGACATCGCCTTGATTTGCCATGACATGGCCAAGCTTCCGGAAGTTCTAAAAGATCTTCAGGTCAACAACGACCATGACTCCTTACTCCGCATCGAAAAGCGGCGCAACAAGCTCAAACGCCCGCCGGATTTCTCAGTCTCGAGATGGCAGGAACTGAACGACCAAATGACCGATCTGACTCGCGAAGTGATCGGCAAAAACCGGTTCGAGCTTGATCGGCCGACACAAAGCCCGGTGGAAGAATATTAAAACTCCACGGTCTGACCAAGCTCAGCCACGGAGATTTCTCCATCGTGCTCTTCCTTCAGAGCCTCGCATAGCGCCTCGCTCCGACCGGTTTCGCCATGGACCAGCCAGACTTTCTTCTTCGACCCTTTGATCTTGTGAAAGTAATCGAGTAACTCGGAGTGATCGGCATGCCCCGAAAACGAATCCATAATTTCGATATTCGCCTTCACCTTATACTCATCACCAAAAATTCGAACCTCTTCGTGCCCTTCGCGAATCTTCCAGCCCAAGGTATTCTGCGCGCAATAGCCAACAAAGAGAATCGTGTTTCGCGGGTTCCCTATATTGTTTCTCAGGTGGTGGAGAATTCTGCCTGCTTCGCACATCCCGGACGCTGAGATGACAATCGACTGTCGTTTGTCGTCATTGAGCTCTTTTGATTTTGCTACCGAGCGAATGAGAGTGAGCCCTTCAAAACCAAAGGGGTTACTCTTATCAAAAAGAACTTGGTAAACTTCGTCGTTAAAGCACTCGGGGTGTAGGCGGAAAATTTCAGTAGCATTTACTGCCAAAGGACTATCGACATAAACCGGCGTATCCGGAATCGCTCCACTTCGGAATAATTCGAGAAGGACGTAGAGAAGCTGTTGAGTTCGCTCAACCGCAAATGCTGGAATGATGACTTTCCCACCCTTCTTCAGGGCCTTGCTTAAAATTTCCGCGACCTTGTCATCAGCTCCGGCACCGAGTTCGTGCTCTCGCCCGCCGTAGGTGCTCTCCATGAGAACAAAATCAATATCCTCACTGGCCACCGGATCGCGGAGCAAGTCGTTATCACCACGACCAACATCGCCGGAAAACAGGAGCCGCTTCTTCTGCCCGTCCTCTTCATCTTCAATATCAAGAATCACTTGGGCGCTTCCCAAAATATGGCCTGCATCAATAAAAGTGAGCTCGACGCCCTTCGCAATCATTATCTTGCGGTTGTAGCCCACGTTCACAAACTGACGCAGACACAGCTCGGCATCAATCGGCGTATAAAGTGGCTCGATCAGAGGAAGCCCTTCTTTTTTACGCTTCTTATTCATCCACTCGGCGTCCGATTTCTGAATCCGGGCCGAATCCGCCAGCATCACCTGGCACAAGTCACGTGTTGCAAATGTCGCGTAGATGTTTCCCTCAAACCCTTTGCTGGAAAGATTGGGAAGGTTCCCACTGTGATCAATGTGAGCGTGTGAGAGAACAACATGATCGATGCTCTTGGGATCGAAGTGCGGGAAGCAGCAATTTACCTCATGGGCATCTTTCCGCCGTCCCTGATAAAGCCCGCAGTCCAAAAGAATGCGCTGCCCATTTACCTCTAAAAGATGCTGCGACCCGGTGGTCGTTCCTGCTGCTCCACAAAATTTAAGCTTCATGTCCGAGAAGGGACGCTAACCGTGCCTCCACCACCTGACCACCGAAAAGTCCTACTCTGTCGAAAGCTCGGTCTCAAAATACTCAATCGTTTTCTTCAGCCCCTCTCGCAATTCGACTTTTGGTTCCCAGTCGAGTTCACTTTTTGCCAGGGCAATATCTGGCTGGCGCTGTTTCGGGTCATCTTGCGGGAGATCCAGATGGATGATCTCGGATTTGGAACCAGTCAAATCAATCACCTGCTCGGCCAGTTCCAACATCGTGAACTCATTCGGATTCCCGATATTCAAAGGACCGATATGAGAGCCATCCATCAAACGGATCATCCCTTCGATGTTGTCATCGCAATAGCAAAATGAGCGTGTTTGCGAGCCATCCCCGTATATGGTAATTGCTTCACCCCTCAGGGCCTGGACAATGAAATTAGAGACGACTCTTCCGTCTTCGGCATTCATGCGTGGACCGTAGGTGTTGAAAATTCTCATAATCCTAATGTCCACCCCATTTTGTCGGTGGTAGTCTACAAACAGGGTCTCTGCACAACGTTTCCCTTCGTCATAGCATGAACGAATACCGATTGGGTTAACATGCCCCCAGTAGTCTTCGCGTTGTGGATGAACCAGCGGATCTCCATATACCTCCGATGTCGAAGCTTGCAGAATCCTGGCCTGAGTACGTCGCGCCAAGCCCAACATATTGATCGCTCCCATGACCGAAGTCTTCATGGTTTTAATCGCGTTATATTGATAATGCACGGGCGATGCCGGACACGCTAGATTGTAGATTTGATCAACCTCGAGCTTGATCGGATCGATGATATCGTGTCGAACCAACTCAAAATTAGGATGTCCCATGAGATGATTAATATTCTTCCGGCGACCTGTGAAATAGTTATCGAGACAGATGACTTCATTCCCGGCCTGAATCATCCGATCACAAAGATGACTTCCCAAAAAACCTGATCCACCGGTCACTAATACTCTCTTCGACATCGTCTGAGATTAAAAGCATCACTACTCACATTGACGAGTCTCGATTCCATTTTAAGAGCGACTTGTAGGACACTCCGGTCCCTCCAAACAAATCCAGAGCACTTCCGACGGTCGCATCCAATCGACCGCCGCTCGCATCATCGATAAGCTTCAAATCCTCCAAACCCCGCACTCCGCCCGCATAGGTTACCGGACACCCTGTCCACTGCCCTAAAAGATTCACCAATGACACATCAACTCCTGCACATTGCCCCTCGACATCAGCAGCATGAATCAAAAATTCACCGCAATATTGCGAGAGGTGGTCAAGCGTCTCCAGATTGACATCCATTTCGGTAATGGTTTGCCAGCGATTCATGGCCACTTTCCAGCCATCGCCCACTTGTCGGCAACTTAGATCGACCACCACTCTTTCTGCGCCAACTTCGTCCGCCAGCAATTTAGCCCGATCCTCCAAAAATTCCCCCTCTGAATCGAAAAACCAAGAGGTCACAATCACCTCGCTCGCACCAGCGTCCAACCACTTCGCGGCATTATCGCAACAAATCCCGCCGCCAATCTGCAATCCACCCGGCCATGCCCCGAGGGCTTCTTTTGCTGCATCATCATTCCCCGGCCCCAATTTAATCACGTGACCACCCCGCAATTCATCTCCCGCAAACTTCACAGCATACCAGGACGGCGACTTCTCCGAAACAAAGTTTTCGACCGCGCCCTCGTCATTGAGCGTGCCGCCGACAATCTGTTTCACTTTTCCTTCGTGAAGGTCAATACATGGGCGAAACTTCGTGGTGGCCATGTCCGTAGATAAATTGTCCTCTTTTGGAATCCAAGCTTCATGAAACGACTTCTTTGCATCCTCCCAGCCATTTCTCTCCTTCAGGCCAATCCAGAAACGAAGGAAGCCCCCTTCAAGAGCAATGCTCTCGAAGGGATGATCTGGATCAAAGGTGACACCTACACTCGTGGCACAAAGGAGAGCCCCGATCTTCCCTTTAACCCGGAAGAGCGTCCCGTTCACAAAGTCACTGTCGACGGTTTCTACCTTGAAACCCACGAAGTCACCAACGCCCAGTTTCAAAAATTTGTCGATGCCACCGGTTACAAAACCCAAGCCGAGAAGGGATGGTCTAAAAAAGATTTTCCGAAGGCTCCTCCGGAAGCCCTGAAACCCGGTGCCATTGTCTTTTCCGGACCTCCGGCAGCGGTCGAACTCCGTGGTGAGGGGGCCGAATGGCAATGGTGGCGTTTTCAGGAAGGGGCTTCCTGGAAAAACCCCACCGGGCCCGGTTCAGACCTCAAGGGCAAAGAAAACTATCCAGTCGTCTGCATCACTTGGGAAGATGCCAATGCCTACTGCAAATGGGCAGGCAAGAGACTTCCAACAGAAGCGGAATGGGAACTTGCCGCCCGAGGAGGAAAAGAGGGACTCGACTACATCTGGGGCGACAAGCCCAAGCCAGGTGAGAAATGGCTCGCGAACGTCTTCACCGGCGAATTTCCTCACAAGGACACCGGTGATGACGGCTTCAAGGGTGCCGCTCCCATCAAGTCATATCCGCCCAACCCCTATGGACTTTACGATATGGCCGGGAATGTCTGGGAGCACTGCTCGGATTACTATCGTCCCGACGCCTACGCACTCTTCCTTAAAAACCCAAAAGACAATCCCACCGGACCAAGCGGCGGTGTCAGCCAACCGGAAGTCAACTGGTTCATGCAGAATGACAAGTGGCCCTCACCTATCGTCTTCGGTAAACAACACCCCCTCAGTCTTTTACACGTCACCAAAGGCGGATCATTCCTCTGCCACACTTCATACTGCCTTCGCTATCGTCCCGGCGCCCGACACTACTCAGAGTCCCTCGCTCCGACCAATCACACGGGCTTCCGCTGCGCCGCAGACGGCCCCGCCCCGAAATAATTGCAGGAGTTGGCTGGCTCCGGACTGCCATTGTCACATGAGCACCCCAATTAATCGCCACTCTTCTCAACGTCCGGTGTTCAAAGTGGCCGCTCCCCTGTAAGCCGGATTCTGTTCCATCCACCCTGTGTGGACTTCGGCAGTCATTTATCTCTGCGACTATTACCCGGGGATCAGACGGACGAGCAGCCCTTCCCCTGTTCTGTCTTGCACTGTGAGAGGTTTACCCTGCCACCTCGGTCACCCTTGGCGCGGTGGGCTCTTACCCCACCTTTTCACCCTTACCTTCCAACACCGAGGCATTGAGAGGCGGTTTGTTTTCTGCGGCACTATCTGTCCGGCAGTCCTCACGAACCACCGTCCCTCTTTTTCAAGAGGCACACTGCTCTTTAGTGTCCGGACTTTCCTCCAGCTCTCTTGCGAAAACCAGCGACTGCCCGGGGAGCGGACGGCGAAGCTATGAGCGCATTCCGGCTTTGACCAGCCTGAAAAAATCCACTGACAAAGCAAGTTGACCACCTACGTAAAAAGTCCACTGTCTACACAATCTATGAAACGACTAGCTCTTCTACCTTTCCTTTTCAGCCCGCTTTGCGCCAAAGAGACCATCGGCGTTCTCCCCGAAGCTTCTTCCGACTGGAAGATGGCCGGCCCCGGATCCTTCGAACTCAAAGACGGAATTTCCACCGCAAAAGGAGGCATGGGCCTCTGGTGGTATGGCAAAAAGCAATTCGCAAACGCCTGCTTCACCGTCGAATTCATGGCGCCCGAAGATGCCGATAATTCAGGAATCTTCGTCCGTTTCCCGAATCCCGGCAATGACCCCTGGGTCGCGGTCAATCAAGGATACGAAATCCAAATCTGTGGCAATGAGTCCCACAAAAACAAGACTGGTGCCATTTATAACATTCAACCCGGTATCCATCCCGACATGAAAGTCGGCGAATGGAACACCTACAAGATCATTACAGCGGGTGATCAAATCGCTATCATCCTCAACGGCAAGCTCATCAACGTTTACAAATGTAAACCCGGCCGCGGCGATGAGAAGGGCTACTTTGGCCTGCAAAACCATGATGACGGATCCCCTGTTCAGTTCCGCAACGTCAAGGTTCAGGAACTTACTTCCGGCTCCCTCCTTTCCGCCATGAGCGAACTCGGAATTCCCCGTTCCGCTCTGACCGCATACAACGCAGCCTCTAATCCCAAGGAAAAGTGGTATCACCTTGCCGACCACGGTCCCGCCTTTTTCCAGACCTATGGCGATTGGTTCAAAGGCAAACAGCGTCGTGAGTCCGCCCTCAAGGGAATCCTTTTGAGCTACTCCGCTCTCCCAAATCAGGTTGCCCTCTTCAACACCGAAAACCTCTCCCTCGTTTCCGCCACCGACAAAGGTGTCAACCTGATCAACACTCCCTGGGGTGGTGGCCACGGTCGGGTCAACGAATTCAACAACAAAGATTCCTTCCTTTTCACCGCAGCCGAGGGTCCGGTTTGGGCCGACGATTCCGGCTCCTTTGAGGACAAACGCCCGCTCAAAGGTTACGGAAACTTCTCTCACCTCGAGTTCAACGGTTACACTAGAAACGGTAATAACATCATCCTCGACTACGCCGTCAACGGAACCCGTATTCTTGACCACGTCAGCGGTCACAAGGACGGACTCCTCCGCTACCTCGAGGTTGCACCTCACGACAAGCAGCTCACCGTCCGCCTTCTCGATGACTCCAGCGAAAAGGACTTTGCCCTCAAGGTGAAAGCCGTCGATGGCGGGATCCAGACCACTGCAAAAAATGGCACCTACTTCCTCCATCTTGACGCTTCCGACAAGCCCACCAAGGTCGCCCTTCTCTACACGGGCAATTCCAAGGCAGAAGCGCCTACTCCCGTCTCGCTTGCTCCTCTCACCGAAGGAGGCCCCGGCATTTCGCCTGAGACTTTCGAGGTCGAAGCAAAAATCGACAGCTCGAAGAAAGCCTGGCTCGTTGACCAAGTCCCCCTTCCACCAGCTCAAAATGGCTCACCTTACAAAAGCAAGGTCCGTATGTCTGACATCGACTTCTTCTCCGACGGCAAACGCGCGCTCCTCTCGACCTGGGACGGTGACATCTGGCTGCTGACCGGATTAAAGGATCTTAACAAGCTCACCTGGAAGCGCTACGCCACCGGATTTTTCGAGCCTCTTGGACTTAAGATCGTCAACGACGTCCCCCACATTTCCGGCCGCGATGGCATCTACAAAACCTACGATCTCAACAACGACGGCGAAGCCGACAAGTTCGAGGTCTTCAATAACGATGTCTATCTCTCCAATAACTTCCACGAGTTCCAGTTTGGACTCGAGACCGACAAGGAAGGTAACTTCTACTTCGCCAAAGCCTCACCCGTTCGCCCTGGTGGCCGCGGCTTCGACAAAATTCTTCCCCATAACGGTGCCTTCGTGAAGATCAGCGCCGACGGCAAACGCCTTTACACCATCGGAACAGGCCTTCGTGCCCCCGGCGGAATCGGCATCGGACCGAACGGTGAAATCACCACCGGTGAGAACGAAGGAACCTGGCAACCTTGCTGCAAGATCAACTTCTACCAGCCCGAAAACGGCACTCCGTTCTTCGGAGTGGAAGATACTCGTCAGGAGAACAAGTCCGAATTCACCGAGCCTCTCTGCTACCTCCCAATGTCAGTCGACAACTCTGGTGGCGGACAGATTTGGGTCCCGGACAATGCCAAGATCGGCATCCCTGCCGGTGAGCTTATCCACCTCTCTTACGGTCAGTCCGCCATCTACCACGTTCTTCGTCAGAAGGTCGCCGATGGCTTTTACCAGGGTGGCGTCGCAAAGCTTCCTGTGAAGCTTTCCTCCTCCGCCCAGCGTGCTGTCTTCCATCCTGATGGCTCCATGTATGTCGTCGGATTCCGCGGCTGGCAGACCAATGCCGCCAACGAAGCCGGGCTTCAGCGCCTCCGTCGCAACACCGAGGAAGTCAGCCCTCTTCCAACCGCCATGGCGGTGACCAAGAAAGGCATTAAGCTCACCTTCGATGTCGAGCTCGATGACGAACTCGCCACTGATCCGACTTCATTCACCGCCCAGCGCTGGAAATACGTTCGCGGTCCCCAATATGGCTCCGGACAATTCTCAGTCGACAATCCCGATAAAGCTGCCGAAGCCGCCGCTGTTAAAAAGGAGTCCAAGAAAGTCCGCAAACGCGACACCGTTAAAATTACCGCAGCCAAACTTGGGGCGGACAAGAAATCGGTTTTCCTCACCGTAGCCGGCCATAAGCCCAGCCAACAGTTCAAGCTCGAGTATGACCTCGAGTCCGCTGATGGCGATGAACTAATCGGCACCATCCACAGCACCATCCACAAGGTGCCCGGAAAATAGAACCTCCGCTTCTTCTCAAAAACGCCTCCGAGGGAAACCTCCGAGGCGTTTTTCATGCAGGTAGATGAAAGCTCCAGCTTTCATTCACCCCAAGACATTCCGAGCACCCTGGCACCAAGCCCACCGCCCCTTTTCAATTGCCCCATCAATCAGAAAGGCTATCTTTCCTCTGATGCGATTGCTCTCCCTAATCACCTTTCTTGCCTTCATTTTCCCCACCCAGGCATCTCTCAATGTTTCCTTCACCTCTGAAGGAAAAACAGCCACCAAGCAAGTCGCCCTCCCGACGCTCTACGTGGCTGAAGGAGAATCTCCCGCCGCCGGACTTCCCGCTGGTGCCTTCGTGGCAACATACACTGGCTCTCTCAACATCCCGAAGCGCTATCGGGTTTACTTTTCCGTCGAATCCGAGGGCAAGATCGACCTAAAGGTGAACGATGAAGAGGTGACCTTCACCGACGGAAAATCCGATCGTCTCCGCCTCAACCCGGGCGAAGTTCCGATTGAGATCACCTTCACCTCTCCCAATAGCGGAGCCGGCTACTTTCGCCTCTACTGGGAAGAGCGCCGCGAATTCTCGCGCGAGCCCATTCCGGCCTCCGCCTTCACCTCATCCGAAAAAGCACCCGTCGATGCCGCCCATCTTTTCGCCAGCCACAACTGCATCCAATGCCACCAGGCCGACCTCGGCGCCAAGGCCATGCCGGAACTCAAATACGCCGGCCCAAACCTTACCGGAATCGGATCCCGCGCCAACGAAGCATGGTTGACCCGCTGGATTGCCCAGCCCGACAAACTCAAACCGACCACAACCATGCCCGCCATGGTTGACCACACCAAACCCGAAGGAGCGCAAGCGTCCGCCGACATCGGAGCTTACCTCGCGTCGTTGGTCACCGAAGAGAAAGTGGCAGACGCACCCGACCTCTCTCTTGCTCAGAAAGGCGGAGAACATTTCCACAAACTCGGCTGCATCGCCTGCCATTCCAAACCCGACGCCGACGAGCCAGATTTCGAAAATGGTCGCATCCCGCTCAACAACGTCGCAGCCAAATTTAAAGGCGGATCCCTTTTCTCCTTTCTCAAGAATCCTCAAAAGCATCATGAAGCCATCAAGATGCCCAACTTCCGCTTCTCGGATGAAGAAGCATCTTCACTTGCCGCCTACCTGACCAAAACCTCAACCGGTGAACACACCCCAGATCCCTCCGAATTCCCTCCCGGCGATGCCGTCCGCGGAAAGGCGCTCGTTGCCTCTCTCAATTGCGCTAACTGCCACGAAGGAATCGAAGCCTCGACTACCGCCGCACCAAAGTTGGCCGACCTCAAAGACTGGACTAAAGGATGCCTCGCCCCCGATGACCAACGGGGCAAATCTCCCCGTCTCATCCTGACTGACGAAGAAAAGAAAGCGATCACTCCCGCCGTACTCCCTGCTCTGAAACACGACACCGTGGAAGCCTACACCAGCCGCCAAATTGAAGCCCTGAACTGCACCTCATGCCATGCGTATAATGGTCAGGATTCCCTTCTCACCAAAACCCACGGTGAAACCAAATCACTCCTCGATCACATCACCGAAACCGATGAGCGCCTCATCCAGTCGAGACCACCACTGACCCACATGGGCGCGATGCTCCACACCGGATATCTTGAAAAAATGCTTAGCGGAACCGCCGACCCACGCCCCCGCCCTTGGCTCGAAATGCGTATGCCCGCCTTCCCGCTCCACGCCAAACACATGGCAAACGGACTCGGGCAACACCACGGTCTTCCTACTTCCACACCTTCCAAAGAGACCCCGCCGGCCGACCAAGTCAAAATTGGGGAGCAACTCGTCGGCATGACGGGTTACGCCTGTGTCACCTGCCACGCCATCAACGACAACAAAGCCCTCGCCGCTTTCGAGGTCCAAGGCATCAACTTCGGCATCACTCACGAACGACTCCGCAAAGGATACTTCCACCAGTGGATGTTCAATCCCGCCCGACTCGTTCCCGACACCAAGATGCCCCGCTATACCAATCCTGACGACGGCACCGCTCTCCGCCCCGACATCCTCGACGGCGACTCGCAAAAGCAATTCGAAACCATCCGTAAATATATCCAGTCGGTGAGCAAGTAGCGTCAGCAAAAGGCAACCAACATCTCCCCGGACATCACACAAGAATACCATGAAACTCAGAAGCTTCCTTTCCTTACTTTCCATCCTGCCGGCGCTGGGCTCCCTTCAAGCAAAGGAGGCGACCGTGCTTGCTTGCGTCGGCGACAGCATCACTCAGGGAGTCGGAGCAAAGCGGGGCCAGTCCTGGCCAGCCCAGGCCCAAAAGACCTTGGGCGAGAGTTGGAAGGTCAAAAACTTTGGCCTCAGCGGCACCACTTTGATGAACAGCGGCAACAAGCCCTATCAGAAATCCAAGCACTTCCAAAACGCCCTCGACTCCGAGCCCGATATCGTTGTCATCATGCTCGGCACGAACGACACCAAACCGGTAAATTGGAAGAACTCTAAGAGAGACTACGAAGCCGACTACCGGGACCTCATCGCCGATTTCCAAAAGCTCGGATCAAAGCCAGAAATCTACCTGTGCCTCCCTCCCTACATTGCAAAAGAAGGCCGTTGGGGAATTAATAACAACGACACCAGGGCCCAAATCCCAATCATCGAGAAGATTGCGAAGGAGCTGAAACTGGAGGTGATCGATGTTTACTCAGCGCTCGAAGGCAAAGACGGACTCATCCCGGACACTGTTCACCCAAACACCGGCGGTGCCACCCTCATTGCGAAAGCCGTCACTGACACACTTTTAGAAAAATAGCGACTCCTCTGGGAAACCCCCATTGAAAGCACTCCTCATCATTTTCTGTTTTGTCATCTCAGGGTGTCGATCAAATGGGCCTGCAACCAAAAGACTCACAGAATCTCTCTCAGCCCTGGATCTAAAGAATCCCGAAAATGACGCGCACAAGTCTCTAAACAATGGCGATGATCGGTTCGCTGCTCTACTCGGAGAAGCTCCAGGCCCCTATTTCCCGGGAGTTCTCCATGAAAAATGGCCCGAAATCCGAAAAAACAGAGATTTTTGGATGATTCTGGGCACAAGCGATGCGATCGAATCAGAATATCACAGCGACCTAATTGAAAGGGCCGAGAAATACTCGATTCGCTTCAACACTGCCATTTTGGACCGATCGAAGGATTCCCATATCACCCCCGCGCCTCGTAGTGACTAGGGACGGCGAAGACGGAAGAAGTAGTCGATTCCACTTCCCACAGCAGGAAAATTCTTGCCAATTCCACCTTTTCCACGTAGATCCGCCGTCCCTTCCCACGAGCTGCACTATCAACAACGAGAAACCGGGACAGGTCCATTGCAGCAATTTCTCACCAAAAGCGCCTTCGTGCTTTAACGGAGGACCCAAATACAATGATTAACGAACTCGTCAAAGACATGGTCGAAGCTGGAGTCCACTACGGACACCAGACCAAGAAGTGGAACCCGAAAATGAAGCCTTACCTCATGAAGGACAAAGGCGGCATCTACATCATCGACCTGAACAAAACGGTCCAGTGCCTCGATAAGGCCTCGGACTTCCTCGCAAAGCTTGCAGGAAAAAATAAGAAGATCCTTTTCGTTGGCTGTAAACGCCAGGCCCAGGAAGCGGTCCGCGAATCTGCAGAAGCAACCGGTCAATACTACGTCAACTACCGCTGGCTTGGTGGCACTCTCACCAACCTCACCACCATCCGCAACTCGGTGAAGCGTCTCAAGTATCTTGAGGACATCGAGCGTGCCCCTGAATACAAGTCCATGTCCAAGAAGGAGCTTTCGGCTCTGAACCGAGAGAAGGACAAGCTTCACCGCAACCTCAATGGAGTTCGCGACATGGAGAAGCACCCGGATGCCGTCGTCATTGTCGACACCGCCCGTGAGTCCATCGCTGTTGCCGAGGCCAAGCGCCTTAAGATCCCCATCATCGGAATCGTCGACACCAACGGAGACCCATCCAAGCTGGAATACCCTGTTCCTGCCAACGACGACGCCATGCGCTCGATTCGCATCGTTCTCCAAAACCTCGTCGACGGAATCGTCGTCGGCTCCAAGAGTTAAATTTCACCAACCGAGAAAGAAACAGATATTATGATCACCGCATCTCTCGTTAAAGAACTCCGTGAAAAGACCGGAGTTGCCATGATGGAATGCAAGAACGCCCTCAAAGAAACCGAGGGTGATATCGATGCCGCCATCAAAATCCTCCGCGAGCGGAGCGACTTGAAAGCTGAGAAGAAGGCTTCCCGTGAGGCCAACGAAGGCATCATCGTAGCTGCTCTTGCTGAATCCGGAAAATCCGGCGTTCTCGTCGAAGTCAACTGCGAGACCGACTTCGTCGCCAAGAACGAAAACTTCCAGGCCTTCGTCGCTGAAGTCGCCGCAACCGTCCTAGACAGCGACGCCGCTGATCTTGACGCTGCCAAAGCACTTCCGAAAGGCGATGAGACTCTCGAAGGTTTCATTAAATCGAAAGTCCTCGAAATGGGCGAGAACCTCCAGTTCCGCCGCTTCGAGCGTCTCTCTCTCGATGGCGAGGGTGCCGTCGCTTCCTACATCCACCTCGGCGGTAAAGTAGGCGTCCTCATCGAAGTCAGTGCTGAGAAGGCTGAAACCGCCTCTGCTGACTCCTTCAAGGACCTTGTTAAGGATCTCACCCTTCACATTGCCGCGACCTCACCTGCAGGTCTCAAGCGTGAAGACATTCCTGCCGAGCTTGTTGAGTCCGAGAAGGACATCTTCCGCAAGCAAATGGAAGGAGCTGGTAAGCCTGCTGACATCCTTGAGAAGATCATCGAGGGTAAGCTCGGTAAATTCTACTCCGAGCGCTGCCTTCTTGAGCAGGGCTTCGTGAAAGACCCCGACACCACCATTAAGGCTCTCCTCGAGTCCAAGAGCAAAGAACTCGGTGACACTATCACCGTAAACAACTTCCTCCGCTTCGGCCTCGGCGAATAAAGTTCGCACCAAGATCCCAATCTTTAAGACCCGGCACCCGAATGGGCTGCCGGGTTTTTTTGGGTCCCGGCTCCATCGTCTGAGTGGCTTTCCTTTCCCCTTCCCGAAAAACGATCGAGGCTGCGCTCCAAAATTGGCAGGCCACGCGAGACCTGCTTCATCCGAATGAGCAGGTGCCACAGCTTCTCAAACTTCTTCCAACCCGCAGCGTAAGAGAAGTGCCTTAGTTGATCGGGAAACCCGACCTGCGCTTTCGCACCTTTGAAGATATTACTCCAACTGTAAAAATCGCGATAGGCCGCCCAATATCCATTTTCCAGTTGCTTCGTTGACATTCCGCGCGGTTCGTAAACGGCGTGCCTCGTGTCATAGAGATCCCAGTCCCGATGTAAGATCCGGCCTTCCCTTTCCATTCGATCAAACACTCCTGTTCCCGGATAGGGCGTCATGACATGAAAAGTTGAAGTCTCAATCGACGATTTTACCGCCCACTCAACTGTTCTTGAAAAAACATCCGGCCCATCGTCGTCCATTCCAAAGACAAATGAGGCATTGATCATTACGCCCGCATCATGAAGCCGCCTAATCCCATCGCCGTATGATCGGTTCACGTTCTGGACTTTGGAGTGATCCTTGAGGTTGGCTTCTGAAAGAGATTCCAATCCCACAAAAAGAGAACGCAGGCCTGCCTCCTCGGCTTGCTCCAAAAGCCCGGGCTTCAAAACAGATTGGATGGTCGCAGCCGATTGCCAGATTCGACCCATTCCCTTCATGCCATCGAAAAGAGCCCGGGCGAATCGTTGATCTCCGAAAAGGTGATCGTCTAGAAAGTAGAGATGTTTGCCCGGAAGCCGGTCAATCTCCGCGAGCGCCTCATCGACCCGCTGCGTGTAGAATGAGTTCCCTCCGGAAAAGAAGGCCTCCTTGTAGCAAAAATCGCAGCGGTGCGGACAACCGCGCGAGACAACCAACGAGTTCGGAACCAGATAGAGGTAACGTTTGATGAGATCACGACGGATCGGAGGCAAACCATGGATCGTTCGTTTTGAAGGTGCCACATAGCGAGCGAGCGGTCGTCCGTTTTTAAAGTCCTCTAAAAACTGCAACCAGGTGTCTTCTCCAGGGCCGAGAAAAATGGAATCGGCATGTTGGGCAGCCTCATCCGGAAGCGAGGTCACATGCAGGCCTCCGAGACAGACGTGAATCCCCTTCTTTCGATAATGATCCGCATAGCGATAAGCTCGGGAAGCATTTGTGATATAGACCTGAATCACGACGAGGTCGGGTTCGTCCTCCAAATTCAGTTGCTCAACATGTTCATCTTGTAGATCGATCTCATAATCGTCACCCATCAGTCCAGCCAAAGTCGCCAATCCAAGGGGCGGAAAAAGAGAATACTTGATTGGCCGAAACAAAGGACTCTTAGCCTCGGTCAAGGCAGGAAGGATCATTTTAACTTTCACGATGTCACCATGAACAAAACTGGTGAAGACTCCGTGAAGCGAATTCGAAGAATCCACGCAGTAAAAAGCCGGAAGGAAAAATCCCTTCCGGCCTCAATATGAAATAAGATTTGAATCGCTCGCGAAGGATCTAGAGCTCGCGAATTTTCAAATTCTTCCAAGCCACATCAAAGGGCCCGCGTTTGCCGACACCGTGGACTTGCAGGCCGATGAAGCCCTTCGGATAGATCTCGTACTTATCCTTGTCGACCAGATCCGAAATTTGTTCGTCATTGATCCAGACTTGAATCCGGGGGCCCTTGGCAAGGATTCGATATTTGTTCCATTCGCCGTCCTTGAAGTGCTTGTGAGGAACCAAGAGCTTCTTGGGGGTCATCCAGCCGCCACAAGCTTCCCCGTAGATGTAGCCGGATTCAGCCCCCTTCGCACCACTGGCCTCGATTTCGACCTGAGGACCATTCACTCGTCCTTCGGGAGTATTGCCTTTGGTTTGCGACCGAATCATCACTCCTGAATTCAGGCTGTTGTGCACCTTGACCTCGAAGGTCAGCTCAAAGTCACCATAGAGTTTGTCGGTGCAGAGAAAGGAATTGGGACTTCCCTTGGCTGTTGTTCCGACGATGGTCCCGTCCTTGGCCTTAAAAGTGGCCGTGCCATTTTTCTGGGAAAACCCGGTGAGGTCTTTACCGTTGAACAGGTCGGTCCATCCCTTTGCTTCCTTGTGGTGGTCGGCAGCGGCCGGAAGGGCGATGGAAAATGCAAGCACGACGGCTTTGATACTGTGTTTCTTCATAAATGCGCTGGTTAGATTACGCTCGAGCTAACGGGAAGCTATCCAATAATCGATTTTGGCTCAAACGGGGCTTCACCAAAACAGTAGATGAATCGCCAATCCAGTCAGGGCGACTGCAAAGAGCAGATCAATTGTCCGGCCAAATCGTTGATAGCCCGCCCTCACCTTCGGGATCTGCAAAAGCCAAACCCACAAACACCAAAAGAAAAGTGCTTCTCCGACAACGATGAGCCAGAGGGCAAAAGGCCACCAATCGGGACGAGGCCCCGTCAAAAAGGTCGCCACCACGCTTGCGAAAAACACCAATGCCTTCGGATTGAGCAGATTGCAGAAGAGCCCCCGCAAGTAGGGGCTTCGTTTGGGGATAACCACCTCTCCCTGCCCCGTCGGCTTTTTTAACAAACCGAAGGCCAACCACAGGAGATAAAGGGCTGCCAGCCATTTCAGACCGGTTGCCATGGCGCCGCCTTGAGCCAGAACCACCGCGATTCCACCAATCGCTAGAGTCGCATGAACCGTCAGTCCCGTGCTAATGCCAAGCACCATCATCCACCCTGCTCGCAATCCCTCCGCCAGGGAGGTACGGGTGAGCAAGAGCATATCGGGCCCCGGGCTGAATTGCCCGATCACCATAATTACAGCAAAAGCCCAAAGCTCGCCGGTCATTGGTCGAAATAGTGCCTCATCACCTCAATCACTCCAACACTCCCCGGGTTGTTCGCCACTTTCCCACCCCTTTTTTGAACGTAGTCCCTGACTTCAGGAATAGCGTTGGACGGACATCCGCAGGCCTCACAGATTTCGGGCTGCAACATGCTCAGATCGTTATGATTGTCTCCGACGGCAAGAATTTTATCCGCCTCCAGCCCCCAGCGATCTGCCGCTTCTTGTAGACAACTCCCCTTTCGATAAGCCCGATGACTGAAACGGAGATAAACGGTATTTCGCTCATAAGTGAGATCGCTGTGAGCGGACAAGCCCTCGATCACCTCGAGAATTTCATCCATCTCCCCGACCGATGAGGCCACGATTCCGGCGGCATCACCCTCGACCGAAACCCAGCGGGCTTCGGTCTTTCTCTCCACATGATTTTTGATCTTGGCGAGCATCCGCTTACACTTCCGGAAAAGTCGGTTGTGATCTTTTTCACACCTCCTGTTCCAATCCGCATCCGGAACCCAGCGACCAAACTGGCCCGGAAAATAGATCTCCCGTTCGCGGACGATCACAAAATCAGGAAGGAACGGGAAACCGGCCTCATTGAGCCCTTCGATCAATTTGTAGAGAGAGCGCCCTGTAGCAATTCCCCATGCCGCACCGTATGTTGAGCGAACCCATTTTAAGCAGTCAAAAAAACGTTCGTCAATCTTCGGGGGGCCATCCTTGAGCACAAGGGTCTCATCGAAATCAAATCCGAGAACGGCCTTCCAGACTGGGGGTTCGGGCAGAATTCTCAGCACGGCCTCAATGAACTAGACTTAGGGTGACACGACAAGCCCCACTATTCCTCAACTGGAATTGCACGGGGAATTTCTTCGTCGTCCGGCACCGGGATGGCCCGCGGAATCACTTCTTCTTCATCATCCTCTACCGGAACACCACGTGGAATTTCCTCAGGGGCTTCACCAGGTTTGACCAAAACCCGAACCACCGTTTTCTCGGGCGGAGTCTTACGCATTTTGATATCCACCCGACGGTTCGCAGCCTGCGCAGCCCGGTCCCCTTCCCTCACGATTGGCTCGGCCTTTCCGAAGGCGCGAACCACAATAAATTTTTGATCAAGTCGAAGTGACCGGACCAACCAATCCTTCACGGCTTGTCCGCGCTTCTGGGAAAGTCGAAGATTAAAGTCCTCCCCCCCGATCGTATCAGTATGACCTTCCACCCAGCAAAACATGCCCGGATTTCGGTCGATCAACTGGGCCACGGTAAGCAGCGTAATGCGGGCATCGTCACGCAAGGTCGCGCTGTTAAATTCAAACAGAAGGTCGCTGCCGATTGTTGCTTTGTTCCGCTGCAATTCGCCGGGCGACATATTGGCGTAGGCGGACAGACCGGTGTATCCTTTGATCTCACCAGCAGCATCACTCCCACCTCCGCCCTTCATTTTGCCCAAATCCTGAACCACCTTGTCCGGATCCAGAACATCGGCAAGGGGTGTGCCTTCATCAACGACAATCTGCCCCTTCTTGGCCTCTGGGAAATCGATAAGAATTTTGCCCGGATCCGGAATATCCGGATTGACGTTTGCTCCAACCGTCGGCTTCAGTAAATCACCATCGTTTGCGCCAGCCAAGGTCGGCTTTTCAATCCTCATCTCGGGAAGCGACATTTCCTCCAGGTTGGTATCGATATCAATCTCAATGTCTTGAAGCTCCGCAATGGCTGCTTCGGGGTCATCGACCAATTCGCTGTCATCAACCGGCCTCTCGAGTTCTTCTTCGGGGGGAACTTCGGCAATCTCCTCGACTTCGGTCTCCACCATGGTCAACCGGAGCGGCTTTGAAACCCACTCGGTCGGCTCGGAGATCTCGGACCGGTAAAAAGTATTTCCGGCCATCACCAGAGCGGCCACGTGGATGGTAAGCGCTAAAATCACAGCCACGAGAACGTACCACCCCAAACCCTCCCGCCGTGGCGGAGTATAGGTGCTGGCCGTTTCCCAAGAATATTCGTGCTCCATCTGCTGCTAGTATAACGGCACCAACAGGGGTTGCAATTCAACGTTCGTTGACATTTTTTCTGTTTTCACAACCCTAATCGCCATAGGAAGCCCGCGTGAGCTGCACAGTTTCAGGAATAGGTTTGGCCGGTTTTGGCACCGTTGGATCGGGAGTTTGGAACATTCTTGAGGAACACAGGGGGCTTATTGAATCCCGCTCACACGGAGCCGCCGCCATGGAGATCCGCAAGATCGCGGTCCGAGACCTCTCAAAAAAACGGGATGGAAATGCTCCGGCAGAGCTATTCACCACCAATCTCATGGACGTTGTCGATGACCCCTCGGTCGATATCGTTGTTGAGTTGATCGGGGGAACGGACTCCGCCTTTGATCTCGTCGCTGCCGCCCTGAAGGCTGGAAAGCCAGTGGTTACAGGCAACAAAGCTCTTCTTGCGGAACGCGGGGCCGAACTCTTCACGCTTTCCAAAGAACACAGTGCGCCGATTTATTTCGAAGCAGCGGTCGCCGGGGGGATTCCAATCATCAAGGCCGTCCAGGAATCGCTGGTGGGAAACAGGATCGAATCGATTGCCGGGATCATCAACGGAACCTCAAATTACATTCTCCAGCGAATGACCGAAGCAGGTTTGGGATATCCCGAAGCGCTACAGGAGGCCAAAGAACTTGGCTATGCGGAAGCTGACGAAACACTCGACGTCAACGGCTGGGACGCCGCTCACAAAGCCATCCTTCTGGGATCGCTGGCGCACGGATTTCTAATCGATTATCAGGATGTCTACGTTCGAGGGATCGAGAAGGTGACCCCTCTCGACATCAAATTCGCCTCGGATCTTGGCTATGTCGTCAAACTCCTCTCACTGGTCATCGCCAGAGACAACGGAGCCATCGAAATTCGAACCCAGCCCTCCTTCCTCTCAAAAACCCACATCTTGGCCTCGGTCCACGGCGTTTTTAATGCCGTCGCGGTCAAAGGAGACCATTTGGGCGAATCTTTGTTCTATGGCCGCGGAGCCGGACAAGGCCCCACCGCCTCTTCCGTGGTCTCAGACCTGGTCGAGGCTGCTCGGAACTCAAGAAGTGATCGTGGATTCGTTCCTTATCAGGATTCGGGCAAACTTGTCGCTATAGACGACACTGCCACCTCCTACTACGTCCGTTTCTCGGTCACCGACCGACCGGGCGTCATTGCAGACATCGCCACCGTCCTCGCGAAACACGAAATTGGCATCTCTGGCACCCACTCGCCTGTCGATGCCGACAATCCGGATGCCGACTTCGTCGAGATGGTTTTCCTCCTCCACACCTGCCCCTTCGGAAAGCTAAAAACAGCGCTCGCCGAAGTCGAGAACCTCGACTGCCTCACTGACCGGCCGGTAGTGTTTAGAATCGAAAATCTGTAAGCCAGAATCTGGTCGCAAGTGACGTTCTTGTTTCCGAAAATCCTTGGCACGAGCCCTGCTCCCATCGAACTTCACCCTGTCTATGAACCATTGGCCCCAAGGCCGCACGAAATATTACGCAACCATGAAAGCCACGAAAACTATTATTCTTACAACAATCCTCTCTACCGCCGTCTCACAGGGCGGTTTGATCATTACAGGAGCATTTGATGGCCCGCTGTCCGGAGGAACCCCAAAGGGAGTCGAACTCTACGTCACAGCTGACATTCCCGACTTAAGTATCTACGGCATCGGTTCTGCAAATAACGGCGGCGGTAGTGATGGAGAAGAATTTACCTTCCCAGCGGATGCCGCAACTGTTGGAGACTTTATCTACGTCGCCTCAGAGTCTCCCCAGTTTGTCAGCTTCTTCGGTTTTGCCCCTGACGCGACCACGGGCGCAATGTCAATCAATGGAGACGATGCCATTGAGCTTTTCGAGAATGGATCAGTCATTGATGTCTTCGGAGACATCAACGTTGATGGCACGGGTGAAGCTTGGGACCACCTTGACGGCTGGGCTTATCGCGTCGATGAGACGGGACCTGATGGCTCGACCTTCGCTCTCGGAAATTGGAGTTTCTCAGGCACCAATGTCTTTGACGGAGCATCCAGCAATGCCACTTCGTCTACCCCGATGCCCATAGGCACCTATACCGCTGCTCCCATCCCCGAGCCCTCGACTGCAGTCCTGAGCGGATTAGCCCTTCTTGGTCTTCTTCGTCGCAGACGTTAGAGCCAATAGTTTTCTCCAAAATCCTCCGCCATCCTCGTGATGCAGAGGATTTTTTTTGCCCCTGCTCTTGCTTGCCTAAGTGCGCTCAAAGCCTTAAGTCAACTCCCTCCATGGCACTCATTGTCCAAAAATACGGCGGAACTTCGGTTGGCTCCATTGATCGCATCAAGAATGTGGCCAATCGAATCAAAATCGAGCGCGATAAAGGACACAAGGTCGTCGCTGTTATCTCAGCAATGGGCGGGGTCACCGACAAACTCATCGCTCTGGCCAAGGAACTTTCGGGTGCCCCGGTGGAGCGCGAACTTGATGTCCTCCTTTCATCCGGAGAACAGCAATCAATTGCCCTGCTCACCATCGCTCTCAACGAGATGGGAATCGATGCTGTTTCCGCAACCGGACGCCAAGCAGGCATTGTGACCAGCGGCTCTCACACCCGAGGCCGGATCGAGCGAATTGAACCGACCTTGGTCAATCGCTACCTTGAACAAGATCGCACCATTGTCGTCGCCGGCTTCCAGGGAATCACCGAGGACGGCATGATTCACACTCTGGGGCGCGGCGGATCGGACCTTTCCGCAATTGCGGTGGCCTCTTCCATCAAGGCCGACCTATGCCAGATCCTCACCGATGTAGATGGAGTTTACACAGCAGACCCCAGAGTCGTTGAAAAAGCCCGAAAGCTGCCGGAGATTTCATACGATGAACTTCTGGAACTTGCCTCGGTTGGCACCAAGGTCATGCAATCCCGCTCAGTCGAATTCGCCAAAAAGTATGGCGTGAGATTCGAGGTCAAATCATCTCTCAACAATAACCCGGGGACCATCGTCACCGAAGAACACGAAGCCATGGAATCAGTAGTCATTCGCGGAGTCTCGATCGAGCGCTCCCAAGCACGAGTCACCATCACCGCCATTCCCGACACCCCGGGAATGTCCGGCCGAATTCTTGGCGCCCTTGCCGAGGCCGAGGTGAATATCGACATGATCGTCTCAAATATCGCCAGCGACAAGTTAGCACGGCATTCCTTCACCATGCACACCAACGACCTCGGCCGGGCCCAAAGCGCGCTCAAGCCAGTCCTCGCCGAGCTATCCGGTGACGCGGCCATCGAAACTGAAGCAGGAATCGCCAAGCTTTCCTGTGTCGGAATCGGCATGCGCAGCCATTCCGGCGTCGCCGCCCAAATGTTCGAAGCTCTCGGAAAAGCCGGAATCAATATCGGAATGATTTCAACGTCTGAAATTAAGATCTCGGTTACCGTTGAGGAGGACCAAATCGAAGAAGCAGCAAGAGTCGTCCACACGGCCTTTGGCTTGGATGCCTGATCGAACTCTTGGCTAAAAACCAATTTCACACCTGCTCCCGATACCACCAACTTAGTGCCCGATACTCGTCATTCTGAAACTAAAAAGTCCGCCCAAGCAGATTGGACGGGCTTTTCTATTTAGAATAAAAATTTAGACCTAGCGACCACGACGCTTGGGCTTTTCGAATTCAAGGTAGGTAATCCCTTGAACCTTACGCTTCTGATCAAATCTGCTGACCTTCATCGTCTCGACGGTAAAGACTCCATTCACCTTCATCACGTCAATGATCTCGAATTGCTTGAGTGGACGGCGATCCGGCCGGGGACCGTAGCCCACCACCCGAGCAAGAGCACGATGTTTCTTGGTCACCCAGACGCTGACTTCACGATAGCTGCCGTTCTTATCGGGATTCACGACATGAATTCTCCAACAATCTTCAAGCCCGATCTTCTGACTTCCCGCATGCCGAGGATTTGGCCAGTAGAGAAACTTCAAGGCCAGATCCTCGTAAGTCACATCAGTATTTGCCACCGGCTCCCCGATCTTGCTGGCAGGGAACTTCGTCGCCTTCCCATTATTGATATCCCAAAATTCCTGGTCATTTTCTTTCAAACGAAGGTGGAAGCCTTCGGCCCCATCTTTCAAGGTGAACTGGATGTCTTTATTTTGCGTTGCGATGCGCTCGATGTTGAGCCCAATACTGCTCAGTCGCGTGGCTAACACCGCAATCATGCCGCGGCGATTTTCGACTTGCACTCTAAGTCCGACGGGGTAAGTTCGGTCAATATCTTCATCCCAGTGCAATGACATAAGCCGATCGCGTTGTTCTCTCAGATCGACCAAGTTGCGGCAACTATCGCGGTGAACAACCAATCCACGTTCTTGCCCTAGGTACCCTTGAATCGCATCCCCCGGCAATGGGCAGCAACATTGTGCATACGCCACGCCCACGCCTTCCGTTCCACGGATGCCCAGCGTGGCGCCCTCGCCACTCACTGCGGCGTCATCATAGCGATTAGTCAGATGTGCAACCGCGATATGAGGCAAAGTGTTGCCCAGTGCAACGTCGATGACTAATGCATCGATATCGGCTTTACCCAAAGCGGTGAGGGCGGTCTGCATCGTTGCGTCGTCGATGGCGCTGAGGCGAGTATCGTGCGCCATCAGCGCGCGGTCGAGTAGATTCTTGCCCAGCGCGAGGGAGTCATCACGCCGTTGATCCTTCAAAAAGTGCCGAATATGAGTCCGGGCGCGGGCGGTGACGACCCAATTAAGCCAAGAGGGGCTGGGCCTCCCGGTCGGTGCGGTGACAATTTCAATCGTCGCACCGCTTTCTAATGGCTCTGACAGGGGGACTAACTGGTTGCTGACTCGCGCGGCAACACAGTGGTTACCGATGTCAGTGTGCACCGCATAGGCAAAGTCGATACCACACGACCCTTTTGGCAACTCAAGAATATCGCCGCGTGGTGTAAAGACATAAACTTCGTCAGGGAACAGATCGATTTTTACATTCTCGATGAATTCCAGTGAATCCCCCGCTCGTTGCTGCATCTCGAGCAAGCCCTGCACCCATTCTCGCGCTCGGGTATGGGACATGCTGGTACTGCCCTCGTCGCTCT
>CBFHQJ010000023.1:0-54075 GCA_965657795.1 Akkermansiaceae bacterium
TGAGCCAAAACATCACCGGATCAGTTCCCACCCAAAAAATGGAACCCAGTTCCTTCTCCAGTCCGACAGACTCCTAGTCGAAAAAATCATGATGTGTGTTCAATCAAGATAGTTTTTTACCCTATGAATAAAATATTGCGAGCAAAGATAAAACATAAAACAATTTTGGAATTAGATGAAAATTTTGACTGCTAATCTTAAATATTTAGCTTGATTTTCTAAACTTAGATTAAAATCCCTCGGGGAAATCAGCCACCGCAACGGCATTAATGCTGTTTTTGCAACATTAGAATTGACCCGCCTTACGGGAAATGCTGTTTTACCAGCATAATGAGATTGCTGATTCTTACCTCCGTCGCCGCAGCCCTTCTCACCTCATGCGCCTCGCACTTTTCTTCTGCTGCTGAAATGGCTCCGGTTGCTGCTCCCTCGGCTCGTCAGATCCAACGATCAGGAGCGATGAGCATGAAGTCCCGCTCTCTCAAATCGAGCTCACAAAAATCAGTCGCTTTGGTAGCCGGCCATCATGCCCACATCACCTCCTCAAGTCTCACCGACGACCGTTATCAGGCAACCATTCGCGTTCCCGCAAACAAGCTCTCCTCTCTGATGCAATCGCTCGAGTCAGTTGGCAAAGTCACCTCGTCCCGCGTCAGCATGGATGACGTCACCACCGCTTATCTTGATCTCGAAGCCGCCCTCAAAAACAAACGCGCCCTTCGCGACCGCCTCCGTGCCCTTCTCTCCCGGGCCACCAAGGTCGAAGACATCCTCAAGATCGAAAAAGAGCTGAGCCGAGTGCAGACCGATTTGGACCAAATGGAAGCTCGCATGAAATCGATGCGCTCCAAAGTTGCCCAGTCCACCCTCAACCTTTCCATCAAACGCCAACGCATCCCCGGACCACTCGGTGCAGTCACCCAGAGCGGTGGTTGGCTTTTCGATAAGTTGAACTACCTCAACTAGATTTTGGTACGCTGCCCACTATTCATACAAACTCCACCTCACCCCATCGCAAGGGTAGGTGCATGTTCACCGCCCCCTGTGGACTCCAGACCCAATTGTTTTCCGGGTGTTCCTGCTCCTCGGGATTTAAACTCTCGGCCAAGGGAGTTCCGTGTGGAGGGATCCGGACATACTTGCCGTCCACGATCTCGTGCTGCCACTGCACGCGTGAAAAATTTACCTTCCAGATATCTCCCGCTTTTGGCGGGACTCCATCCTTGTGATACTTGGCAAGGTCCTTCCACGGAAATGCCACCTCGACAGACCATCCTTCATCTTCATCGACCGGATTATTGATCGAACCTCGTACTTTTACCGCCGATTTTAAACCCGGAAGGTTGCATCCCAAGATAGGCACTCCGCCTTCACCATAAGGTTTGGGTAAGCTCAGTTCCCAAATCGTTCCCAGCGCATTGATTTCGAACTCGTAGTAGTTCAGCCCGTCACAGTCAGGATCGATGAACACCTCAAAGTCGTTGTCCTCGAACATGACCTCATTCTTCTTGGTAATTGTGCCCCAAACATGGGGCTCCTCGAGCTCTGCGCCAACGTAGAAAAAATCATCATCCCACGCCATCTTAACCCGCGTCCGGTAATATGGTTTCAGCACATCGTCCCCGGTGATATCGACAAAGTCATCGGTCCACGGCAAATCCTGCCAGGCGGGGTTTTCAAGCGACCCGTCGATCTCGATCGGGCCCTCGATCCGGCGACACTGGTAACGTCTCGGCTTCATTTCAATTGATCCCAGTAAAGGTCCACCGTCTTCCCCTTTGGCACCTTGACCGACCGCGTCTCACCCCCAACAGCCACTTTGATTACGTCGCCGACCTTAACTGTAAGTTCTGCCATATCATTCAAATCCGCTGTGCCCGCCTTCGTCTTCACCGAGCCATTCAGAGTCGCTACCACACGTTGACCATCCTTCCGGTCCCACACCCGGAAGTAAACCACGCCCTCTGAAGCCTCTTTCTTCTTCACGTATCGCGACGTCACATTCACTCCCGGCACTTCCTTGTTCCGAATGTCCCAAACCATCGGAAAATGCGACCCCGTGTTCTGCCATGACGAAGCCCAAATTGCGTGCTGCCATTGATCTGCAATCGCCTTCGAGGCATCGCCGGTAAACCACCCCCGGTTCAGCCCCTTGGCATCATACTCGTCGGCTCCCGTGAAGAACCAATTCCCTCCGTCATAAATTTCAGCCCAGGTATGATTGCCCCGCTTATTATACCATAGCGCCGTTCCGGCAATCCGGGCCGGCACCCCCACCGACCGGCAAGCATCGACAAGGATGATCGAAAGTCCGGTGCAAGTCGCTTTGCCCAGCTTGATCGACTCAGCAGGACTTTGGTTCGGAGCCTTGCGACCCGTGTTATAGTGAACATTGATCAAATTGAAGATGCCCTTGTTGATGGCCTGCGCCGCCTCGGTCGACGTTTTGGCATCCTTCACCAACTCCTTGCACTTCGGGTAAAAAAAAGAACGCCAATCTTCACGGGTTTCATCGAGCGATGCATAGGGAAGCACGTCATTCAAAAACACCTCCTCCGGAACCTCCTTGCCCCAGGGAAACTCCTTCCTCGCCTGCAAAGCAAGATCCAGATTCGTCATCAGAAACTCCTGACTCAATGTTTCACGGTCTGCCTTTGGCATTCCCTTTACTAAAAATCGGGCCGCCTTGCCGCCAATCTCCCCGTGCTTTTTCTCCGCCGTTTCGATGAAGACCTCAACTTCCCCACTCCACGCCAAAGATGCGAAAGCAGCCCAAATGACCATTAATCGTTTCATGATGGCGGGAGTCTAAAGCAAAACCGCTCCGCCTGCCAAAGCAAACGAAGCGGACTTTGTTTCCCGAATTCGGGATACCAACAAAGATTCACCTATTTGGACGATGCCTTTCCCAGGGTTAAAGCCAACTCACGGTCTCCGTTTTTGGAAATCACCAATCTCTTGCCCTCTTTGACCAGCGCAGTGCCAGTGACGACAACATCGCGATACTCGATATTCACCCTCTCATCTTCCTTGTTCTCAACCTTGAGCCTCAAACCAATTGAATACTCCACCTTGTAATCCTCTCCGGATTTCACGACCGTGTAGGTATGGGTCACGATTGTAGGGTCATCGCCGGCCACCAAATCGCCCCGAAAAACCGGACCGATTCCAGTCATGGAGAGATCCAGCTCAGGACCCCCGACCACACTGCCCTGAAGTTGAATGGTAATGTTCTCGGACAAGTGGTTTGACGGTCGCTCAATCGCCGCAGAACGCACCGTAGGCCTTGTCGATCTCACCGGCGGAGCAGGACGCGAAGAAGTGGAACTCGTAGCCATGGAAGGAAGAACCACTCGACGGGGCGACATGCGGGTTGCAGGAGGAGTCTTTGTCGGCCCGGACTTCGAACTTTGAGACACATAACGTTCTCTGCCGACCGATTTAGCAGCTTCTTGACCTTTCTCAACCGCTTTGGCCGGGGGCGCTACCTTCGCAGGCGGATCGACTTTTCCACCCTCTTGGGCAAAAAGTGAAACTGCGAATAAAGGAATTAAAATTAGGAGGGGAATCTTCATCACGAGAGGCAAACGCATGGGAGCCAAATATTTGTCTCTCCAAAAATACTCAATCAATCCTCGCTATTGTGAATAAATCAGCCAGTTTGCTTCCACGTGGCTGATACGGAGTATCCGTTTCAGCTGCGTTTTTTAATTCAAAGACTATGAAACTGTACCTCGGCAATCTGCCTTTCGCTGCTTCGGATGATGACATTCGTGAAGCATTCTCCGCTTACGGAACCATCGAAGACCTCTTCATCCCCCTTGACCGCGAAACCAACCGCCCACGCGGATTCGCCTTCATCACTCTCGCTGACGACGATCTCGCTCGCAAAGCAATCGAAGAAATGGACGGGGCCGACCTCATGGGTCGTAACCTCCGCGTTAATGAGGCCGAAGAGCGCCGACCACAACAAAACCGCGGTGGCGGTGGTGACCGCCGTGGAGGCGGTGGCGGATACGGTGGTGATCGTCGCGGTGGCGGCGGTGGACGCGAACGCCGCGGTGGCCGTGATCGCCGGGGAGGCGGACGCGACAACGAAGGCGGTTGGTAAAAACCTCTTCTCACCAAATTTCACAAAAGGCCCACCTTTCCAGTGGGCCTTTTTTAGGGCCACGATATCATCTATCTCGCAACCGCACGGTAGAACATCCGGCCGGAGACCGGCCCCTCAGTGAGAACGAGAACTCTTCCACCAGCACCTGTGGTGACATTTTTCTCGAAATTCCAGCTTCCTTCCAAAGTCGTTGAGCTTTCGATTTGGTATTGCATATTTGCAACTCCGCGAAGTTCGAATTGGAACACTCCTCTGACGACCTCGAAATTGGAGAGTAGCGCTTCTCCTCCTCCGGTTCCGATAATTTCCGCGACCACTTCACCATTTCCTTTGCCACCTCCGGCGAGGGAATTGCCCGTAAAATCGAGAATCGAATCATCATCACGCAGACGAAAAGTCGCCGCTCCGGGGGCAATCAACGAAGTGTCGATCGTCACCAATCTTGTCCGATTGGTTTCTGGCTTCGAAACACTTCGCACCCCTGCTCCCGGCGCGCTTTCACCAATCACAAAATCGGTCACGTCAACCCCGACGACGTCTTCCGAAAAGGTCACTTCATAAGTCACCAAATTTCCTTGAGTGGACACCTCGCGAAACTCCTCGATCTCAGGAGCCTCAACATCGCCGACCCTCTCGTAAATCGCCAAGAGCCGCTTCACCCCATCATTCGTCACGATCACCTCATTGGTGGTCGAAGTTGCACCCGCCCAGCGGACAAAGCGATAGCCCGATGGAAAGACATTCCCCGCTGCCAGCTCACTCCCATAAAACGCCTCCGCCGTAATCTTCAATCGATTCACATCCGGAAAGGAACGACTGATCGCACCCAGAGAATCCCTCCGGCCATACTCATCCGCGATCCTTTGATCGGGAGCATCAGCATCGTCAAAAAGGATCCTTGGCTTGATATTGAGAGCCGCCCCATCGGGATCGGTCACTCGCACATCCACCACCTGATCCGTACTCGTCTGATAGTAATCCAACTGCGCGACCAAATCAATTCGCGTAAACCTCACCCTAAAATCATCAGGGAGAATTCCATTCCCTCCATTTAAATTCTGCGTCGTCAAAAAGATATCGGCATTCGCTCCCGGCCGCGAAAAGTTCAAAACATCGAGCTGGTTCCCTGTTCCCAGAAGCGTTCCCAGAAGTGATTGCGAAGCCACGCTTGGCCTGACCATGGAGACTGCTCCGGAGAACAGATTAACCTTGGCCGTCCACCGGATCGGATTCTTGGAGGGATCACCATCCCGGAAGTGATTGAAGAAGTAGGTTTGTCCTTTGCGACTCAACCGGGTCAGCCCCGAGTGCTCAAACAACAGGTCGATAGTCAGCGAGGAAAGGTTTTCCAAACGGGGATCATCGGCCTCAACCAACTCATCCCCAATCATCATTACGAAATCGCTATTGGTGACACGCAAGTCTGCGATCCGATGCGCCTCCTCCCCTACCGGATAGACCCGACGTTTGTGCAAATTAAGAACCACCGGGCTCCCGGACTCTCCCAACTCTTCGAGTTCGTCTTCCCTGAGAAGGGCATCATAGGCGAAAGTTTCCTCTCTTTCATCACCCGATTCATAGCCGGTAATAATCCGATCACTCAGCAAAGATAGCTCTTCTTCCAAGACGGATCGGAGAGTCTGAAAGCCCGTGGCCGACAAGACATGATGCTCATCGCCCTCGGTGTCAGCGCTCTCACCCGACTGTGACGCGATCAGGATCTCCTTGACCTTGTCCAGTACCTTCACCGGATCATAATCCTGAAAATCCTCCTCCTCACGATAAGGCTCCAGAAGACGATACTCGAAGGACTTCGCCAAAAGATAAAAGTAACGGCGCAGACGATCCTAGTTTCGTGCTTCCATTTCTTTTACCACTGAGAGAGCCTGAGGATCAAGTACGATGTTTCCTTTATCAATGGCATCTCCCAGCGTGATCATCGCGATCCGGTTCTTCAAAATGATTCCCGGAATTTCACGGAGACGATACTCCAGGGAAGCAATCCGCCGGGCAAAGCGCTCCTTCTCATCCATCAATCCCTGCAAGCGTGCGATCACTCCATTGAGTTGAGGATCGGAAGCCCGTATCTTTTCAAGTTCCGCCGCAATCTCCCCGACCGGTATCTCTTGGCTCGCCAGGTAACTTTTCAGCGCGCTTCCTGCTTGGGATACTCCGCTTGCTGCCGAGCGCATATTCTCAGCCTTTCCTCTCAAGTCATCTCGCTCGATCTCTGATTCCGAGCGAGTGTCACTCTTCAGTTCATCGTCGATCTCCTGCGCCTTTTGATCGTAATCCGCCGCCTTGTATTCCAACGCAAGGTTCGTGACATCCAAAACCGTATCCAGCGGATCCTGCTCATCCACTCGTGAGCCAATCTCCAGAGCACCACCCGCTGCTCCCAGAGCCGGCTGATAAAGCGGGACCGCTTTCATGATGGTCCCTGCTGTCCGCAGAGCCGTCTTCCAAAACGGGACATTGTTTCGCTCCTCCACGATCTCCTCCGCCTTTTGCTCCAAGCGACGCTCAATTTCCTGCAATTCACCCTTCAGCAATTCGGTCATATCACCTCTTCAAGCCCCGACTTCACCTCCGTCGCCGTCTGCTGCCGTTGCTCCGGATCCTCCCGCAAGGCCTTCAAAACCACCTCATCAAACCGCGGCCCCAAACCCGCCCTCCGCTCCGAGGGTGACTTAAAACTCCCCGCCGGCACCTTCCCCGTCAGCAATTCATAAAGCACCACCCCCTGACCCACAATTGTCAGCACCTCTTGGGGCGGGAATTCCCCGTCCGACATCAAGGCCGAGAGGTCCGCCCCCTCGACATATTCCATAATGAAATAGAAGTAACCTTCCCGCTCCCCGTAATCAAAAAGCTTCACAATGTTGGGATGATCCAACTTCGCCAGCGTCGCCGCCTCCCTGCGAAACCTCTCTTGAAACTCCAAATCATCGGCCGTCTCCGGAGGCAGAATCTTCAAAGTAACCTGTCGTTCCAAGTCACGCTGGAAGGCCTCATAAACCGCCCCCATTCCCCCGCGCCCCACCAATCGCTTCACCTCGAAGTCTGGAAAAAGCTTCTGCAGATCAGACGCCTCAGGCGGTTCAAACTCTCCCGGCCCCATCCTCGGAACTTCCCGCATCGCCGAGGCCCCTCGCGCGAACAAGCAAGCCGGGCACACCTTCCCGATGGCATCCGTCGCCAAAGCCACGCCACAACTTCCACAGGTCTCACCAGCCATCTGATACTTTCTAAGGATTTAAAAGACCCGCGTTACTGCACCGCCCGAAAAAGAAAATCGATCTCATCCGCAACCTCATCCTCGCCATCGACCGTCTCCACAATCTGTGCACGCAACTCCTTGGCATATCGCTGCCTCATCCGAAACACCGCCACCCGCACCGCATTCTCACTGGTCCCCAAAACCTCCGCCGACTTTCGATAAACCTGGCCGGCCGACTCCGGGGCCAAATACTGATGCAACTCCTCAAAAACCTCTCCCTTCCCCGACTCCACATAATGAGCCCTCAAAGCTTTCATCACCCGCTCTAAAACCACCAAAGCCCACCGCTTTTCAAAACACCGGTCCGGCGATTCCTCGTCCGCCGGCTCCATCGCAAACCGTTCCTCTGCCTCTGCCGCATCCATCGAGACAAGCTGCTTCCCACCTCCCCGCTTCAAAGCCCGAGACTTATCCTACTCGTCCGACAAAAAATTCTTAAACGCGCCCAACAAAAACGAGCGCAACTTCCCTCGCTCGGCATTCGCCTTCGCGAAGAGATCCTTCTCGATCAAGCGCGCAAAAAAAGCCTGCGTGAAATCCTCGGCATCCTCCGCCGATTTTCCCGTCCGCCGGGCGAAAGAATAAAGTGGCATCCAATAGGCCTCGCAAAGCTCGGACAACGCCGCCCTCACCTTGACGTCATCTCCACCCCGAGCCGAAAGCACCACACTCCAACGCGTCATCGGAAATTCACCGGAACTCATAACCAAGCTCTACCCCAACAAGGAACAAACCGCGATTTAGAAATCCCCCTCTCTTCTCCTTTCCACATGAGTCTTCTTCCACGATACTCGGCAATCTGGGCACCTTCCATGTTCATGATTGGATTGGCCGTGAAAAAGCAATTCGTAACGCCGACCTCTCCAGTCTCAAAAAAGGCGAAGAGCTGATCGAGGCCGCCATCACGCTAAATCCAGATGCCCACTTCGGTCGCGAAAAATATCAACTCAAGGCCATTCAATGGCTTCAAAAAGAAGAAGACTATCCGGATACCGGTGTTCTGACCGGACCGATGGGAGTGAGTGTCAGATCACTTTCAATGGAATCCAATCAGGAAGCCCAGGAAGGTTTTCTTGGCATGATCAAACTGGGAGCAGCCTGGGAAAGCGTCGATTTCTTCAACATCATTGCAGAGTTATACTCGGCGGAAAGAAGCGGGTCGCTTGCCCATCTCGCTGGTCTTCGGATGGAGGAGCTCAGGAAACAGGGAAAGACCTCGCTCCACCCACATGCTGACGCTCTTGATTTTCGGATTTATGGATCTCCAGAGACAGATCTGCGTAAAGACCTCGAAGAATGGTATCACTCCACCCGCCGCAAAGCGGACGAGAGACAGGAAAGCCGATGGGCCTACCTTCGAAATCGCCTGGCCGACGGAGGCCATCCCGACACCGATCCTGATTTCTGGAACGACTGGAAGGAGCCTGAATTTCCAACTCTACCCCGAGCCAGATTCAAAGACTACTTTTCTTTCACCCACCACCCTCTGTTCTACGTTGGCCTTCTCATTTCTCTGTTCATTCTCCTCTGGCTGATCTCCCTGAAACGCCGAAGGCGACAGGCGAGATTGGAAGCGTCTGGCCCGGGAGACTTACCCGAGTCTTAAGTGAGCCCGACGTCTTCACTCTTCCAACAACTTCTCCTCCGGATCAGCCAAAACAAGCGGCGCATGAGTCGCGGTCACGAACTGATTTCATCAAGTCATCCCATCTGGCCAAGAGAAATTTCCGCCTCTTCCGCTCCTTCGGCGGTTCCCCAACATCATCCTCCCCTAGCCGCCTCTCAAATCTCCAACGCCTTCTCAATCCGCTTCGCACTCACCTTCCCGACATGCGGCACACCCGGTGCAAAAAGCTGAAGCCGCCACTCTTCCAGCATCCAGCCAATTTCCCAGGTCCGCACCGCCTCCGGCCTCTCATGCCAAAGAATCAACCACTCGTCCCAAAGCGGTAAAAACTGATACTGCTTCTCCTCATCCCTTATCAAAGGCTGCGTCTCCAGCCGATTGATCCGCTCCTCCATCCCGTAAAAATACCGCTGATACCGCTGCATCCGGTCATATCCGGCCTTCCAGCCAAAGCCCGGCCGCAGCAACCACTCCCGTTGCTCCTCCAACTGCGTTACCACCTCTCCAAGGTGCCGGTGTTGTCGGTTCGCCTCCATCCACTCCCGCACCCGACCATCGGCGTCCGCCATTCCCTCTACCGCCTCCGCCACCTTCTCGGCACAAGAAAACCATTCTCCCCGCCCGATCGCCGAAGCTGCCGAAAACTCCTCCTCGGTCCGCACCACTGTCTTCATGCCGCCTTCAGCGGACACACATACGAGGTCTTCTAGAGTTTCTTCCGACAGCAGTGGCAGCATAAATCTCCCGGCCATTTTTAAAGGAAAATTTTTTCGCACATACTGACCATGCTCGGCGTGCTCCAGGAGAAACAATCGCACCACCCCGGCTCGATGACTCTCCGCCGCCTCCTCCTTCTCCAGATAAGCCCGCATTCCCACCGTCTCCCCTTCATCAACCAAGCCCGGGAAAACACCCCCGTCCGCCTCCACCGGCACCTCACCAAAACTCCAAACCTCTCCGCCCGTCATCTCCCATTCCTCGTTCGCCGCCGCCTCACGTCGCGCTCGCAACTCACCCGCCAACTTTTGCTTAATGGCCCGCACATCCTCGCCAAAGGCCATCACCTCATCCTTCTCATTGCGCACCCGCAGCTTCGGTCGCAAATGCGGCGGCAAACGATCCGGCTCCAATCCCTCCAAGGAATTCCGCCCCACCTTCTCGCGCAAATACTCCAGCAAAGCCTCCTCCAAATTCCCCTGCGGCTCCCAATTCTGCCACTCGGCCAGAAAACCCGACACCTTCTCCGCCACAGGCTGGCATTCCCGACGCCAATCCTTCGGCAGACTCCGAATCAGCAACTCAACCCGATCCTCCAAAATCCCCGGCACCCCCCAACTTGGCAGGTAATCCGGGAACCTCGCCAATTCATCAATCCCCACCTCAAAGGTCAGCCCGTCATCATTCGCCTTCAAATCACTGACGTAATTCACCCGCCACTCGCGACCGCCATGCGCGACCACATCCGGAAAAAGCCGCAAACGGTCCTCCACCTCTTCCTCCCAGATGAGATCCGAAAACCGAACCATCAACCTCCCCGCCACCTCCGGATTCTCCGTCAGCTTGAAAAATTGCTTTGTGGTATTCGTCGTTGCCGGCAGACGCTCGAAAAAGAAATCATAGGCCGCGATTTCATTCCACAAATACCCCACTCGACGCAGCTTCCGCTCGGCCCCTAGAATCGTCTCCTTCACCCAAGCCAAATTCTGGGACACCAAATTATTCCCTCGCATTTTCCCGTCCACCAGGGCCTCCCGCACAAAAACTTCAAAAGCCATCTTGGGATTAACCCGCCCAAAGAAGACCCGCCGCCCCTCCACTACAGTCAACCCTCCCAGTACAACATCCTCTGTACCATAAACCGCTCCCTGCTGTTCATTCCAATACGGCGAGTGGTACTTGCTGCGACACAAATGCGGAACCACTTCCTCCACCCACTTTGGATCGATCTCCGCCACCTTCCGCGCCCAGAGCCGTGAGGTCTCCACCAACTCAAACCCCAGCACCCACAGCGCCCTCTTCGACTTAAACAAGCCCGACCCCGGAAAGACCGCAAACTGCCGGTTCCCCACACTGTGATAAGTCCGCTTCTCCTTATCCCACACTCCGATCTGCCTCGGAATTCCCGTCAAAATCGACTTGTGCACCTCGGCATAAACATCCGCGGCCGTCTCAATCGCCTTTTCCTTCACCCCTTTCTTCCGAAACGATCTCCGCAACTCCGAATTGATCCCCAGCCATTCGCGCACCCGACGGTAACTCAAAAAATGTTTCTCACACCACCGCCGCAATTGATTCGATTTCAGCTTCCCGTTGTCCCCCCGGAATTCCTGAATCCCGTTCCATAAATTTAAAAAGACTCCAAAGTCAGACTTCTGATCCAGAAACGCCTTCTGCCTCTCGTCTGCCCGCTCCTCTTTCCCCTGCGGGCGCTCCCGCACATCCATCGCCGACAAGCCAGAAACAATAATCAATACCTCCTCAAAAACTCCCCGCCGTTCACTCTCCACCAACATCCGCCCCAACCTCGGATCCAGCGGAAGCTTTGCCAAAGTCCACCCGGTATCGGTCAACCTCGCCTCCGTTTTCTTCGCAACCGCCCCCACTTCCTCAAGGGTATTCCACCCCTCATTGACCGCTCGCGGCCCAGGCGGATCGATAAACGGAAACTCGCGCACATCACCCAGCTTGAGCGAAAGCATCCGCAGGATCACCCCGCTCAGCGCACTGCGCCGAATCTCCGGATCGGTAAACTCCGACGCCATCTCAAGCGTCTCTTCATCGTAAAGTTTCACGCAGATTCCCTCTCGCACCCGGCCACATCGCCCCCGCCTCTGCCGCGCACTCGCCTGCGAAACCATCTCGATCTGCAAGCTCTGAACCTGCCGCGACGGACTAAAACGACTCACCCGTGCCATCCCGCTATCCACCACCGAAACAATCCCCGGAATGGTCAGCGAAGTCTCCGCCACATTCGTCGCCAAAAAGACCCGACGTTTCCCGCTTTTCTTAAAAATCCTCTCCTGCTCCGCCAACGAAAGCCTCGCAAAAACCGGAACCGCCTCCGTGTTGAAGAAGCCCTGCCCCTCGATCAAATCGGCACACTCCCGGATCTCCCGCTCTCCCGGAAGGAAGACCAGGACATCCCCATCCGGGTCCAGGTCGGTGACATACTCCACCCCGCGAACGACATGCTCACGCAGACTTTCACTGTCGTAAGCCGGCAGAAAAACATCCTCCACCGGAAAGGTCCGCCCCTCCACCTGCACCACCGGACACTTCCCAAAAAACTCCGAAAACCTCCCCGCGTCCAAGGTCGCCGACGAGATCACCACCCGCAGATCCTTCCGCCGCTTTACCAATCTCTTCAGATACCCCAGGAGGAAATCGATATTCAGCGACCGCTCGTGAGCCTCATCAATGATGATGGTATCATACTGTCGCATCTCGCGATCCCCCTGCGTCTCCGCCAGCAGAATCCCGTCCGTCATAAACTTCACCTTTGTTTCTTTCGAGCAAACCTCGGTAAAACGAACCTGCCAACCCACCTCTTTGCCAATTTCCACCCTGCACTCCTCCGCGACCCGACGCGCCACCGAAGTCGCCGCCAAGCGCCGTGGCTGCGTACAACCAATCCGTCCTTCCTGCCCGAGTTCACGAGCCAACTCCACCGCCATCTTGGGCAACTGCGTCGTCTTCCCCGACCCCGTTTCACCCACCACGACAACGACCTGAGAAGCCCTCATCGCCTCGAGAATCTCATCCCTTCGCCGCGCCACCGGCAAGTCTGGATAACTAATGTTCAGGGCGCGGGTTTAGCGAGTCATCGCCAAACCGTCACCTGCCAATCCCTAAAAAAGTGGAAAAAAACGTCTTCGGATTTCAGCACATTTTAGGGTCCACTCTACTTAAACCCTCCTATCGCGAGGCGGCTCTCTCGAGACTTCCCTTGACCACCACCGCTGACGCTCCAAAGCAAAAACACCACACTTTCTGCCCCCGTTTTTCAGGCTTTGACACCCCAAAGCCGCTCGCCCCCTTGAGTCCCAAAATCATAGGAATCTCCGTCTTCTTAATGCGAAAACTATTTCCGGGCGCCCATCTATGGGGGATACTTTGACGTCCTGGACACTTCATTCCCTTTGAAACCTGGCTGAACAGACGCTTTTGGCCCGCGCCTCAACAGGTGCTGAGTATTTCAGATTACACGCATAGATTCAAATAAGGATATATGGGAATGTGACCTAGAAAGGAGGGGAAGTTGGCGAAGGCCCGCCTTCCAGACTTACTCTCTCTGAAATCTAAGGTCGTTGTTCCTCCGGGCTTCCACCGTCTGGATTTTCATCCTGAAAGCCAGACTGTGAGTTCTTGGAAGGCAGCGACACATTCGCGTCAACTAATGATCTGAAGCCAAGTATCTACAAGGGGGTTACGGTCTTTACGAGGGTCCATGCGGATGTGTCTTCGGTCGGCTTCAATGTCGGACCACTCGCGGAGATCTTGGATGTTCATCAAGTGATCAAACATCAAATCAAAGACTTTTTCCACGCTGATTCGCTCCCTGCGATGCATGTGAGGTTTGAGTAAATTCACCGCGGTCATGGTGAGAACTTGATAGATTATTGCGGCGAGGATCAGCGCTTGATGATGAATCTCGCTGCTTCGCCTGTTGAGCGCTCCTGCCAGGTTCATTCCTTGCTTCCACCCTCGAAAGATGATCTCGATACTCCAACGACAACGATAGAGTTCGCCGATCTGTTTGATGGTCAATGTCTCGCGCGGAATATTCGTAACGATGAGGTGCCAATGGCATCGCTCGCGTTGTTCTTTGGTGAGGACACGCTGGCTGCCATCGGGTCGATTGCTGGCTTCTTCGAGGTTTTTTCGGGCCACTTCCGGTGTCGCTCGAACGGCCACGAAACGGGCGCGATGTTTTTCTTTTTCGCCGACCAGCACAGTGCCTTGCCAGTGCTCGCCTTCAACAGAAGCGAGGACTTTTTCGATCTTTTCGCCCGCTTCGTTGGTGGCGATGACATTGGCCGGGAGGCGGCTCAGCCAAAAGGCTCCTCTACGCTCTATTTCAATGAATTCCCCGATGACGAAGTATCCCATGTCGCGGAGGACAAGGTCTCGTTTTACAACTTCATCGACGAGGTTTTTGCCAAGTTCCTTGTCCTGTTCGGTGCCTCCATGGAGGGCATTTTTGAGACAGCTCCCGGTGAGAAGATCGATGGTGACATCGACCTTGAGGACGGAAGTTTTGCTCCGCCCATTGCCATGCCCCGGGCTGTGTTCGGCATTGGAGGGATGGAGGCGATGGCTGACGGAATCTTCGACAAGCACTCGATGAAAAACGGCCTCGAGGGGGTGAAGTTTGCCTTTGGATTGGGCGAGGAATTTTTCGCGCAAACTGGCGGCGAGGGCTTCGAGAAGAAAGGCGATGGCCCTTTGGTCGAGGCGCTTCCAAAGGGCTTGCTTGGACATTTTGAGCGGTTCGAATCCTCCGAGGCGCATGACCATTTGATTGAAGGAAGCATTGCCGGTGAGGATGGATTTAATGAGAGTGAGCAGAAAGCCATCGGCGGAGAACTTGCGACTTTGATGGATGATGAGACAGGTCGAGATTGCCAATTGGTGAAGTTTGTCGAAGAATGTTTTTGAGCGGTCGGTGGCCTTGGAGCCGATAAGGTTGTTTAACATACCAAGCCTGCCGACATGCTCGCTATGTCAAGAAAATGGCGCTACTTTACTTGTAAGGCACTACAAATCAGGCTGGTATCCGGAAGTTTGACGCAAATGACCATCTGCGCATCCCAAACAGTGTCATCATTACTTCTACTCTGACCAACTACAGCAGGAATCCGCTAAGGCGATTTGACTTTGCAGTCGGCGTCTCAACGAACTTGGATTTGGTCGAGGTGCGGCGTCTCGGGCTTGAAACTCTCGGCAGTCTTTCGAGTGTGCTTGACGATCCCGGACCCAATATCTTGATTGAGGAATTGGGCGACAGCACAGTGAATATGCGTTTCTTTGGCTGGGTTGACCAACGAGAAAATGATTTTGCAACGAGTAAGAGCGAAGCCATTCGGTTGGTTAAAGTTGCCTTTGATGACGCCGATATCGAGATGCCCGAACCGATTTACCGGGTGCATCTTCAAGAGGCTGGAGCTGTTGCCGCGAAGGAGACAGAAGAGCCGGTGACACGTATTGATTTCGAAGAGGATCTCAGTGTTGATGATACCATCGACAAGCAGGTCGCTGTGGTTCGAAGTGCAGAAGATGAGGACAATCTTCTCTCGGAGGAGGAGTGAATCGGATCCAGCCGCATTGCTCTCTGCATCTCTGAGGTCGCAATTTGCCTGATTGAGAGGCAAACGCCAACGGTCTTACTTGGCTGCGTTCCGGTATGAAGTGAGCGAAAGAGTCACTATGGAAACAGAATTAGTAAAACCCAAGGAAGATGAAATTCTCAGAAGCGCTGATTCCCTGATTGGATCACTGATCGATTGTGTCGACGGGCCACTGGGTAAAGTGGGCGATTTCCTTTTTGATGATCAGAAATGGGGGCTCCGGTATCTGGTCGCCGCCGCCGGTGGCTGGTTTCAAGATCGTAAAGTTCTCGTGAGTCCGGTCCAACTGTCGAGGCCATTGCCGACGGTCGGGGAGCAAACGTTGCCTATAAAATTGACGAAGAAGCAACTCAAAGAAAGTCCGTTACTCGAGCTGGACGCGCCTGTTTCGAGACAATTTGAAATCGAATATCAGCGTTACCACAAAACACCCACCTACTGGTTTGGGCCTGCGTTGTGGGGCGCGACCCCCTTCCCCGAATCTCACTCGCCAGGCAAAGTCTCGGAGCACCAGCAGCGTGTGGCCGAAATTGAAGAGTGCACTCTCCGTTCGATTTTGGAAGTTATTGTTTACTCGGTGGCCGCAACCGACGGTGACTTGGGAAAGATCAAAGACATCATTGTCGATGTGCAGACCTGGAAAGTTCGCTATCTCGTTCTCGACATTGGAAACTGGATAGTCGATCGCGAGGTGATCGTCGATACCGACTGGATCGAGAGCTTTTCATGCCCCGACCAAGCCGTGGTTGTCTCACTCGCCAAGGATCAAATCAAAGACGCTCCGAAATTTGACTCCAGCGAGCCTGTCAATCGCTCTTACGAAACGATGCTTTATGATTTCTATGGCAAGCCGCATTACTGGTCGTCCTAAGGGCTGATCAAAGCTTGTTAATGACCAGCGAGGCCAAATTGAGGACGAGAAAGAATCCGCACATGTCAGTGCAGGTTGTGAGGATGGGGCCCGATGCCAGCGCCGGGTCCGCCTTGAACCTTTTGAGGACGAGGGGAATGATTCCTCCGAGCAGAACAGAGAGAATGGTGTTGAGTGCGAGTGCACCGCCGATCACGGCTCCGAGGATGAGACTGCCTTTCCAAACGAAGGCTATGGAGCCCAATACAATTCCCAAGACGATGCCGTTCGTGATTCCAAGCAATCCTTCCTTGATGATAACGCGTAGGTAGTCGCGTGGTTGAATGATGCCTAACGTAAGCTCGCGAATACTGACAGCAACGGCTTGGTTACCCGAGCATCCACTCATGTCCGAAACCATGGGGAGGAAGACCGCCAGAGCGATTACGGCTTGCAAGGTGTCCTCATAGGTGGCGATGACACTGGCCGCGAGGAGGTTCAGGATGATATTGGGGCCCAACCAAGCCAAGCGTCGTAGGCAGCGGCTGCGCAAAGGCATGGACCGGAGTTCCTCACCACCCACAATACCTGCTGCCTTCAGGTAATCGTCCGTTTGATGTTCGCTGAGCGCTTCGGTGACCGCTCGGCGTGACACAATGCCTTTGAGCCGTCCTTCTTCGTCAACTGTTGGCAGTCCGAGATATTGTTTCTCTTCGAAAAGATCTTCGAGCTCTTCCAGAGTGGTCTGGACCGAGACCGAGAGCGGATTTGCGATCATGAGTGTCTCGATCGTCGAGGAGCGTTTTCCGAGCACGAGCGAGCGCATACTCAGAACACCACGAAGACGTTTGTCATGATCGACAACAAAGAAGTATTGTACGTCGGCGTCGCTGTAATCTTCCGCATTTTTCTCAAGGTCCGAAAGGACATCAGAGACTGTGGCAGTGGCGGGAAAGGAAAGAACGTGGTCCGACATCAGGCCGCCGGCGCAGTCGTCATCAAAGCCTACTCGTTCCCGTAAATCCTCGGATTCCTGACGGTCATCAATCTCAGCTAGAATTGCGTCGCTATCCTCTTCATCAAGTTCTCGGAGAAGATCACCGCTGACTTCGGAATCCATTTCCTCGACAATGTCAGCCGCAATTTCGGCGGGAAGTTCCTCGAGGAGTTCCACCGCCTGCACCTCGGCGAGGTGTTCCATCAGATCGGCAGTCTCCTCCGGTGGGAGTAGTTCGCAGAGCTTCTCGCGGGTCTCCAGTTCAAGTTGAGAAACGATCCTCCGTTGGTCATCTGCGGAAGCGCCATTGATGATCAACTGGGTAACCACGAGGTCACGGGCTTCGACCGCCTCGGCGAGCCGTTTGTATCGAGGTGTTACTTCCTCGTCGCTTGCGATTTCAGTCATCGCAAGAGTTATGACTTAATTCCCTTGGCTTGGGAATGGTGGATGGAAAATGAACCGGGCCTATTTCTTGTATGCCCCCATTGCAGGGGCTTCCGGATTAACCTCCGGACCGAAGTAGCGAAGAAGAACAAGCGGTTCGGTGGCACTCGTGTTTTCGAAAGTGATGCCGGCCTGCGCAGCTCTTTCGGTGGCGAAGAATTCATCTTCCGAGAGTTCGTTGAATCGCAGGAGTTTGGGGCAGTTGAGCCTTAGCTTGTTGGCTTGGCCTTCGCCCTGAACCACGATGGCGGAGTAGGCCCCGTTGTCTGTGATAGTTGCCTTACCTCCCGGTAAGACCGTGAGTTCTTTGGCAGTGAAATATTGGAAGTCATCGACTTTTCCGTAAACGATCCAGCGGTCGTGAAAGCCCTCGCCTCTGCTCGCGGTGACGGGCTCGAGGTAGTGGTTGTCTTTGAAGTTCGGGTCGAGGTTCTTTTCCCAGTCGAGCTGATCGATGATGAAGTCGATATCGCGATGCTTGTCGATTGGCATGTCTTTGACAAGCAGGGACCAGGGGACTTCGCGCCCTTCCACGAGGTTTTGATACATTCCAAAAACATCAGATCCCCACTGGGGTTCGTAGGTGCAAAGCGAGCCGGGCGCATGAAGGATGCATGGATCGATCAGCCAGCCGGTTCCAGGCTGAAGTTTGTAGGCCTTTGAGAGCTCCAGGATCTTGTTGTCGCCCTTGTCCCAATTGGCGATGCAGTCGTAAACCTGCTGTCGGCTCGTGCCCGGCTCCAAGCCCATGAAGGTATATGGGAAATTGTTTCCAACATTGTTGTGCTGTGGTGGAAAGTAGTATGACTCGGGCTTGCCCTCCTGGCCCACAAGCGCCGCTTGTTCGGCGCTTTGGTGCATGTGATGGGGGATGGGCCCCATGTTATCGAAGAACTTTGAGTAAACCGGCCACTTGCCATACTTGTCCCAAATATCTTTCCCGATAATATCCGCTCCGCATTCGTTTAGGGCATCGCGCAGAGTAAAACGTTCCTTGCCCACGACGACGTAAGAAAGCCCCTCGTCTTTAGCCCGCCCTTCGTTGGCAGTCACCGTTGTCGAGCCGAACCAACGTTCGTCGATCCCACCGCGGCTCAATCCGTAAGCATAGGTGTCGTCAGGATGCAACTTGATCCGGAGACCCGGTTGGAGGAAGGAACGTGGAACCCAGGTTGGAGAAAGTCGTAGCAAGCCTCCGGTGTCTTCCAGATGCGCCTCGGTCGCTGCGCGGATGTCGGACTTCAGAGTAGTCAGTTGTTCGGTTTTAGTAGGAAATTTCATGGGACGACAGAGCACTTCGGTAAAGTGACCGAAACGAAAAGATTACAGAGGCGGTTCGCGCGAAAGGATTACTTCGCTTCGTCTTTGGCTTCCTCTTCAGAAGGAAGAGGAGGACGACCGTTTTGAATGTCGGAAAGAAGAGAGAAATCTCCTTCCCGCCCGAGGTCGCGCTGTTTCCCTGAGTAGCTGTGATCGAGGCCCGCATAGAATGCTGCGATTCCGCAAACGAACAGGGCAATACCAAATAAGGCTCCACTACCCTGGTTGGTGGAAGCAAGAACCGGAGGGGCAATTGGTGAGGCCGGTGGTCGCGATGTGGTGACGACGTTGGCCTTGGCCTTCTTTTTGGGCTTTTTAGATTTTGGCTTTTCATCGGGTTCCCCGGCTGCTTCTTCAGCAGTTTTGGCGTGTGGAACAAAGTCCTCGTCATCGATTTCGTCGAGTTCCTCGTCGCTGAGGGTGTATTCAAATTTGACGTCTCCGACTTTGATTTCGCTGTCATTGCGTAGATCGATCACGACCATGTCCTCTTCACCGAGACTGATTCCGTTGGTGGAATGGCGGTCACGAAGAATGTAGCCACCATCGACACGCTCCATGGTGCAGTGGAGAGAGGAAACGGAGGGGCAGTCGATGATAATATCGTTATCCGAGCTGCGTCCGATCGTGACTTTCTTACGATCAAGTTGGAAACGGTAGGGCTGGGAGTTCTTTCCGGGGACGGTGATTGCGACGCGAGGCATGGTAAAAGCAATTTGTTAGGGAAACTTGACCACAGCGGGTGAAGCTTGGCCATAAGAAAACTACGTGGGGTTGAACTTGCCTTTTTCGAGAGAAATTAAAGCATGTCTCCATATGGAAGAAATCCGCGCAGCCGGGCTCACAAAGAGATTTGGCAATGTCACCGCGCTCAAGAATGTTTCGCTCGAAATCGCCCCCGGGGAGCTCTTTTTTCTCCTGGGGGGCAGCGGTTGTGGGAAAACAACTTTGCTTCGGTGCATCGCCGGCCTCGAAACGCCCACCGAAGGGAAGGTTTTCTTCGGAGAACGGGATGTCACCACCTTGCCCACGCATAAGAGGGAGGCCGCCATGGTTTTCCAATCCTACGCGCTTTGGCCTCATATGACGGTGGGGCAGAATATCTCTTTTGGCCTTGAGGAGCGGAAGGTGGAAAAAAAGGAAATTCAGCGTCGGGTTGAGGAAGCGCTCGCCATGGTTAAGCTGGAGGGCTTCGAAAAGCGAGGAATCGACCAAATGTCGGGCGGGCAGCAGCAGCGGGTTTCGCTGGCCCGTGCACTCGTGGTTCGGCCCAAATGTCTGCTGTTGGACGAGCCGCTTTCGAATCTAGATGCTCAGTTGAGGTTGGAAATGCGGTCCGAGATTCGCCGCATCGTCAAAGAAAACGATCTGACCGGAGTTTATGTGACCCACGATCAGGCCGAAGCTCTATCGATGGCCGACCGCATGGCGGTGATGGATCGAGGCGTGGTGGTGCAGGTGGGGCCGCCCGAGGAAATCTATCGCCAACCGGTCTCCAGCTATGTCGCTGGCTTTATCGGAGAGACCAATCTTTTCAAGGGAACGGCCGGGGAAGCCAATCGGGTCAAAGCGGCAACTGCCACTTTAGCGGCTACTCCGAGCGTTGCGAGCTGGCAGCCGGCTCCGGGAGCGGAGGTTATTCTCTCCATCCGGCCTGAAGCGATCAAGATCGTGAATCCGACGCAGGCGGAGCTCAGTGGGAAGATTATCGAGCGGATCTATTTGGGAAGTATCATCCAGTATGCGGTTGAATTGGGGGACCGATCGGTGATCCAAGTGACCGAGCAAAATCCCCAAATTATCCGCTCTCCGGGAGAGGAGACGGTTGGGCTGAAGTTTTCCCGCGAAGACGTGACACTTTTAGAACGATGAAAGGGGCCTGGAAAAAATACTTGGGAGTGTTTCTCCCTATGGCGGTGGTGGTGGCTGCGCCGATCATCCTTCGTGATGACGATGCCGCTGCAATGAATAAGGCCGAGGTTCGGATCGAAGTTATCACGCCTCACAACGAACTCATTCGTCGGGAATTTGGTGAAGCCTTTTCGCGGTGGTATGAAAAGAAGCACGGAGAAAGTGTTTACGTGAATTGGCGGACTCCGGGTGGAACCAGCGAGATCAAGCGGGTGCTCGACAGCGCCTTCAAAGCGGCCGAGAAAAATGGAAGTGAAGGGATTGGGCTCGATCTTTTCTTTGGTGGGGGAGTTTACGATTTTAAGGGGCAGGCCAAAGCGGGACGTTTTCAAAAGCTGGATGTTTTTGAAAATGATCCAGGGCTGTTTGAGAATGGGATCATTCCTGAAATCCAAAGTGGTGAAAGTTACTATCCCAATGAACATGATTGGTTGGGCACCTGCCTTTCCTCGTTTGGAATCTGTTATAATTTGGATAACCTGAACCGGCTGAATTTGGAGGCTCCGAAAACCTGGGATGACCTTGGGCGTCCGGGCTTTCAGAGGGGCATTGCTTTAGCAGATCCAACAAAGAGCGGGTCGGTGGCAAAGGCTTTCGAGATGTTGGTTCAACAAAAAATCCACATTCAACTGGATAAGGGTGTCTCCAAGAAGGAGGCATGTGAGAGCGGCTGGATAGAGGGTCTCAATTTAATTCAGAGGATCGGAGCAAACGCCCGATACTTCACTGACGTTTCTTCGAAGGTTCCGCACGACGTCGCTCAGGGGAATGCCATCGCGGGAATGTGTATCGATTTCTTCGGACGTTCATTCAACGAAGCGTTGAAAAAAGAAGATGGTGGTTCGCGCTTGAAGTTCATCTCTCCGGTTGGAGGGACTTCTTATAGCGTCGACCCGGTCGCTGTTTTCAAAGGAGCTCCCAATGTTGAGGTCGCTCAGGAATTTGTGAATTTCATCTTTACCAAGGAAGGCCAAATGCTTTGGAACGCTCGTCCGGGCACCGAGATGGGGCCAAAAATCAGGGGGCTTCGCCGATTGCCAGTTCGGAAAGACCTTTATCAGGAACCCTATCTTGCCGATATGGTTGATGGCGCGGTCATGCCTTATGAGGTCGCAAGCGAATTCATCTACGACTATGATTTGACAGGGCGACACTTCACGCCCTTGCGAAACATTATTCGCGCGATGTGTATCGATTCTCACGAGGAGATGAAGTCGGCCTGGGCAGCTCTGATTGATGCTGATTTCCCGGCCAATGCCACGGCGAAATTCTACGATGTTTCTCCCGTGGGCTATGACGAAACTTTGTCCAAGATTAAGGTGACGATGAAGTCCGGTGATAAAGTTGCGGTCGTGCGTATGATGAATGAGCTCGGATCCCACTTTCGCGAAAACTACCGTGAAGCCGAGCGCATGGCCCTCGCGGCTGGAAAAGGAGGTGCCAAATGAACAAACGTGCAGCTTATAGCCTGACCGCCTTTGTCACGATCTTCTTCGCGGTGTTCTTCCTTTATCCAGCGGTTATTGTTTTAAAGGAGGCATTTTACTCATCCGAGGATGGCTTCACCTTTTCGTTTGTTGGCGAAGTCTTCAGGAACCCGGTTTACACCGAGGGGCTTTGGAACGCTTTTGCGTTAGGAATCACCAGTACCCTGGCTTCTCTCCTCATCGCGTTTCCCCTGGCCCTGGTGGGGCATCGCTATCTCTTTCCGTTTAAGAAATCGCTCTCGGCTCTGGTTTTGATTCCGCTTGTGCTACCGCCTTTCGTGGGAGCGGTCGGGGTGAAACAGATCCTCGGGATTCAGGGAGCGCTGAATGCTTTTTTGGTCAAGCTCGGTCTCATGGATCCGGCAATGCCAGTTGATTGGTTGGGCTATGGACGCTTCTGGGGAGTCGTCATTATGAATGCGCTTCACCTCTATCCGATTCTTTACATGAATATCGCGGCATCTTTGTCGAATATCGATCCCGCGATGGAACAAGCGGCGCAAAACCTGGGATGTTCTCCTTGGCGGCGCCTGATGAGGATTACCCTTCCTTTGACGACTCCGGGTATTTTTGCCGGAGGTGCCATCGTCTTCATTTGGTCGTTTACCGAACTCGGGGTGCCTCTCGTATTTGACTTCACCCGGGTCGCTCCGGTGCAGGTTTATGATGGGATCAAGGACCTTGGAGATAATCCGTTCCCCTATGCGCTGGTGGCTATCATGTTGGTGGTTTCGACAATTGTTTTCATTTTCTCAAAGGCGGTTCTGGGGCGATCCAAGCTGGGCACGGCGCCGAGGCCAAAAGGGAAGAATGTTGAGGTCCGTCCCAAGAAAGGAAAAGCGTGGCTTTGCACCTTGTTCTTTTTTGCAGTGTTCTTTATCGCCTCGCTTCCGCACGCCGGAGTGGTGGTGCTTTCGTTGGCTCATGATTGGTATGCCACGATCCTACCGGAGGTTTGGACGACCGAGCACTATCAGGAAGCGCTTGGGCATCCACTGGTAGTTCCTTCGATTCAGAACAGTCTTTTCTACGCATCGGCCGCGACCTTCGTGGATCTCATTCTGGGAGTCGCGATTGCCTGGGTGATTGTGCGAAGCACGATTCGAGGACGGGCGCTTCTTGACGCCCTCGTGATGCTTCCGCTTGCGGTTCCCGGGCTTGTCCTGGCCTTCGGCTATCTGGCGCTTTCCCAGAAGGGGGAGATCTTCTATTTTCTGGTGCAGGGAGCAGCGCAGAATCCAACCTGGCTTCTTGTGGTTGCCTACGCTGTCCGAAGATTGCCGTATGTTATACGCTCGGCGGTTGCGGGCCTCCAACAAAGCAATCTGGCTCTGGAAGAAGCGGCTCGATCGCTGGGAGCCACTCCGGCCAGAACTCTCCGTCGGGTCTCCTTGCCCTTGCTGGGTGCCAATTTGATAGCGGGAGGGATCCTCGCCTTCGCTTTCGCGATGCTGGAGGTTAGCGACAGCCTGATCCTAGCCCAGCAATCCGAACATTTTCCGATCACCAAAGCGATATACTCGCTTCTGGGTATGTTGGGGAATGGCTACGAGTTAGCCTCCGCGCTCGGAGTGTGGGCCATGGTCTTTCTTGGGATTTCGATTATCGGAGCCGTCGTGCTTGGGGGCAAGAAAGGTGGCCTCTTCCGAATGTAAGAAATCTTGGGAACCCGGAATTAGCCCTAATCAGAGACAGGGGTGCGCTTTAATCATCTACTGAAATTTAGTGACCGGCTTACTGTCGCTTTCTCTTCACCAGAAAACCTAGGCTGATCAAAGACAGCAGGAATGGTGAGGGTTCGGGGATGCTGAGGACGGTTTGGTTGAAGCTCACTTGGCCACTTGGATCAACAAAGTTGAAGCTGCCGGTGTTGAAGAAATCCACTCCAACGGTTGCGCTGCGGTGACCGATAATTTGGCCTGTTTCAGGGTCTCTGATTGAACTGCCAACGGCGAGAGCTTCCGTAAACATGTATTGGCTCAGGTAGTAGGTTTCTCCAACAACCAAGGTGACCGGGATGGTGTGCTACAGGAGATATTCATTTGAAAGCAGGAAGCCGCCGCCACCGATGGTGATCCCTTCGGTTAAGGAATTCACATGCAGGTTTGCTCCATTAAGTGTGGTGAAGTTGGAGAATGTGCGACCATCTGGAGCGTTGTTGTTTCTGGTGAACCCAAGGTCAATATCGCCTGTGTATCGCGCGATATCACTAGTGCCAATTCCTCCGGCGAAACCAGCTGATCCGGGGATGCCATTGCCCCCTTCAAGCGCACGCAGCGGGCGGTCACTTCCCAGTCTGATTGAGTAAGCCATTTCGGCACCTGCATTTCCGGAGCCATATTGGTTTTGGTTTAACGAGTTTCCGCCTGACATAAAGATGAAGCCATCGACAGCAAAGTTGAGGTTGGCGTTGAAGCTGGTCCCATCATCTAAAAGGCTGGAAGTGACAGTGACCTCGGTGATGCTCCGACTGGCAGCGATGGCTTTGTGATTCACGCGGGTTGAGTTCGCCGTCGCGCTGCTACCGATATCACCATTGGGCCGGGTTGCGGAGTTCGCTTCAGAGTTGCCAAATCCCGAGCTCGCTTCGAAGGAATAGGAACCACCGATGCCCTCGCTCTCATGAAGGTCTTCCGGAGCGCCGCCATCTCCATTCGCGGAGGAGTAGGTATATGGTTGAAGCTTGGTCACGGCTCCTTCGGCGTGGGGCAGCACCAAGGCCGATATCAGAGAGAGGGAGAAGGAGAGATTAAAGGGAAGGCTTTTTGCTTTCATCACCTCCACTCACGGAGGCTTAACATGGGTGTTGCACTTTTTCTAAAACTCATTCGGAAGCGATCTCGAAGAGCTCGAGCCGGTAGAACACTTTGTTCAGGTCAGGATCCCGGGAAATATCAATCTCGCTGGGCAAGTCGCCGAGGAGGATATTGTTCTGGCCTGCGACCTGAAACCAAAGTTTCAGATCTCTGGAAAAAAGAAGGCGCGCGGAAGATCCTGCAATGTTCGAGTTTCCGGGGAGTGCGATACTCAACGAATCCTCCGATAGCGATATCGAAGAAATCGGGAGCTCCTGTGCTGGGGCTCTGAGTTTTGCGGAGAGGCTGTGACTCCCGACACGCGTATTCGCAGTGAGCACGATCCGCAGAGCCTGAGCTAGTATGATCGGGCGGCGCGGAAAGAAGGTGACGGAAAGGTCGAAGGTGTCGCCTGGAAGAATTGTCTCGGGAATACTGCTGATTGTTACCTCGGGGACAGGTTCTCCGTCTGAGAGGATTGAGACCTCGGAGATCCGAAGAGGAATATTTGCCGTGGTGGTATTTGTGAGAGGGAAGGTCACCGTTAGAGGAAATGCCGACCGGCGTTAGGAGTTCCCGGCTTTCCGTGAGGCTAAGGCTGTTGAATGGGAGCTCCGCAACGAGGCCACTGGCAATGGGGGTGAGAATGACTAGATCTCCAAACTCTTCAGTCACGAGGGTGAGGGTTCCCGACTGCGAACCGGGAGTCGTCGGACTGAACGACAGGTTGAAATCCAAGGTCGCTCCTGGTGCCAAACTGGCGGGGAGAACAGGGGGAGTCACGATGAACGCCTCATGATCACTGGTGAGGGATTCGAGACTGAGGGTTGTGGAACCTTCATTGCAGAGTCGCAGTCTCTGGGGTTCTGAAGAGGTCATGATCTCTCTTGATGTGAAGAGGTTGATGCCGTTAGTCACGCTGGTGTTCCCGTTTCTTCGGACGAACTTCGTTGAGATCTGTGCAGTAGGATTGATCGTTGTTTGGAAGTGATAGGTCGCGAAGAGAACGGGAGGCGCGTTGCTTGGCTTTCGATAGATCCGGAGTGCTTGAGAATAGCTTCCGGCAGTCTCAGGCGTGGACTCGCGGATCGTCAATCGGAGGTTTTGGCTCTCGCCGGTGGCGATCGTGCCATCGCCTACCCCGATCCCCAAGGGGACCTGTTCTATTGTCAGTAAGAAGGGAAAGGATCTGTTGCCATCGTTTGAGAGACTGAAGACCCGACTCAGACTCCCACCTTCACCAATTTCCCATGCGGTCTGATCTCCCGTTTTGGGGAAGTTGTTTTGCGGGATGGTTTGCCCGCTTGGCGAAAGAAGACTCAGTGAATCGAGCGGCGTCGTACCTTTCAGGTCGAGGTGGAATGGGATATCGGGTTTTGTGTTGCTCGTGATCTTCAGGCGGTCGGTAAAGGTGCCGGGACCTTCCGGCTCAAAACGTAGTGAGAAGTTGGCCTTTTTCCGAGGGCCGATAGTAACAGAGGGAATTCCGGAAAGGCTGAACGGACTGGAATGATTGGCAAAGGAAAGGGTGAAAATTTGATCAACTCCCGAGATGTTCTCCAAGGTGAGCGTGTGGCTCGTTGTGGATCCGGGTAAGCGGACACCGAAGTCGGTTCCGTAGCTCGCATCAGCAGGGGTCGAACGGGTGATGGTGCTTCCGGCTTTTGGAGGAGTGTAGGGAATTTCCGTGTCCGTAACGTTGTAGCTGAGCTTAATTAGTTGAGCGGAGCTGACGGCGAGGTTGAGGAAAAACAGAGTAAGTGGGAGAATTTTAGATCTCATGCCCGCATTCACGGTCCCGGATTGAGACTGTTACCAACTTAGCTTCTTTTTTTCTTCGCGTGCGAAGTCAGGTCGATAATTTGCCCGCGAAGATCGAGATGGAAAAAGCACAGGCAGAATTCTTTCCGGACACCCGTTGGAGTCTCATCCAGAGTGCTCGTTCCGACGGCGAGGGGGCTGGAGCTGCTCTAGAAGAGTGGTGCCAGCAATACTTGAACCCGATTAAAACCTATGTGCAGGCCCGTGTGCGCTATGCGGATCAAGCAGAGGAGTTGACCCAGGAGTTTTTTCAAAAAATTCTTATCAAAGGGGTTGGCAAAATGTTGCCGGAGCGACTTGACTGAGCTTTTCGCGCGCACTTGATGCGCTCAATCCGTAACTTTCTGACTGATCGGTGGCGGCACGAGCAATCGCAGCGCCAAGGCGGCAAAGTTGAACATGTCTCGGCTGATGAGCTGGGAGATATCGCAGTGGATGAGGAAACACGGAAAGCCTTTGATCAAAGTTGGGCGCTAAATTTAATGAGCCTCGCGCTGCAGCGAATGGGCTGCGAGATGGCGGCGAAGGGGAAGAGTGGGCTGTTCGAGTCACTCTCACCGTTTCTTGGTGGTCGTCGCATGACGGATGGGGATCGTGAGGCGCTTTCCCGGCGGCTGGATATGGAATCGGGCAACCTAAGAGTAGCGCTTCATCGTCTACGGGCGCGTTACCGGGCTGCGATCGAATCCGAAATCCGAGAGACCGTTTCGAGCGAAGAGGAATTTCGTGCGGAAAAGTGTTACATGATGTCACTTTGGTCGTGAATGTAGGTGATGATGAGCGAAGCCTCGAAGAATTGTGACGACTGCAGATTAGAGATTCCGCCGCTCAGTCCGGGCGGGATTTGTCCGCGCTGTATTTTTGGAACGGGGGATGAGCCCGAGGGGGAGGTGCCTGGAATCGAAATAGGAGATCTCTTGGGCGAAGGAAGTTTTGGGCAGGTTTATGATGGTTTTCAGGTTGACCTCTCACTGCGTCGTGTCGCGGTGAAAATCGCTCGAGAAGGAAGTTTGTCTTCGAGCCTAAGAGAGCGGTTTCGCGCTGAGATGCAGATTCTCGCGTTGATGAATCATCCCAACATTGCCCGCTTTGTGACCTCGGGTGAAACACAAAGCGGGCGGCCGTTTTACGCAATGGAGTTTGTGGAAGGCCGGGAACTACGAGGTGGCCAATATTCCAAGGTGGAGATTTTAAAGACGATGGCTGCACTCTGTGATACGGTTGCTCATGCGCATCAGCGGGGCGTCGTGCATCGCGATTTGAAGGCGTCCAATGTCCTCATTGAAGAGGAAACGTTAACGCCAAAAATCATAGATTTCGGAATCGCCCGCGTGCTTTCAGGTCCGCTTTAGGTCGCGATCGGGGCGACACAAGAGGCTCGAATCGGGACTCCCCTTTACATGAGTCCGGAGCAGCTGGAGGGCGATCCCCAGATCGATACTCGGGCCGATATTTATGCTCTTGGTCTTCTTTTCTACGAACTTGTGCTCGGACGACCTGTCCTCAGAGAAGTCGTGAAAAACGAGCTTTCCTGAAGTGAGAATGCCAAGCGAGTCCGTGCGTTTTCCTTTCCAAAACTTGCGAGGATGGGCTATTCGCGTGAGTGGGATTGGGTGATGAGGAAAGCATGTGCTCCGAATCGCCGTGAGCGTTACGAGAGTGCGCGAGAGATGTTGGCAGACGTGAAAGCGCTGCAGAAGGGAGACATCATCAAGGCAGGCCAAAAGCCCTTGGGCTATCTCTCGCTAAAGCTGCTTCGGCGTCATTGGCTTCCCGTTGTTTTCGCCACTCTCGTCATCACGGCCTTGCTCAGCATTGCAGTGTTGAATGCGCAGATGGCGGCTCAAGAAAACGAGGCTCGCCAAGAGGTGGAGGAATCGCTCGCGAAGCTTCAACTCGCCGAGGCGCAAGCGAAACGGGATGCTTCCGATGCGCAACTGGTCAGCGGGATTGCCGCTTTTCGGAATGAAAACTTCGGCAAGGCCCGCGAGCTCCTCCGCCTCGCTCTCGAGATTTGGCCGGAAAATGAGGATGCTCAATACACACTTAGTTTTTTGGAATCGATCCATAGGTCCGCAGAGAAGGTGCCTCATGATGACGTAGAATTTGAGGTGGTGGGGATCAAAGAAACGCATTCTGGATTTGTCCTTCACGGAGCAAAGGGAGAGGAAGCGACACTCACTATCGAGGTCCCTGAGAAAACTTGGGAAATCGAGGATATCCTAATGGAAGAGGCTCCCGGCATGGTTACTTTTAGATCCAAAGAGTCGGGGCAACAACTACTCAGCCCACTGCGCTACGGCACGGGTCGAGAGACCATGTTTACCTCACTGCGTTTCAAAAAAATGATTGTGGCTAGGCGGGACCGTGGAATCGATCTGTGGGATTTCTCAAACCTTGGCCCAAGCTACCTGGAGCGCCAGTTCGATGGATTGTCCTTTTTTATGGGATATACCCGGGAAAGTGATGATCTCTGGGTGGTGAATGGCGAGGGAAAGGCCCACCTTTGGCAGCCTAAGGAAGGCATTGTTAAATCGATCCAGGTGATGGACATTCCCATGTTCGAAGGAGACCTGCAAAGCGATGGAACTTCTATCCTTCACAACTACATGTGGCAGGGAGGGCAGGGGAATTTTCGAGGATACAAGAGTGGTTTACGCACTCTCTCGGGACACGTGCACCTTTTCCTTCTTTCAAGGATCACCAAGAAGCACCCCATCAGTTCACTCCTGGGTAGGGAAAGCGACAATGCCATGATGGCGGTTGAGGATGGCAGAGTCGGCGCGTTGCAAAAAAGCGGTTTCTATAAATGGCTCTCCCGGCGGGACTACGAGACGGAATTTATGGCGATGGGAGCGGGGGGGAGTGTTGGCGCTATTCTTGAGGACAATGACACTGTTACGATTGTGGACACGAATATCAGCAAGGTGCAACGTTCGTGGAAAGTTGATGAACCGTCCCAGCATATCGCCATTCTTGATGGAGGAAAACTTTGTGTGCTGGCGGGCGATGACGGAGGGTTGCGCTGCTTTGATGTCGCGACGGGCGAGCGGGTAGGTAAGACGATCAGGCTCTTGAAGAAGGGCTCAGATGCCGCGAAAATTCGAGTGGTCCCTGTGCCAAACCGAGAGGAAGTCATGGTCTCGGTCGAAGGTGACCTGCGAATTCAGAGATGGAATGTCCGGACAGGCGAGGATCTCACGCAGGGTATGCTTCACGAACTGGACGTGTTTTGGTTTGGCTGTTTACCCGGTGGTGAGATTGGAATTTCGATTGATCAATCTATCAAAAATTGGAGCGAGTCAGACTTCCGGGTCTGGTCACTTCGCACTGGAAACGAACTGGTGCCGTCTCTTCATTTTTCTCACCAAATTCTCTGGGTCGCGGCCGAAGGGAAAGGCAAAAGGATCGCCATTTCTCTTGCTGATTCTTCGGTGAGACGCTGGGTGGTTGATGATTTAAAATGAAGACACAAACCAGAGCTTATCGAATTGAGGCCTTGCCAATCACTTCGCCCGAGGATGGTGATGTAATATCGAACTCGGCAACGGTTTCAAACTTCCGCGCTCGATAGCCCAAGGCGACTTCACCGAGTCCGACGTGTGACGCGACCGAGGTGATGAAGCCGGCATCCTTGCCATCAACGAGGAGCTTGGACTTGGTTGGGATGAGTGGCTTGTCGAGGGAGAGTTTGACGAGGTGACGGTTGGTCTTTCCGGCGCGCTTCATTCTGGAAATAACCTCCTGGCCGGTGTAACATCCCTTGGTGTAGGAAATGGATTTTTCCTCGACGCTAGCTTCGGGCGGGAGAATGCCGGGGAAGAGTTCATTGGGCCAACGCGGGAGTCCATCGATGATACGGCGGGTCTCGTTCGGTACGCTGAGGTAGGCTGTCTCATCGAGGCTTTCATCGATGAGTTCAACATCATCAGCGATGAGGTATTTGTCGAGACGGGCATGAATTTCCTCAGCAAGATCGATAGGACCTTGCACGATGAAATCCTCACCTTCGCGATGAATGTGGACGTAGAATTGCAGCTTTCCCTTCGCATCCAGAAGGCAGGCGTCGATGATCCGACCATCTTCGGTAAGCCGGACGTCATTGCTGACCTGACCGTTAAGATACCTCTCGGCGTCGGGACCTTTTACACGGATGCGGCTGCAGGAAATTTCGAAATCTTCTTCAAGATCCAAATCGGTGCTCTGATGCTGCCTAACAGTGGCGGAGAAATCTTCCGAAGCATCGCGCATTTCGGCTTCGAAGAGCCGCGCCCAGGTGAGGTGGTTGAGGTCGGCTGTGATACCGGCCGAGTCGGCCAGCTGGATGGCGTAGTTCGTGTCCTTGGCCATATTCTCGGTTGAGAAATGAGGCGTAAAGTCGTTCTCAAGGAGAGTGGGGATTTTCATGCCCATCACCGGGGCATAGCAGCCATTGAGCTTGGCGGCATCATGCCAGGCACGCGGGTCGACCCCATAACGTCTTGAAATTTCAAGAGCTTCTGTGAGGGCCTGAACAGCTGATGCCGTGGCGAGATTGGTGGTGATTTTAACAACGGTCGCAGCGGGAGGTTGACCCAAATAGACAATCTCGCGGGAGGTCACTTCCAGCAACGGCTGCTGTTGCTCGAGCACGTCCCCATCCCCGGCGATGTAGTAAACGAGATTCCCTCCGGCGGCGGCATCGCGTGAACCAGTGAAAGGTGCGTCGAGGAATTTGCTGCCTGCAGCCTTGCATTGGCGCTCGAGCCAGAGAGTTGTCTCGGGATCAATGGTTGCGTGATTAATGAAGGTTTTACCGTCATTGAGTTGCCCTTCAATCTGAGCAAAGACTTCACGAACGGCCTGGTCGTCTCGCAGGTAGCACAAGATGACATCGGCTTCGGCGACCGCTTCTGCTAGATCAGTGACCGAATCCGGTCGGTCTTGTGGGGTACGATTCCAGGTTTTGAGAGAATGTCCGGCAGCGACGAGCTGGTCTGCGCTGCGGGACCCGATGATTCCAAGTCCTAGGAGAAGAGTCATGATGGGATAAATGATTTAACGTCGGGCGATTTTAACAAGTTCGGCGGAAACAGTGGTGACCTCCTTGACCTGCTCGGCCGTGGGCTTGGCTTTTTCTTCCAAGACCATGGCGTTGCGGAGTCCCTGTAGAAGTTCCCGCATCTTGATGACTTGGGGACGCCTGCTGATGTCGGGGTGAAGGGAACCGATCGATTCGGCATAATAGTCGGCCACGTCTTCCCGAAAAAGGGTAAGTGCCCGCTCGGGAGTGTATTTTTTATTCACCGCGGTTGCGGCTGAATCGAGGGCTTCCAACCAACCACCAAGCGAGATCAGGTGGGAAAGATCGGGATCGCGCAGTCCGGCCAGCTCGCGCTCGACATCGCGCTGGGTTGAGGCGAGTGCTCGTTTCAGCTTAGGGAGATCTTTGGCCCTGGCGTGTTCGAGGAGCTCGGCGGCGTGGACCTTGATCCGATCACCTGCACCAAGAGCCTTGGCGTAGCGGGAAATATGAGCGGCAATCTTGGGGACATCCTCGGAATTGCCTGTCTGAACAGCGATGAAACCATCGGCAATCAGTGTCCCAAGCCTCAGCGCGATACGCGATCGATCCAGAGGTGTGCGTTCGTAACTTTTATGATGTCCGGGATAGTAAGAGAGGGGAGAAACTTTTTCGAGTTCGTTGAAAACCTTGGCAATCGAGGGAACGGTGAATTCGTTCAGGGCTGACTCGGTGCGGAAATGCTCGTCATCGAGCAAATCTTCAGGGATCTCAGCTTTATCTTGGGCGTTTGCGAGCAAGGCGCAAAACCCAAAGATTGCGAGGTGGGGGATGTTCATGCATGAATTCTCCCACAGGAAAAGGGAAGGTGCTATTGAAATTTCCGTATACTGAAACTTGACACCTGATCCAAAATCCCTATTTTCCCGCCCCGCCCAAGCGGGATCGTCCTATGGCCAATACTAAGTCTGCAGAAAAAAGAGTTCGTCAGATCGCAAAACGAACTGAGAGAAACCGTGCCGCCAAGAGCCGCATCAAGACCCTTCAAAAGAAGGCAGTCGCTGCTGCGGGTGAAGGAAATTCAGAGGAGGCTCTCAAGACCTTCCGTGAGTTCACCAAGGCTGTCGACAAGGCTGCCAAGAACAACATCTTCCAGAAGAACAAGGCTGCTAATTTGAAGAGCCGCACCAATAAGGCAATCAAGCCTGCCTAAATCACAGTTTCTTCCCCAAGAATTTTCGCAGGCCACGTGGATTTTTCCTCGTGGCCTGTTCTTTTTTATCCTTTCCTTAAGTCATGTCGGACGCCGCCCAGCAAGATCGTCTCGCCAAAGCGAGGGAGATCGCCAACAACCCTGTCGCCTACAAGGTGTGCGAGGGCTGTGATTCCATTGTCACTGCCGAGGTGGTGATTTGTCCCAATTGCCACGGTTACCGCTTTGATGCGGACCCTAGCAGAGTGGTCGACCAAGCGGTCGAACTGGGCACCCGGGAACAGCGGAGTGTCACCGCCGAAGATTTGAGCTGAATCTCATCTGGTTGGCCGATCTGCAAGCGGCCACCGATTTTCTTCGAGGTAAAGCCCTACCAACATGCTCTGGTGCCTTCAGAGTAGATGGCCGAGTAGATCTGGTCACCTCTGGATCCCGGATGGCCCCAAATCTCGTTATCAATGCGCTTTCTGGTCTTCTCGAAACGATCAATAGATTGTGAGTTTCTAAGCCTTGCTCCCGAACAGTCGACGTCAGAACTTACGCACGAAACGCCCCAAATTGCACTGCAGCGAAAGATCAGACATCTTAAGGAATATTCCTGTATCCTCATCCCGACCCAAACTTAGTTTGGTTTCGAATTTTTGCTCGTAAAGATTCCCAACTAAAAAGTGATCTATCCCAGGATGGGTGAGCTTCAGGAAATTTACGACTCAGTTCAAAGGGGCAAATGAAACAAAAAGCCGCCCCTCATTAAGAGGGGCGGCTCATGCTTTGAAAAAGGGTAGAAAATTCGAAACTAGCTGACGTTTACTGCTTCGGCACCGGTCTCACCGGTGCGGATGCGGATGGCCTGCTCGACGGGTGAGATAAAGACCTTTCCGTCACCGATTTTGCCGGTGTTGGAGCTTTTCACGATCGCCTCGGCAACCTTCTGGGAATCCTCGTCGTTCACGACAATCTCAATCTTCACTTTTGGAAGGAAATCAACGGTGTATTCCGATCCTCGATAAATTTCGGTGTGGCCCTTCTGGCGACCAAAACCCTTGACCTCGGTCACGGTCATTCCTTGAACATCCACTTCAGCCAGGGCTTCCTTGACTTCTTCGAGTTTGAACGGCTTGATGATGGCTTCGATTTTTTTCATGGTCTTCAGTAACAATTGCGTTGAAAGGTGGGTAGCAAGGCTCGTGCCAGCTTTTTTATTTAATCTGCTTTAGTTTTTGAGTCAGTGAAATTCGACCATTTTTTCAGTCGAAAGGCGGGAAATGTCCGGAACCTGGCAGTCGGACACTGGAAATCCCACCACCAGCAGGAGAAATGGTTTTTCGGAAGCAGGTCTTCCCAGGATTTCATTGAGAAATTTCATCGGACTCGGAGTGTGGGTTAGAGTCGCTAATCCGGCGTGATGAAGAGATGAAATGAGGAAGCCGGTTGCGATTCCGACCGATTCCTTGGGATAATAGGTTCGGGAGACCGAGCCATCGGCGCGCCTGACCTCTGATTTCTGGAAGATGGCAATGAGAGCCGGAGCGGTTTCCAGAAACGGCTTACGTGCATCGGTTCCAATCGGAGCGAGAGCATCGAGCCACTCGTCAGGCGCCCGGGAATCATAAAACTCTCTTTCCTCTTCTTCGGCGGCTACACGAATGGCCTTTTTGATCTCCGGATTTCGGATGACCGAAAAGTGCCAAGGCTGGAGGTTGGCGCCGTTTGGAGCCGTGACAGCCCCATCAAGGCAGGCTTCAAGAACACCTTCGGGAATGGCACGGTCGGAAAAATCCCGCACGCTGCGCCTTTGAACCAAGTGACAGGTAAAGGCTTGAGCGCGCCCTTTCATTTCACTTTCGGGAATTTCCCGAAAGTTCAGAGGGACCTTGGACATCTCCAAAAGGTCAGCTTAGAGGCAGCAGCAAGAGCTAAACAGAGCTGCGGCGGCGAGGGTAATTGCGGTAAGGATATAACGTGTCATGGCGTCAGTAGTTCTAGAGTTTTTGCCGGGGATGGCGAGAGCGTTTTTGAGCGAAGTGAGATCTCCTTACCTCTCCAAATCAACATAGTGACGGCGGGAGAGAATGAGATGACGCTTCATGGCCGCTGCGGCCTCCTCTGATTTTCCGTCAGAAATAGCGTCAAAGATTTCTTGATGGGTGTGAATTACGTTTTGATACCACTCGCCGTCGCCACGATTTACGTTGGCGTATTCGATCGATCGCTTTTCCAAGGCACTCAGGACAGTAGCGTAAAGATTGTGCTTTGACCCGGCGGCGATGGCGAGGTGAAAGGCGATGTCAGCTTCGCTGAATCGTTTCCGGTCACCACGGGAGTTTTCCATCTTGTCGATGGCTTTTTGCATAATTTCAATAATTTTTGCTCCGGAATGGATGGCGGCGAGACGGGCACATTCGGTTTCAAGCAGGATACGGAAGTCCATTAACTCGAGATAGGAATCATCGTTTGTCAGAACCGAATAGGTTTCGACAGCTCCGGCGAGGGTTTCGAGGCTGGGATCGGCAATGTAGGAACCCGATCCTTTTAGGGTTCTTAGAAGACCACGCCCTCTCAGTTGCTGAATGGCCTCGCGGATTACGGTGCGGCTGGCATCGAAGCGGGCGCAAAGTTTCTCTTCGGAGGGAAGGCGCTCACCAGGAGTGAGCTTGCCGTCCATGATCTCTTGTTCGAGTGCCTTGATGATATTGGAGCTGCGTTGAGCCATGATTTTTTTTTAAAAGCCGGTGCCTGTGGTGAGGGTTTTAATACGCATGATGTAGTAATCAGCGGTCATATAGAGAGTAGAGCCGTCTTCACCCCAGGCGCAGTTTGCGGTCCGGTGTCCGGTGAGAATACGGCCGAGAAGTTTGCCCTTGGGGCTGATTACGAGGACGCCGCCAGGGCCGGTCGTCCAGATGTTGCCCTTGATATCGGTCTTGAGACCGTCGGGAAGTCCTTTATCGGTTTTGCCCAGTTCGGTGGCGTCAAAGAGAAGAGTCCCTTTGCCGACGTTTCCTTTCCCATCTACCGGGTAGGACATGATCCAGGCTTCTTCGCCATGCGATTGCGCGACGTAGAGAATCTTACCATCGTTCGAAAGTGTGACGCCATTCGGACGTTTTAAGTCCGGAATCACCATGGATACCGAGCCATCGAGGTTGATGCGGTAAACACCAAAGGCATCAATCTCACGGGTAGGATCCTTTTCCTTTTTCGGAAGTCCGTAGGGTGGATCGGTGAAAAAGATGAGGCCGGATGAGTGGACGCAAAGATCGTTTGGCGAGTTAAAGCGCTTCCCTTCGAACTTGTCGGCGAGAGTGATTTTGCCGCCATTTGCCTTGGTAATCATGGAGACTCGGCGATCGCCGTGCTCGCAGAACAGGAGGCGACCTTCGTTGTCATAGGTCAGTCCATTTGATCCGGGTTCGCCACTGTAATTACTGGGACCAGTGTATCCCGAAGGCTTCAAAAACACCGAGATTCCGTCCTTCATATTCCATTGGTAAACGGTGTTCTCCGGGACATCGGAAAAGAGAAGGCGGCTGTTTTTCTTGTCCCAAACAGGACCTTCAGACCAGTTGAAGCCGGATGCGATGACTTCGATCTTCGCATCAGGGGTGATCAATTGATCGAGCGCAGGGTCCAAGCGTTCCACCGACCCTGCGGTTGGAAAAGGTTGCTGTTGTCCCGAAGCGATCGCACAGACGAATGTCGAAATATAAAATAGTTTCATGAACGCTTCTTATCTGGTCGGATCGACTTTGTCGAAGACTCTCTTTTTGAAGAGATTTCACAGTTACTTCGTGAGAGCATCATCCAAGTTGAGTATGGCGCTGGCAACAATGGTGTACGCTGCTCCATCAGGAGTGCCGGCCAGTCCGGAATACTGATTTGGATCCGCGTCAAAGTCAGCGGCGGTTTCCTTAAAGAGTTTCATCAATATCTCCATTTGCCGAGGGCTTGGCTTAAGGCTGGTGGCGATTCGGAACCCGGTTGTAAGTTTTGTTTCGATCGATCCCTCGGTGTCATACTTCATTCGTCGGGCGAGGCCCTGGGCCATTTCCGAGAATGCTTCGCCGTTCAGGGTTGTGAGGGCGGCCAGCGGAGTGTTTGAAACAAGGCGTCTGGAGCTGCAGGTCTCCCGCGTCGGCGCATCGAAGGCACCAAAGGCCGGGAAAGGAATACTACGTTTCCAGTAGGTGTAAATGGAGCGACGGTAGCGATTGGGATCGCCGATTTTAGCGGCGTTCCAAGGGCCGTCACTGAAGGGTTTCCACACTCCGGTGGGAATTGGCGGACGGACCGGAGGGCCAAATAATTTCTCCGTAATTAAGCCGGACGCCGTGAGATGGTGATCGCGGACTTGCTCCGCACTCAAACGGTTTCGGGGACCGCGAGAGAGGTAGATGTTGAGGGGATCCTTCTCCTTGGAGATCGAGGAAATTTTGCTGGATTGGCGATAGGTGGCGGAGAGGAGGATTTCGCGAATGAGTGTTTTGACCGAATGATTCATTTCGGTTTCAAAACGAACGGCTAAATCGTCGAGAAGGTCGGGATGGCTGGGAGCGACGCCGGTGGAACCAAAGTCTTCGAGGGTCTCTACGAGCGAGCGGCCAAAGATTTGACCCCAAACACGCGCAACGAGGACCCGTGAGGTGAAAGGGTTATCTTTTCCTGTCATCCAATTGGCGAGGTGAAGGCGGGTGGGCCTTTCGTCTTTTTGGTAGGGAAGCGCGCCGAGTGAATCGGGAATGCCGGGAGTGAGTGGCTTGTCATCTTTCTCAAGCCAATTACCGCGTTTAAAGGTGCGGGTGTCGCGTTGGAGTTCGGGCTGCAGCCTATCCATAATTGCCAGACTGGTTTTGCCGAGCTTGTTGTAATCGGCAAGAGCTTGGTCGCGGGTCTTGAGATCTTTGATCGTCGCCGGTTTTCCGAGCCAATCCTGGAAGGCCGGGTCGGAGGTGAGATCGATCCGGCCCCGTTTCGTGGCCATGGGACCGGTCGGAGCAGCGGCGTTGTGATGAAGTTCGAGATGAAGTTTCGCTCCTTCCGGAAGTTGCAGGGGATCTTGGAGAATAACGACGCAGGACCTTGGGTGGTTTTGGTGCGTGTAGGCACCCCAACCGGACCCTCCTTTTTTTAAGGAGTCATTGGGATTCCACATGGGGAAATCATCGTCGCCGAGAACGTGGGCGAGTGGAATTTCAACGGGCTTTTCTTGATCGGGAAACGTTGCTTTTAGAGTGATGCGGGAAAGGACGGCTCCGAGCTGTGGTGAGTGGATTGCTTTTTTAAGATCAAGGGGAAGGGTATGAATTCGGAGTGCAGTGACTTTCTCAAGTGAATTTGGTTTTGGAATCTCGAGCTTGAAGACGATGTTGTTGGGGATCGTCCCTTCGGTGAGGAATTCCTGGTAGCCATCGAGCTGGCGGGACTTGGATCCGACCCTTTCCGAATTCACCTTCATCTGGTTGACCTTGGTCCAACCTGTGTTGGAGATCAGCTGTCGGGCCTGGTCTTGAACCTTGGTTTGGAGCTCGCGGTATTGGCGGCGAAGCCCGGCAATGGCAGGATAGTCTTCGAGTTGATCCGGGACCTTGAGGGTGGGGTAATGCGTGTTGAGATCAAGGTCTCGCGAGTTGTTGAAGAGCGCCATGAACTCGTAGTATTCATGATGACGAATGGGTTCATAAGGGTGCTCGTGGCATTGCACACACTCGAAGGTGATTCCCTGAAGGCCTTTCCAGGTGGTGTTGACCCGATCCATGACGGCCATCACGCGGAATTCTTCATTGTCGGTTCCTCCTTCGGCATTTTGCTGGGTGAGGCGGTGGAAGTTGGTCGCGATAAGATCGTCGAGGCTTGGATTGGGCAGGAGGTCGCCAGCCAGCTGTTTGATCAAAAATTGATCGTAAGGCATGTCTTGATTTAGCGCCCGAATCACCCAGTCCCGATAGGGCCAGGCATTCCAACGACGGTCGGCTCCGAGGCCTTCGGAGTCAGCGTAGCGGGCGACATCCAGCCATTGGCTGGCCCATTTCTCCCCGAAGGCTTCGTTGGCGAGAAGTTCATCGACGACTTCCGCAACTGCTAGGTCGGGGTTCTTCGTATAAGCTTTTTCGAAGTGGTCCAGAAGTTCGAGAGAAGGGGGCGTTCCTACGAGATCGAGGCTCAGCCGCCGAAGGAGTCGACCCGCTGAAGCAGGAGCAGAGGGCTTCAACGCTTCTTCATCCAGCTTTGAGAGAACAAAGGGGTCGATCGCGGTCTTGTGCCATTTTAGATCCGAGGTGGCCGGCGCTTCATGACGGGTGGGTTTTTCGAAAGACCAGTGATTGTTCCACTCGGCTCCTTCTTTGATCCAACGACGAATCAGCTCCGCCTCATGAGCTTTTAAAGGAGGGCCGTGTTTCGGCTGGGGCATGACTTCATCCGGGTCGTCAGAAAGAATGCGCATGAGCATTTCCGAGGAGTCCGGATCGCCAGGAACGACAGTAGGTTTGCCCGATTTTCCAGTCGCCAGAGCTTCTTCCCGATAAAGAAATGAAACCTCTCCGCTCTTTTTAACACCACCGTGGCACGGGAGGCAGTTGGTGTTTAGAATGGGGCGGACTTCTCTTGAAAAATTGACTTTTTTAGCAGCGAAAAGCGGCTGGGAAAGAACTAGAAGGAGAAGAATGTAGTTTCTCATGAACATATTCTGTTACGGTGAACACCCGACGATATTTCGATCGGTGTCAGGTTGATTTGAGGGCAATAAAAAAGCCCGCAGGGAGGCGGACTTTGCGAGAGGCTTTTAGGGGCTAGAAATTAGCCTCCGAAAAGACCCTTGACTTTGTCGAGGACATCGCCGCCCACGTCAGGCATTTCGCCTTTCAGCACGGAGTCGAGCATTCCGCCCATACCCTCGGGAAGCTGATCTTTCACGAAGTCGAGAACAGTTTCAATTACACCATCCAACTTATCATCGTCGATACCGAGTGCCGCCAATTTTTCTTTAAGTTCGTCCATGTTTCTATCGCTACGCTGTTGTTTGATGAAGTACCGGGAACAGGGGTCGAACCTGCACGCCCAAGGGCACGTGATCCTAAATCACGCGTGTCTACCAATTCCACCATCCCGGCTTCTTGCGACCGATCTTATTGACTTGGCCGAGGGTTGCAAGTTGATCTGTTGCAGAATTCTCAACTTTTTTAGATGTCTATGAAAAATCGCCACCCAGGAAATGGCTGATAGCGTTCTCCCCATGTTCTTTCCGATCAGTGACGATGACCGTCATTTGATGAAGCCGGCATACGTTTCGATCGCTTTCATCGTGATTAATGTCGCTGTTTATCTTTATCAGATTGCGAATCCGGCCTTTACGATGGGTTGGAGTGTCGTTCCCTGGGAGATCACTCATGGATCTGATCTTGTGGGGACCCGGATTTTGGGAAGTCAGGTGTCTCAAGTGCAAATTGATCACGTTGCCGGGCCTTCCCCGATTTATCTGACTCTTTTGAGTTCAATGTTTATGCATGGGAGCTGGATACATCTTGGTGGAAACATGCTCTATCTGTGAATCTTTGGAGATAACATCGAGCATCGCTTTGGTTCGACCCTTTTGGTGGGCTTCTACCTGATTACAGGATTGGCGGCCTCAGCGGTGCAAATCGCTCTTGGTCCCGATAGCATGATTCCCAATCTTGGTGCTTCCGGAGCAATTTCTGGGATTCTCGGAGCCTATCTGGTGCTTTTTCCTCGGAACAGGGTGAATGCAATCCTGTTTGTCCGCATGGTTTCGGTGCCGGCTGTCATTGTGCTCGGTATGTGGATTGCGATGCAGCTCTTCCAAAGTCATGGATCATGGAAGACGGTTGGGGAAAGCGACGGAGTGGCCTATGGGGCTCACATTGGAGGCTTTTTGGCTGGCGCCTTCTTTGGGGTTTTGACGCGCCTTCTTTTTAAAGGCGAACCGGAGACTGTCTTCAAACGTCGATTTGATGTTGATCCATCGGTAGAACAATATTGGTAATCAACAATCCGGGATTGCCAGAGGCTTGGTGCTTGGGCCACTCTCCGTTCCGATGCGTTTTGCGGTTTTAGGGAGTGGCAGCGGAGGGAATTCCACCATCGTCGAGTGCGATGGGAAATATCTCTTGATTGATGCCGGTCTGAGCGCGAAGCAATTGAATCTTCGTCTGGCCCGACTGGGCGTTGCTCCGGAGAAGTTGACAGGGATTCTGCTGACTCACGAACATGGCGATCATGTTCGTGGTCTTGATGTTTTCCTGCGTAAGTGCCGTGTGCCGATTCTGGCGTCAATCATGACTGGCCGCGTGGTTCAGGAAGGTCTCCGTGAGCCGGCGCAGTGGGTTGCATTTGAAAGCGGGCAGAAATTTAAGTGGGAAGGCTTTGAATTCACGACATTTGCGCTGCCTCACGATGCGGTTGAGCCGGTGGGATACGTGATTGCGAAAGGCGAACGAAAGGTCGGGGTTGCAACTGATCTGGGGCATGTCGATGCCAAGGTTATGGCGGCTTTGAAAGGAGTCGAGGGTTTGGTTTTAGAGGCAAATTACGAATGGCAAATGCTGGAGGCCGATGTGAAGCGGCCTTTTAGCACCAAGCAGCGAATTTCTTCGCAACACGGGCATTTGTCGAATGAGCAAGCGGCTGATTTGGTGGCAAAGCTGGTTCCAGAAGGCCTGAAGCGGGTTGTCTTGGGGCATCTGAGCAGCGATTGTAATTGCCCGATCAAAGCGGTGGAAGTTGTTCGGGATAAAATTGGTAGTGGAGATCTCGAAATCTGCGCGGCTTCGCAAAACGAAGTGACCGACTGGCAGAGCATCGAACCCGAGATTGATCCTGCTTTTTACGGAGAACTCTTTGGTCCCCGATGAATTTCGCGTTGCGCTTCAGGTGATGGTGGGCAAACTGCCGCCCGCGTGAATCAGGTTCCAGTCAAGCCCAGTGCCGAGGAGTTCGTTGAGTTAGCGCAGGCCGGAAATGTCGTGCCTGTCTATGCTCAGCTTGCTGCTGACTTCGAGACTCCGGTCTCAGCCTTTTTGAAGCTCCGCGATGGCAGAAATGCCTTTCTCTTTGAGAGCGCGGAGAACACGGATGCGAGCGGACGATGGTCGATTGTGGGCAGTCAGCCACGCTGGGTTTTTACCTCGCGGGGCGATGAGGTCACGATCGAGCGGGGCGGCGAAGTTGAGAGACGGAAGCGTGAGGGGGATGTCCTTGACGAAGTGCAGCGACTGATGGCTGGTTACAAGCCGGTGATTCATGGTGATGCTCCGCCTTTTTTCGGAGGTGCAGTCGGCTATGTCGGCTACGACGCTGCTCAGCAATTTGAGCCGACAATTTCCGAGTGCCCGGAGGATGATCTGGGCCTTCCCGAGTCCATCTTCTTTCTTGCCGACACTCTTGTAGTGTTTGATCACAAATTGAGACGCCTTCTCGTAGTTGCAAATGCCATGCTGGATGAGGCGTCGTCGGTTGATGAAGCCTATGCCCTGGCGGTTGGGCGTATCGGAGCGGTGATAGGAATGCTGGATCGTCCTCTCCACGTTTCTCCTTTGAACGGTCTAGCCGAGGTTGATACTCCGGCTCCGCGCAGCAATACGACGCAGGCCGAGTATGAGGAGATGGTCCTCAAGGCGAAGGAATATATTGCGGCGGGTGATGCCTTTCAGGTGGTTCCGAGCCAGCGCTTCGAGGCTGATTTCGAAGGGTGTAATATTGATCTCTACCGAGCACTTCGGCACATCAATCCATCACCTTACATGTTCGTTTACGAGACTCCTGATTTTTCCTTGGTAGGAAGTTCTCCCGAGGTCCATGTCCGGGCGGTTGATGGTCGCATCGATATTCGACCCATTGCCGGAACGCGTTGGAGAGGTAAAACCCCCGAAGAAGATGATGCTTTGGCTGCCGACCTTTTGGCGGACGAAAAAGAATGTGCCGAACACGTCATGTTGATCGACCTGGCCCGTAACGATGTGGGCCGGATCTCCGAGTCGGGCTCTGTGAGTGTTGACGACCAAATGATCGTGGAGAGGTATAGTCACGTGATGCACATTGTTTCCAATGTCAGTGGGCGTCTTTCTCCCGAACACTCGTCGTATGATGTTTTACGTAGTACTTTTCCGGCAGGAACGGTGAGCGGAGCCCCGAAGATCAGGGCAATGCAGATCATCAATTCGCTCGAGAAAAACAAGCGCGGAACTTACTCCGGCGCGGTCGGCTATTTTGGCTGGGATGGGAACCACGATTCTTGTATCGCCTTGCGGACCTGCGTCTTGAAAGACGATAAGGTTTACATTCAGGCCGGAGCAGGCGTGGTTGCGGACAGCGATCCCACCTATGAATACAACGAAACGGTAAATAAGGCTGCCGCAATGATGCGAGCCGTCGGGTTGGCAAAAACCCTGGCAAAGCCATGAAGGAGGTTTATCGACACAGTGAGTTTATTCGAGTGAGTCATTTTCGTGATCTCTTGGAAGCCGCCGGAATTCCGACTATGCTGCGCAACGAGCACCTGGTTCATGGAGTGGTGGAGATTCCCATCTCTGAGTTTTATCCTAATCTCTGCGTCATGAATGACGAGGACTATGAGGAAGCTTGGACCATTATCAATAAGGTGATCGAAGCTGAAAAATCTCCAGTCGGTGATGATGTCTCATGTCCTAAATGTGGGGGGAATAATCCCGAAAATTTTGCAGAGTGTTTCGCCTGCCAAACTCCACTTGCTACTACAGACCCATGTTAGTCGTTATCGATAACTACGATTCGTTCACCTACAATTTGGTGCAGTACTTTGGTGAACTCGGTGCCGAGATGAAGGTTCTTCGGAATGATGTCGTGACGGTGGATGAACTCCGCGATCTTGGGCCAACGCGGATTTGTGTTTCACCGGGACCCTGCACTCCAAACGAGGCCGGGATTTCCTGTGAGGTCATCGAGTCCTTTGGTGGTGAGATCCCCATTTTTGGAGTTTGTCTGGGACACCAGTCCATCGGTCAGGTTTATGGGGGTGAAGTTGTGCGGGCCAAGGAGCTGATGCACGGAAAGACCTCGATGATTCATCATGAGGGGCGAAGTGTTTTCAAGGGGCTTGCCAACCCTTTTGAGGCGACGCGTTACCACTCTCTCATCGTGAAAAAAGAATCTCTTCCTGATTGTCTGGAAGTGACAGCCTGGACGGAGGACGGGGTCATTATGGGTTTGAAGCATAAAGACCTGAATGTTCATGGAGTGCAGTTTCACCCGGAGTCAATTTTGACCGATTCCGGGAAACGGATTCTTCAAAATTTTCTCGATCTGTAAATCCGATCAAGGAACCGGGACGCGGCCCATGAGGCGCTCAATGATCTGATCGGTGGTGACATTCTCTGCTTCAGCCTCGTAAGAAAGGAGAATGCGGTGACGAAGGATTTCGGGAGCGAGCTCCTTGACATCGGCAGGAGTGACAAAGGCACGCCCTTGGAGGAAGGCGTTGGCGCGGGCGGCACGGGCGAAGTTAATGGTGGCCCGGGGAGAGGCTCCGGCCATGATGAGATTCTTGAGGGAACTCTCGTAGTTGCTGGGAGTTCGGGTGGCTTGCACGAGGTCAACGATGTATCCGCGAACGGCTGAGTCGATGTAGATTTGATCGATTAGCTCGCGACTTGCGGCAATGGCCTCCGGAGTGGTGACTGGTTTGGTCTCTTCGTTTGCTGAGGAAGAGGACATGCGGTCGAGGATATCGAGTTCCTCTTCCCGGCTTGGGTAATCAACGGTGACTTTTAAAAGAAAGCGATCGAGCTGTGCTTCGGGAAGGGAGTAGGTGCCTTCCTGATCGATGGGGTTTTGGGTTGCGAGGACCAAAAAGGGACGCGGGAGATCGTAGGTTTGGTCTCCAATTGTAACCTGGCGTTCCTGCATCGCTTCCAAAAGGGCTGACTGGACCTTGGCCGGAGCCCGGTTGACTTCGTCCGCCAAGATGAGGTTGGCAAAGATGGGCCCGAGTTTTGGAGCGAAAGTCTTTTGATCGGGGTGGTAGATCATGGTGCCGAGGAGGTCGGCAGGGAGAAGGTCCGGAGTGAACTGAATACGTGCGAACTGCGCTTGCAGGGAGCCGGCAAGGGCTTTCACCGCTAGGGTTTTGGCTAGACCGGGAACACCTTCGAGCAAAATATGCCCGTTACTGAGGAGCCCGATAAGGAGCTTGTTGACGAGGTTTTCCTGCCCGACGAGGACGCGCCCCATCTCGTTGCGCATTGTTTCGACCCAGGCACTGGAATCGGAGATTTGGTTTTGAAGTTCCTGTGGATCCATCGATGGGTCTACCTTTGCAAAAACAGGGGGCTTGAGAAAGAAAAAGCATTTTTTGAACTGCTAACTTGCTATGCAAGGTAGCGGGTGATAAACGAATGTATGGATGCGAGACGCAGAGGCCTTGGAAGTAAGAGAAGAGGAGTTCTCGTTTACAGGTTGGTCTTCGGGTTCTCCCTTGCGCTGTATCAGTTTGGTTTTGCGGTGGATGTCTCTTTCCAAATGGGCAGTATTCCGTTCGGCGAGGTTTGGGGTTCCGCGAAGTTTGAAAAGATTTGGAATATTTATCTGAGTCATGATTTGCTTGCCATCGTTTTGGCCGGCTTGGTAGGAGGAGGCTGTCTGTTTGTTTTGAGGGCGGATAAAGGGCGTGCAATTCTTCTGACTGTGATAGCTCTTATCGGAATGGCTCATTTTGATTTCTTTATGAGCGTCGTGATGTTTCTGGCACCACTCATTGTGGCAGGTCAATTTCTAGGTGGATTGGATGGTGAGAGCTACTGCGAGGGAATTCACCAGGCGGGCGCGATGGGATTGTTTGTTTTGTTTTGCTTCGGTTACAGCTTCAGAAGCTGGTGGAAGATTTGGAAGTCGAATAAGGGGCAGGAAGAAAGAATCGCTCTTGCTACGACAAGCTGATGGATGCTTCATTTGACAACTGGACGGTGCAACTTCGGAAGGGGATTCTGGAGTTTTGCGTGCTTTCAGCGATGGAAAGCGAAGCTGATTTACAGGGGACTTATGGCTACGATCTTGTGCGGCGTTTGGTAAGAGTCAGAGGTCTCGATGTCTCGGAAGGGAGTATCTACCCCTTGCTTTCACGGATGAGAAAGCAAGGGCTGGTGCAGTCACATTTGGTTGAGAGTGAAAGTGGACCGGCTCGCAAATACTACCGGCTCACTGCAGCCGGGAGGGCCAGAGCGGGCGCGATGAAAAGCTATTACGATGAGATGCAAGGTGCGGTGATTGAGATTCGAAGAACCAGAAAGAGCTGAAACAATGGCGAGTGACGAAGAAGAATGGATGACAGGTAAGGCCAAGGCTGCCTTTGAGAATTGGGTTTGGACTCAATCTGATCAATGGCGTGTGGAAGGCGCTGATCCATTGGAGATTCGGGAGGATGTTGAAGATCACCTTCGTGCCAAGTATCGCGAGCTCGGACGTTTGCTTGAGGTGGAAGACCTTGAAGGCATTCTGGGAGCGATGAGGTCTGACGGGAATGAATCGATTGAAGATTGGAGGAAACCGAAGCGTCCATTTTTCCCGTTTGGGTGGCTTTCCATGCTCCACAACCGATTCTTTTTGGGAGTCTGGCCTCTCTTAATCATTGTGATGGAGTCAGCCAGCGGAATGTTCGAAGGATTTGGTTTCGACCCGATTTCAAGATTTTCACAACTCATTTTACTGCTTTTTGTCGGAGTGATGACCGCGCTTGGTCAATTTTTGGACGAGAAAAAAAGAGAACGATCGTGGTTTGGTTTTTTGCTCGGGGTGGGATTGATTCCGGCGGTCTATTGGGGACTCATCTGTCTGCCGGTCCTGTGGATGGGAGCGGCTGTTTATGTTGAAATGGCGTTCGGAAGCATGGGCCTGGCGTTAATTGGATTTCCCATTGTTTTGATTTGTATGCTGATTGCTGGGGCTCCCATTTTTGCTTCGCTTTGCCTTTGGGAGGTGGCACGGGCTGGGCGTGGGAGGGATCTTTGGTGGGCTGGTCTTGGAGTTGGTTTGGTGATTTTGAGTGCGGTTGAAGTCCCCGGGTATGTGACACGCTATGGATTGAAGGATAATGATCCTGCCTTGGTGCGTAATTGGGGGTCGGAAGAGCTTCTGAGTCAAATTGCAAGTGGCGACAGCTGGAGAATGTCCCATGAGGATACTTCCGGGTTGGTCATGAACTTTGGAAGTCATTCCATTTTGGGAAGAGGCCGTCATCGAACGAATGAGGATGTTGTGCGAAATCGGCGCTTCTATTATCGGGTCACCGGAAAAAATGTTCTTAGCGAAGACATTTCATTACTCAGTCAGAGGAGACGATCCAGAAGATCATTTGATGCGGATATTGGAGGAGACCGCGTTGGAGGAATTGTGGAAGGTCTGGAACTTTCCGAGTCCCGTCTGGATGGTCATGTTGATGGGGCGAGCGGCTTGGGGTATTGGGAATGGACCATGGAATTTTCCAACAATACCAAGCTGGGGACCGAGGCTAGAATGCAGATTCTCCTGCCATCTGGTGGTGTGGTGTCCCGGTTAACTTTGTGGGTGAACGGTGAACCGCAGGAGGCGGTCTTTGGAGCGAAGTCCCAGGTGACGGCTGCCTACAAATCGGTGGTGCAACGTCGTCGTGATCCGGTCTTGGTTCGCTGGGTGGGCGGTGACAGGGTTTTGGTTCAGTGCTTTCCGGTTCCACCGCGTTGGAAGATGAAAATTCGAATTGGAATTACAGCCTCTCTGGATGGGAGAAACCGCCTTTATTTGCCTCGATTGCTGGAGAAGAACTTCGCTTTTGAAGACGGGTTGGAAACAGCGGTTTGGGTACAAGGTGATGTTGAAATGTCGATGGCGGGGCTGAAAGGTAAGGGCTCGGCCGGTCGTTGGCGCGAGACTCATGGGCAGCTCGCACTGGAATCCTTAACTTCCAAACATACCCATGTCCTTTTTCACGGAGACGCGAGTGATGAAGTCGTCTGGACGGAGGATCAGTTTGCAGAACCTAGCGAAAGGTATTTGGTGCGCCAACGATTGCAGTCTGGTAATGGAGAAGCGCGAAGGGTGGTTTTAGTTGTGGACGGCTCGGCTTATTTTGAAGAATGGAGTGGGTCATTTTTGAAAGCGGTTGACCGACTCAGAGAAGAAGGGCATCAAGTGGAGGTTGTCTACGCTGCGGAGGAGGGTGTTTTTGAGGAACGTGATCAGGTCGACTTTGTGGGAGGTCAGGACAACGTGCCGGCATTGCGAAGAGGGCTTGAATTAGCCTCGGAAATAAATGCCGATGAGATGATCTGGCTCCATGGCGAGCAGCCGGTCGAGCTTGATGATGCCGAAAGTTTTGTACAACTGGCGCAGCGAGGCTTTTCGGAAGTGAGGGTTTCGACGATGGATTTGACGGGTGGCCCCAATCGATTGTTGGAGCAAATTCAAACCAGTTTTGAGATGGGCTCGGCGGGCCGGCCATCAAGTCCCGACGACCTCATAAATGAGCTCCTCAAGGCAGTCACGAGAAATGACGAAGCTTATCGATACTCGAGAGTTGGCGAAGGTGAGACCCCGGATGGAACGAAGGTATGGGATCAGCTTGCTCGTTGGAAGGTTTGGGAGGATGTGAAGCGCGAAGCAATGGCGGGAGAGAATCGCGACCAATTGGCAAAACGGGCAGCCCTCTACCAATTGGTGACTCCTGTCAGCGGGGCGGTGGTCCTGGAGACTCAAGAGCAATTTGAACGATTCAAGCTCGACCAGGTCGATGAATCGACCACGCCATCGATTCCCGGGATTCCAGAACCAAGCTCAGCTTTGTTCGTTATCTTGTCCACTCTCATGGTTTGTGGCTTTAGACGCAGAAGCACCCCTTGACCTAAGCTTGTGCAAAAGCTTGGCTGTGGCGCTGGGGGTACGACGTTTTCGTGAGACGACAGAATTAAAGGTTTCTTGGATCGTGATGATCATGATTGGCCTGGTGTGAGCGGTCGTGAATTTGTCGGAAGAGACGTTTGAAGATGATGACTATGCTGACTTTGGCGAAGAATTTTACGAGGACGTTGAACGTGACGAGCTTCAATATGACTCCGATGTTGAGATCCGTTTCGTTGAGCGGGAGATAATTTTACTGGAAGCAGGAGAAGGGCGAGGGTGGTGGCTGGAATGGTTGACCGGCCAGGAGGATTGCGCGAAAGATCTCGAACAGTTGAACGATGTTTTGGAACGTTGTGATTCTGATCTGCGGTGGTTCACACCAGGTATGACCTATGGGAATTAATTTCAGTGGGCGTGTTTGGTCTGGCCTGCTGCTGGCTCACCTGGCGAACGGGCCCGATCAAATCGAGCATTGTCCTGCACATGGTTGACAATACTTTTATTACGGTTGGTGTATATTTTGTCGACCCAATGCCCTTTTAAGATCAGTCCTTCGAGGCCTTCGGGTCGAGGGCGTCGCGGAGTCCGTCACCGAGGAAGTTGAAGGCGAAGAGAGTGAGTGAGAACATGACGGCGGGAACGGCCAAGACCGTGAGATTGGTCTCGAGGTAGTTAGCACCCTCTTGAATCAACTTACCCCAGGAAGAGTTGGGTGGCTCAATTCCAAGGCCGATGAAGCTCAGGGTTGCTTCATAGAGAATGAAGCTCGGGATGGTGAGCGTTGCGTAAATGATGACCGGGCCCAGCATGTTGGGAACAATGTGTCGAAAGAGGATGCGGCGGTGGCTCAAACCGAGCGAACGGGCTGCTTCGACAAATTCCTGTTTCGAAAGAGAGGCTGCAGCGGAGCGGACGATTCGTCCCATGGTGAGCCAGCCGAAGGCCGCGATGGCAATGGTGAGGGGAATGAGGTTGGCGAAGCGAAGGACGGTGTTGTCATTCCAGCCCCAATCGTCGATGAGGAACTTGGCAATCTCATCGATATGACCGGTGATGATTTCACGAAAGAGGATCACGATGATGAGAAATGGCATGGCAAGGAGCCCGTCGACGATACGCATCATCACGTTGCCAATCGTCCCGCCGACATATCCGGCGATACCACCGTAAATGACGCCGATGGTGACCGTCATGCAGGTGGCAAGAATAGCGACGAGGAGCGAGATTTGCCCGCCTTCCAAGACGCGCATGAAGAGGTCACGCCCAAGTTGATCGGTTCCAAGGAGTCCTTCTTCTCCCACCCCGGCGAAGCGGTTGGTGAGGTCCTGGTCGTTGGCGCTCATACCTGAGGCTGCGAGGATGGGCGCGACGATGAAGCAGAGGATGAGAATTAGGATGACGATAATCCCGCCGAGCATGGCGAGCTTGTTTTTCTTGAGGCGGACGTAGGCATCAGCCCAGAGGCTGGAGCCTTTTTCGGCAACCACTGATTCGCTTTTAATGACAGGTGCGGCGGTGGACATGGGAGATCAGGTATTGCGAAGTTTGGGGTCCATGAAGATGAGAGCGAGATCGGAAAGGAGGTTTGCGATCCCCATAAGAATCCCGTAAAAGAGAACCAGTCCGAGAACGAGGTTGTAGTCCTTTGAGGTGATTCCGAGGACGAAGTGCTGGCCCATTCCGGGGACGAGGAAGATGTTCTCGACCACGAATGATCCGGTGATGATGGCGGCGAAAGCTGGCCCGAGATAAGTGATGGCCGGTTGCAGGGCAGGGCGCAGAGCGTGCTTGGTGATGATCTGCATCGTGGGGACTCCTTTGGCCCGGGCAGTGCGGATGTAATCCTGCGAAAGGACATCGAGCATCCCGCCACGAGTGAGGCGGGCAAGGTAGGCGGCGACGCCGAAGCAAAGTGTGATTGAGGGAAGAATAATATCCGAGGTGCGACTCCAGCCAGCAACGTTGAGGAAAGAAAGGGGGCGCGCGATGGAGAGTTGGAAGATCGGCCCGAGCACGAAGGCCACGATACAGATTCCGGCCATCGCGATGACCATTGCGGTGTAGTCCTGCCATTTGTTATGGAAAAGAGCGGCGATGATTCCCAATGGAATCCCTATGCCCATGCCGAGGATCAGCGAGACGATTCCCAGTTTTAGCGAGACGGGGAATGATTCGGCAATAAGGGTTGAGACCTGGCGACCTTTCATCGCCGAGGAGTCGCCGAAATCCCCTTTGGTGAAGATGTTTTTGAGGTAGTTATAATATTGAACAGGAACGGGCTTATCGAGGCCGTATTGGCGTTCGAGGGCGGCCTGTTCTTCGGGAGCGAGAGCCTTTTCTCCGGCGAAGGGATTGCCGGGAATTGCGCGAACGGCAAAGAAGACAAAGGTGATGAGGAAGAAGACCACAACGATGGTCTGGATCACTCGGGATAGGATGACTTTGAGCATTTGAGGAAAGGTTTACTTTTCGATTTTCACGAACTTGAACGGGTGGTTGTTCAAGAGAAGCGGATTCCAGCCCTTCACTTCCGGACGAATCAGGTAATTGGTGGTATACCAGTAAATCGGGAGCACGGGAGTGTCTTCGAGAATGGTACGGTCTGCTTGCGAAAGCAGGTCCATACGCTCCTCGAGATCAGCAGTGTTTTCGGCTTTTGCGAGGAGGTCTTCGAATTCCTTTGAGCCCCAGCCGGTGTTGTTATTGCCGCCGTCGGTGATCCACATTTCGAGGAAGGTCGTGGGGTCAAGGTAATCTCCAATCCAGCCTGCGACACAAATGTCGTAGTCGGCATCATACTGTTTTTGCAGGTAAGTGGTCCACTCGCGCTGCATGATGCGGACCTTGATTCCGAGGTGCTCCTGCCACATGGCCTGAAGGGCTTCGGCTTCCCGAAGACCGGATTCAGAGTTTGTGGTGAGGAGGCTGATGTCAGGGAAAGAGGAGGTCGATTTGTAGCCTGACTCGGCAAGGAGGGCTTTGGCTTTTTCCGGGGCAAAGCTGATCACGCCCGGTGGATTGTATTTTCCAAAGGGCGGGACAATTCCGGAGGCGGGTTTTTGTCCCCCCTGGAGAATCTTTTCGCAGATGGATTTTTGGTCGATGGCGAGAGCAAAGGCCCGGCGGACTTTGGGGTTGTCGAGCGGTTTGTTGCGGGTGTTCACGCGGAGGAATCGCACGCCGACGTAGGGTTCCTGTCGGAGTTGGTCGGGATACTTTTCCTTGGCCATCGGAATAAGTTCGGCAGGCACAGTGTAAGTGAGGTGAAGCTGGCCGTCTCCAAACATGCGGGTCTCGGTGTAGTAATTCTTAACCGGAAGGTAGCGGACGCCATCGAGGGAGACTTTATCGTAGTCCCAGTAGTGCGGATTTCTCTCGAGCTCGAGGAAGTGATTGGTGCGCCAGGTTTTGAGTTGGAAGGCTCCGTTGGAAACAATGTTGCCAGGCTTGGTCCACTTTGAGGAGTAGGCGGTATTGATTTCGCCGTGGCGGAGGACGACGTGTCTTGGGACTGGATACCAAGTGTAGTGCTTGGTGATTTCGGGCAGGAAAGGAATTGGGCCACGAAGATTGATTTTCAAGGTGAAGTCATCGACTGCCGTGACTCCGACCTGGGCTTTTTCCCAGAGGTTGGGTTTGCCCGCTTCGAGATGGGCGATGATGCGGTCGAGGACGAGCTGGCGGACATCTTCGGGAACCTTGTCGGTCCAAGCGAGCAGGTCGGTTTTCTTTTTAAGAAGCTGCAGTTGCTCTTTGCTGAGCTTGTCGATGCCCTTCGCGTTCACGAAAATCTCTTGCTCCTTGGCTGAAAGCTTTTCCAGATCGACTTTCTCGGTGGTGATCTTCTCGAGGTCGATTGCTTCGCCTTCATCAAGGTAGGGCTTGAGGCGTTTCAAATCGATTTCCTCAAGGTCTTCGAATTTTTTGCCTGCGAAGTTGGAGAGCTTGAGGGATCGCTCACCTTTAAAGTTAGCTTCCTTAAGGGTTTCCCATTCGAGGGGGAAGTCGGGATCATTCCCACAGAGAATCTGGCCAAAGTAGCTCCGATGATAGGCTTCTCCGTTTTTCAAGAAATAGAGCATCTCGGCATACTCGGCGGGCCAATCCGGGTCGGGAGAAAGCAGGCGCTTATAGGAAAAAACGAAGTCGTTTGCCGTGACCGGAACACCATCAGACCATTTGGCATCCGGATTGAGATTGAAAACCCATTCGGTGAAATTGGAACCTTCGGTGGCTGCCCATGTTTTCGCGACTCCGGGTCTCGATTCGTTGTTCAACTCGGGATCCTCGACGCATAATCCTTCAAAGAGGGCGCGGATGATGTTGGATTCCAGAACGCCGGAGACGAGGTGAGGGTCGAGGCCTTTTGGCTCGCCGCTGTTCCCGACGATCAGGATGTTTTCCTCATTCGCGATTTCGACGTCCGATCTGCGCTCACACGACACGAAGGTGAGGCAGGCGAGGGCGGTGGTGATGGCATTTCGAAACACGGCGGAACCTTGGACAAATTTGGCAGAAAGGGAATGAATTTTTGCATTGAGAGACTTTGGTTTGACATTAGCGACTGAATAGAAAGAAAACTACATGCGTCGAAGACGCTGACCCTTCCGAATGAAAGTCTACTTCCTCCGCCGCTTACTGCTCGTTCCGCTGACCGTGCTGGGGGTGACCTTCCTCGTTTTTGCAATCACCCGCGTGATGCCGGGGAGTCCGCTGGCCAAGGAACTGCAGGCAGCGGCTGCTGGTACGACTGATGGTGGTGGAGGAGGAGGAAAAGGGGAATCAGGGGCCCTGACCGAGGATCAAATTGAGGAATTCGAGCGTGAGTATTTGTATGATAAACCGACGCCTTTGGCCTATCTGACCTGGCTTGGGGCTTATCCAAGGGAGCGACTTCACAGCGAGGCTGATTTCAAACCTGCCACGCAGGGCGCGAAGGTGAGTGAGGAGACGATTGGCACGAGCATCGTGAAGGATCCCGAAAAGCAGGTTTTGATTAGCCTTGC
>CBFHQJ010000024.1:0-52444 GCA_965657795.1 Akkermansiaceae bacterium
CGGTGTCCTCATGAATGAGGCAATGGAGCGATCATTCAGTCACCTTATGGTATCTTTCTTTAATGAGGCAACAGGCTTTGGTAACCATCGTGGCTCAAAATGACTTCAAAAGGCTCATCGGCGAATCCTTCAAGGAACCACCCTCCCTCGCCTCCACCATAGGAAGAAAAACTGGTCTGTATCGCCTCGGGGAGCTCAAGGTCAGCGAGGCTTTTCTCTCCCGAGGAAATCGAGCCATGCCTGATCGCTTCACCGGTATTCGCGTCAACCGCCCGGAGTTCCACTTCGTATTTGAAGACCTTCGCCAGAGAAACACGACGATTGTAGCCCTCAAACTCATCTCCCACCGAGGAAAACAAGCTGAGTGCGACAGTCACCGGAATGACGTAAGGCGGAGCCTTACCGCTGTATTTTTGCGCAAACCATTCGTCACCCCGAGCACTCCACAAAACGCCAAAAAGATAGGCCAGGACGAGAAAGAAAAAGAGCACACTGATAATCAGGTAAACACCCGATCCCTGACCGGACACCGACCCGGAAAAGAACGAACCCACCATCATGATGAACGAAGCAAGCAGAGCGAGTACTAGCAGACCTCCAAACAAGCTCCGCTGAAGATTAGATCCTCTCAGCAAGCCGAGGCCGATAAATATGAGAAGGACGCCAAAATCAAGAAAGCCCTTCCCTTGAATCAATTGACTTACCAGATGGACACCGGAATGAATGCCGGCGGATAACACCAGCGCTCCCACGAGGCGGATGTGCACGGGTGACTTCCAGAAGCGATGCATTAGCCAATGACTATGATAAAAACTACCACGAAACAACCGGGACAAAAAACGGCGTTCCCCGAGTCGGAGAACGCCGCTTTGAAAGATGAACTGTGTCAGTTCTAGCTGATAAGATCGGGCCAGTCTTCGGTGTGGAAGAACTCGCCCTCTGGCTTGTCGACGCGCTCGTAAGTGTGCGCACCGAAGAAGTCGCGCTGCGCCTGCAGCAAGTTGGCGGGAAGGCGCTCGGCGCGGTAGGCGTCGTAGTAAGCGAGTGAGCCACCGAAGCTTGGCACTGGAATTCCGTTGGTCGCGGCGAGGGCTACCACTTCACGCCAGTCCTCCTGACCATCGTTGAGAATCTTGGTGAAGAAGTCAGCGAGCATGAGATTGGTCGGGGGAGTGTCCGCGGTGTAGGCCTCGGTGATGCGATTGAGGAAGCGGGCACGGATGATGCATCCTCCACGCCAGATTTTGGCAATCTCGCCGAGATTCAAATCCCAGCCTTTGTCCTCGCCCACCTTGGTGATGAGGTCCAGCCCCTGCGCGTAGGAAACGATCTTGGAAGCATAGAGCGCGTTGCGCACTTTCTTCACGAGATCTTCCTTGCTCATTTCGAGATTGAAGTCCCAGTTGCTTGGTCCCTGAAGAATTCCGGAAGCCACTTTACGCTGATCGCGCATTGAGGAAAGAATCCGGGCTTCGACCGATCCGGCGATGGTGCTGAATGGAACGGCTTGCTCGACGGAGCCCATGACGGTCCAGCGTCCGGTACCTTTCTGACCGGCTTTGTCGACGATGAGGTCAACGATATCCTTTCCCGTTTCAGGATCCTTCTGCTTGAAAATATTCGCGGTGATTTCGATCAGGAAAGACTCAAGGTCTCCATTATTCCAGTCGGAGAAAATGTCAGCCAGTTCCTCGTTGGAGAATCCAGCGGCTTTGAAAATATTGTAGGCCTCACAGATGAGCTGCATGTCGCCGTACTCGATGCCGTTGTGAACCATTTTCACAAAGTGACCGGCACCACCTTCACCGATGTGAACCACGCAAGGCTCACCATCCACTTTGGCGGAGATGCTTTCGAAAATTGGCTTCATCACTTCCCAAGTCGACTCAGGGCCACCGGGCATGATGGAAGGCCCCTTAAGTGCGCCTTCTTCGCCACCGGAAACACCGGCACCAATGAATCGGAAGCCAGCTTCGCCGACGTATTTGTCGCGACGCTCGGTGTCGGTGTAAAGTGAGTTGCCGCCATCGATAATGATATCGCCTTGGTCGAGGAGAGGCATGAGATCTTTGATCACGTAGTCGACGGGCGCTCCGGCCTGGACCATAATCTGAATCTTTCGCGGAGTCGCGAGAGACTGGACGAACTCCTCGAGAGTTTCGCAGCCAACGAGGGCTTTCCCGGGGTTTTCTTCGATGAACTCGGTCATCTTGGAGGTGGTCCGGTTATACACCGAAACCTGAAAGCCGCGGCTTTCCACATTGAGCACGAGGTTTTGACCCATAACGGCCAAACCAATCAGTCCGAAATCACTTTTCTTTTCCATGGCAATAGTCCGCACGATTGGCGGAGGAGTAGCCCCTTAGCGACGAGTGGCGGAAAAGGCAAATGCAATCTGTGCGACAACCTCAGGCCAACCTGGCAGTCCGAACATCGCTCGCGATCTGTTTTTTCAACTCCTCGAGGGAATCAAATTTCTGCTCGTCACGGATTTTCCTCACAAAACCGACCTCAAGCTCCCAACCGTATTCCATGGGAAGGTCATCCGCGAAGAGATGAACCTCCAGGCTACGAGCCCTACTGTCATCCACCGTGGGGCGCGTCCCGATGTTGGCCACCCCCGGGATTCCATTCCCTTCGACAACATAAACTCCGTTAGGCGGCAAAACCTCGTCGGACACAGCCACATTCGCCGTCGGAAAGCCAATCGTGCGCCCCAGCTGCTTCCCCCGGACGACTTCGCCAAAAACCGAGTAGGGCCTCCCAAGCATCGCCGCCACTTGATCGAGGTTTACTTCCTGCAGGCATTTCCGGATCCGCGTGCTGCTAATACGAATACCATCCTGCAAAACAGCCGCCACTTCACACACTTCAACTTCGACCTCGCTCCCCCACTCTTGAAGTCGTTGCATATTGCCTTCGCGTCCCCGACCGAAGCTCCAATCGTTACCCGCCGAAAGCTTTTTAACTCCGCTTACAAAAAGAGCATCGGCAAAATCGCGAGCCTCCCTCGATGCAAATTCCCGAGAAAACCCGATCACAACCATAAAATCAACTCCCAGCTTGGAGAGGATTCGCGCCTTGTGATCAAGATTAGAAAGAATGCGGCGCGGCGCGCGATCGGGAGCCAGCACTTGAACCGGGTGAGGATCGAAGGTCAAAACCCCGACCTTTCCGGCTCCCCGGGCGGCATCAATGACAGCCTGATGGCCAAGGTGGACGCCGTCAAAGACTCCCAGAGCCAGACCAAAAGGTCCGAAATCGTCAGGGAGTTCATCGAGTCCGTGGAAAACTTGCACGCCGCAATGAACGGAGGGCGCCGACTTGTGTCAACCTTCTAGCGGCGGCGGCTGCGCTTGCGCAGGTAAGGCGGGATATCGAGATCCTCGCCGTCCTTGACGACATTTGGCGATTCACCATCAAAGCGACCTTTTGGAGCTCCCTCCAAAAGGAGCTCACCTTGGTTGTCCGATGACTTGGCGGCGACAAATTCTTCGACCTCGGGCTCAGGCTCTTTGACGGGCTCGGGTATGGAAGCCATTTCGGGCTCAGGCTCTTCCTTTTCGGAAATTACTTTCAAGCCGGGAGCGGCAAAGTCATCCAGTTCATCGGGCTCCAACTCGATGTCCTCCTCAGCCACTATTGCCTCTTCCTCCACCTCATCTTCGATTTCCTCAGCTTCTTCATCTTCCAAACCTTCCGGCTCGTCTTCGACCACACTCAGGACGGAATCCTTCATTTCAGCCTGAGGTTCATCTTCGACCTCAATTTCAGCTTCCGCAACAGGAGCCTCCTCCTCTTGAATCACCTCTTCGGCGACAGGTTCATCATCGGCCTCGATTTCCTCGACGAAGGGAACCGCTTGAAGCCGCTCTTCAGGGAGAGCACTAATGATGGTGACACTGAGCGCGTCTTTCATCTGCTTGTCGGTTGCCGCTCCAAAGAGAAGATGGGCATTGTCGGGGATAAACTTGGTCAGGCCCTGCATCAGGAGCTCAACCTCGTAAAGAGTCATGTCGTCTCCACCACAAATGTGCACAAGAACCGTCGTCGCATCTTCCAGCAAGGAGCCGCGGTCGAGCAGCGGACTGTTGAGCGCTGCTTTGAGTGCGGTTTGCGCGCGATTCTCGCCACGTCCCAATCCGGAACCAAAGAGACAACGGGAACGGGTGGTCTTAAGAGCCGACATCAGCTCGTCGAGCCCCACGTTGATGAGGCCCGGGCGAAGAACAAGGCGCGCGACAGCGGTAATACTGTCGGAAATCATGCGATCAGCGGCCGAAAATGCCTCGTGCACTCCCTGCTTCGGGAGGACTAACTCGCCCATCCGACCATTATCGAAGGTCACGAGGGCATTGGAGAGGACTGCAAGTTGGTTCAACGACTCCTCGGCCTGGGTGCGTCGACGACGTCCCTCGAAAGCAAAGGGCATGGTGGCGAAAACCACGACAAAAGCCCCTGCCTCGCGAGCCAACCTCACGAGAATCGGAGCGGCCCCCGAACCGGTGCCGCCGCCGAGGCCTACACAAAGAAAGACAATTCGACGATCTCGCAGGGAATCACGAATCTCATCCTCAGCCTCTTGAATCGCTTTTTCACCAAGCTCGGGATCACCTCCTGTTCCCAATCCCTTGGTCAAATTCCGCCCCAATTGAATTTTTTCCCCGGCCACCGTTCCAGTCAGCGTTCTGACATCGGTATTCAATGAGAGCAACTCGGCTCCCTCAATGCCGTCCAGGGCCACTCTATCGAGCATATTTGTTCCAGCCCCACCAAGACCTACGATTTTTACAGAGCTTTCAGGAATGGTTTGCTGGCGGTTGCGGGGGTATTCAATCATCGTTTCGAGATAGTCAAGGGATGCTTACCAATATCAGGCCAAAGTCACCAGCTAAAAAACCCAACAAAATAACGGCTCAGGCGTCATTCTATATGAAAGAAAACCGGAATTTCCCGCTGGCAGGACCACCATTTGTCTGCGAGTCTCCCGAAACCTTTAGTCCGAGTCTTCGACGCTCATTCTAAGATGCCTGAACCATCCTCTCCCTCCTCACCCCAAAAGGCCACTCCCATCCCGGCGGAACTTAGCAAGCAACTCGCTGATTTTCAGAAGTCTCTGTGGCGGATCAAGGTCACCGAAGCTGTTCTTGCGGGTATTTTCGGCCTGATCATTTCATTCCTGATCGTCTTCGCGCTTGAGCGCCTCTTTCCAATTCCCGCGATGGTTCGCTTGGCGATTTTAATCGCAGGAACCTCACTCGCGGCTGTTTTCGCTCCCTACTGGGTCCGGCGTTGGGTTTATGGTCACCGTCGCGAAGAACAACTTGCCCGCCTCATTTCGCGCAAATTCCCGAAACTGGGTGATCGACTTCTCGGAATTGTCGAACTTCAGGATCAGAAAGAAGCCAAAGAGGCTCTTTCCCCTGAACTCCGGGCCGCCGCCATGGTTCACGTCGCCAATCAGGCTGCGAAACGAGACATGAAAGACGCCCTCCCCTACTCACGTCACAAAAAGCTGGCGCTGGGCGTTCTCATGGGAGCCGCCGCCATCGCCTTCGGCTTCTCCATCGCTCCGAAAGCCGGAGGAAACGCGCTCAAACGCTGGCTAATGCCACTCTCGGACACCGAGCACTACACCTTCACCCAATTCGACACCGAGAAAATGCCCGACCCACTGGTCGTTCCTCTCGGTGAAGCCTTCAGCTTTACCGCTCCACTCAAGGAAGACAGTGACGAAAAACCCGCCACCGCCCGGGCCCGCTATGGTCAGCAAGAGTGGGTCGAAGCCGACCTCGGCGAAGACGGCTCCTATCAATTCGAATTCACCGGACAGGAAATTCAGGATCGCATCACCATCGAAGCGGGCGACGCCAAACACCGCGTTCGGGTTGAGCCCGAAGTCCGACCCGAGGTTTCAGGCTTCGAAGCTTTGATCACCCTCCCCGACTATCTCCAGCTCGATCCCCGCACCATGGACATTCGCACCGGTGCCCTGACTGCTCTCGAAGGCAGCAAGGTTGTTCTCAAGGGATCATTCTCCCGTGAAATTTCAGACGCTACCGCTCGCCTCAATCCGCAGCCTCTCGAAGAAGATGCCGTCAGCGAAAGCCGCAGCCCCATTGAAGCCGATACCCCGTCCGACCTCGAGTCCGCTCAAGCGGAGGCCGATCAGCAGGACAAGGAGGAGTCAGCCCAAGAGCTCGTGGAAATGCCAGAGCCACGTGACCTCAAGCTCTCGATGGACGGAGCTACTGTTTCGAGTGAACCCATCGACCTCGGGCGCTTCCACGCTTCCGTTCCTTTCACTTGGACTGATGTCAAAGGACTCGATGGAGCCGGTTCATTCAAAGTCGAAATTAAGACTTCGGAAGATCAGGTTCCTACTTCCTACATTCAAGGCATTGAGCGCAACATCGTGATCCTGGCCGAAGAGACTCTCGAGTTCGACATCATCAGCGAGGATGACTTTGGCCTTAAGGAAATCGGTCTTTCATGGGTGGGATCCTTCAACAAGCCAACCGAAGGTGAGCCGGCAAATGGATCGATTCCTCTCAAGAAAGGGTCCCCTTCCTCCAATCGCCTGAGCGAGCGCGCCATTTTCTCCCCTCAGACCTACGGGATTGAGCCACAAACCCTCATTCTTTCTGCTTACACCGAGGATTACAAGCCGGGGCGCGGGCGGGTTTATTCCGAGCCTCTTACGATTTACATCCTGACCCGCGACGAGCACGCCCAGGTCATCAAGAAGCGCTTTGACCGCGTCATCAGCGAACTCGAAGACGCCGCCCGAAAGGAACTGAACAACCTCGACGAAAACCAACGCCTCGATAAAAACAACACGGCCGAGGAACTCCAGAGCGAGGACGCCAAAGAGAAGCTGGCCGAGAGCGAGCAAAAGGAGGCTGAAAACGCCGAGAAGATGAAGGAGATCGCCAAAAAGATGGAAGAAATTTTCAAGGACGCCGCCCGCAATGGCGAACTCGACCAGAAGACCATGAAGGAGATGGCCGACGCCCTCCAGAACATGAAAGAGCTCGGCGAGCAGGACCTGCCCGAAGTTGAGAAGAAACTGGGCGAAGCCCAAGACCAGAAATCCACCCCGGAAAAAACCGAGAAAGATCTTAAGGAAGCTATCAAGAAACAGAAGAAAGCTCTCGAAAAGATGCAGGAGACCATCGAGAAGGCCAACCAGGCCAACGAGAACTTCGAGGCCTCCACTTTCGTCAATCGCCTCAAAAAATCATCGGCCGATGAAGGAGCTATCAGCAACTCGCTCAAGGCCGCTGTCACTGGACAACTGGCCATCGCCGGAGCAAGCCCCGGCAGTGACGACATCGACCCCGAAAATGAGCGCCTCCTCTCCGAACTCTCCGGCCAACAGCGCTCCATCACCAACGACGTGCGCTGGATTCAGGAGGATCTTGAAAGGTTCTATGCCCGGACCCAGAAGCCCATTCACAAGGAAGTTTACGAAGCGATGGCGGAGTCTCTCATCGACGAGAAACTTGAGAAACTGCGGGAAAGACTCCTCCAGTATCAATCTTTCCTCTCTATCACCAGCTCCCAATATTGGTCAGAGAAGCTCAAGGAATGGGCCGAAAAACTTGAAGGCCCGAAGGATGACGGCGGTGGCGGCGATGGGGGCGGAGGCAGCGGCGGTGGAGAAGAGAAAGATTTCGAATTCATGCTCAAAGTCATGCGTATGGTGCAGGCCGAGCAGGACATCCGGGGCCGGACCCGATCCCTTGAGCAGATGCTTCGCTCCCTTCAACTTTCCGAGAAATAAACAAAACTCATTAACCCCAAATAGTAATCTATGAAAGCAACCCTAATCACCGCGCTCGCTTCGGCGGGCCTTCTGGCGACCGGCCTGGCCGATCCCGTGAAGGAGGACGGCGCGAAGAAACCAACCGAGGCCGAGAAGGCCAAGGCACTGGTCGAACACCAGGACGGATCTGAAAAGGTCTCGATCGATCAGGACAAGCAGACTGCCAACGCCCAGGAACTGCTCCTTGAGCAGACCAACCAGAAGGTCATCAAACTCCTCACGGAGGTCGAGACCCTGATGGCAAAAACGACTGATAAGTTGGAAGACGGCGACACCAGTGGTGACACCATCGCGATGCAGACGGAGATCATCGAAAAGATCTACGAGGCGGCCAAAGAAAAATCCCAATGACCGTCCTGTAGTCAAAGTCCGAGCATGGGTGCCATGCTCGAAATGATGGGCCAAATGATGGGCAAAACGCCTGGTGAAAACCAGGATACTGAATCTAACCAAGGTGGCGAGGGATCCACCGGCGAATCCGATTCCGCGAACACCAACAACAAAGGTGTCGCCAAAGGAGACAAGGGCGTGGAGCGACGAATTCCACGTGCTGCCGGAAAGTCCGGAACCACGTTGCCACCCGAGTTCCAAAAGGCACTCGATGGCTACAACAAGGCTGCTAAAGCCAAAAAGTAATCTACAAGGAATCCGGCCTTCGGAGCGTTAAACCTCTGGAGGCCGTTTCTCTTTTTCACATTTCCCAACACCGCTTTCACACCGATTCCATGCGTATTTTGATTTCAATTCTAGCTCTGACCCTGGCCCTTCCTGCCGTGGGCCAAAACCCACTTCAACGGGATGAAGACCCTATCCCGGCCGCCGTTGAAAACATTTATACCCGGGGACTCCGGTATCTTTCCAAAACTCAAAAGGACGACGGCTCTTGGGCCGATGGCGTTGGGAGCGAACCAGGCGTGGTAGGACTTGCCGTCATGGCTTTCCTTGCCCACGGAGAAGACCCCAACCACGGCGAATATGCTGAAAATATCAAACGCGGGATCACTTACATTCTTACCCAGCAGGATTCCGGAAACGGCTACATCGGAAATTCAATGTATACCCATGGATTTGCCACCCTCGCCCTCGCCGAATGTTACGGCATGTATCGCGACGATAAAATCGCCAAAGGCTTAAAAAAGGCGGTGGAGCTCATTCTCAGCGCCCAGAAGCGAAACCCGAGAGGCGGATGGCGCTACAGTCCGGATGCCACAACTTCCGACACGTCCATCGCAGGATGTCAGATCGTCGCTCTTTACGCTGCCCGAAACGCCGGCATCCCCGTCCCGGACGCCGCCCTCGAAAAGGGCATGAAATTTATGCGCAAATGCCGTGGCAGCGATGGTGGATACGGCTACCAAAATGCCATGGGTGATCGCCCGACGCTCACGGCCATCGGCCTTCTTTGCGAGTCACTTGCCAAGCAGCATAAAACCAAACTTTATGCTGCCAGCGCCAAGTATCTTGCCAAAAAGCTGAACCATCGCGAGAGCCATTACGCTTACTATTTTGAATACTACATGGCTCAGGCTCTTTTCCACTCCAATGAAGAGACCTGGCAGGAATGGAATGCCAAGAACACCAGGTATCTCGGAGCACTTCAGGGTCCCGATGGATCCTTTCCCGGAAGCCGCGGAAAATCATTCAACACTTCCGGCGCCCTCCTATCTCTCGCCTTGAACTATCGTTTCCTGCCCATTTACGAAAAATGAAACCCGCATTTTATACAGCCCTTCTAGCGATCCTGCCGACTCTTTCCTCTTCAGAGATTATTGTCCGTGGCGGCGGAGTTCTTTTGGACAACAGCTTGTCCCAAAACAAAACGACCACCGGCAAACCCAAGATTTCCGAGCCCGACCCCGCTGGCGATGATATTATCCTTTTTGAAAACGGAGACCTCATGCATGGAATTTTTGGCGGAATTGATGGTGGCCTCCTCTGGGAACGAAAAGATATCCCCCGCCCCATCAAGTTTCCTATTCCGGGAATTCGCCAGATCGTCTTCCAGGGAAGCACCGGCGTCGTCATGGAAAAGGACACCTCCTTCATTACCCTGGTAAGTGGTGACCGGATTCCCGGCGAGATCGTCTCGCTCGATGAAAAGTCGCTTGTCGTGAAAAGCTCCGTAGTGGGCAAGCTCACCATTCCGAGAGAGCACATCGAATCCCTCTCTCCCAACCCCTTTGATGGCGAACTCTTTTACAGCGGCCCATACAATAGTAACGGCTGGATGATTCTCGATTATCGCAAGAGCGAAGAACAGAAGGAGAAGGAAGCTAAAGCAGCCAAGGAGAAGGAAGAGGAACCGAAGAAAGCCGCTGACGGCAAAGAGAAAAAGGAAGCTGAAAAAGAAAAGGAAGAGGAATCCTCGGCCTGGGTTCATTCCGGAGCTTCGTTTTACAGTCTCGATAACCGTGCTCTCGTTTTTCCCGATGCCAACATGCCCGATATTGGACGCCTTAAGTTTAAGGCAGATTGGAAAGGTCGCTTAAACATCACCCTTGCCCTCCATTCCGATTTCACCCGTGTCCTTTCTCCGGAGAAAAAGGAGGAGCCGGAAGAAGAGGAAGCCGAAGAAAAGGAAGAGGCCGAAGAAAAGCCCGGGGAGAAGGAGGAGGCTGAAGAGGAAGAAGGGCCCGCTCCTCTCCGCAAAGAAAAACTCGTCGATCTTCGCAATGGTACTGGTTTCCAGAACATTCCTTGGATCGAGCCTTCCAAGCGCACCCACGCCGACATGTTTGGAACCGGCTACACGATGACGCTCTATTCGAGCTACCCGAATCTTTCCCGTAACTACTTTAGCGACACCGGCGTTGCACGGACACAAAGGATGGCCAGCGTCCGAAGCAACATCTCGCTTTCCGAAAGTGGCGAAGCGGATATCGAAATCCGCTATAACCGAAAGGAATCCATCATGATCCTTTTCATTAACGGAAACTATGCAGCCCAGTGGAATGACCTTAGTGGCTTCCCAGGCGATGGAACCGGATTTGGGATCGTGAATAACACCAGCGGTGCCCGCGTGCGGGTCTCCGAAGTGATGATCACCTCATGGAACGGCATGACAGACAGTGCAAACAGCATGGCGCATCCAGACCGCGATCTCGTTCTCCTCTCGAACGGAACCGACCGCTTTTCAGGACAGATCACTGAAATCAAAGATGGCATTGCCCATCTGAAATCCGACTACGTGAACGCCGACATTCCCGTCAAAGACCTTTCGAAAATCGTCCTCAAGAAGTCAACCGCCACCGACCTCGACTCAGATGAACTCTCGAACGAACTCAATTGGGATGAAGAACCCATCACTGTCGTTTATCAGCCCTTCGGGAAAATTAAACTCAACCCAATTTCTGCGAAGAAAAAACAACTGACCGGCAAGTCTCCTTTTTTGGGAGAATTAACCTTGGACGTCTCTTCCGCCTCTCTCCTTCGTTTCACTGAAGGATCACCTGATCTGGCCGATTGGTTCGACGACCTTTAAAGTTCATTTTTTGATTCCATGCGCACTTCTCTCATCGCCGGCCTGACCTTGGCCTCCCTTATCGCAGCCAAAGCAAACGATCAAATCAGCCTTAAGAATGGAGACCTTTTCTTCGGAAAAGTGATCGCTCTCAAGGGTGGTCTGATCGAATTACAGACGCCCCACAGCGAGACCCCGTTAAGAATCCTGAATAAGGATTTGGTCAAACTGAACTTCTCGGCCGTCAGTTCGGAGAGCGAAAACTCCGATGAACTTCCAAAGAACTCCCAGGAGCTCTTCCTCAGGAACGGGGATAGCATTCCCGGAGAAGTGGTTGGCCTGACCCCCACCCATCTTTCCTACCAGACTTGGTTCTCCGGTCTTCTGGAGATTCCGAGAGAGCAGATTGATTCCGTCTTTTTTGGGGTAACTCCGCAGCGCAATATCTTCAGAGGCCCGGTGGGTATCGAAGGATGGTCCCAAGCCAATAACGGACGTTGGCGCTACGAAGACGGCACCTTCACCTCGCGCGACAAGGGATTTATCGGGAGGGACCTCAAACTTCCCAAAAATTTCATCTTTAGCGCTGATATCGGCTGGGAATCTTCTCCCAACATTCGCATTCACCTCTGCACCGATGCCCCGGAGCCGAAGGAGGACGGGACCAGCGATTCCTACCTCCTCAACCTCAATTCCAGCGGGGTTCAAGTGAAACGTATCATGCCAGCCGGTGCCAAAGGGCCAAAGTTCCAGACGCTCATATCCTCCACCCAGAACATTCGGGACAAGAGCGGAAAGACCTGCCAACTGGAACTACGGGTCGATCGTAATACCAAAATCCTTCAGCTCTACCTTGATGGCGAAAAATTGGGTCAGGGGATCGATCCCACCGTTTCCCCCGAGGGGCCGGCCCTTCTGCTGGAAAGCATGAGTTCCGGGGGAGCCGACAACAGCGTGAGCAATATCATGATTCACGAATGGGACACCACGACGCAGTTGCTCCGTCGCGAGCCCCGTGCGGAAGATGAACTTGATACCCTCTCAGTCGATGATGGTGATCGCTTCAGTGGAAAGATCCTTTCCTATGATCCGACTTTACCAAACAAGCCCTTTACTGTTGAAACACCGCTCAGCCCAAAGCCCATTTCTATTCCTCTGGAAAATTGCGCGGTCATGTATTTCACCAAGGGCGAGAGCGTCCCTGACTCAGCCGGTCAATACAATCTCTCGCTGAGAACCGGAGGGAAACTCACTCTCTCTGGCATCCAGCTCGGGTCAAAAAAACTCAAAGCCAACCACCCTTGGCTCGGAGAACTCGAAATCGATCGACGCGTGATGCAATCGATCAGCAAAGGCAAATAAACACAGAAGACTTCAACCTCCTTAATACCGTGAAAAAATTTCTCCTTGCTCCCGCGCTTTTTATCATGGCCGGGCTCCCCTCTCTGGCTGAGGACGACAAAGATAAAAAGGAACAGCCTTCGATCCTGACCTTTTCAGATAAAAGTCGTATCAGCGGAGTCCCCAAATCTGTCGCGGCCGAAAAAAAACAACTCATTCTGGACTCAGCTTCTCTCGAAGGTCAGACCACTTTGAATACCAGCAAACTTCTGGAGATGACTCTCCACGGAGAGCCGGAAAAGGTTGAAGCAGATCACTATGCCCTCGCCACCATCAAGGGGCACTTTCGCGATTCCCACCGGGACACCATTCGCGGGCGACTCACCGACCTCGATGACGATACGATCACTCTGGAGACCTGGTATGCCGGCAAGCTAACCCTTCGTCGCTCACTCGTTCATTCGCTTGATATCTTCAATCAATCGCCCTCCTTCTACAACGGCCCCGAAGGCCCCGAGGGCTGGGTTTCCGCCGGAGGTGATATCGAAAAATACTGGACCTTTAAAAACCGCGCCATGGTCTCCAAGGCCCGAAGCGGCATTGCCCGTGAAGTCGAGATTCCCGACAAAGCCAGGATTCGCTTCACCGCAAACTGGAAGTCTTCCCCCTATTTCCGAATCCTCTTCTTCTCCGACGACGGCAGCGATGACTATCCAGGCACCGGATACTCACTCAACGTGCAACGGACCTACATGAGTGTTTACCGGAATGCTCCGAACGACCGCAATAACGACATCATCAGCGAGTCCATCCGCAATCTTCTCGAAGCTGAAACGGCCGAATTCACCATCTTCCTGGACCGCAGCAAAAATGGAACCAATGCCATTTACATCGACGACAAGGAGATCGGAACGTGGACCGGAGTCGATGACACCAAGTTCAAAGGAAAGTGGATCCACTTTGTCCCTCAAAACACGAGCCCAATTAAATTCAGCAATATTTCGGTGGCCCAGTGGGATGGTATCCTTCCCGTGAAGCCCGTCGACGAGGACGAGGAAAATCCTGATGCTGAAAAAAAAGAAGAAGAGGGTCAGGAAATCCGACTCGCAAATGGCGATGTTGTCATAGGCACCGTGAAGTCGATTGCTGAAGGCAGGGTTGCTCTCTCAACCTCATTTGGAGATGTTGGCGTCCCGATCAAACTCATGAGAAGCGTGGCTCTCTCAAACAAGGTTGATGAAGTCCGAATGGAAAGCAACGACGTGCGCTGCTGGTTTCATGAGGGTGGTTACATTACTATCAAACTCAAGTCACTTGATGACAAAATCCTCAAGGGATACTCACAGGTCTGGGGAGACGCGGAATTCGACATCAACGCCTTCTCACGAATCGAGTTCAATATTTGGCGTCCCGAACTTGATACGGCACGCTACGGATCTTCAAACGACTGGTAGACGTCACGCCAGCTTTCAGCCTCGCTTCCTGGCTTCCGCCAGGATCTCGAGGTAAACTGCGGGCCACCCCTCAGCGAGCGCATGATCGAGCGCTGTGCCGATCTCTTTCTCGTGGCATGACTTTGCGGACTCGGCGCTTTCGCCCGCGCGACAATTGAAGCCCCAATAGTCATGATCTTCGGACAACGACTTGTTTCGCTCCCGTTTGAGGTATTTCTTAACCTCTCCCTTAATCTGTTCAACGAGCCTCGCGGGTTTGTGCCGGTCGGATTCCAGTGAAAAAACCTTCTTCATGCCTACGCTTGTGATGGTTCATTCCAACAATGTCTAGCGCGCAGAAATAAGATTCCGTCGTCTTCATTGCATCGTCCCTCAAGCCACCTACACTTCCTCCCATGCGAAGGACCGTTTTTCTAGCCATGACCATCGGCGCACTCTCTGCAAAAGAATCCTCTCTCTCATATCCTGACTCCAAACCCGGCACGACTGTCGAAACCCTGCACGGGGTGGAGGTTGCCGATCCCTATCGCTGGCTCGAGGACCTGAATTCGGATCAGACTGCGACTTGGGTCAATGCTCAAAGCAGCCTGACCGACTCCTTTTTGGATACCATTCCGGGACGAAAAAATCTCGAAAGCCACCTCACCAAGCTCTGGAACGTGGAGCGATTCGGCGTCCCGTTTTTCGAAGGAGGTCGATATTTCTTCAGTAAAAACGACGGGCTTCAGAATCAGTCGGTTTTGTATTCCACTGAGTCGCTTGATTCCGAACCTTCAGTTCTGCTCGATCCGAATACCCTCTCCAAAGACGGCACAGTCGCCCTCGGCTCTTACGAGGTATCACCGAACGGAAAATATCTCGCTTACTCGACATCGGCATCGGGCTCGGATTGGGTCGAGTGGCGTGTCCGCGAAATTTCATCTGGCAAGGACCTCTCCGATCACCTCAAGTGGTCAAAGTTCTCGGGCGCATCCTGGGCCAAGGACAGCAAGGGCTTCTACTACGGTCGCTTCCCCACTCCGAAGGATGGCGAGGAGATGATGGCGCAGAATATCCACAAAAAGATCTATTTCCACACCATTGGCACCCCTCAGAGCGAAGACCGCCTCGTTTACGAACGGCCCGCGCACCCCAAACAAGGCCTCTATGCCTGGGTCTCCGAGGACGGAAAATATCTCCTCCTCCAAATCAGCCAGGGCACCGACACTAAAAACGGACTCTTCTACCAGGAACTCGGCAAGCCCGACGCCAAGGTTGTTGAGCTTCTCCCCGACTTCGATGCCTCCTACGATTTCATCACGAATCTTGGTTCAAAATTCATCATCCGGACCGACCTCAAGGCTCCAAAACAAAAGGTGGTTTCAATTGATCTGAACGACCCTGAACCGACCAGGTGGCAAACGATCATTCCGGAGAGTTCGGAAACCTTGCGCTCGGTCTCCCATGTGGGCGGACTGCTGATCGCAAACTATCTCAAGGATGCCCGCACTGAAATCCGGCGATTCAAAACAGACGGCACCTCGCTGCCCGCCGTGAAGCTGCCTGGTCTTGGAACCGCCGCCGGATTCGGAGGCAAATCAGACCAAAGTGAAACCTTCTACTACTTTACCTCATTCACCAGTCCCGGCGCTGTCTATCGTTATGATGTGACCAAGAATTCCTCGACTCTTTTTAAAGCACCCACGACTCAATTTGATCCGGACGACTACGAATCACGCCAGGTCTTCACAAGCTCCAAGGATGGCACCAAGGTCCCGATGTTTATCGTTCATCGCAAGGGGCTGAAACTCGACGGCAACAATCCCACCCTTCTCTATGCCTACGGTGGGTTTAACATCTCTCTTCGTCCCTCTTATTCACCCGCGACCATCGCCTGGATGGACCTTGGCGGAATCTACGTCATGGCAAATCTGCGGGGCGGCGGTGAATACGGAGAGGAATGGCACGAAGCAGGAATGAAGCTTAAAAAACAGAATGTCTTTGATGACTTCATTGCCTGCGCAGAATACCTGATTGACCGGAAATATACTTCGTCAGAGAAACTGGCCATCGCCGGCGGTTCAAATGGAGGCCTTCTCGTGGGAGCCTGCATGGTGCAGCGGCCCGAACTTTATGGGGCTTGTCTGCCCGCTGTGGGAGTCATGGACATGTTACGCTTCCACAAATTCACCATCGGCTGGGCCTGGCAGGCCGAATATGGAAAACCTGATGACCCTGCGGACTTCAAAAACCTACTCAAGTATTCGCCTTACCACAATCTGAAGCCTGCCAATTATCCGGCAACCATGGTGATCACCTCCGATCACGATGATCGCGTAGTGCCATCGCACTCCTACAAATTCGCAGCGGCACTGCAGTCCGCGCAAGAAGGGCCGGCTCCCACTTTGATTCGTATCGAAAGTAAAGCGGGACATGGTGCGGGAACTCCCACCTCCAAGCGAATTGAAGCCATCGTCGACAAATACTCCTTCCTGGCCAAATCACTGGGGTTTGAAATCAAACTCTAGCGGCTGGCCCTCCGATGTTTGAGAAGCTACTCGATCTCTTTCACCCTTCGGAGTGGCTCGTTGGTTTCGACAAAAGTAAACCACCAAGAGTAAAAGGAAGCGTGTCCTGGGCCTTCGTTCGCGATGCCGGAGAGGTGTTGCAAAAATCCGGCATACAGCGCGCAAGAGTCTGCGGAGTCAACAGGAGTGGATCGATCACCCTTTCCTTTTCGGGTTCGATTCCAAAACACCTTTACCAGAGATTGCGAAATCTCTGGGCTACCCATCGGGGCTAACTTCACTCCCCCTCTTCTGCGAAGAGAACATCTTCAAAGAGATCGATCTTTCCTTCCGCCCACCGGCGGAGTCTTGCCACCCTAAAGTTTTTCCAACCGGAGTCTCGTTTCTCAATCAGAAGCGCATCGCTGATAGCCGCCCGGTGATCCTGAAACTCACCCGGAAACGCATTCCGGTTCTCTTCGAACCAAGCTTTGGCTTCCCCCTCTGTCACGGTCACGTCAACCATTCTTTCCAAATGCTCCGCTCTTTGGATCCGGCCCGCCAATCGCATCCGGCGCTCTTTCTCGCCTGACCAGGCGGCACGGTCTGCGAGTGTTTCGAAAACCTCTTTATCAGGATACCGTTTCATTTCTGCGACAAACGCCCGATCAACTTGTTTCTCCGGCACCTTCACCTCCTCGGTCATCGAAACTTTAATCTGAAGCTTCACTAATTCATCATCGATCAGCTCGTTGACAATGACCCGGCGCAGGAGTTTGCGCTCTCCCGCCGTCGTGTCATCGACGGTGCGACCACGGCGCCAAAGATATTCCCTCATCGCCTCCTCGACCTGGGCGCGGAAAATAGGCCGGTAGTAAACTCGAGCCACCACTCCCGATGCCTTGGCTTCGGCAATCTCTGTTTTCTTGTCTCGCTGCGGTTCGTTGAGCGATTTGTAAACCGGCCCCTCGAAAATAAAGAGATCGCACGCCAAATAGGTCACCAGCACGCCATAGACGCCAAAGCGAATCGCCATCAACTTGGCAACATCCTTCATCTTACGATCACTTTGGCCCCCGGACGGACATACTGCGGGAAGCGTGCGGCATCCCAGTTGGACAGTCGGTAGCAGCCGGCACTTTGTGAGCGCCCAATTGTTCTGGGGCTCGAAGTCCCGTGAATCCCAATTCCTGATTTGGACAAACCGCACCAGAGCACACCCACCGGATTGTTGGGTCCGTGAGCCACCTGAATGGCATTCTTACTCCGCTTACCGGTCTTCAAAAGCTGTTTGTCATACCGCCAGGATGGAAATTCCACACAATTCACCACTTTCCACGTGCCCCGATGAATGAACTGCTCCCGGCCCGGCGTGGTCGGAAACATCGCGATCATTTTCCCCAAAGGCTCCTGCTCCTCTTCGGAGACAATCATCGCCGTTCCGGGAATGACGATGGTCGGTTGGGACGGATCGTAAACAAAGAGCTGCTTGTTCTTGGTATCGATAACGATGTTGTGCTTGCTCCGCTTGTCATCCTCCTTGTGCATCCGTCCCACCGCTAGATTTTCGATGCGGAAGGGTTCGATATTCGGAACCTTCAAGTCGGATCCGGGTCGCAAACCATAAGCTTTTGACTTGCCGTTCAATTCGATCAGAAAGCTCTCCGAAGTATGATAGCGCTCGGCCATGAACTCGAGGTAGCTCCGGTAAGCCATTAACTTTACGCCACCCACATCGTCATACTTGCGCGGCAGCTTGGGATTGATGAAGTCTTTCGCCAAAGATGGCACGATGGCGGTCGCGTAAAGAACTTTGACCTCCTCCTCGGCCTCTTTCAGCAAGACATCCCATGCTCCGGGAGGACGCCCACGAAAGCGATTGTAGGAATAAACAGCTCTGAGGGTGAAATTCCCCGGCTTCCCATCTAAAAAACCGGGACCGAAGCACTTTTGATCAAGGTAGATCTGAATGCGCAAGCCGTCATCCCCCTTCTTGGGGGCATCAACTTCGGCCAGCAAAACTGCGGGAAAAGAGAGAATGAGTAAAATCAGTAGTCGCATGGGGGAATTGCTTACTGGTTGGAAGCTAACATACTCAAAATATTCCGCCAGCTTTCCTAAAACGACTTCCCCCCCCTCAAAACCCTTCAAACAATAGTAAACCTTGATTTCCCCGCGACTTTCATTAAGCCCCATCCATGCGTTTTGACGAACTTGGTCTTAAAGAGACCGTCCTCGAGGCCGTGACCGAGTCCGGCTACGAGACCCCCACCCAGATTCAAGCCGAGGCCATCCCACTTATTTTAGATGGAAAGGACGTCATTGGCGCTTCCCAAACCGGCACCGGCAAAACCGCAGCCTTCGCCCTGCCTTCGCTTTCCAAAATTGAACCGACCGGGAAACCACAGATTTTGGTCCTCGAACCGACCCGCGAACTCGCCGATCAGGTTGCCGATCAGTTCCTCCATTACGGGAACAAAACCGGATGCAAAGTCGCCCTTCTTTACGGTGGCGTGGGACACGGAAAACAGGATGAACAACTCAAGGCCGGCGCCGATATTATCGTCGCCACTCCCGGCCGTCTTATCGACCACTTTTATCGCGGCACGATGAAATTTAAGGAGATTAAAATCCTGATTCTCGATGAGGTCGACCGCATGCTCGACATGGGATTCCTTCCCCAAGTCCGTAAGATCATCAATATCTGCCCATGGAACAACGAAGAGCAAACCCGACAAACGCTCTTCTTCTCGGCCACCATGCCTCCGGTCATTGCCGGGTTCGCCGAGTGGTGCCTCACCGATCCCGAAACGGTCGAAATCGCCCGGCGCGAAGTGGCCGCCACCGTTTCGCACGCCTTTTTCCCCGTCGCCATGACCCAGCGCGACGAGCTCCTCCTCGGCCTTCTGGAAAAGACGAATTATGACTCGCTCATGATCTTTACCCGCACCCGCAAAGAGGCCGACGTCATCACCAATCTGCTTCAGCAGCAGGAAGCCATTGGCGACAAGGTCGTGGCCATGCACTCCGACATTCGCCAGAACGACCGCATGAAGGCTCTCAAAGGCTTCAAGGATGGCACCTACAAAATCCTCGTCGCCACCGATGTGGCCGCGCGTGGCATCGATATTTCCGATGTGACCCACGTCATCAACTACCGTGTTCCCGAAAATGCGGAAGATTACGTTCACCGCATCGGCCGGACCGGCCGTGCCGAAAAAGAAGGCGATGCTTTCACCATCCTGACCGCCGACGAACTCGAGTTCGCCGACGCCGTCGAAGGCTTCATCAACAAAAAGATCGAGCGAAAACAGCTGGAAGGATTCGACTACCAATACACGGCTCTTCTCGACACCGAAAAGCGCAAGCCTATCAAGAAACCACGCCGCGGAGGTGGCAAACGCCGACGCCGCTAAACGGCACTCCGAAAGGAGACCGGCACCAAAATCACCGTGCGAACCCTTGGAATTGATCCTGCTGTCCGGAATACCGGATATGCCATCCTGGAGGGCGACCATGCCTCAGCCAAGGCGCTCGACTACGGCGTCATTTCCATCCCACAACGCGTCAAGCAATCCGGAGCACTGGAAGCCGTCTGCACCGGAGTTCGCAATCTCATCGAGAAATGGAAGCCTGATGAGGTCGCCATTGAGGGCATCATCTACGTGCAATCTCACCGCACCGCCATCTCCATGGGAGCGGCCCGCGCTGCCCCTCTCATTGCCGCAGCCAGCTTCGGACTCAAGGTTTACGAATATTCCCCCAAGAAGGTAAAAAAGGCCATCGTTGGCAAGGGAACGGCCGACAAGAACCAGGTCGCCTTCATGATCCGGGCTCTTCTTGGTCTCGCCGAAACCCCACCGTCCGATGCCGCCGACGCCATGGCCATCGCCCTCGCCCACCTGCAGGCCTCGGACCCTCGCCGTGCCGCCCTTCTTGATCGCAGGGAGGTTTAATTTGCTTCCCCGCTCACCTTGGTCTTCAGTCAGGAACGAGCCAGAGCAGCCTCAGCAGCTGACTTACCGGAACTGATGGCCCCCTCAATCGAAGCGCTCACCGCGTGATCGCCACAGACCAGCATTCCCGCAATCTCTCGATATCCTACCGGGTTCGTCTCGTCCTGCCGGGGCAAGGCCTCCCGGATGAGGTCGGTCCTGAGATGCCTCCAGTCAGTCACCTCTTCACCAAACCAAGCTTCGAGTTCCTTCTTCACCATCGCTGGCAGATCATCCTCGCCATTGTCACCCAAGACAGAAACCGAAATCAAAGCCTTCCCTTCCGGCGCATACGCCGGGGCCAAATCACTCATCACCGCAACGTTGTTCACCACCCCGTCTTGAGTCCCGTTAAGCGCAATGATGGCCTCTCCCAGCGGTGACTTCGGAGCTTCATAATAGACATTGGTCACCGCTCGCCACCTTGGTTCGAACCCGTCAAAACCATCGACCAAACGAGCTGCCGCAGCGGCATTGGTGGCCACAACCACTTGGCTCGCTTCGATCACTTCTCCGCTTTCCAAAACCACCCGGTCTCCAGCCAGGGACGAGACCGGCGAATTCAGACGAATCAGCGAATCAGGCAAGCGTGCTGCCAATTGCTTGGGGATCTCACCCATCCCTTTGGCTGGAACCGTGGCACTTCCTTCGCTAAACATCTTGAAGGTAAATTCGAACATCCGGCTGGAGGTCTGAAGCTCTCGCTCCAAAAAAATTCCACCGTAAAAGCTCCTGAAAAAGGTATCGATCATCCTGGCTGAAAAACCGAACTCCTGAAGATAGGATTCGGTCGATTGGTCCAGACCCGCAAACATTACACCCTTCTCAAGATCGAGGACCTTCTGCCGCAAAACCGCCACTCTCAGCTTGTCGAACAAGGTCCCAACGGGAGCCAGCGTTGAGGCCACCAGATCCTTGGGCCGACGGAACACATCCATCACCCGGAAAAGTTTCGAGCCATTAAAAACAACCGCCCCCGGCTCAAACGACTTCAGATCCAAAGACGGCAAATCGAGCATCTCACCAGCCTCGGGATAGGCATCGAGATAGACCTGAAATCCCCGATCAAGGAGGAAACCATCAAGCTCATCAGTTCGCACACGGCCTCCGACTTCATCGGAAGCTTCCAGAACGACAATCTCCCGCCCCCGGCTATTCAGAGTCACGGCACAGGCCAAGCCCGAAAGTCCTGCTCCCACGATCACAATTGGCTTCACAACAACTTCATCGCCCAACAAGCGAATCATGACAAGAGCAGACAAAAAAGAACCCGGTTGCGATTCTCCACAACCGGGTTCCTGAAAGATCAACTCTGGAAGTTACTCCGTCCCGACCGAGTCACTGGCATCCATCACACCACGGGCGTGATTAGCGAGAGTCTTCAGTTGGTTGTTGATGTCGGTGTAAAGCATCTCGATGCGAATATCTCCTTCGGACATCCGCTTCACGGCTTGCTTGTTGAAGGACTTCCGCATGCTCTTGGACTGCTGCTCCAGTGACTCAACCGCCGCGATCACGTCGCCTGGAGTCTTCCGGAGAAGGTAGTTTTCAACCGTGCGAAGAGACTGCCCCACCACCTTGGTAATCTGGCCGATCTCCCCGACGTGATGGTCGGTGAACTGATACCCCTTGTTGTATTTACGCTCGGTGAGTTTCACGAGGCGATAAATACAGTCGGTTGCTTCCTCAAGCTCGGTGACAATCCGAATCATGGCGGAAACGCGGTAAGCGTTCTCCTGATCCATATCCCGGGCCACACATTTCACAAGATACTCGGTAATATCGTGCATCATCTGGTCAGCCTCATCTTCCATCTTCTTGAGGCGGGAAACCTCGGACGAAAGGTCCGCAGTCGGTTGGTCGAAGATCTTGACAAACCCTTCGAACATCTCGTTGGTATGAGTTGCCATCTTACGGACTGAATCTTCGGCCTCGGCTAGATTCAACTCTCCGAGATCGACAAGATTTTGCGAGATGTAGCGGAGACGCTTCTCGTCCTCAGGAGCATTCTTGGTAGGCTTCACCCACTTCTCTACCGTTCTGGCAATCTGGGGAACAAACCACACGAGAACCCCGATGTTAATCAAGTTAAACGAGGTGTGGAAAATCGCAGTTGCGAAGGCCACCTTCGCAGCAGGAAACGCGACCTCACCTTTTCCGTCCCACTTTTCAGTGACTACTTTAAAGCTATCGGGCAAGCTCTCCGCCACATTCCAAACCAACGATGTGAAACCCAGGAAGACAATGAGCATCCAGACCGTTCCGATCATATTGAACAGGAAGTGTGCTCTTGCCGCACGTTTGGCGTCCGTGGTTGCACCCAAGGAAGCCAACCAAGCAGTTACCGTCGTTCCGATGTTTTCACCGAGAACCACTGCTGCGGAAATTTTGAAAGCCTCAAACGGATCTGTCCCAAACCAACCTGCGGAAGCACAAGTGATGGTAATTGCCATCGCTGCCGAGGAAGATTGCACCAGCAAAGTCAGAACGACTCCGGCGCACATGAAGAGGATATAAGTGAAGTATCCCTTATTACTTAGGAGATCGATCCAATACTTCATTGCATCAATCACGCCTTGGTCGCTTTCCACACCCGACTTGAGATCAGGCACTGCATCCTTCAATTCACCCAACCCGAGGAAGAGGAGGCCGAAGCCAAGGATGAATTCACCCAGGGACTTCCACTTTCCTTTACCCACGAAAAACATTGGGAAACCAATACCGATGATAGGAACCGCAATCTTGGCGACACTGAACTTACCAACCGCCGCAATAATCCACGCAGTCAAAGTGGTTCCAAGATTAGCACCCATGATCACTCCAATCGACTCCACAAGAGTCAGAAGTCCCACGTTCACAAAAGAAACCACGAGCACCGTCGTTGCCGATGAAGACTGAACCAAGCCGGTTGTGACCACCCCGGTCAATACACCCTTGAACCGATTTCCGGTAATCGAAGAAAGGGCTGCCCTCATCTTGGCGCCGGCGAACTTTTGAACCCCTTCCGACATGACTTTCATGCCGAATAAAAAAATGCCCAGAGCTCCTAGGATTTGCAATATTGTACTCATCGATTGTATCTTTGCGATCTCTTTTCGGAGACCCGGGGCTGAGCAAACTCAATCCAGCCGCAGATGTCAGGAATATTTTGTGTCATTCCCATCACATTTGTTTGGGCTCGTTAATAATCAGAAATCCCACCGGCCTCCCGGCACAGACTCCAGGACTCGAAAGTTCAGGGTAATAAATTAGTAAGCGTCACGCGGAACACCAAAGATGGTGAAGTGACCGGAACCACTTATTGGTTCGCTTACCGCACATTCTTCCAGGAATTACCAGGCGATTTCAGAACACAAAAAATGTGGACGACCTCACGGTCGCCCACATTTTTTTTGATTCTTAATCCCAGGAGAAATTAGGACATCACCTTGGTCTTGCCAGGAATGGCACAAGGATAGAGTCCATCTTTACCTGGCTTCGGTCCGGGATCAGCATCCCAGGCGAAGGATTCCGGCATGATCGAGAGACCTTTCTCAAGCGCGTCCTTATACTTGATTTCTTGCCCGGAGTAAGTCGCCATCCGGCCGAGAATTGCGGTCATCGTCGACGCCGCTGTGTAGTAAGCATTGTTAATCGGCTTGTCTTCGCGGATGTGGCGATAAAGCTCATTGTGCTCGATCTGGTAAGGCGATGTTTTGTCCTTGGAACGATGACGCCAAACGGTCTTGCCAGCCGAGTCGACAATGCGCCCCGGATAAGCCTTGCCGCCCTGGCAACCGATGATCTCGGTCACCCGATTCAACGCGCCTTTCTGGTGACGACACTGGGAATTCAAGACGGTTCCGTCTTCGTAAGTGAACTCGACGTAGTGGTGATCGAAGATTTCACCGAACTCTTCGCCGACCCGCACCTGGCGACCACCCATTCCCTGAGCTTTCACCGGAGGTCCACCTTTGAACCAGTTCATCACATCGATGTTGTGAACGTGCTGCTCAACGATGTGATCGCCGCAGAGCCAGTTGAAATAGTACCAGTTCCGCATCTGGTATTCCATCTCGGTCATACCATCGACACGCGGACGGACCCAAACACCACCACTGTTCCAGTAAACCTGGCCATAATTAATATCACCCACGATTCCCTCCTTGAGCTTGGCCAAAGTCTCGATGTAACTCGGCTGGTAGTGGCGCTGAAGTCCACAGACGACTTTCAAACCCTTCTCGTCGGCCTTCTTGGCAGCCTCCAGAACCTTGCGGATACCCGGCGCGTCAGTCGCAACCGGCTTCTCCATGAAAACGTGCTTTCCCTGCTGCACCGCATACTCGAAGTGCTGGGGGCGGAAACCCGGAGTGGTCGTCAGGATCACCACGTCGGCGGCATCAATCGCTCCGCGGAATCCATCGAAACCGTCATAGATGCGGTCGGCAGGAATATCCACCTTATCAGCATACTGCTGGCGGAATGAACTCACGGCCTCTTCGGCACGGTCGCGGAAGGCATCGGCAACGGCTACCAACTTGGTGCCGGGAACGTTCAGTGTTTGCGCCGTGGCACCACGACCACGTCCGCCGCAACCCACGGTCGCCACCTTGATTTCGTCACTTCCACCTGCCTGGGCAAATCCCGCGATGGGCAGCGTGGCCGCAGCGGCGGCACCCGCCTTGAGAATATTTCGTCTGTTTGTATCTTGAAGTTCGTTCATCGAGTTATCCTACGGCTTATCAGACAGATTTCTAGCGAAGAAGTTCATCTTCGTAAACCACCGTCAATCCCGCCCGATTCAGCACCGAGGCCGCAAATTCACAGTCTTCCAGAAACATCGCGAGCAAGGCGTGCCCCTGATGCTGAACCATCAGCGAAAAGGCGTAATCGAGATTGGTTTCCGCCTCGTAAAGCTTGTTGAGGCATTTTTTCAAGTCCCCGCACTCCTTCATCTTCACCACAAGGAGCTCCGACAAAGTATAGGCAATCCCCTGCTCCATGAACAATTCCTCGGCGCTATCGGGATCATCCACGATCAAACGCGCCACCGTGGCATCCCGGGAATCCTGCACACTCAGGCCAATCACATCGATCTCGCGGCGGCTCAGTAGATTGGAAAGCGAGGAAAAAGCCCCCACCCGGTTCGGCATCATCACCGAAAACTGCCGGACAAAATCCCGCCGTTTACTCACATCTTCGCTGGTCGTCATCCGTCGTGACCAAATGATTATCAGAATCTTCGCTTTTGTTCAATCGACATCTAGGGCAGAGAATCCACCCGTGACCGAGGATTATCTCAACCGCTTTGGAGGCATTGCCAGACTGTATGGCCTGACTTCGCTCGAGAAATTCTCCAACTCCCACGTCATGGTCATCGGACTCGGTGGCGTCGGATCCTGGACCGTCGAGGCCCTCGCCCGCTCCGGAGTCGGACAATTCACCCTCGTCGACCTCGACGACCTCTGCCTCACCAACACCAACCGGCAAATCCACGCCACCACCGAAACGATCGGCCAATCCAAAGCCGTCGTCCTTGCCCGACGCGTCCTCCAAATCAACCCCGAAGCCCGCTGCACCGTCGAGCAGAGCTTCTACTCGGAGAAAAACTCAGAAGATCTCCTCTCCGCCGCGCCCGACGCCGTCGTCGATGCCATCGACTCCGTCCGCGCCAAATGCCACCTCCTCGCGACCTGCCGGGACAAAAACATCCCCGTCGTCGCCAGCGGCGGAGCCGGCGGACGCCTCGACGCCTCCCAGATCCGGCTCGATGATCTCTCGCGCACCTTCGGCGACGCCCTTCTCCTCTCCGTCCGCAAGCGCCTCCGCTCCGAATACCGCTTTCCCAAGGCCGAAAAAAAGGCCCGCAAATTCAAAATCCCCGCCGTTTTCTCGCCCGAGCAGCCCAAATTCCCCACTTGCGATGGCGACACCACCACCGACCGACCCGAAGAAATGCCCGGAGGCATCAAATGCGATTCAGGCTACGGCGCTGCCACCCACCTCACCGCCACCTTCGGTAACCTCCTCGCCGGCTGGGTTCTTGAAAAGCTCCGAAACTCGTAGCGAAAAACTCCCGCTTTCGCCGATCCGCCAGCACAAAAAAGCGGCTCTCCGAAGAGAACCGCTCAGTAAAATTAAAAAAAACTGGCAGTGAACCTAGTTCACACCCTTTTTGGACATTTTGGTGCCCTTGGTCGATCCCTGACGCGCTTTGAAGCGAGGATTCGTCTTATTAATCACGTAGAGAGTGCCCTTACGTTTGACGACTTGGCAGTCTGCGTGGCGGCGTTTGGCGGAGGCGAGGGAAGAAAGAACTTTCATAGGACCAGAAGTTGAGGGCGGGAGACTACTCGCCAATCCCCACCTGTAAAGCCCATTCCTCACAAAATTTCGGGTGCAACTGCCCCCCTGCCATGCTTCACTTCCGCAACGCAGATTTACATGTCGGAGTCCTACTTTCAAGAAGCAGTCAACACCCCCGAGACTCCCGAAGATTTGACCCTCCGACCTCCCGGCTTCGAGGACTTCCACGGGCAGGACAAGGTCACCGAGCGCCTCATGCTCATGGTCGCTGCCGCCAAAGGCCGCGATGACGTTCTCGAACACGTCCTCCTCTCCGGCCCTCCGGGCCTCGGAAAAACCACTCTCGCCAACATCGTCGCCACCGCAGTCGGCACCACCCTTCACACCACCTCCGGTCCCCAGATCGAAAAAGCAGGCGACCTCGCCGGCATTCTCACCAACCTCCAGCGTGGCGACATCCTCTTTATCGACGAAATCCACCGTCTTCACCCCGCCATCGAAGAATATCTCTACCCGGCCATGGAAGACTTCCGGCTCGATATCATCATCGACTCCGGCCCCTCCGCCCGTTCCATCCAGCTCCAACTTCCCAAATTCACCCTCGTCGGCGCCACCACCCGCTCCGGTATGCTCACCTCCCCGCTCCGTTCCCGCTTCGGGCTCATCAACCGACTCGACTACTACACCCACGAGCAACTCTCCGTCATCATCCAGCGCTCCGCCGATATTCTCGGCCTCGACATTAACCAAGAAGGAGCACTCACTATCGCCTCCCGCTCCCGCGGCACTCCCCGGATTGCCAACAATCTTCTCCGCTGGACCCGCGACTACGTCCAAGTCAAATCCGACGGCACCATCACCGGCCCCACCGCCCAGGCCGCTCTCGAAATGATCGAGATCGACGAAGACGGCCTCGACGAAATGGACAAGCGCATCCTCGAAGCCATGATTTACAAATTTACCGGAGGCCCCGTCGGGCTCTCCTCCCTTGCCGTCGCCATCGGCGAAGATGCCTCCACCCTCGAGGAAGTCCACGAGCCCTTCCTCATCATGCAGGGCTTTGTAAAACGCACCCCGCGCGGACGCGTCGCCATGCCCGCCGCCTACACCAAAATCGGGGCCGACCTCCCACCCGACAACTCCGGCCAACCTTCGCTTCTGTAAAATCATGTCCCTGTACGACGACCTCCTCGAAAAAGCCAAGAGCTCCGGACTCCGCCGCACCAAAGCGCTCGAAGCCATCCTGACTTGCCTCGCCGACCACAACCGTCCCATGACCCTGGCCGATCTCACCTCCTGCGGCCACCTCTCGAAGCAGTGCGATAAAGCCACCGTCTTCCGCCTCCTGCAACGCCTCAGTGACAAAGGAATGGTCCGTCGCCTCGGACTCCACGAAAGAGCCGCCTACTTTACCCTTCTCGTTCCCGGCCAGCACCGCGACTACCTCATCTGCACCGACTGCGGCAGTATCGAACCCATCAACGCCCCCTGCCCCGTCCACAAACTCGAAGAAGAAATCCGGCAGGAAACCGGCTTCGTCGATCTCTACCACGAACTCGAATTTTTCGGCCGCTGCCCAAAATGCGCCGGCTAAAAAACTACGGAGCTTAGACTTCAGTCTGAGCCTCGGTCCCAAGCCTCCTTACAAAAAATGTCCTCTCCTCGCACCACCGTCCTCGCCGGTCACTCTTCCACCAACGCCACTCTTTTTCACCGCTGCCGCTTTCTCGTCGGCGACTCCTCGGTTGCGATCGACTTCGCCGACGGCACCTCGACCTACCTCGTCCGCGATATCGAAATGGGCCGCGCCCGCAAAGCCGTCCGCACCGACCGCATCGCCTGCGCGGCCGACTTCACTCCCGAAGGCGGCCTCTCCGGCGACCGGGACACCGCCCTCGCCCAAGCCACGGCCGAATGTCTCCGCCAAGCCGGACAAACAACCATTACCGTCGATCGATCACTCCCCTACCTCTACGCCCACTTCATTCAGGAAGCCGGCATCACTATCAACTACTCCGCCGACTTCGGAGTTCTCGACCGTCGCATCAAAGACGCCGAAGAAATCGAGCACCTTCGCCTCGCCCAAAAAGTGACCGGCGAAGCCATGACCCACGCCTGTCGGACCATCGCAAAGGCCACTCCGGACTCGGACGGCATTCTGCATCATGACGGATCCGTTCTCACTTCCGAGCGGCTCCGTGCCATGATCACCGCCTTTCTTCTCGAGCGAAATTACTCCAACTCTCACGGCTCTATCGTTGCCACCGCGCCTCACGTCGCCGACTGCCATCACTACGGCACCGGCCCGCTCAAAACCGGGCTCGCCACTATCGTTGACATTTTCCCCATGGATAATACCACCCGCTACAACGGCGACATGACCCGCACCGTCGTGAATGGAACTCCGTCCGACGAAGCCCTGAAAATGCACTCCGCTGTTAGCGAGGCCAAGGCCGCCGGGTGTGCCGCGCTCAAACCCGGCACCACCGGCGAAGCAGTCCACCTCGCCACCACCGCTGTCCTCGAAAAACACGGCTTCGATTTGGTCCGCGGCGACACCGAGCACGATACCAGCCTTCCCTTCATGAGCCACGGCACCGGCCACGGCATTGGCCTCGAAGTCCACGAGCCCATCCTCCTCGACCACGGTGGCGACGAAATCTTCGAGCATGAACTCTTCACCGTCGAACCCGGTCTTTACTCTTCCACACTCGGCGGCTGCCGGATCGAAGACATGGTCCTCGTCACCGCCAGTGGTCACGAAATTCTGTCGCCCATTCACGAAGGACTCGACTGGAAGGACTGAGCCATGCTCCAGCTCAATAACCCCGCCAACGCCGACCTCATCGTCAACATCAACGGCAAACTCGTCCACCGCGATGAAGCCGGCGTTAGCCCCTTCGATTCCTCTGTCCAAAATGGCGACGCGGTCTGGGAAGGTCTCCGCCTTTACAACGGTCGCATCTTCAAGCTCGAAGAACACCTCGACCGACTCCGCCGTAGTGCCGGGCTCCTGCAATACGAAGGCATGGCCTCCGACAAGCAATTAATCGACGAGCTGAAGCGCACTCTCGACGCGAACCAAATGACCGACTCGGTCCACATTCGCCTCACCGTCTCACGGGGAGTCAAATACACCTCAGGGCTCGACCCCCGCGTCAACACCAAAGGCTGTTCCTTCTTCATCCTCGCTGAACACAAAGCTCCCGTTTACGACAAGTCAGGCCTCGTCCTCCACACCGCCAAAACCCGGCGCCCCTTCGCCAACGTCCTCAATCAGCACATTCACAGCTGCAACCAACTCACCTCCATCCTCGCCAAGATGGAAGCCACCGCCGCCGGAGCCGATGACGCCCTCATGCTCGACACCAATGGCAACCTCGCCGAAACGAATGCCACCCACGTCTTCCTCGTCCGCAACGGCGTGGTCGAAACCTCCACCACCAAAGCCTGCCCCGAAGGCATCACCCGCATGACCGTGCTCGACCTCTGCCGACAGCACAACATCCCCGTCGCAGTACGAGACATCCCCGAGGTAGAGATTCACAGCGCAGACGAAGTCTTCTGCACCGGCACCATGGGCGAAATCGCTCCCGTCATCCGCATCGACGGCACCACCTTCAACAAGGCCCAACCAGGCCCCGTGACAAGCCGCCTCGGCGAACTCTACTCCAAAGCTACGGAGCTTGGACTTTAGTCCGACCGAGAGCCACCCTTGCGCAAGCTCAACCCAACTGCTTCTTGAAGAATTCCACCGTCCGCTTCCAGGCGAGCTCGGCTTGTTCCTTGTCGTAGCGACCGGTTGAATCATTGTGGAAGCCGTGATTAGCCTCCGGATACATATGCATCGTGTAGTCCACGCCCGCCGCTTTAAGGTCTTTCTCATACCCGGGCCATGAAGCGTTCACTCGCTTGTCCAGTTCCGCCAGTTGAATCATCAAGGGAGCCTTGATATCCTTCCGGATCTCCTCGGCCGCCGGCGTTCCATAAAACGGAACTCCCGCATTGAGCTCACCAGGAATGGCGGCCGCCAGCATGTTCACCACATAGCCGCCAAAACAAAAACCAACCGCCCCAAGCTTTCCGCTGCTCAATTTGTGCCCTTTGAGAAATTTCGCCGCCGCGATAAAATCCTGCTCCAGTTTTGCACGATCCAATTTTCGCTGCATCGCGCGCCCTTCATCATCATTTCCCGGATAGCCGCCCGCCGGATGAAGTCCGTCCGGCGCAAAAGCCACAAAACCAGCTTTCGCTGCGCGCCGGGCCACGTCCTTAATGTATGGATTGAGTCCACGGTTCTCATGAACCACCAGGATCACCGGAGCGGTTCCTTTGAGGTCGGTCGGCACCACGAGATATCCACGCCCTTCCTTGTGACCTTTCGGCGAGGGAAAGGTCGCGTAGCTCGCCTTGATCTCGGGATCGTTGAAACTCACCTGCTCGGCCGCCGCATACTCCGGCGTCAACGCCGTCAATAAGGTTCCCATCGTCAAAGTCGCCGTCGTGATCGTTCCAAGGCGCGCCAGAAAGGTGCGACGATCGATGATCCCGTGGGCATACTCATCATACCAATCAAAGGCTTCCTGGGGAATGGGATGGATCTCGGGTGTCGTTTCGGCAGTTTTCATCAGAGTTGGTTTACGTTCAGTCCCTACTCTTGCCTGCGCAGGATTCGTGTAAAGATGATTCCTTTCCCACCGGAGAATGAGCTCCCTGAAGAGCATGGCGAAACCTGCCCCACGGCCTCCGATCATTGGAATTTTAAAATGCCACCCAGTTTCGCTTGGCAAGACCGGTCACGCGGCCTTATCTCCCCGCGATGCTGACACAAGATGCGATTGAATGGCCGGACGAAGTCGAAATTCTCATCGACCAGCTCGAAAGCGAATCATCCGAACGCGACCTCACCCGCGAGGAACGCGCGCTCATGGATATCTATGAGACCATCCCCATCCTTCAAAGCGATGACTGCCTTCACGAATTCTGGCAGAGCGGTATGGATCATCAGCGTATTATCAACTCTTTCGAACTCATCGGAGCGACCAGCCTTGTCGATCCACTCAATGCCAGCCGCTGGTGTGAAACCCGCCCCGAGGATCGCAACGACTATTCCGAAACCGAAGCCGACTACCTCACCAAAATCGAAGAAGAGCTCCTCGAAGGAATGGACGAACTCGCTGACCTCGTCATGGACTTCATCGAGGAGGAAATGGAGTGAACCATAGCCGACAGCTCCCGCTTCCGGACCTCAGAGCCAGAGGTTAAAGATTCAAATCTCATTTCTTGGGAATTTTTGCATCCAAAACCCTGAGCAACTTCGCCAGGGTTTTGAGAGCGACCTTGGCCTTAAAGCCCCTCGCCTTCAGCGCCGCCCCTTCCACGACCACCGCCGCCGATCCCGGCCCATGGGAACGGGCCTGCTCCACCACCTTCTCCCGAAACTCCGGAGGCACCTGATCCAAGAGCTTTCGCGACACTCCTTTCATCCCCGCGCCGACTCCCGCGAACCAGTCCTCGGCAGTCTTCCCGCCATCCCCCTTCTCTGCTTTTTTGGTCTCCGATTCATCCGCTCTTCCGCGAGCTTGGTCGTCAGGCCTGGCATTTGCTTCTCCATCATCGTCGGGCATCTCTGAACTATGATTCAAAGATCCTCTCGCGAAAGAAAATCTTTCTTTGATTCCATCACAAATCTTAAACCCACTCCATTTTCCATCTTAATAAATCCAGGGAATGAGGCGTTTGGTCGTTTTCATGTAAGCGTCATATTCAGAAAACCTCTTCCTAAGACGGCGCTCCTCGCTCGATGACTTCGCCATCAAAAACAGAGTCATCACAACCGCGATCAAAAATCCCGCCACGCTGCTCCAAGCCAGCGACCACCCAAAGGAAAGAAGAATCAGGCTGGTATAAATCGGGTGTCGCACATGGGCGTAAATCCCGTGGCAAATCAAGCGGGCATATTCAGCGGGCTCCGGATAAATGGTGCGCACCCGTCCCATCGTGAGCGCTCCGGCGATCCCAAAGGCCGATCCCGACACGATCAGCAAGATCACCACGATCTTTGCGAACAAACCAAGGTCAGGACCGGCATTCAGCGGAGCCAGCGCGAGGCTCCCGCCCATCAGACACCACTGGATCAGCACCCAGATCCCACCACGGTCTCGAAATCCTTTTGCCATGCTCTAACTTCGGACAAGCCAGCTCCGATGTCGAGACGATGGCACAATGAACGACAATCTTTCCAAAAGCCAAAATGACTTCGATTCTCCGGTCAGGCACTCAGCGCAATTTGTCCGCAAATTTTCTCGCTGATTCCTTGAAGCGTTCGGGAGCATCCAGTTTTTGAATGGCCTCAAGAGTCTCAATCGCTTTCTGGTCGCAGGTCAATTCCCGGTAGGCCAGGGCGAGGTCAAAATGCACCTGGGCCCGACCACTGTCGTCGCTCGCTTCGGCGAGTTTTTTGTTGAGATCTTCAATCTCAACCAGCTTGGTTTCCACCGTGGCCCCGGCCATCTGGGCACGGTCCTTTTGAAATCCCCGGAATTTTTCCTCAACCTCGCGGTAAGTCTCCCGGGCCTCTTCAAATCGCCCCAGTTGCGACTGGCATTGCGCGATTTGGAAAAGGCTGGGCGCTTCGTGATAGTTGTATTTCAGGCGAAGATACCAGGTGTCGATTTCCTGGCGCAGTTCCGTGATCGCTTCCTCATATTTCCCCTCCTCATAAAGCTCTTCGCCCCGCTTTTGATGCCTGCCCTGGGACGCACCCACAACCGCAAGGACAATCAAACAGAGTGAGGACAGAAAGGAGATCCCCTTGTGGCGGCGGTGAAAAGGGATGAGGAGAAACGCACCCATCAAAAAGATCACGGCCGGCGTCCAGCTCTGCACCGACGATCCCCGCATCACGCCCACCGCGCCAACAAGCAAAAACTGCAAGCAACAGACGAGCCCCACCCAAAACACGATCCGCTTGAGTTTCGAGACGCGGGACTTTTCCGCTTGATCGGATCGTTTTGACATCCCGGGGACATTCAGCCGGAGACGATCCCCTTGGCAAGCTCCGCACAAAACAATCGGCCTCTCTGGAAGGCGGGACCTGCACCCGCCGGGCCGCGCTTTTGGGCTGGCCGGAGAAAATTCCCCTTCATTTTTTTGAATCCATTTTTCAAAACGATGCGAAGGTTCCCGCATGACTCGACCACTCCACCTTCTTGCCCTCTTTGGCTTCTCCTTCGCTAGCCTCACTTTCGCCAACCCCGGCAATGAGGGTGCGGGCGATCTCCTCCTCCATGATTTTGAGAAGGCCGCGGAGTCCGGCAGGCAATGGAAAACAGTCAATGACAACGTGATGGGAGGCCGCTCGAAGGGCGGACCCAGCTTTGCCAAGGGGAAGTTGACCTTTTCAGGCACCATCAACACCAACGGCGGCGGATTCTCCTCGATCCGCACCAATCCCGCTCCGGTCGATCTTTCCGGCTATGCCGGCCTGCTGATGCGCATCAAAAGCGACGGACGCGGCTACACCACCTCGATCCGGACCAAGGCCAGCCGTGGATCCTGGAAAACACCTTTCCGCGCCGCTTTCAAGGCACCTGCCAATGAATGGGCCACCGTCTTCATCCCCTTCAGTGACTTCAAGCCGACCATGTTTGGCAACCGCATGACGAAAAACGCCCCCCGCCTCGACGTCAGCGATTTCCAGTCGGTCGGCTTCCACCTCTACGATAAAAAAGACGGCCCGTTTAAACTGGAGGTCGACTGGATCAAAGCGGTCAAGGAGGCCCCTTAAGCAGCCAATAAAAGATGCCGTGGTCGTCAGAATCAAGGTGATGCAGGCAAGGATAGTCATGGTGGGTGAGCCGTCAGAATCGTTCCGAAAAGCTTTGATGAGAAAACCCGATGATCGAACGGTTTGATAAGCTGTGGAGAATGATCACGCTCGATTCACAATCTCAACCCCGGCGGCTTGATATCGCGCCCAGCCGGTGAGATCGGGATTGTTGGCGGTTTCCCAGAGGGTTTGCTCGAAGGATTTCGTAGGCTTTTTGGCGGTTTTGCGAGTGGCTTTCTTTTTGGCAGGCATGTGGGGACTGGAAATCTACGCAGGGATGGGATCATTCAGAGAGCTGATCGATCAAACGAGCAACCCGCCGCCTCGATGTAGATCGAAACTCCGGGAATCTCAAACAATTCCTAACAAAGTATCCAAATGATAGAAGAACCAATCCCGCGAATTAGATAAAAAACTCCCCTTCCCCCCACCCGCTTCAATCGTAGGTGCACGAAAAAACACCGGGAGCGGACTCACGGTGTTTCTTGAAAAATGAGGTTCAGGAGATGGACTACTTTTTGGCGAGGAGCTTGGCGACGACGGCTTCGACCTCTTTTTTGCCATAAGAGTGGCCGCTGATCGTATCGACGAGCTTACCGTCTTTATCTTTGGCGATGATGCCGTGGCCTTTCAGTTTGGCCTTTTTGATTTCCTCTTTGCTCTTGCCGGTTCCGACAAGGATGTTTTTGAAGGTGATTTCTTTTCCCTTTGTCTTTTTGAGATCATTCACGATGACCGAAATTTTTGCACAAAGCGGTCATCCATCGAAATAATAATAGGTCAGCTCGGGCAACTTGGCCTCGGCGGCGGCTTTCACAACTGGAGCCTGGGGCTCGTCTGCGGAAGCTGGATTGATCAGGAGGAGGGGCGTAAGAGCGACCGCCATCCACAGGATTGGTTTTTTCATCTCGAAAAGACTAGCGGGTAGAGATTTTAGGGCAAGCGAATGTGACAGGTCAGCCCAAAGCTCATCGCGAACACTGCAAACCAATCTGCCTAACTTCACTAGAGCAAGAGATCCTTAACGACCTTGCCATGCACATCGGTGAGGCGATAGTCGCGGCCCTGAAAGCGGTAGGTGAGCTTTTCGTGATCGAAGCCGATGAGATGCATCCACGTCGCTTGTAAGTCGTGAACGTGGACCTTGTCTCGCGCGACCGAGAAGCCGAGGTCATCGGAGGCGCCGTGAGTGTATCCCCCTTTCACTCCCCCACCCGCCATGACCATGGTGTAGCAATCAGGGAAGTGATCGCGGCCGAGGACCTTGCCCTTGGCAGTCCGGCCTTCGCGGAAGGGAGTTCTTCCAAACTCGCCGCCGAGGATAATGAGAGTCTCGTCGAAAAGTCCGCGCTCTTTGAGATCCTTGATCAAGGCCGCGACCGGCTTATCCATGGTTGCGCATTTGTTGGTGAGACCGTCGCGGATGTCTTCCTTGGGATTGGTGCCATGGAAGTCCCAGCCCCAGTCGAAGAGCTGCACGAAGCGCACCCCGTCCTCGGCGAGGCGTCGGGCGAGGAGGCAGTTATTGGCGAAGCTCGAGGCCCCGGGTTGGGCGCCGTATGATTCGAGAGTCTTCTGGGACTCCTTGGAAATATCCATGACCTCGGGGACCGACATCTGCATGCGGAATGCGAGCTCGTATTGCGCCATACGGGTGAGGGTTTCGGGATGAGCGAAATCCTGTGAGGCCTGCTCGTTGAGGTCACGGAGAGCGTCGAGGCTGGCACGGCGGAGCTTGCGATCCATGCCCGGCGGGTCGCTCACGTAGAGAACGGGGTCCCCTTTCGAGCGACATTGCACGCCCTGATAAACGGAGGGGATGAAGCCGGAGCCGAAGGAACTCTTGCCGCCATTCGGTTGCACCCCGCTGGAGATGAGGACGACGTAACCGGGGAGGTTTTGATTTTCCGATCCCAGTCCGTAAGTGGTCCAGGCCCCGAAGGTCGGGCGACCGGGCTGCTGGAAGCCGGTGTGCACGAAAAGCTCGGCAGGCGCGTGATTGAAATGATCTGTGGTCATCGAGTTGATGACGCAGAGGTCATCGGCGACCTCGTGAAGGTGTGGAATGGCATCGGACATCCAGAGTCCGTTCTTGCCATACTGTTTGAAGGTGCGCGGGCTGCCCATGAGCTTGGGCGTGCCGGAGGTGAAGGCGAACTTCTTACCCTTGATATATTCGTCGGGACACTCCTGGCCGTCGCGCTTGACGAGCTCGGGCTTGTGGTCCCACATGTCCAAATGCGGCGGTGAGCCGGTGAGGTGGAGATAGATCACACGCTTGGCCTTGGGCGCGAAGTGCGGGAGCTTGGGCAGGAGCGGATTGCCGGGGGGCTCCAGTCCCATGGCATCGGTCGCGAGCATCTCACTGAGAGCAACGCCGCCGAGACCCATCGAACATTGTTTAAAAAAGTGCCGCCGCGTTTTGTATTGGAGGCTTTCGAGCTGTGGATTCATGGAAAGAAAAAAGAGAAGATTGAGATTAGCGCTTCATGAGAGTCTCATCAAGATTGAGGAGAACATTCCCAACGACGGTGAGAGCCGCCAGATCGGCGAAATCGGCACCTTTGGGTGCAGGGCCGATGGGATTGGTGGCCATTTCCTTGGCGAGCTTGGTATCGGCGGCGTATTTAGTACGAGTGGAATCGTACAGAGCGACGAGGCGATCAATCTCCCCGTCTTTGGGCGGCCGGGCGAGAGAGAGGCGGAAGCCGTGATTAATTTTGGCGGAAACCGTTCCTTCCTGCGCCGCCATGCGACGAGCGAGGGCTTGGGCCGCTTCGATGTAAACGGGATCGTTGAGAGTGACGAGAGCCTGCAGCGGCGTGTTGGTGCTGCCGCGGCGAACGGTGCAGACTTCGCGATTGGGAGCACCGAAGGTGGCCATGGAAGGATAAGGGCTCGAGCGACGCCAGCTGGTGTAAACTCCGCGGCGGAACTTGTCTTCGCCCGCGCTGGTTTTCCAATCGGTTCCCCCACCGAAGGCGGCCTTGAGACCGAGGTTGGGCTGCGGAGGACGCACGGGAGCGCCAAACATTTTCGGACTCAACAATCCGGAAACAGCGAGGGCCTGGTCGCGGATCATCTCGGCAGTGAGACGAACTCGCGGACCACGGGCGACGAGCCGGTTGTCGGGATCACGCTGAGCCAAGATGCTGGTGACGTGGGAGTTTTGCCGATAGGCCGAAGAGGTCACGAGCAGGCGGAGAAACTTCTTCATATCCCAGTCTCCGTCCATGAACTCGATCGCAAGCCAGTCGAGAAGTTCGGGATGGGAAGGGCGTTCGCCCTGAGAGCCGAATTCCTCGCTGGTGAGGACGATGCCGACCCCAAAGAGGTTCTCCCAAAAACGATTGGCCACGACGCGGGCCGTGAGCGGATTATCACGATTCACCAACCATTTCGCCATCGCGAGGCGGTCGGGATTCGAGCCCTTCGGAAGCGCGCCGAAGACTTCCGGCACGCCGGGGCCGACTTCGTCGCCAAGACTGAGGTAACTGCCGCGGAGTTGAATGTGGGTTTTACGATGTTTATTCTCGGGAAGATCCCGCATGATGGGAACCGTGGTGCCGGGCTTGAGAGTAGCGATCTGCTTTTTCAAGGCGGCGATTTTCCCGCGGGACCTCAGCGCGGCAGGGTTGGCTTTAAGGTAATGGGCGAATAGGGCCGCCTTGGCGTTCGCGTCGCGCTTCGCCGCTGGCACATCCATGATGGCGGCAATCCCCTGTGGCACTGCGGGCGCTGGCTCAGCGGCGTCGGTGACCGAGATGCGGAAGCGTCCAATCGCGTGATCGGGATACATCTGCGCCAGCTCAATCTTCAAAGCGCCTCCGTGAAGCGGCTTGGCCAGGCGAAAGACCGCGTGGTGATCTTTGCCGGTCGCGCCGCCGACCGCCCACCCCGACTTATTGTCCGGGCTGCCGTCGATCGCGGCCGGGGCGCTGAAATCCTTCTGCTCGTATGTGGCCGAGGCGCTGGCAAAACTCCCGCGCTGCGCACCGTCGAGCGCCACCGCCTGTTCGCGCTGCGGCCCTTTGGCAAAAGTTTGTTCCCAAACCGGGACGCGTTTGGCGTCGAGCACGGAGAGTTTGAAGCCATCGAGCCGGCTCTGCAGATTGTTATCGGTGCGGTTCCAGACGGCGAGCCGCGATAAATGGTATTCCGCCCCGAGGTCGACCTCCCAATAGGGCGCCTTGTCGCCATCGTTGGTGTGGGTGATGCTTTTGCCCGTAAAAATACCATTGGTGTTGCCATCGATTGCGAGGCGCGCCTCGCCGCCATATCCGGTAGTACTCTGTTTGGCCTTGCCCTTGAGCGCTACATTGACACCCGCAGCATCGAATGCCTGCACCTCGGCAACATGGAGAATCCTGCCGTTGCCAGGAAGTTCGATGCGCACGAAGCGGCCGCGTTTGCTGTTTGAATTGCCGCCGCCCGAAAGCGCGACCTCATTGAGCACAAAATTTTCCTTCCGGCCCGGACCGCCGCCTTTGAGTTGATCGTAGGCGAGAGTCTCGATCTTGAGCGCGGTGATCTGTTTCAAATCGCTGCTTGCCGTGATCGCGTAGTGATCGGTCTTGGCCACCTTACCACCGACCAGCACTGACTTGTCGCTGCCAAGGGTAAAGGTCGCGCCCGAGGTCGCGGTCATTTTCGTGGGCGCGAGCACCTGCCACTTGGTCGGCTTCGATTTTAGGCCAGACTCCCACTTTGCCAACTCGGCGAGATCGTTGGCATCGGGAACCAGAGCCGCTTTTTCCAGAGCCGCGATCTCTGCTTCCAGTTTTGCGCGCTTCCCGCTGTCGACGGACACATTGATGATCGGTGCCTCGTTCCTACGGTCGGCGTCTTCCGATTGATTGAAGATGGCGAACATCTGGAAGTATTCCTCGTGCGTGATGGGATCATACTTGTGGGTGTGGCACTGGGCGCAGGCGGCGGTCGTCCCCATCCAGGTCGCCATGGTGGTATTGACGCGATCGACGACGGCAGCATTGCGGAATTCTTCATCGCTCGTGCCACCCTCGTTGTTGGTTTTGGTGTTGCGGTGGAAAGCAGTCGCGATGAGTTGCTCTTCGGTTGGATCGGGCAACAGGTCACCGGCGATTTGTTCGATGGTGAATTGATCGAAGGGCATGTTGGTATTGAAGGCCCTGATGACCCAATCGCGGTAAGCCCAGATGGTACGACTTGGGTCGTCGGCGTAGCCAGCGGAGTCGGCATAGCGGGCGAGATCCAACCACATGCGCGCCCAATGCTCACCGAAAGCGGGCTTCGCGAGAAGCCGGTCGATGAGCTTTTCGTATGCGTCCGGGCTTTGATCGGCAACGAAGGCATCGACCTCCTCGACAGTGGGAGGAACTCCGGTGAGATCGAGAGTGACACGACGGATGAGAGTGTAGCGATCAGCCTCCTCGCTGGGGTCGAGACCTTCCTTTTTCAAGCGATCCAAGATAAAGGCATCGATGGGGCTGCGGACCTTCATCACCGTCTCTTCGACCTTGGGAATCTCAGGGCGGACCGGCTTGGTGTAAGACCAGTGAACCTCGTATTCCGCCCCTTCTTCGATCCATTGTTTAAAAAGGGCAATTTGCTCTTTGGTGAATCGTTCGCCCTTCCCCGGAGGCGGCATCACTTCGTCCTCATCGTCGGTGACAATACGGTAGATCAGTTCGCTGTCATCAAGATTGCCCGGGACAATGGCGGCAAAGCCATTGTGCTCGCGCATCGCTCCCTCTCGGGTGTCGAGTCGGAGCTTGGCCTTGCGATCCTCTTCGTCCGGACCATGGCAGCGGTAACAATGGTTGGACAACAGCGGACGAATATCGTCGTTAAAACTAACCTTCGCACTGAGAGCGGAAAGACTGAGAATGAGGGCTGAAATAGAGCGGAGGAACATCAGAAAGAGTTTCGTGAGACTATCGGCCAGAATTACGTGCATCCAGTCTCTAATCTTGCCCCAATCAAAGGTTGCCTCACACCTTTCTGCTCGCACCATTTCTGCTGGTTCTCTACCTTGGGAGGAACCTTGAAAATTAATATTCATGAACTCAAAATTATCTCTAGCCTTCATCACCATTTTTGCCCTCACTCTCGGATTCGTCTTCCTGCCTGCCAAAGCACAGGACGAAGTCGCCGACGCCCCAGCGCCCAACGAGGCCAAGGCCGCTATGAAATGGCAGCATCTTGCTCTGACGCATGATTCCCGGGAGTTTGGCGGCAACGCGAAACTTGCCCGCCAAATCAATCAACTGGGGGAAGAGGGTTGGGAAATGTTCAACGTTCTCAACTTCCAGAATGACGGGACCACCACCAAGACGATTTATCACTTCAAGCGTCCGCTCTAAAACACAACAACCGGAATCCGGATTGAAACGACCTTTCGCTTCGTAACGTAGGGAAACAATCATGTTGGTGAAAAACGGACTTTTGCTCTTTGGCCTGGTTGCGAACTGCTTCGCTGGTGAATGGCCGGGATGGCGCGGTCCGACTGGAGACGGAATCGTTCTCGACGAAACAGCCCCGCTTGAGTGGTCGATCGAAAAGGATGTGAAATGGAAGGTGAAGGTCCCCGGAAAAGGACATGCTTCGCCGGTGATTTGGGAAAAGGCCCTTTTCCTCGTTTCGGCTGACGAGGATTCCGGAGAACGACTCCTGATCCGCCTCAATCTCGAATCAGGAAAGACTGCCTGGAAGAAGACGATCCTCGAGTCACCGATTGAAAAGGTGCATCGCAAAAACAGCCGGGCTTCGAGCACCCCGGCGACGGATGGCAAGTCAGTCTTCGTAAGCTTTCTCGACAAGGAGGAGATGTTCGTTGCTTCATACGATTTCGATGGAAACAAGCTCTGGGAAAAACGGCCGGGGATTTTTTCAAGCGTTCACGGCTACTGTTCCAGCCCGGTGCTTTGGAAAGACAAGGTCATCATAAATGGCGACCACGACGGCGATGCTTACATCGTGGCGCTGGATAAGAAGAACGGCAAAGAGATTTGGAAAACCCCGCGCCCCAACAAGACGCGGAGTTATTGCACTCCCCTGCTCCGGACGATTGATGGGCGCAATCAACTCATTCTTTCGGGAAGCAAAAGCGTGGCTTCCTACGATCCCGACACCGGAAAACAACACTGGGTGATCGACGGGCCGACCGATCAGTTCGTGGCCTCCTTGGTTTACGATGAAAAATATCTCTACATGACCTGCGGCTTTCCATCAAAGCACATGATGGCGATTGACCCGACTGGCAGTGGCAATGTCACCGACACCCACGTGGTCTGGCATACCCGTAAAAACCCCTCCTACGTTCCGAGCCCGGTGGTGATGAATGGATTCTACCTCGCGGTCTCGGACTCGGGCACTGCAACCTGCTGGAAAGCGCGCGAAGGTGATTTACTTTGGAAACAAAAACTTGGGCGTGAACACTCCGCTTCCCTTGTGGTGCTGCGCGATCATGTGATTTTTGGATCCGAGAAAGGATTGATCACAGTGGTGAAGCCCGGAAAGAAATTCGAGGAAGTGGCCAAGATGGACTTGGGTGAACCGCTTTGGGCCTCACCGGTGATCGTGAATGGCAAATGGTTTCTTCGAGGTGAAGAGCACTTGTTTTGCATTGGGAAGTGAGAATTCAGGCAGTCTCACCGAGATCTGAAACCACGAAGAGACCTTCGAAAGAGCCGACCAATTCACCTTCGCAGGCGAGTTGACTGGCGAGGCGAAGTCGACCGATCTTTTTGCGCGCGAGGGCCTTCAAAAGAAAATCCCAATCTCTCTCGGAGCCAAGGGTGCACGTCGCCTTGAACTCTCCCAAGACGGGCTAAAGGTAGTCCATCGAGTTTTTCTGGATTACAATGCGAGGCTTGATCTCAGGGTGATTCCGGAGACGGCAGTGAATGAACGACCACGCCGAGAGAATACAAAGAGCGGAAGCGCTCCCGCCAAAAACCGTCTCGCGGTGATTGATGTTGGGAGCAAGAGGCGCGCTGAGGGTAATGGCTGAATCGGAAATGGATTCGACCTCGACCTCCATCGCGCGGGTCAGCGGAATGTGATCGTAGAAATAGTTCTTGAGAGAGGACATTTTTTCTGTCCAAGCCTCCTATTCAGAAACTCCGCCCGCGCCGGGAAGAAGGACCTCCCTGGGCTTGGCTCCATCTCCAGGGCCCACGATTCCACGAGCTTCCAGGATATCGATCATGCGGGCAGCACGAGTGTATCCGAGTCGCAGGCGACGCTGCAGCAAAGAGGTGCTGGCCTTACCTTCGGCGATTAGAACTTCCATGCAGCGCTCGAGAGTTTCCTCATCGGCATCCGAAACCTCATCGTCGCCGCCATCACCGCCGCCCCCCCCACTCTCGATGACCTTCTGAATGCTCTCCTCAAACCGTTGCTCGGTTTGGTTGGCGCAGAAGCCGACGATTTGTTCGACCTCTTCATCCGAAACAAAAGCACCCTGGGCACGCTCCAACTTGGCTGAACCCGGAGGCAGGAAGAGCATGTCACCTTTACCGACTAATTTTTCGGCGCCCTTGTTGTCGAGAATGACGCGGCTATCGAGTGAGGATGAAACCTGGAAGGCAATTCGACTTGGAATGTTCGCCTTGATGATACCGGTGACCACATCAGCTCGCGGAGTTTGGGTTGCGACAATAAGGTGAATTCCGGCAGCACGGGCCTTCTGGGCAATCCGCGCAATCGCTCCCTCAACATCCGCCGGAGCGGTCTGCATAAGGTCGGCAAGCTCATCAATAATGACGACGATGTATGGGAATCGATCCGGCACCTCGAGATCGTCCTCGTGGACTTCGTCCTCTTCAGACGCAACAGGACCAATGTCGCCATCCTCGAAAGCTTTGGCCATCGACTCGATTGCTTCTTCGTCAACGATGGATTCGACATCCTCCTGCTCTTCCGGTGTGAGGACTTCTTCCTCGGGACGGACGCGGTTGTTAAAGCTATCGAAGTTACGCACTCCAAGTTTCGCAAAGACCTTATAGCGGCGCTCCATCTCGTTGACGCACCAATTGAGGGCTCCGACCACGCGCTTGGGATCAGTCACCACCGGCACCACGAGGTGTGGCAACTTGGCGTAAACCTGCATCTCGACGACCTTCGGATCGATCATGATGAAGCGTAGTTCATCAGGCCCAAATTTATAAAGAATACTGGTGATGATGGAGTTAATACAAACCGACTTACCCGCACCAGTGGCCCCGGCAACGAGGCAGTGAGGCATCGCCGCGAGGTCCCCCACCACGGTGTTTCCATAAACGTCCTTGCCGAGAGCGAGTGGAATCTTGCGTTTGGAACTGCGGAAGGATTCGTCTTGAAGAAGCTCGCGAAGGGCGACCGCAACCCTGTTGTCGTTGGCAATTTCAATACCGACAGTGTCCTTACCGGGAATCGGAGCGAGGATATTGATGCGCTCGGCCTTGGTGGCGCGGGCGAGATCGGCCTCGAGTTGGGTGATGCGACTGACGCGCAATCCAATGGCAGGATAGATTTCGTAGCGCGTGATCGTCGGGCCCCGCGTGATATCACCGGCTGTCACCTCGACGCCGAAGGCGCGGCAGGTCTCGATGATCATGGTCTGGGTCGCGAGAAGTTCCTCGCTGAAATCCTCGGGCTCCTCGTCGCTTTCCTCATCGAATTCCAAGAGATCAAAACCGGGCAATTCATAATCCTCAAATCCTTCGGTACTCAAACCGATATGGCTCGGCTTCTTACGCTCGAAAGGTCGGGCGCCGGCGAGTGGTGCGACTTTCTTCTGTGAAGAGTCGATAATCTGCGGAGTGGGAACTTGTCGCAAAGGAAGAACGGCCTGACCGTCTTCTTCGACTCCGCCTTCCGCTTCCGGAGTGGGCTCGGGGGCAGCCTTGGCCTTCTTGCGCTTGGGGCGCTTCTTGGCGGGAGCCGCCGGTGCAGCAACCGGAGCAGATCTGGCAGAACGCTTCTCGCGCCAGTCGCCCATAAATTCACGAGCGGTTGCCACCGAGGTGCGGGCAAAAGCAACCGGATGCCACCCGGTCAACAGGATCATGCTGGCAAGGTAAGCTCCCAATAAAACGATGGCAGATCCCCACGGACCGAGGAGGTTTTTGAATACGAAATTTCCGAGTCCCTCGCCGATCGCTCCACCGGGCCAGTTTCCAAAATGGACACTCCCGAAGATTTCCAACACACTGAAGAGCGCAGCACTCGCAAACATCAGTGAACCAAAGCCAAGTAAAGTGTGCAGGCCAAGGCGGCTCTTGAACCAAGCTACGACGACACCCAGCCAGATCGTCCCGACCGCGAGCAAGTAGGCCGCCGCACCAAACAGGGCAATGAAGACAAAACCGATCAAAGCTCCCACAGGGCCGATTAAGTTCTGCGTATCACGCGCCTCGACCCCTTCCGGAGCGAAGCTGCCGAGGAACTTCCAGTCGGCAAAATCAACGGTAGTGAACCTAAGAAGAGAACAAAAAAGAAGCAATCCCACCAAGATCAGCCCGATCCCAATCAACTCCTGACCACCCTCTTTCTCCAGCACCGCGTGCTGCTTCCTCGGCTTATTTTGCTTGGCCATGATCTTAAATGGAGAAAGACAATTCTCCTGTGAGGCCGAAGTTCGCATAAGAACAGTCGATCAGGCAAGAAGGAACTTAAAGGGATCTGCATAGTCTGGATTTCTTAAATATTTACTAAAATCACAGTTTTCTTGTCGAAACGTCCCCTTCCACGCATTTTTTCTCAATGGAACCGATTGCTTTCTTGCCGATTTACATGCCCCGGGTGTGGGGAGGCCGTTCGCTGGAGACAACCTATCAGCGAGAGCTCCCGGACAACCAACCTTATGGGGAATCGTGGGAAATGAGCGATCGACCCGACGAGCAATCCATCGTTTCGGCGGGTAATTATGCCGGCAAATCCCTTCACGATCTCTGGACAAATCACCGTGAGGAAATCTTTGGAGAGGGGCTCACCGGAGATCGTTTCCCCCTCCTCATCAAGATTCTTGACGCTCGTGACGACCTTTCCATCCAAGTCCACCCTCCTACGAAAGTCGCTGATGAGCTGGGCGGTGACCCTAAAACCGAGATGTGGTACATCGCCGACTGCGATCCCGGAGCTAATCTCTATATTGGCCTGAAAAATGGCTGTACACGCGAGACCTTCGAGCAGTCCCTCACCGATGGAACCGTGGAAAAGCAGGTCCACGCCGTCAGTCCGGAGCCTGGCGAATCAATTTTCATCCCCTCCGGTAGACTTCACGCCATCGGCGCGGGCTTCCTGATTTATGAAATCCAGCAAAACTCGGATACGACATACCGGGTTTTCGATTGGAATCGCGTCGGATTAGACGGGACTCCACGAGATCTTCACATCGAAAAATCGATGGCATCCATCGACTTTGAAGATTTCGAGCCGGGAATGGATAAGCCAGATGGCGACACTCTCGCTGCCTGCGAATATTTCGTGGTCACCCGACACTCTGTGGCCGCTGGAGCTGGAATCGAAAACTCAAACGATTCCTTTTCCATCCTCACCGTGATTTCAGGTGAAATCGAATCGAACGAAGGCTGCACTTTCAAGACAGGCGAATTTCTAATCCTGCCAAGGAACGCCAACCCTCTGACAGCCAAAACGACGTGCCAGATTCTGCAAACGAGCCTCCCTCGAAGCTAGGGCCCGGATTCGACCAATCTGAATGATCGAAATTCTTTCCTGATTCGTCCTTGCCTTCGTAGCGATCGCCTCGATGTCCCGCGCTCACATCGTTGAGCAATTCTATCTCTCAATTGAAGAGACCGGACCGGAATGGAGAATCGATATCACCTTCGACGCGAGCTACGCTTTCGAGGAACTCCGCGATGATCCCTACACGCCGCAACCGGAGCGCTCCTGGTTGATGGAGATGAATCCCCGGCAACACCAAAAGCTCCGCAAAGGCGCTGAAGAGTATCTTCGGGAAGCAATCTCATTTCAGCACAATGGTGCCGAGCATCCTTTTACGCTATCCTTTCCTAATTTCGAAAGTTCACCTCCCGAATTCCCGAAACTCGCCACCGGCGGAGCTTACCTGATCGTTCACCTCGAAGGAACCATCCCGGAATGGCAAGGCGGTGAACTTAAGCTCGTGGTCTCTCCGGAGGTTCGGCCCAATTTCATCCTCGTCAGCCAAGCCGGGGATGAAGCCAACTTTGAGATCGTCTTCCCCGGCGGTAGCCAATCAGTCTTTACGCTGAATCGGGGAAAACTCGGACTCCTCCGGCTAGGGTTTCGACACGTCATCCCGGACGGGCCGGAATACATTCTATTTATTCTTGCTCTCTTTTTGATGGCACGAAAATGGCGCCCCCTCGTGGCTCAATCGCTGTCATTCACCATCGGCCACAGCCTGAGCCTTGGGCTGGCGATTTGGGGCGTGATCCCGATCAAAAGTCTGCCCGGAGCCTTTTTGATTGAACCATTGATCGCGCTCAGCATCGCGGCCCTTGCGATTGAAAACATCTTCCGCAAAGAACTTCGAACGAAACGGATTTTTATCGTCTTCCTTTTCGGGCTAATTCACGGCCTTGACTTTGCCGGGAGTTTCGCAGCGGTTTTACAAAGCACCCCCAATCTCTTCTCCTCACTTATACTGGCAAACATTGGGGTGGAACTCGCCCAGATTTCGGTGCTTGCAGCAGCCTGGCTGATCACGATCAGATTGTGGCGAAGCGAGCACTACCAAAAAGCCCGATTGGCGGCCTCACTTGTGATCGCGGGCTCCGGACTTTACTGGACGATCGAAAGACTGATCACCTGAAGGTAATTGCGACACCTTCCCTCTTCCAGGCTTTGGTAATATCCTCCTCCAACTCGTCCCACGATCGTCCGTTTCGCAGCTCCTTCAAAGCAGCGTCACCAGTCTTTCCGGACTTCAAGGCCTTAAGAAATTTGGTGATGCTCGTGCGATCGTCTTCGAGGTGAAAAAAATAGTAAGTCATGAGCAAACCGAAACCGTAGTTGAAGTTCCCGTTTTTGGTAAACTGGCCGTAGGACTGCAACATGTAGGCCTTGAGGTCAGGCGCCGAAATCTTGTTACCGAGTCCGCGACCCCGACGCTTCGCCCGGTTGTAGCCGGTCACATCGCGCTTGATGGCGTGAATGTTATTGTTCACCAAAAACTTGCCGGTCTGATACGGAGTCGCCGAAACATACTCGGCCAAACCTTCGGAGAACCACCCGAGCGAACCGGGTTGAAAATAGTGCAAGTCGGTGAGTTGATGGGTGAGCTCGTGCGGAAGAACATCGTTGTTTCCGTTGTTATCATGAACGTAACGATCCCCCTTTCGCTTCACGCCCATGCTCGTCAAGGGGGCAAGAATCACCCCCGTATTGCCGCGCGACATATAAACGCCGCCCGAGTTCGGCGGACCACCATTGCGAACGTAATTTGCGTAGGATCCAAAAAGATAAATCCGATTGCGAAAGAGGGCTCCCGGAATGTGGGCTTTCATTGTTGAGATCGGCAACACGCGGCAATACTCACGCGTGGTCTCAAACAAGATCGCAAACTTCTTCACGATCTGGTTCGCCAACTTGACGTCCGAGATGAATTCATAGTTGGGGCTGTGATAAACGAACTTCCGGTTTGCGGCATCTTCGGTAACCGTTTTGATCAGAATATTAGGATCGATCTTGGCCGCATCCGGCCAACGAAGATCCCAATTCTCTTCGACCTTTAAACTGTCTTGCTGGTTTAGAGCGTCCTGCGCTTTCCTCCCTCCGCGCTCGCCCGCGCGGATCCATGCTTGGATAAAGGTCTGATCCGCCTTGGAGAGAGTCGCCGACTTGACCCAATAGGACTTCCCTCCCTTCATCGCGAGCTTCACCTCCCCGCCTTTAACCTCGGTCAAAAAGGCTTCGACCTTCTGGCCTTCCTTATTGGTAAAGATCCGGGCACTCAGTGACGGCGCCAATAAGGCAAGTATGGTCAACAAAAGTGCTTTCATCATTCCCGTCGACAAGAAGCATAACCAATGAGCTCGCAAATGCGAACAAGCGCGCAAAAAAATTCTTATCTAGCGGCGCTACGACAGAATATTTTTAATCACCTTCACTCCCGGTTCCACCCCGGTCAGACGCATATCCAGCCCTTGGAATTTGTAGGTAAACTTCTGATGATCAATCCCCAATTGATGGAGCATCGTGGCGTGCAGATCGTGAACCGTGACAACATCTTCGACCGCGTTGTAGCCAAAGTCGTCAGTCGCTCCGTGGGTGACACCACCTTTAATTCCGCCACCCGCCATCCAAAGCGAGAATCCTTTGATGTGGTGATCGCGGCCGGGATTCTTTCCTCCGCCCTGCGACATCGGAGTGCGACCAAACTCGCCGCCCCAGATCACCAGAGTATCGTCGAGCATTCCTCGTTGTTTCAGATCCTGAACCAAAGCCCAGCTGGCACGATCCACCAACTTTGCGGTTCCCGCCACGCCGTTTTTGACACCGCCGTGGTGATCCCACCCGCGATGATACAACTGAATAAAGCGAACTCCTCGCTCAGCAAGACGGCGTGCCAACAAACAGTTGCTCGCGAAAGAACCATCGCCAGGTTTCGCCCCATACATTTCGAGAGTCTCCTTGGACTCCCCTTTCAAATCAACCAACTCGGGCACACTCGCCTGCATCCGAAAGGCCATTTCATATTGCGAAATCTTGGTGGCAATCTCGGGATCATCCACGAGACCATTACGAATTGAGTTCAAACCATTCACCGCATCGATCACCTGCCGTTGGTCGGCCCGGCCGACTCCCTTGGGGTTCCCAACGTAAAGCACCGGATCACCCTTGGAGTGGAAATGAACTCCCTGATACTTGCTCGGAAGAAAGCCACTGTGCCACTGGCGCGAAGCAATCGGCTGACTCTGACCTCCGCCGACCGAAGTCAAAACAACAAAGCCGGGAAGATCCTTGGTCTCACTCCCCAGGCCATATTGGATCCATGATCCCATGCACGGGCGACCGGAAATCTGGGTCCCGGAATTCATGAAGGTGTGCGCCGGATCGTGATTGATTTGCTTCGTCGTCATCGACCGCACGATCGCGATATCATCGGCCATCTTTCCGATGAACGGGAGCTGCGAGGAAATCTCCTGCCCCGATTTCCCTTGCTTGATGAAATCCCATTGTGGCCCCAGACACTTCAAAGCCCTGCCCTGCAATTGGGCAATCGGTTGTCCCTTGGTGATCGACTCAGGCATGGCCTGACCATGCATCTTGGCAAGGGTCGGCTTGTAATCGAGCGTTTCCAGATGGGACGGCCCTCCCGCCATGCAGAGGAAAATCACCCGCTTGGCTTTGGGATTACCCGCCATCTTAATCTCTTCCGGAATGCCCTCCGCAAAGAGTTGCTTCTGGAAAGCCAGCGCCCCGATTCCCACCGTGGCTTGATTCAAAAAGGTTCGTCTGTTCGTGGTATCAATCATGGCACTTAGAATCGTGAGGTTGTCTCGTAAGCATTTAGAATCACCCGACCCACCTGCCCCCAGGCAGCGGATTCGTGGACCGGAACATTTGCAGTGGCAGGCCACTTGCCGGTCGAAAGAAAAGCAATGGCAGCTTCGGGGTTGTCCTGAAACTTTTTCAGTTGCGACTCATAAACCTTCGCCAGAAGCTCGACTTCCTCATTGGTCCCCTCGCGCGAGAAAGCCTCGGTCAGGCCCCAGGCGATTTTCTCGGAAACAGTTCCCTTGCGTTCCGCCATCCGTGCTCCAAAAACGCGGGATGCTTCCACGAAAATGGGATCGTTCAACATCGCCAAAGCCTGCTGGGGAATATTCGAACGCGAACGTTCGGCCGTGCATTCCTCGCGACTTGGAGCATCGAATGCGACCATGGAGGGATGAGGAAAAGTCCGGCACCAGAAGGTGTAAACCGAGCGGCGATAAAGATCACCGCCCTCACTTGCCTTCCAGGTCTTCTTCGGGAAGTTCAAGTGCTGCCAGAATCCGGCCGGCTGATAAGGCTTCACACTTCCGCCACCCAGCTTTTCATCATTCAAGAGCCCGGCAATTTCAAGCGCGCCATCACGGACGAATTCAGCCTCAACCCGCCAACGTCCCTGTCGGGCAAACAGGTTGTTGGCCGGATCTTTTTCACGCAAAAACGAGCTTACTTCAGACTGCTGGAGGTAGGCCTCACTGGAAACGATTTTCTTCACCATCCGCTTCATGTCCCAACCACCATCACGGAAGTCCGAGGCCAACCAATCGAGCAACTTGGGATGAGTCGGCATCTCACCCTGACCACCCAAATCAGTGACGTTCGGAGAAAGTCCACGACCAAAGAAAAGACGCCAGACCCTGTTCATCGTCGAGCGGGCGGTGAGAGGATTGTCTTCGTGAAGAATCCATTTGGCGAGATCCAGCCGACTGGCCCGGCCATCCACCTTCCACATTTCTTTTTGGAGAAACTCGGGAACAGCTGGCTGCACCACCTCACCGGAGTCGTCCATCCAGTTTCCACGCGCAAGAATTCGGGTCATCCGGGGTTTATCCATCGCCTCCGAAACGAGCATCTGACGCATGGAGCCCTCGGCTTTCTTTAATTCTTCCGCAAGCGCGCTGAGTTTCTCTTTTTGAGCTAGCACCTCCGGAGCAATCGTAAGATAGTAATTCTTCAGAATCTCATTCTGTTTGGCAGTCCGCTTGGAAGTCGTAAAGGCCGCCAAAACCTCGCTTGACGGCCCCAGCGGATCTTCCAGTTCCGCATGATCCGCTGCGGTAACCGACAGACCAAAATGTGCGATATTATGAGACACATGTTGTGATTGATAGTGCAGGATCACGTCCAAGACATCGTCCCGACGTAACTCAACCGCCTTCTCAAGAACGAAAGCCGCCCGGCGAGTCCCCTGTCGCCCTTCCGGCATGTGGGCTCCAACAGCCCAACCTGTCTTCTGATTTCCATCGAAGGCCGCCTTGGCTGGATAACTGGCCTGCTCCACATCAGCTTTGACCGAAGCAATCTTCAACTTCTTGCCAGCCTTTTGAATCTCAATCTCGGTAAGAACAAAGTTTCCATTTCCGCGTGAAAAGCCGTTTTTCTCAGGGAAGCTTTCATGAGTGAGAGCATCCAACTTGATTGCCGAAACCTTCCCCGGAGAGGCGACTTTGAACGAGTAGGTCGCCTTGGGAGCAATCTTACCACCTTCCAAAACTGTATTGTCATCCAAAACTTTAAGCGTCGTTCCCTTCGGTGTTTTGAAATCGCTAAACGTCACTGGGCGCCAGACCGACTTTCCGAGTTCCGCACCGGCCAGCCACTTCTTCATACCGGCCGAAAGTTTAGCTCGAAAAGCAGGATCACCCTCCACTAGCTTCTCGATCTTGCCATTCTCAATCGCCTTCTTCAATTCGGCAATACGAGCCTCCTGCTCAGGCTCCGGAACCACCAAATTGGAACGACGTTTGCCGATCCCGTTCTCTTTAATGTCGTCGAAGAAGGCCGCCATCGAATAGAAGTCCCGCGCCGTAAACGGGTCGTATTTGTGATCATGACACTGGGCACACCCCAGGGTTGAACCAAGCCAGACTTCCGAGACATTTCGCACTCGGTCCGCCGCATAGATTGCTCGGTATTCCTTCTCCTGCGCTCCGCCTTCCTCGGTCGTCTGCAAAAGCCGGTTGTAACCCGAAGCAACCTTCTGCTCCAAAGTGGCATCAGGAAGAAGGTCTCCCGCCAGTTGCTCAATCGTAAAATCAGTAAACGGCTTGTTCTTGTTGAAGGCCTGAATGACGTA
>CBFHQJ010000025.1:0-52373 GCA_965657795.1 Akkermansiaceae bacterium
TCGCTCTTTTGCTCTCCGATGAAGGTCCGGATGGACCCGCCAAGAAGGATGCAGAAATCGTCACTACCACCGGACTTTCTTCCACCAGTCTTGAGCGTTTGCGGAAGCGGTGTTGCGAAGCCGGACCGCTCGCCGCACTGGATCCCAAACCCCGTGAGAGGGGTCCGCGCGAGATCAAAATCACTGGCGAAGTCGAAGCTCACATCACCCGCCTCGCTTGTGCCCAACCTCCCGAGGGACGGACTCGCTGGACTCTCTCCTTGATCGCCGAGAAACTCATCGAGATTGAAGTCATTTCGGAGATCTCTCGTACTTCTGTCGCAACCGTTTTAAAAAAAGCGAACTTAAACCTTGGCGCCAAAAAGGATGGTGCATTCCCCCTGCAAAAAACGCCTCCTTCGTAGCGGCCATGGAGGACGTTCTTGAAGTCTACCAACGTCCCCGAGATCCACTGCGCCCCTTGGTTTGTCTCGATGAGTTTGCCAAGCAACTTCTCTCTGAAACAAGAACTCCACGACCACCATCTCCGGGGCACCTGGCCAAGTATGACTCCGAATACGTCCGGGAAGGAAGCATCACCGGATTCATGCTCGCGATGCCTCACCTCGGAAAACGTGACGTCTTCTTCTCTGCCGACGGACGTCGCACCGCTGTGGATTTTGCACACTGCTTGCGGCACCTAAGTGAGTTGCATCCAGGGGCGCAAAAGATCGTGTTGGTAATGGACAACCTGAACACCCACAACGAAGCATCACTCTACAAAACCTTCCCGCCCGAAGAAGCCCGCGCCCTCTGTGAACGCTTTGAATTTCACTTCACTCCAACGCATGGCAGTTGGTTGAACATGGCCGAGATTGAAATCGGACTACTCGCCCGAGGATGCTTGGACCGACGAATCGAATCTGCCCAGAAGATGCGCCGGGAAGTGGCCGCCTATCTCACGCAAAAGAACGCCAACCCAGTTCCCATCAAATGGCAATTCACCCACCAAGATGCCCGCATCAAACTCCATTCCATTTATCCTTCTTTTTAAGCTTTATGGAGCACTAGCGACCAAAGCGCTTCTTGTCAGGACGCTGCATGAGATAGCTATCGAGTATGCGATCCTCACGCTGCTCAAGATTCCTCAGCACCGTGCGGAAGGCATTACGCGAAGTCCAAGCCTCGGAAGCAAACTGGTAAACCGGTTGATCGTCGCGGATCGCAGTCTCCAGACTGTTTCTTTGCGCGCTCGTCAGGAACTGACTGTATTTCGAGAGGAACTCGTAGCCTTTCGCGGTGTAGTGGCGCCAGGATTCTTCGTATTTCCCTTCTCCATATTTGGCCGAAGCATCGGAAAGGGTGGTCTGAACAAACTTGATGGCATCAATTGTGGTGATATCTCCTTCAGGAAGCTCCATGGGATCAGGAATGACGGAATCGATGGCATTGATGAGTCCATTGAAGCCCTCGTTATCAGTTTCCGAAATGCTGATCCCACTGATTTTCCGGTCCACACCCGAGCGGGTAAGGTAGATGGGCGCACCATGAATCGTGCGGAGCTTGTTGTAAGGGCGGCAGTTCTCACTCACGTGTTTTCCGGTGATGACATGGCGGGCCAAAATCCCGTAAAGAGCCTCCCGGTTCTCACCGGTCGGATCTGCAGCCAGTGAAGCAAAGGGCTCCTTTTTCCAAGCCTCGTTCACGGGTGCAAAGATGGTGTATTGCGACGACGATGCTACCGCCAGGCTCAGGCCGGTGGCATCAAGCAGCGAAACCAAAGTCGAATATCGATCGTCCTTTCGAAGAAGAGCAAGAAGTCCGGAATCAACCGGCGGGATGACCGAATCGATCACATGGATGATTCCATTCGCACATGGAATGTCCGCCTGAAGAACCTTGGCCCCGTCAACAGTTACTCCTGCTGCGTCAGCCTTAAAATTGATCTGCTGACCAAAAGCGGAAATTGGGGTAACACCGGAAACCCCGAGGCTCAGAAAGCCCGGAACCTTCCCTGCGGCCAGAACCCCATCGACAATATGGTGTTTGATAATGTCCTCAAGACGCTCGTCGTTTTCGGGAAGAAACAAGGAATCGACAAACTCCTTTGGAAGCTTGGCGAAAGCCTCATCGGTCGGGGCAAAAGTCGTGTAGAGCCCGTGCATATTTTGGAACAACTTGCCCTGCCGGCTCGCCGTGATCGCCTTGGTGAAAATGGTAAATCTTCCGTCCTTTTGAAGCCGCTGAAAAAGGTCATCGGTATTGGGAGTCAGAACCTAATCAACCAGGTAGATGGTGCCGTTCGAACAAGGAATCGTCTCACCCGTGAAACGAGCTCCACCGATTTTTCCATTGCTGTAATCGATTGAAAGGAATTGTCCGGTCGTCATTTGCAGCGTCGAAAACTTCTCCAATCCAAACGCCGGAACCGAGCGATTCAGAACATGAAACCCAAAAACCTCCTCCAGACGGTCGTCATTTTTCGGATCCAGCAAGGTGCTCAGCGATTTCTTGGGAAGCTTTGCGAAGGCGGCATCGATGGGGGCAAAAACGGTCCGGCGAATGTTGGTCCGCTCGGAGAGCTGCGAACCAACTTCGGTTTTATCCAGCAACTGGAGGAAGGTGGAAAGGTCGGCTCTTTCACGAACCACCCTTCCAATCGTTTTGGCCTCGGCCGGGTCAGCAGCCTGGGAAACTCCGGTCATCAAAAGTGCTGCAGCGAAGGCAGCCTGAATTCGTCTTGGTCTTTTTCTCATTTCATCAAGACCTTCGCCACAGGCCGTGCCGCGGATTCAAAAAAGTTCACCTTTTTGACAAACCAGATATCCGCTGAGGGAGAAAGATCGTATTGCAATCAGGCTTCTTGCTCCCAAGACTCGCCCGTGCCGGAAGACTTCGATAAAATCCCCAAGGAACGCCATCTCTCCCTTTGTCCCTGCAAAAGCAAAAAGTCTTATCAGGACTGCTGCCTAGCTTTTCATCAAAACAAGGCGCTCCCGAAAACTGCCGAGGCTCTGATGCGCTCCCGCTATAGCGCCTTCTTTTTTCGTCTTCCCGACTACCTGGTCGAAACCACCCACCCCGACACTCGTAGCGAAAATTTTCAACGCGAGCTCGAGGACACCATCCACCACACCGATTGGAAATTCCTCACCATCGTCTCGACCTCGAAAGGCCAAAAGGATGACAAGCGCGGCAAGGTCGAATTCATCGCCGACTACTTCTGGGACGGCGAGGTTCAGCAACTGCGAGAGCATTCCCGGTTCCGCCGCTACAAGGGAAACTGGAAATACTACGACGACAAAGGCTGACGCAGGTCACTTCGCCAACCTCGGAGCCGAGTAGCCTTGCTCACGGATCTCCTTCATCTTCGCCTGCATCTCTTTTACCTTACCGGGATTCTTGGCCGCGACATCGTGCCGCTGCCCAATGTCTTTCTCGAGATTAAAGAGCTTTGGCGTCTTGCTCTCCGCTTTGGGGTAGCCGTGTTTTGCCTCCCACTTTTTATCCACCCGGGAACGATAGCCACTCTTGCCCACCACAAGCACCCAGTCTCCCTCACGGAAAGCCCACGAATCCGCATAAGTATTGTGAATGTGACTGGTGCGGATCAAATTCTCCTCACCCTTCAAAAGCGGAAGAAGGTCATGGGAATCTTCTGCGGCGTTGTCCTTAGGAAGTTCGTAGTCCACTACTGAAGCAAGAGTCGCCATGATATCGATCTGCGAGACGAGGGCCTCGCAAACCCTCCCCGCCTTGGTCACGCCGGGATACTTTATCATAAAGGGGACATGGTGACCACCTTCGTAAATATCACGCTTTAGTCCCCGGAAGGGATGGGCCGACCAATGATCGAATTTGGCATCACGCGCATAAGCATAATGCTCGGGGCCGTTGTCAGCCGAGAAAATCACAATGGTATTCTCAGCCTGTCCCGAATCCTTCAGCGCTTTCAGGAGCTGCCCGATCGAGTGATCCGTCTCATGAACAAAGTCCCCGTAAGGTCCGGCCTTTGATTTCCCGTCGAACTCATCATTTGGAATGATGGGTGCATGCGGAGCCGGATAGGCAAAGTAGAGAAAGAACGGCTTTTCGGCCTTCGCGGCTTTCTCAATGTATTCCACGCCCTTCTTAGTCGTGGTGGGAATATTTTCGTAAGGATCCCAACCCGTCACCATGGGACCCGGACGGCATTCCCAGTTCCCTTCCTTGATCGTCTTCCATTTCCCGGTCTGCATGATGGTATCCGGAGCCTCCACCACTCTGTCGTTTTCGATCCAGCAGTAAGGCGGAAAATTAATCACAGTGTCTCCGAAGTAATAATCAAACCCGTGATCGAGAGGCCCGTTGGGAATCGATTTGCTCCAGTCAAAAGCCTCCGGCCCGAACTGTTGTTTTTTCCTGCGACCATCCCGCACCGTGGTCGCCTTCACCTCCTTGTTGCGAATGGCATCCCAATTCCAACCCAAGTGCCACTTTCCGATCGCCGCCGTCTGATAACCCTTCTCCTTTAGCATCTCTGGGAGCGTCAGGCGCTCCGGTTTAAAAACCGAATCCCCAAAGGCATTCACAATGCCATGGAAATCCCGCCAATGATGTCGCCCCGTCAGCATCGCGTAACGCGAGGGTGTGCAAATCCCCGAAGAAGAATGCCCGTCCGTAAAACGCATCGATTCCTTCGCCAATCGGTCCAGATTCGGCGTCGGGATCTTACTTCCTTCATTATAGCAACTCAAATCCCCGAAGCCCAAATCATCTGCATAAAGGATCAGAACATTCGGCTGCTTCGCTCCTGCAACACCAGAGAAAAAAAGAGAGGACAAAACCGCCAGTGACTGTTTCTTCATAAGACCGCAAGCTAACAAATTCTATCGCCCAGCCAAGCCACATCTCTCCTGATACATTCCCACTCCTTAACCCGTATCCACTCCAAAATGCGCGCGCTTCTTCTGATCTTCTTTGGCTCCCTCGCACCCGCTTGGGCCGATTCCTTTGCGGACCAAGTCCAGCCCCTCTTCAAAAAGCACTGCATCGCCTGCCACGGACCGGATAAGGAAAAAGGGGGCATCACCCTTCATCACCTTGATTCCCTCGACGCCGCTTTCAAAAATTTCCAACTGCTCGAAAATGTCATCGACCAGGTCGAGCACGAGGAAATGCCTCCTGATGACGAAGACGTCCTACCCACCGCTGCCGAACGCGAAACCCTAATCAAAACCCTCTCCAAAGTCGTCGATCGCGTCAAATCCGGCAACGTTCCCCAGCGCGCCGGGCGCACAACCCTGCGTCGCCTCAACCGAAACGAATACCACTACACCGTCCGCGACCTCTTCGGCGTCAACTTCAATCCGTCCAAGGACTTCCCCGCCGATGGAGCGGGCGGCGAAGGTTTCGACAACATGGCGGATGCCCTCTTCTCCACCCCGACTCTTCTCGAAAAATACCTCGCTGCCGCCAAGAAAGTCGTCGCCGCCGTTTACGCCAGTCCCGCACTGAAAGAGAAAGTCATCTTCAAATCACCCGACGCCGAAAACAAGCCAAAGGACTCTGCCAAACAAGTCCTCACCTACCACGCAACCCTCGCCTATCGCCGTCGCGTCAGTGATGAAGACCTCTCCCCGCTCCTCAGTGCTTTCGCCAAGGGCCAAAAAGCCGGCCAAAACTACGAGCAATCCCTCCGCGCCCCCCTCACCGCCCTCCTCATCAATCCACGCTTCCTCTTCCGCGCCGAACACGATGAAGCGGGCAAAGAAGAATGGCCACTCAACGATTTCGAGATCGCCACCCGTCTCTCCTATTTCCTCTGGTCCTCCATGCCCGACCGCGAGCTCTTTCAAATCGCCGATCAAGGCAAACTCCGCGATCCCAAGGTCCTCCGTGCCCAAACCCTGCGCATGATCCAGGATCCCAAGTTTACCAACTTCTCCCGGCACTTCGCGGGCCGCTGGCTGGAGTTCGACAAAATGATAGACCGTGCCGAACCCGACACCAAACGCTTCCCCACCTTCACCCCCGAACTCCGCCGCTCCATGTATTATGAGAGCATCGAATTCTTCAACCACCTCATCCGCAAGAACCGACCGCTCACTGAACTGATCGAGAGCGACTACACCTTCGCCAACTCCACCCTCGCCCGTCACTATCGACTCAAAGAACCCGTCACCGGTAATCAGCTGCGCAAAGTCAAACTTCACGACCAAAACCGCGGCGGCGTCCTCGGCATGGGCAGTATTCTCACCTCCACCTCTCTGCCTCTCCGCACCAGTCCGGTCCATCGGGGAGTCTGGATTCTAGACGCCATGCTCGGTGACCCCGCACCCCCGCCTCCGCCCGATGCCGGAGAACTCCCCGCCGACGACACCAAGGCCGCGGGCCTGACCTTTCGCCAGCAACTCGACCGCCATCGCAAAGCCAAGCAATGCGCCAGTTGCCACGCCCGCATCGACCCACTCGGATTCGGGCTGGAGAACTTCGACGCCATCGGTCGCTGGCGCTCCAAGGACGCCAATGGAAAACCCATCGACAGCTCCGCCACCCTCCCGGGCGACATCACCTTCTCCACCCCCAAGGAACTCAAACAACTCCTGCTCGCCGGCAAAGATAAATTTGCCTCCAACATGACGAGAAAGCTCATCAGCTACGCCACCGGCCGCGGCCTCGAATACTACGACGAGGTCACCGTGAACCAGATCGTCTTCAAAGTACGAGAGAAACAGTACTCCTCACGCGAACTCATCCTCGAAATCGTAAACTCACGTCCCTTCCTCAACCGCTCAAAAACGCGCTAATTTCGGACAGCAAACGAGGGCATCTCTATCCTTCCTATTAAGATCCGCCAGTATCATCCCCGACAATAAACTCGTCGCCGCGCACCTCGGGCTCACTTAAAAATCCGGATGACCCTTGAAGATTAACTTTCCCCGCCACTAGCGGAAACCGCTTCAAACGCTACCAAAAGGTGCTCCAAAACAGATCCTCCGTTCATTAATCACCCTTGTAACCAATCACACTGTTGGCGGAGGTATCGGGCCAGGTTTCACGTTTGGCGACTGTCCCGGCCGCATAGTGAAATCGCGATTTACGGGCTCCCGAGGGATACCACGTTTCGGCGAGACCATCGGTCACTCCATTCTTCAAACTCATCGCCACCGCTTTGGTTCCGTTGTCATGCCACTCCACGCAGGGACCCTCGATCACACCATCGACGATCTCGGCCTGGAAGCGCTTCTGACCGGATTCATACCAGCGGGTGCGAAGACCGTTTGAGACGCCCTCAATAAAAGTCTCCTCAACCTCAATTTGTCCGTTCTCAAACCACCCCCGCGAAGAGCCGTGGGCTTTCCCATGATGAATTTCGATCTCAAGCTTGCGCGCTTCCCCGGAGAAATTCTCAACCAACAAACCACTGAAGGCTTCACTGGAGCCATGTTGATAAAGCCGCTTGTCCTCGCGTAATTCCAAATCGCTGCGCAGCACCTCGACTGGCGGAATCGGATTGGTGACTGGCTGATCAACCGGTTTCCAAAATTGCAAAGCGATCACGAAACAGCCCGCCATAGCGAGGGCCATGATTACCCGGCGAACTCCCCGGAAGCTCTTAAATTTTGAGATCATGGAAATGCTATTCTACGCTAAGAACAAAGAAGCGGCTCTCTCCGTCAATCATCGGCACATAGACGTCCTGGTTTGCGACCTCGCTTGCAAGCAAGGAGGTCCGCAGGCCGGAGAAGGTCTCGGTGTAGGTGCCACCAAGAGTGGTCACGCCCCAGCCCGGTTCGTTGAGACCGGTTTCTCCAGAGTGTATCGCTCGTGCAAAAGGGGTGTATCCCGTTCACTCAACTTTAAGAGACAATGCTCGAGAGCCTCTCTTCGTCCAATACCGTCGTGACCTTGAGCCTCCTCGGCCTTTGCAGCCAACTCAAGAAGGAGTTCCTCTTCGATGGGCAACGGAATCCGCTGCTGCTTTCTACGCCATTCAAGCACCTTAAATCGGGCCACTCGCATCGCCCAGGCTCCGAAGTCCGTCCCCAACTCGAAGGAATCGAATTTCTTCCAAAGTAGTGCAGTTGTTTCCTGAAGAACGTCATCTGCCGATCCATGATCCTGAATCAACGTAAAAATGAATCCGTAAATCCTTCGCTGATTCGAGACCAGCAAACGAGTGAATTCCTCGTGATTCTGAGACTGGGACTGTTGCTCCACACCAATCAAATGACAGGTGGGCCGACATTGTATAGGTAGGATCGAGAAATAATTCAAAAGTTCACGATCCGGCGAATTGCGTCTCCTTAAAACTAAAAAAGACAATTCAGCCCAATAGGAAAACCCAAAGGAGCAGCATCTTTCCCAAAACCGACAAAGCGAATAAAGGCGTTCCATACCAGCAACGCATCGCTCACCAAGAACGCGCAGGTCACCCGCGACGGCAGCGATCTCAGGTCTTCAGGGTTCCCGATATGTGACCTCGATCCTGGCAAATCGTCGCGTGCTTGCGCCCAAGTTTAATGGCGCCCGAAAGACCAAGGTCATGGGAGTGCGGATGCCATTCACTCGGATGGCGAAAACATCGACCCAAGCATTCCCCTCAATTCCCACCACTCTACTTGGATGGTCAAATTCTGCTCCTATTTGGCAAAGCCCGAAAAGGCTGGGGAAAGGAAGGTAAAACTATTTCAAAAAACTACAAATCCGGAGGGCAGAGAAGGAGCGAAAACTCGCAAGTACGCGGGCCGTTTTCGACACGCATGAGGATTTTGCTGTAGCCTTTCTTGAATCGGACCCGCCGGAATCCTTCATCGAGATTCCAGCTGCTTAGGCCATTGTCCTGCCAAACCACCTCGCCATCGATCCATAGTTTTCCGGCGTCGTTGCTTGCGATTGCCACGAGCATCTCACGAGGTTTGTCGAAGTAAAGTTCGGTGTAGGCGTAGTAGCTGCTGTTCGTTGTTTCATCGGGAACATCGCAGCGAATCGCGGGATGTTGGGTGAACTGCCAACGCAATTCCCGGCCGCCTTTTCCGTCCCGATATGATTTTGCAAGGTCGATTTCGAGCTCAGGGGCGTGGACGTTCCCCCAGTTGATTTTCCCGAAATTTTCCCAAGGCCCAATGATATACCAGGTGTCGACGTAGAGCCAGCCACGCCGGAGACTCTCATCGGTAAAGCGACGTCCGGGGAGCGCCTCGGCCTTCACCTTCTTCAGGTCAATTCTGCCGGTCGGGATATGAACATCTTCGAAGGTCATTTGGTGCCAGGTGTTTGACGGCTTGCGATCTTTTCTGCGCCGCGGATCGACACCGACATTCATCGGCGAGCCCACGCTATTGCCTTGGCCCGTCCCCTGCGACTGGGCATTGGCCAGGGCTTGCGCCAAGCCGGAGTCACCTTCTCCAAGAGCCTGGCGCTCCAGGGTCCGGGCGTTTTGCGTGAGGCTTTCAGTTTGAGCCACCGTCTTATCCATGGCCTTTCGATACTCCCTGAGATCACCGACGGTCTCGACTTGAGGATCGCTGTCGGGCACTTCGATTTGAGAATCCTCTTCGGACAAGGAGTCCGCGAGACGTTGCATTTCCTCGAATGACCGGCCCGTCCGCGCCGCGATCTCGGCCGCGCGCACGGTCTGAAAATCATCTTCAATCAATTCGTGCAAACTCTCCGCGGTCGCAACGGCATCTTCAAGGCTGGCCGGATCAAGGTCGGGAAATTCCAACGGTCCTTCTTCAAGCAAGGCCACTGCGGCATCGGCATTTTGACGGGTCAAACCGGCCTCTGTCATCGCTTCGGAAAGATCTCGCAAGGTCTGACGAGTATTTGCCATTTGAAGCTGACGGACCGGAGCTTCGCCTTTCGCTCTTTGCAGCCAATCTTTGGTTTGCTCCTCCGCCTTGGCAATTTTCTCGAGAGAAGCTCTGGACTCGTTTGCCTCGGCAAGAATTGCCGGGGCCGTTTTTGGTACAGGCTGCAATGTTGCCGCAACACCTTTGGCTTCCGGGCTTTTCAAATTCCGTGCTTTGCTCGCGGCCGCCTTGACCTGATCGATGGACTTCTGCAGTTGTTCTTCCTGGCGTTCGGTATTTTGCTTGGAGGCGGCAGCCTGCCGGGTGAATTCGGCGTGACGTCTTCCAAGGCTTTTTTCGAGGCTCGTGAGACTACGATCCAACTTGTTGGACTCATCCTTGGTGATGCCATTTTGAAGAGTCTTTTGCGTTTGATTCAGCGTTTGAGTGTCCTTTCGAAGCGCGGTCAGAGCCTTGCTTCGAGCCGCGAGATCATTGCCGGGGTCTCCGGAAAACGTTTTCGCCTGCTCGTCGATCTTGCGAAGCCCCTCGGCAACTTTTTTCAAAGCCTCAGGATCATCTCCCTCCGGTGGTTTACCATTGTTGTTTTTAGTGAGAGCTAAAGCCGCACGTCTTGCCTGATCATTGAGCTGTTTTTGAGTTTTCTTCAGATCCTCCTCAATTTTCCGGGCCAATGTCTTTGTTTCCTCCTCGCGTTGGCGCAACCCCCGGGCGCTCTTCTCCACCTCCCCCGCGAGCAACTGAACCGCCTGCTCAAGACGGGCCGCGTCCTGTTTGACTTGCTGGTTTTCGGACGGGTTTTCCCGAATTACCGCAGCCAGCTGATCGGCCTTGGCCTTGACGTCTTGTGCCGACGCAGCTGATGGCGTCTTGATCTGCTTTCGGGCTTCTTTAAGTAAGCCACCTGTCGCTTTATCGTAAATCTTCTGATCATCGGCGCTCAGTTGCGATTTCGTTTTCTCCCACTGCTTCGCAACTTGGTCGGCCACCGCGGTCAGTGCTTCGCGGCTCTTCTTGCTTTCACCCGCCTGTTTCTTCTCCAGCTGCTGCCATTGCTTCAGCTGGGCATCCGCTTGGCGCTGCTGATTACTGAGGAGACCGGACAAGGCCAGCGTTTCACGTTGATCTCCCAATTCTCGAACTCCCTTGATATGCTCTTTCGCGCCCTCAGCCGATTCCTTAACTGTTTTGAAGGATTTCTCATACTCGTCCTGGTCCCACTCTTTCTCCGCCTTTTGTTTCTGATTGATGGCTTCGAATTTTTTCAAAGCCTCGCTGAGCTCTTTGACTTCCGGCGACCGACTCTGGTGCGCCAGCACGCCACGATGAGACTGTTTGAGACGATCAATCTCCTTCTTGATCTCGTCATGATAACGATTTCGCTGTTGCTCGAGGCGAGACTCGGCCGATTGGATCTGCCTGCGGGCGTTCTTAACTTGCCGGGGCAGCGCGCGAAGCAAATTCGCCATTTCCTGAGCATCGTTCAGTTCATCACTTTCCTGCCCCGACCAAACATCCTGGTTGGCATCACGAAGCTCTTCGAGAGTGGTTTCCGTCGAGGCCAGGCGCTCACTCAAAGACTCGCGGTCCTGCGGCCCCAGCCCACTCGGGGTATTGGCTTTTTGGCGAGCCTCGGAAGCCGCCTCGAGAAGCTCATTGGCGGACTCATCGAAGGGCTCGCGCCCTGCGATCGTCTCGTTCGCTTTCAGCGTGGTGGCTGCTTCCGAAAATTTCCGAAGTGAATCTTCCAGCTTTGTTTCGAAACCCTCTTGGATCTCTCCGGATGAAGTATCCATCAGCCTGCTCAGCTGCGCATCGCGTTCCTCGCGAATGCGTCGGGCAATCTGCTCAAGCTCATAAACCTGGGCCAGAACTTCCTGCCGGCGTTTTTCGCGTTCCTGGCGCTTGAGCGGATCGGCGTGTGCTTCGTGGATCTCCCGATCTGTGCGTTCCGCCTGTTCTTGTTCGCGATAAGCACGGGCCCGCTCGGCAATGCGGGCTTCCTCAGCCGCCATCGCTTCCTGATCAAAAACAAGATGGGTCGAGAAGTAGGGCATGAAAAGGTAGCCCACAACCACCACCAAAATTTGTGATCCGAGAACCCCAGGCCAGATCCGTTTCTGCTTCGGCGCCATTGCCTCGTGCGCCTCCTGCAAGGCCGCCTCTACCGAACTGTCTGGCGCGGAGGATTCGCTATCGGTTGTAGTTTTCATCGTAAGTTCTCAGGACGACATCGTCCAAGTGGTTGAATTGGCAGATATCCACGACTTCGACAACATTGGCCAATGGGGCCTCCGCATCAGCATCGATTCGAATTTGTTGACTCGGATTAGCCAGAGCCTCAGTGCGGAGGGCATCATGCAGCACCATGATCGAGGCGGGCTTTCCTTCGAGGAAGACATTTCCTTGCGAGTCGATTCCAATCACAATTTGCTCGTCAGTGGCCAAACGTTTGATGGCGGACTTGGATTCCGGGAGACGGATATCAACGTCCTTGTTGGCCTTCTTGCTCATCGTGGCGACGAGGAAAAAGATGAGGAGTAAAAAGACACAATCAATGAGCGGACTCATCGAAATTTCGGCGTCATCATCGTCTTCGTAATCGATCTGCATGGTTGATTATTCTTTGCGGGTTTTAGTCTTGAGGCCCACATCGCTAAACCCGGCCAACTTGCAGGTATCGAGAGCATCGATCGCTTTTTGAAACGGTGTGTCACGATCCGCGTCAAGGCGCAGGGGACGTTGCAAGACCTGCGCTCCCCCGTCACTGATAAGCTCCCGCAGATAAACGGCCAAATCGCCGATCAGTTCATATTGGATCTCACTGTTTTCGCCGGTCCGCTCCATGAACCGGAGCGCGCGCCCTTCCTCATCGAGTCCGATGATGAGAATATTGTCCTCGGAAGTATCCGCAACGGCTGCCGTCTGATCGGGTAGCTGGATAGGAATAAGCATCTCCTTCCTTTTGAGCATGCTCGTCACCAGAAAGAAGATCAGAAGCAAAAAGACGCAGTCGATCAAAGGCGACATCGGCACTTCGGCGCTGTCTCCAGTGTCCAAGCGTCGTTTGCGTCTCATGGTTTCAAGTGGATCCGGGTTGGGAAGTTAATGAGGCTGATTATCGGCCCCGGCGTCATCCTGATCGAGGCGAGCCCGACTGGCGTCTTTCGCTTCAGGGTTTTGCTTGAGAAACCATCCGTTAATGAGGATCTCGATTTCCTCCTCGAGTTGATTCCCGATGGCTCCAATACGGGCCTTGAAATAGTGGTAGATCGCCAGTGAAGGAATCGCGATGATGAGACCCATCGCTGTCGTGACCAGTGCCTTCGAAATCGCGCCAGCCAACATTGAGGCCCCTCCTTCATCACCGTAGAGTTCAACCAACTTGAAGCTTTCAATCATGCCAATCATGGTACCGAGAAGTCCCAGGAGTGGCGCAAGAGCGGCCACCACGGCCAGTGAATAGGTTCGCTGGATGTGCCGCCGAAGCCCCCGAACCGCAATATCATTGGCTCCGGGAATCAGAAGTTCGGGATCCGCCTGACGATGCTCCACGAAATAAAGAATCATCTTGGCAAGGAGGCTTGGAGTTTTTTTACAAGCCTCCACAATCTCCATAAAATTTCCCTCGGACCACATCGGCAGCACCTTGGTAACGAGCCCGTGCGGGCAAATGGTCTTGGCGCGAAGTCGCAAAAGTCTCTCAACCGTGAAGCCAATCATGGCGAGAAGCAAGACAGCAAGGGCGATCCCGACGCTTCCCCCTTTTTGAAATTCCTCAAGGTAATTCACGTTGGCCGAAACCGAATCATCGGAGGGTACGACGGCAGCCGTTGCTTGCGAAAGCATCGGAGAGGACTCGAACAAGAGTGGAATCGAATTCCAAATATTAAGCATCACGAGCTAGGGAACGTTCGGCATAAGAGCTTCTTTCGCAGTAATCGATTTGGACCGTGATTCGACCGAGGCGATAGCCCTCCTTGTTAGCGGTCCGGAGCGTTCAGGCTTCAGAAAAGAGAATCACGCCAGAATCTCATTAACGACGTGCCCGTGGACATCGGTGAGCCGGAAGTCGCGGCCTGAGTAGCGGTAGGTCAGATTCTCGTGATCGATTCCCATGAGATGGAGAATGGTGGCGTGGAGGTCGTGGACGTGGACTTTATTTTCCACGGCGGCGAAGCCAAACTCGTCAGTGGAACCATAGGTCATTCCACCTTTGATTCCTCCTCCGGCGAGCCAGACTGAGAAGCCGTGATGGTTGTGATCGCGTCCGCTGCCGCCTTCGGAAACCGGAGTGCGGCCGAACTCACCTCCCCATAGAATCAGAGTATCATCGAGGAGGCCCCGCGATTTCAAATCACGAAGTAACCCCGCGATTGCTTTATCACTTTTCTGACCTTTGTCACGGTGACCTTTTTCGATATTGCCATGGTCGTCCCAGGGTTGTCCGCCTCCATAATAAACCTGAACCATGCGCACTCCACGTTCCACCAAACGGCGGGCCGCAAGACAGGAATCAGCAAACTGCCCTTGACCATAAAGCTCGCGCGTGGCCTTGCTTTCCTTACTCACATCAAAGGCCTCCTGGGCTTCGGTTTGCATTCGGAAAGCCACTTCAAGCGACTGAATTCGTGATTCCAGCTTGTCGTCTCCCGACCGTTGCTCCGAGTGCAAACCATTGAGCTGATTGATGAGATCAAGCTGTTGGCGCTGGGTTCGCGGCGTTAGGTGCTTGTTACTGATATGATCAACAATTTTCTTGGGATCGAGTTTGCCGATATGGCAGCCTTGATGAATTCCAGGAAGGAATCCATTGCTCCAAAGCTGCGGACCAACCACCGGTTTCCCGGGGCACAAAACGACGAAGCCGGGAAGGTTTTGGTTTTCGGTTCCGAGACCATAGCTCAACCACGACCCCATGCTTGGACGGATGGGTTGAGTAATCCCCGAGTTCATCATGAGCAGCGAAGGCTCATGATTTGGCACGTCGGTGTGCATGGAACGAATAACGCAAATGTCATCGATACACTTGGCAACTTCGGGGAAAATTTCGCTCACCGGAATTCCGGACTGGCCCGACTTCTTAAACTTAAAAGGTGATTTAAAAAGCCCGCCGGTGCGCCTCTCGGTTTTACGCTCGGCCCCCGGCGGTCGCTGGCCATGGTGTTTTTCCAGGGCAGGTTTGGGGTCGAATGTATCCACCTGCGACGGGCCACCATTCATGAAGAGGTGAATGATGCGCTTGGCCTTCGGTTGAATGTGCGGAGGCTTGGGAACAAGCGGACTTTCGGCGCCCAACAAGCCTTGCTCGGCAAGAACTCCGGCAAGACCAATCGACGCGAAGCTGCCGCCCGCGCGCCTCAGCATCTCGCGGCGATTCATGTATGATTGCTGGAAGGGTCCGTTTTGCATCTTAATCGAGATACATCAGTTCGTTGCTCGCAAGCAGCGCCTGACAATACTGCTCCCAACGGGAGAGTTTGTCGTCCTTTTCTTTTTCAATCTTGAGATAGGACTGCGCGACTTTCACTTCCGACTCCGAAGGAGAACGCCCAAAGGCAAGGCGATAGGCGAATTCGACCTGCTCTGGAACCTCTTCATACGCCGAGGTCACCCGTTTGGCGAAGGCTTTTGCCTGATCGATGATGAAGTCGCTATTGAGAACGAAAAGCTGCTGCTGGGGCACGGTGGTCTCCGTACGGGAAGCGGCCGAAACATTGGCATCAGGAAAATCAAAAATCCGCAACGTACCATCGAGTTGGTGACGGCTGATGCTCGCATAAACAGTACGACGTGTTTTATTTTTCTGAAGCTCGATCGTTGGCCCTCCCATCGTGGAATCTAGATTTCCAGAAATCGCAAGCAAGGCGTCGCGCCAGGCTTCGACTTCGAGACGACGGCGGTCAAACCTCCAACGAAAACGATTGTCACCATCAAGCTCTTCGTTGTGAGAACTCCTTTCGCTGGAAAGTTGATAAGTCGCGGAGCCGAGGATCTCGCGGTGCAGCCACTTGAGTGACCAGCCGTTCTTCATGAAATTGACGGTCAGCCAATCAAGCAATTCCGGGTGACTGGGAGCTTCACCCAGCAAACCGAAGTTGCTCGAAGTCGTAACCAAGCCCTTGCCGAAGTGCCACTGCCAGACGCGGTTCACAATCACGCGAGCCGTGAGAGGGTTCTCCGGAGAGGCGATGGCTTCGGCAAGATCAAGTCTTGAGAAAGAATGCTTTTTAGCCTCCTCGGGATCAGTCGGCCGTGGTTCATCTTCCAAAATCTCAAGCATGCCCCGGGCCACCCAGTCACCTTTGCTTGCCGGATTGCCACGGATGTAGACCTGCATCGCTTTCCCACCTCCCTGAACGGCATGGGCCAGTGGATACTTGGGTTTTGCTTTTTTACGAAGATCCTCAAACCCGGTCTTCATCCGGTCAGCTTCCGCCTTCTCTTTCTCATTCAGAATTTTTGCATAAGCATCATTCTCGGACGCATAAAGGGGGGCATGCCCGTCGAACCAAATATTTTTCAGAAGACGCTTCTGATCATTTTCCATCTTTCCGATGATCTTGTTCAAACGATCCTCCACGTTACGGGCCTTGGCCAACTCTTCAGCCTTTTCGATTTCGATCTGCGCAAAGGCTTCTTCCGCTTGATTCACCAAATCTTGAAGCTGATCAGCCAACGCCACGATTTTTTCAGGAACCTTGAGAGTCTCCAAAGCGGGCTTTCCCTCAAACTTCGCCTCCACCTCGTGCCATCCTTCCAGCTCGGGCAAACGCTTCATGAGGTCATTCTTGCGCCCTTTATCCAAAACCTCCCGGAAGCGCTTGGTATAGTGGGGATGAAGCCCGGTTTTCTCCGCGAACTCATCGTCAGAAATCTTCACCCCTTGCGATTTCAACGTCACTAATCGCCATCCTTCCTGAAGGTATTGGCTCACCTGGCCAAACCTCTTCTTCCCCTCTTCTTTGCCAATCCCCCTGAGGTAGCTGCGATGCTTTGATTCCAAATCCTTGATGACTCTTTGCTCATCATTGTAGGCTTTAACTTCGTCCTCTCCGACCAGGGGAATTTCCGAATACCTCCGTCCGTTAAAAATTCCAGCCAAGGCATAGTAGTCACGGGTTGGAATGGGATCAAACTTGTGATCGTGACACCGTGCGCACGACACGGTCAACCCGAGGAATCCACGGGTCACGGTATCGATGGTGTCATCGAGTTCATCGGCCTCGGCCTTCGCCTTGTCAGAGTTTTTATAATACTGCGCCCCCAGGCCAAGGAATCCCAACCCAGCAAACTGCCGAAACTTGTCTCCCAGTTTAGGCTCCATCAGATCACCGGCCAACTGGAATTTGATAAACTCGTCGAAGGGAAGGTCATCATTGAACATCTGTATGACCCAATCCCGATATTGATGGGCGTTCGCACGTTTTTTTACCCCGAAAGTGTGAGCCTGATCCTCGGCATAACGCGCAACGTCGAGCCAGTGACGCCCCCAACGTTCACCGTAATGAGGAGATTTCAAAAGTGAGTCGACCAGCCTTGCAACTGCATCTTCATGGCCCTTCGCAGAGGCCTCCAGAAACTTGTCAACTTGAGCGGGAGTCGGCGGAAGACCGAGCAAGTCGAAATAGATTCGTCGGACTAAAACCCGTGACGAGGCATAAGGCACCGGATTTATTTTTTGTGACTCCAGCTCATGCAAGATGAAGCGATCGATTTTAGATCGCCCCCACTTGGAATTCCTGACTTCAGGGAGCTTCGGCTCCTCCGGCACTTTGAAAGCCCAGTGATTTGATCCGTCGACCTTTGTGCTCTTCACCTCAACTGCTGATTCTTCCCGCGGATCTATTGCCCCGTCGACAATCCACCTGGTAAAATCGCCGATGATCTCATCGGCCAACTTTCCTGTCGGTGGCATCTCCAACTCATCCTGCTTCAGCGCTTTCAAAATCAAACTACCAGCAAGGTCCCCGGGCACGACCGCCGGCCCAGTGTCGCCACCTTTTCGGATTCCTTTTCTCGTATCTAATAAAAGTCCGCCCTTCTGTTTCCCAAGATTCGCCGCTTCCACCGAGTGACATTCATAGCAATTGTTAGCCAGAACCGGGCGGATTTTAGATTCAAAGAATTCGAAATCACTATCCTCTGCCGACACCAAAATCCCGCTCGCGGACAAGAAGGCGAAACACTGAAAGGCAAACTTTGAAGAGGACACGTGGATTAACGATGGAATCACTTTTTTTTACGGTTCTGGAACTCAATATGTTGCAGATCTATTTAGGATTACCTCTTCAGGCCTAAAGAGGCCGAAAGGCAAAAAACGCAGCCGTCCAAAAAATTGAAGTAACCGCAAACCAAAAATAACTGAATTTGGTTTGCGATCATTCTTGAACTCCATAGCCTTAAACAGCCTCTGTCAAATGCCGTCCTTACCTTTTAAATTTGTTATCGCCAGCTGGCTCGCGCCTGGTCTGGCATCCGGAGCAATTTTGGTTATTGAAACATCCCACCTGAGTTTAGAGCCTAGTAGACTACTCTTCCCGACTGATAGGGTGGAATTCACTTTCCTACGGGACCTAGCCGATCTTCATATAGCCTCCACAAAACAGGAGAAACCTATTTTCGACAATCCCGCCGCCTTTCTTGGCCGTTCCCCCCGAGACAAACAGTCCTCAAACTTTACATCTCTCTTTCGCGGCAAGCAACTTATCTCGGCCCAATCTTTCGAGAAGGCTGAACTTGCGGTCGAAAAAGTCCTCAGTGAAGATCCAAAACTCCCGGAAGCGCTCCTACTCAGCGGGGTCGCAAAAGCAGGCCAAGGATTGCATGAGAAAGCCCTGATCGAGTTCGAGAAAGTATTGGCACTTGGCGAGGACAATGCCGCTCTCCGGCAGAGTCGAGGGATAAGCTTCCTGGCCCTTGGACGAAAGAAGGAAGCCGAAATTGAATTTTCACGCGCCATCGAACACGACTCCAAGTTTGCCCAAGCCTATGTGAAACGAGGTGTCTTACGGGGCAGTCTGGGAAAATACAAAGAGGCCGCGGCTGACTTCTCACGCTTTATCGACCTCCGTCCCAACAGTCCAATCGGATACAAAAACCGGGCTCTTGCGCTCATCAAGATGGGCCGTCAGGCCGACGCCCAACCAGACATCATCCGAGCCCAGAAATTAGAAAAAAAGTGAGATCGCACAAGTGACGATCACTCTGTTGGCTTCTTCTCAACAGCAATTTTAGCTAGCGCCTCTTGTGCACGCTTCATTTCGTCTTCGGAAAGCTGCCCGCCAATGCGATCGCGCTCTTTAATTGCCGGCTCATACGAGGTTGCAGCTTGAGAATAGAGAACGTATGCGCCCACCTGGTCACGCGGAACTCCCTTCCCTTGATCAAGGAGCTTGGCCATGAGATACATTGCCACGGTATTTCCAGAAGCAGCAGCATTTTGGTAAAGCTGACCGGCTCTACCAATATCCTGCAATACCCCCCGGCCGCTTTCAAACATCAGACCCAGATTCACCTGAGACGCGACATAGCCCTGCGCCGCAGCGCGAGTGAACCATGCCACAGCAGCGACGTTGTCTCTCGGCAACAACTCACCCTCTTTGTAATAACCCCCGATCGTGTTCTGCGCTTCAGCAAATCCATTTTCACCTGCTTTGATGAACCAGACTAAAGCCTCGCGCATGTCTTTTTTCTTTCCGGCAATTCCGGCCTTGTGAAGGAGTCCGGTCTCGAACATCGCCTGTGGGTTCCCCTGCTCCACTGCTTTTTCAAACCAGCTCACCGCTGCTTTATCATCCTTAGGAACGCCGGCACCTGCCATCAAGGCCTTCGCGTAAGAAACCTGTGCAATATCATAACCACCCTCTGCCGCCTTCTTAAACTGGAAGGCAGCGCGCTCCTGATCCTTAAAGAGGTAGTAGCGTCCCAAGTGGTATGAGGCCTCGATGCTGCCGGCCTCTTCTGCTTTGCGGTAGCAAACCGCTGCCTTCTCGGCATCGGGCTTCAGATAGCCGCCTCGTTCGTATCCTTTCGCCAAGTGAAGAAGCGCGCCAACCTGGCCGGTGTCGGCAGCCATCTTATAATATTTAAACGCCTGCTCGGGATCGGGCTTGCCCGTAATCTTTCCGCTCTCGTAACGAGCTCCCAACTGAATCATGCCATCCGCATCACCCGCTTCCGCAGCCTTGGTCAGCCATTTTTCGCCAAGCTTAAGATTTTTCTCAACCACAAGCCCGTCCACATAGATCAATCCAAGTTGGCGTTGCGCATCACGCTGACCACCTTCAGCAGCTTTCTTAATCCACGAAAGCCCCTCGGCTGACTCTGGTTTTCCCGGTTCCGTGCGGGTGACTAACACCATTCCAAGCGCAAGTTGGGCCGCAAGTTGGCCGCGTTCGGATGCCTTCCGATAGTACTCGATCGACGTTTGGGCATTCGGACCCTCTCCTGTTCCCGTTCCCGAACCATAGGCCCAACCCAGGGAAAACAGAGCATTACGATCACCCTTCTCAGCAGCCACCCGAAAGATGCCAATGGCATCTGAAGCCTCGCCGGCATTCAACTTTTTAAGACCACTCTGAACGGCCTCAGAAGGGTTTGGAACCAGCTCTTCAGTTAAGCTCAGGAAGTCGGCAGACATTCCCTCCCCGGTAGCGAGAAGGAACAGAAAGGTGGCGACGAGAGAATGAAACAATTTGATGAACATCTTAGGGAGTCTTGGGATGAGTGATGAGATTGGAACCAGCCGATAGCGTATGACTAGACTTATGCCCATCAGGCCAAGTCACCGCAAGTGCAATTGCTCCCTCACCTTTAATGCCAAAAATCATCACCGGCCCGCTCTGGGAAAGATAGCTATCTCCGGCCGCGATCTCAGCAAGCTGGCGAACCCCTGCAGACTTCAACTCCAAGCGCGCACCGGCAGCCGTTGGATTCCCCTTCGGACCAACCAGACGGACAGCCACCGAGCGGCGGCCGGGTTTCCCGGCCACCGAAAGAAATTTAAATTCCGCATTATTTTGCCCGACTGCAAAATCGAAAAGTCCGTCCCTATCGGCATCAGTGGAGGCCAGACCCGAACCATCGCCTTTAATTTCGAGACCGGATTCTGCTACGCCAAGAACCTCAAAAGTGCCGTCGCCTTTGCCTAAGAGAACCTGCCCCACGCCACCGTCGAATGGCCCGGTCTCGTCCTGGGGACCGAAGAAATTCTGCAGGCAAATGATATCGGAGTGACCATCGAGATCGATGTCGCGCACGAGCGTTCCGAAGATCGGAGAAATCTGAGCGAGACGAGGAAGTGGCTTCACTTCAAACCCTTTGCCTCCTTGATTGATGAGAACACATGATTCCAGCGTGTTGGTCGTATACTCTTTCGCCCGGGACAGCTGGCTGGTTCCATAAATTTCCGGCAAAGTCGCTTTGGCAAAACCGCGGAAAGTTTTAAACTTCTTGCCTAACGCAGGCATCGCCTGGGTCGAACAACTCTTGCCCCGCACCGGATAGAGGATGCCGTCTTCATACTCCGCCTCAACGATGTTGGGCTTACCCGTTCCGTGATAATCACCGTAAAAAAGGCGCACGGGCTTCTCAGCTGAAGCATGGTATTTGGTATTGAGGCCAAAATTCCCCGCCACCAGATCGATATCCCCATCGTGATCGAAGTCCCCCGCCGCGAGACTGGTCCACCACCCTGTCTTCTTTGAAAGCCCCATTGCTTCGGTGGCTTCCGACAAGGTTCCCTCTCTGTTTTTGAAAATCTGCACGGGCCCCCATTCGGTGGCAAGCGCCAGATCCATCCAGCCGTCGGAATCAATATCAGTCCAGATCGCAGAGGTGATCATGCCAAATTTATCGACGCCCGGCACGATCTCAAACTTCGGAACTCCCCCAGCACTGACATTACGCAAAAGCACGCTTCGAGGTGAGCTGGGATACGCTCCCGGCACGACCCGCCCGCCGACGAAAAGATCAACATCCCCGTCGCGATCAAAGTCTGCCCCGCAAACCGGACCAGACGCCACCAGGAGTTTCGGAAGCGCGGTGGCCGGAGCAGCTTCAAAATTCCCCTTCCCGTTCGTATTGAGATAGAGACGATCGCTCAGCAAGGGATCGTCTGTCGCAAACTCGTAGCTCCCACTCGCCACATAGAGATCGAGATCCCCATCCAAATCCGCATCAAAAAAGAGCGCACCCATGTCCTCACTTCCCGCGTGATCGCGGAAAGCATTGACCCATTCAGCCGAGAACTTCCCGCCTCCACGATTCAACCTCAGCTCACCTGCATAGCCAGCAGCGCCGCCAAGAAAAACATCGTCCAATCCATCGCCATTCACATCACCCCAGGCGATCGCACCTCCCAATCCGGAAAGTCGATTGGGGAGAAGAGGCTGTTTCTCAAAATCATTTGTGACACTTTCGGTATGCTTACCCAGGGGGAGACCATCAGCAGTTGTCAGCAAAGGGTCACTGGAAGCCTTGGGAGGCAGCGCATCAAGCTCGGCAGCTTCCTGTATCTCATACCGGAATCCCGCGGGAAGATTCTCGAGCACCTGCCGCCCACGTCCCGGCCAGCGAATCTCAAGGCGATCGATTTTTTTGGCATTCCCCAAGGCCGCCAAAACGACCGGCTCATCGCCTGACATAAAACCTCGGTCAGGCTGCAGCTCGAAGAACTGCCGTTTGCCACCAGCATCCAAAGTCAGATGCGCCCCCGTGCCCAGACGATTACTTTTTTGACCGCGCAGCGCAATCGCCACCCGCGATCCACCTTTGCGATCGTTCCGAAAAAGCGAGACTTCCTCCCCCATCTCCAAGACGATGAGATCAGGATCACCATCGCGATCGAAATCGCCCACCGCCGCACCGTAGCTCACGCCCTCTTCATCGAGGCCCCAGCCAGCCGACACGTCCTCGAACCTCAAATCACCGAGATTCCGAAACGCGAGATTCTTCTCCCGGCGCGGCGGATAATGTTTCACATATTCCCATTCCGGCTTCGCTGCCAATTGTTCGGCCGTCAGAGTCATATCGGAATCATTCATGGCCCGCGCGGTCCCGTTCGTAAAAAAGACATCGCGCTGCCCGTCGCCATCGAGATCGCAGAGTTTAACCGCCCAGGTCCAATCCGAACTCGCCAATCCAGCCAGCTTCGCCGCCTCCAAAAACCGGCCGGTCCCCGTATTCACCAAAAGTGCATTTCGCATCAGCTGGGTTGGCTTGCTCTCCAGTGAACGCCTCAGAATGCTGCCTCCCATCACCCCCATCGTCGTCTTCTGCTTGAAATGATTGGTTGCCGACATATCCGCCGACATCAATTCCGGGTACCCGTCCCCATTCAAATCTCCCGCATCCGCCCCCATGGAAAACCATGCGGTGTGGGGCATCACCTCTCCCGCGACATTGGTGAAGGTTCCATCCCCGTTATTCCGATAGAGCCGGTCCGGCGAGATAAAGTCATTGCTGACATAAATATCGGAATCGCCATCTGAGTCGTAATCCCACCAGGTCACCGCCAAACCATCGCCCCGGCCACTAATCCCGGCCTCGCTGGTCACGTCGGTGAATCGTCCTCCGTCGTTGCGAAGCAGGTAATCCTCCTGCCCGTATGATTGCACGCCCCAACGATCCTCGTCCTCATACCAAACAGCATACCACCGCTCATATCCCGGCCTCAAAGCCGGCCGACCGTTGCGCAATCCCACCGCCTCGGCACCCCGGAACCCCTTGGGATCATCATAGCGATTGGTCGCAATGTATAAATCAAGGTCGCCGTCGTTGTCGTAGTCACAGAATGCGGGAGTGTGGCTGGGAGCGACAATCCCCGCCCCCCATTCGGCGGCCTTCTCTTCGAAAGTTCCATCACCACGATTGATCCAAAGGGCATTCGGAGTGTCGAAACGACACACATAAATATCCAAATCCCCATCGTTATCCACATCAGCCATCGCCACTCCGGCCGACCACGTGCCTCCGCCATCGAGCCCGGCAGTCTTTCCGGTGATCTCCTCAAATTTCAGCTCTCCCGGAGTCCCGGTATTCCGATAAAGCCCATCGGGCCCCGCCGTGCCGCCAAAAAAGACATCCGGCCAACCATCGCCATCGACATCACCAACCGCCAGCCCTGCGGATGCGAATCCCGAGCGATATTGGTAACCCAAAGGATGATCGGGTTCAAATCGGCTCACAAAGCCCAAGCCAATCTCTCCGCCTTCCAGGCGTGAAAACAGCTTGATCCCATCGCCAGCCGAAGCCTTTTCGAGGCGATGACTCCTGACTTTATCGACAACCTGATTTGCAGACTTTTCCTGCGCTTCCGCAGCAGCATTGGAAATAAGCGCAAAAAAACAATGAATGGGGAACCTTCTCGGAAGAGACATGCGAACTTGATAATTTTTAAATTAAACTGAAAGGAATGGACAGGAAAACTGGGCCATTAGGCCGATACTACCCAATAAATGTAAAAATAATCAAAAAAAAATTGGCACTCCTCGACTCATTTGGTATCAGGCCCCTCAAATCTTTGTGGGAATCTGCAAAATTCCCACTAGTATTACCCGTAAAGCACCCAACAAACTATGAACACAAACAGACCGCTCTTGCAACACATTGCATTTGCAACACCACTAATATTCGCGCCGATCGCATCGGCCGACATCGACACCCTGGAAGCCTGGGGTGATGCCGCGGGAACCACGCCTGCTCCCGGCCTAGTTGCCGGAGGAGATGGAACCTACGCCCTCACCGGTGGTGGTGCTGACTTCTGGGGAAACTCCGACCAAGGAGTCTTCGCTTGGGACAGCACCGGAGCGATGACGACCACCGGCGACTTCACCGCCACAGCTCGCGTTGTTTCCGTCGACAACCCAGCACCCACGTGGGGCCGCAACACCATCAGTGTTCGCGCAACCCAGACCGCAGGAACTCCGGCCGCCACTGACGCGCACTTCATGGCTGTTCGCAAATCAAACGGAGACTTGCAGACTGGAAGCCGTCTAGAACCTAACACTGGCACCAACCAACAAGGAGCACCCCTCGTGAACGGGGGCGGGAGCGATACAGCTCCCTATCTGGCAGTCTCCCGTGAGGGAAATGTTCTCCGCAGTGCAGTCGCACGTGATCTTGGAGGCATCGCAGGCCGCTGGGTCCAAAACGACACACGCGAAATTGCTGCATTCAACGGTGGCAATGAAGTGATCGTGGGTCTCGGTCACCAATCCCACCCCCAGTCGGGCGGTGGTGCAGTCAGCGGAGGGGTCAACACCGGAACTTTCGACAGCCTCACCTTCCAAAACTCCTACGACTCCACGCCATTTGGCGCCGCGTCTTCTCCTGAAACCTGGGAGCCCACCGGAGCAATTGGTCGTGCCGGTTCTGACATTATTACCGCATCGGCGTTTGTCCGTGAAGGTGGCGTCGCCACCGGAGAGGCCAACGATTGGACCATTACCGTAGGCTCAACTGCGACGACTTTTGTTCCCCAGTTTGGACCAAACGGCGCAAGAGACAACACAGCGAAGAACGCCAACGATCTCGTTCCGGCCGCAAACTTCCGGATCGACGCCACGACAGCCGGCTTGAACGCTGATATTTACGTTGCCCAAGGCAATGCAGGCAGCGAGGCTGGTAACCGGGCGACCATTGATGGGAATGCTGCAAGCGGTTCGACTGTGATACCAAACGTTGACTGGACGAACGCTGGCGGCACCGGGTACTTTGCTGGAACTCCGGCAAGCTTCGCAGACGCAGTCACCGCAGTTACCCCTGGCGCTACCAACTTCACTGGAAACGAGGAGTCCTACGGTGTCCACATGACGGGACAAATCTTCATCCCTGCTGATGCAGATCGTGTCGCTCATAGCTCCGGCAATGAGTGGATCACCTTCCAGGATGGAATTGATGACTACACTTACCTTGAAATCGATGGGGAGACCATCATGGACGACAACAACTGGACCAGTCCTGACGGATCCGGTAACAATGGTTCCAATGTGAGTATCATGGACGTCTCTGATGCCAAGTTCGACGACGGCGAGTGGGTCGACTTCGAAATGATCATGTGGGAAGGTGGCGGAGGTGACGCTGGTAAGCTCTACTGGAGTGCCCTCGACACTGACGGCGACATGGCCGGTGCTCCGACACCTGGTTCAGACGTCCCCAATGTTCTCAGGTCCCTTTCCGGAACTGACCAGCTCGGTGACCATGAAAACCAGGAAATTGTCTTCTCTGATCTGCCGGAGGGTGAATACAACGTGACGCTGACCAATGACAACACTGGCGCATCCTTCACGCTCAACGAGACGGTCGTAATTCCTGAGCCAAGCTCCAGCTTGCTTTTGGGCCTCGCCGCTCTTGGCCTCGCTGCACGACGCCGTCGTAGCTAAGCACATCAACTAAATCTCAAACCCGTCGGGAATCGTTTCCCGACGGGTTTTTTTTGCTTTGCGCAAGGCCATGATCTTTCAATCTTCAAGACACTTCAGAGTCTTGAAATGATTCAGAAGGAACACCCGAAAGCACCTCAAAGTCCATGCTTCTAAATTTTCGCTCTACGATCCTCCTGACGATCTCAATCGCCTTCGGTCTTCCCTTGGCTCAGGCCGACGCCCCCCTCACCGACCTCCTCTCCAAAGCTGATCCCGGTGCCGACCCGGCCTGGCAAACCGAAGCCTTTAGTGAGAACGCCGGCAAACAACTCTATGCCATCGTCGCCCACCTCGCCCCTGGCCAGATCGATAAAGCTCCAAGCCTTGACAAAATCACCAGCACTTCCTTCTCCAGCCCACCCCTCCGCCCACCCCTCACCGAAAGTTCCTCTTCCAACGGCTTCCGTGTGCTCCGTCCCCTAGGCAACCCCACTTCAAAGCCACTAGGAGGCCCCAAGGCTCTCCTCCGCGCCCTCTCCCCTCTCAAGACCGCCCTCGGGGACCGATCGCTCGTCCGTGTTAAAACCAAAGTTGTCACCGTCGAACCACTTCCCGATAATTCCTACCGGACCCTCGTTTACTTCGAGGCCTCGAATAAAACGGGCATTCAAATCAATGCTGAGTGGAATTGCACCTGGCAGACTGATCCCGCCGATCAGGAACACCCTCTCCTGACCAAAATCGAGCCCGCTCGCTTCGAGGAAATCCACGCCAGATCTCCGAAGATTTTCCAGGAAGAGACGAAGGCTCTCCTCGGCCATAATTCCTCATACCAAAACCAGCTGATCCATGGAGCCGCCCACTGGCATGGCAACCTCGATGTCGCCTTCGGCATCTATCAAGGCAATCAGGGGCTCGCCATCGGAGACGCCAATGGTGATGGACTTGAAGATCTCTATCTTTGCCAACCCGACGGGCTGCCCAATCTGCTTTTCCTGCGCAATCCGGACGGAACCCTCACCGACCACTCCAAAGAATCCGGTCTCGATATCCTCGACATCTCCCGCGGCGTCCTCTTCGTCGACCTCGATAACGACTCCGACCAAGATCTGGTCCTAACCCACCGCTTTTCCGTCTCTGTTTTTGAAAATACCGGGCAGGCAAAGTTCAAGCGCCACCTCACCATCCCGCTTGAGTCCCGCGTCGCCGGAGTTTCTGCGGCCGACTACGATCACGATGGCGACCTCGATTTCTACGTCTGTGGATACAGCCCGCGCAGCAAGACCTCACCTTCCGACATTTTCGCCAACCCCGTCCCCTACGAAGATGCCCGCAATGGCGCCTTCAATTACCTCTTCCGAAACGACGGCAAGCTCGCCTTCACCGACGCCACGCCAGGCTCCGGCCTTGAGCAAAACAACACCCAATTCAGCTTCACCGCCACCTGGGAAGACTACGACAACGACGGCGACCTCGACCTATACGTTGCCAATGACTTCGGCCGCAATAATCTCTATCGCAACGCCCTCATCCCGACCGGCACCGCCGGCTTCGAGGATGTCGCCGGGCAGACGGGCACGCTCGACATCGCCGCCGGCATGTCTGCCTCCTGGGGAGATGTCAACCGGGACGGCTTGATGGATCTCTACGTCAGCAACATGTGGTCTTCTGCCGGAAATCGCATCACCTCCCAGGATCAATTCCGGGCCAAAAAAGACGGCGACGAAGACACCAAAAATATGATCCGCCGACACGCTCGTGGAAATTCTCTATTCCGGAATGCAGGCGAAGACGCCCCCTTCACCGATGACAGCCTCGCTACCGGCACCGCGATGGGACGTTGGGCCTGGGGATCCCTCCTCATGGATCTCAATAACGATGGCTGGGAAGACGTCTATGTCGCCAACGGCTTCATGAGCGCCCCACAAACCGGCGATTTGTGAAGTTTCTTTTGGCGACAGGTCGTGTCGCACTCTCCATCTCCCAACGCATCGTCAAAGTCCGTTATGGAATATGACAAGGCCTGGTCTGCTCTCAACCTCCTCATCCGCGGCGGCAAGCCATTCAGCGGCGGTGAGCGCAACTGTGCCTTCCTCAATTTGGGAACGGCAGACAGTCGCTTCGCCAATATCTCTTCCGCCTCGGGGCTCGATTTCGCCGATGATGGCCGAGGCCTCGCATACGCCGACTGGGACGGCGATGGAGATCTCGATCTCTGGCTCACCAACCGCAATGGCCCCCGCGTTCGCTTCATTCGCAACAATACCCCAACCGGCCCGAACTCTTCTTGGCTCGCACTCACCCTGCAAGGTTCCACCAGCAACCGTGACGCCATCGGTGCCCGCGTTGAAGTCTACCTCAAGGGCGAGAGAACACCTCGCATTCGCACCGTCACCGCCGGCCACGGCCATCTCTCCCAATCCAGCAAAACCCTCCACTTCGGCCTGGGCGGGGACGATCCAAAAATCGATCGCCTCACCGTCCGCTGGCCCGGCGGCAAGGCTGAGAACTTCCCGGCGATCGCGGCCAATTCCCGCTACCAACTCGTGCAAGGAAGCGGCATCGCAAAAGAAGCACCCTTCTCCGTTCAACCAAAGCAGACCGACCAAGTCGATGACGTGCCCGCTCCAACCCATTCCGACGAAGGGCGCATCGTCGTCCTCCGACCCGGAATCCTACCCAAACTCAACGCCACCGACCTCAACGGTTCTCCCCTTCCCCTAAACGGAGAACAAAACGCCCCGACTTTGGTCAACCTCTGGGCCACCTGGTGCGCTCCGTGCCTCGGAGAAATGTCCGAATGGAAAAAAGCCAAAGCGACCATCGAACAGAGCGGCCTGAAAATTGTTTCCATCAGTGTCGATGATGACGCCGAGACCATCGCGAAATTCACCAAGCGTATCAATTACCCTTATCAAGTTGGCCTGCCCGGCGAAGACTTGCTCGATGTTCTTGATACGGTCCAGCGGGCTTACATTGGCCGACAGACAGACCTCCCGCTACCCAGCAGCCTATTGGTTGATGCCCGGGGGCGCCTCGCCGCCATCTACCGTGGGCCGGTCAGCTCCGAACAACTCATCAAAGACCTGGCCATCCTCGGAGCCTCTCCTCAAAAAGTCATCAAAGCCGCCATCCCTTTCGCCGGAACCTGGATCGAAGGACCTCAGCCCACCAATCCTCATGCCATCGCAGCCAAGTTCACCGAGAAGGGCCAACTTGCCCAAGCTGCTGCCTTTTGCACTTATGCTCTCGAGCGAGCCAAATCCGATCCCTCTCTTCTTCTCGACAATGACCGTCTCGCTTTCAACCGCATTCGCGGGGCGGTCTTGACTGACCTGAAAAACCTGCCCGGCGCACTCGCCTCCTGGAAAAAAGTCGCCGAGCTTGCTCCCGAAAATCGCGATGCCTGGCTCGAAATCGCCGGCTGCCACGCCCAGCTCAACCAAACAGCCGAAGCAGCCGCCGCTCTCGAAAAAGCCCTCGCCCTCTTGCGCGAAGACCCCGAGAACCTCATCCATCTCGCCGGTCTTTATAGCCAACTCAAACAGCACAAAGACGCCGCCGCCGTTTACCGCGAAGCCCTCGCGCTGGCCCCGTCCCCCATCGGATACTTCAAGCTCGCCTCCGCAGAATCAGCCTCAGGAGATCTTGCAGGTGCCGCTGGCAATTTCGAGAAGGCACTCTCCCTCCAACCCAACTGGCCGCCAGCCGCCAACAACCTCGCCTGGATTCTGGCCACCTCGCCCGATGCCAACCTCCGCAATCCGAAGCGCGCAGTCACCTTGGCCACCACTGCCTGCAAGGCCTCGAACTACCAATTCTCCGGAGCCCTCGCCACCCTCGCCGCGGCTTATGCCAGCGATGGTCAATTTGAAGAAGCGGTCAAAACCAACAAGCTCGCCATCGATCTCGCAGTAAAAACCGGCGACACCGCCCGCGCCACCGAACTCAAAAAGCGTGATTCCCTCTTCTCCTCCGGGAAACCATTTCTCCAAGACAACCCTTCACGATGATTGACCGCTTTCTGGATTTAAGGTCCTCCATTTCGATAAGAGTGGTCAGCCACATCGCCGTGGCGCTTGTCTTCACGGCCTGCAAAAATCAACCGGAGGAAAGTGACGAATCTCCCGAAGTGGCCACCGTGCCTCAGCATCCGGTTTTCACCCGCGATATCGCGCCCATCGTTTTCGAAAATTGCAGCTTGTGCCATCGTCCCGGAGAGGCTGCTCCATTTTCTCTCCTAACTTACAAAGACGTCGCAAAACGCGCCCGGCAGATTTCCGAAGTCACCACCAGCCGCTTTATGCCACCATGGCTCCCGGACCCAAAAGCCAACCACTTTGAGGGAGAACGATTTTTAACCGAAGTCGAAATCGAAACCATCGCCAAGTGGGTCGCGCAAGGATCCCCCGAGGGTGCACCCGAAGACTTGCCCGAGACTCCGCAATTTACCAACGGCTGGCAACTCGGCGAACCCGACCTTGTTGTGACACTGAAGGAAGAATTCACGCTACCTGCCGACGGTGAAGACGTTTACCGAAATTTCGTCATTCCGATTCCCCTCGATCAAGCAAAGTTCGTGAAAGCCATGCAGCTTCGCCCGGGAAACCCGAAAGCGGTTCACCACGCATTCATGCTCATCGACTCCACAGGGGAATCACAGCGACTCGATCAGACCGACTCCTTGCCCGGCTACCCCGGAATGGATGTGGGAACCGGAGCCTCAAGTCCCAGCGGACACTTCATCAGCTGGCAACCAGGCAAACAGGCCTCCTTTTCCCCTTCCGGAATGTCATGGCGCCTTGCCCCTGGCACCGATCTCGTTCTGCAACTCCATATGAAGACGACGGGAAAGGAGGAATTGGTCCAGCCCAGTGTCGGCTTTTATTTTACCGACGAAGCGCCGAAGAAAACCCCCTTCAAAATCGTCCTACGTTCCACCGAGATCGACATCCCGCCCGGAACCAGTAGCTACCCGGTGGAATCTTCCTACAAACTCCCAGTCGATATCCATGTCCTCGGAGTCATTCCTCACGCCCATTATCTGGGAAAGAAACTTCAGGGCATCGCCACGCTCCCAAACGGCGAGCGCAGATCGCTCATGAAAATTGATGACTGGGACTTCAACTGGCAAGGTGACTACCGCTACAAGAAGCCCATCTTCCTCCCGAAAGGCACGGTCATTTCACAACACTTCACCTACGATAATTCTACCGATAACCCACGCAATCCGCATCACCCGCCGCGGAGGGTCACTTATGGCCCTCAAACGACTGACGAAATGTGCGAACTCTGGCTCCAACTCCTGCCGTCATCTCGAAAGGATTACGAAATCCTCAATCGCGACTACCGGCGCACCTCGATGAAACAGAGTGTCGAGTTCTACCAAGCGAGAATCGCCTCCGATCCCACCAGCGCGCGTGATCACACCAAACTCGGAAAAGCTCAACTTGCTCTCGGACAAACGCAAGATGCCATCACTTCCATCACCCGCGCCATCGAACTCGATCCCGGCGAGGGCGAACCTCATTATATTCTCGGAATGCTCAGCGTGCGGAACCAAGACATGCGGTCGGCATTAAAGCATTTTAAAAACTGCGTGCTCAATCAGCCCAATCACGTTGCGGCCCTGAATGGGCTCGGAATGCTATCGCTCAGAACCAAAGACCTACCGGCCGCACTCAGTTACTTTTCGAAAGCCGAAGAAGCGAACCCGGAAAATGATGCCGTACTTTATAACCTCGGCCTCACTCTTGCGCGGTTGAACCGCCCACAAGAAGCCATTCCACACCTGAAGAAAGCCCTCCTCATCAATCCGGCAAAAGAGTCAGCGGTAGCGCTCCTGAAGAAAATACTCTCAAGCCCAAAGTAAACCGCCCGAAGCCCGCACGGCAGGTTCTCTATTTTTTCCAACTTGCTCAAAAGGAATCTCTCTCAACGAATAGAAGCAAATTCGTGAATCGACGGGAGATGAAATCCTAATTAGATTCAGTCGATGAGGTCTCTGCACACTCCACTCTCCGGTTTTGCCGGAGCCATTCACGCCAGCCTTATGCTCGCCTCGCTGGCGTCAATCGCACAAGCGGAGTTCGCCGCATACAACGACATAGCTTCCGGCCCGGGTACTCACCCTAATACGACATTGTATGCGCCCAATGCCACGAGTAGCGGCTTGATGAAGGACATCAATACCGGCGCGAATACCTCGGTCACCCTCACCGTGAGCCAGTCTGGTGTCAGCTATGAAAGCACTACCGCGGTGCCCTCGGCAGGGACCGATGCCGATGACATCTTCGGAGGCTTCGTGGATTTTAGCAGCGGCAATCCGCACAGCCTTGCGGTCAATGGGGCCGACTTCTTCACCTATGCCTTTTCAGGTTTGGATGCGGCCAGTAAGTATGAATTCGCTGGCACGGCCTGCCGCGGCAACTACGACGAACGATGGACGCTCGTGCGCATCACGGGAGCGGACTCCTTTACCGCAGCACACAGCTCGGGCATCGGCATCGTTACCGCCGGTTTGGCAACCAACGAGGTTGCCATCTGGTCCGGAGCCAACCACCTCGCAAACCAAGGCTTCGTTGTGCAATGGACTGACATCGATCCCGGAGCCGATGGCGTATTCCAAGTCGAGTCACGGCAATACACCGGACCGACGCCTGGAGTGGGAACAGGAAACGCCGGTGGCTCAAAAGGCTACGCGCTCAATGCCGTTCGACTAAAAGAATCATTCATCGTCGGCCAGCCAACCGTCATCAACACTCCGGCATCAGGCACCACGACCTCGGGTGCAAGCATCGGCGGCGAAATTACCGACATCGGTGCCGACACACCGAACATCACCCTCTACTGGGGCGATGACGATGCCGGTGGAGTTGCGGCGAACTGGGATCACTCAGTTTCGCTCGGTGCCAACAGCGGAGCATTCAACCACACGCTGAGCGGACTCGACCCCGCAACAGATTATTATTTCCGGGCCTTCGCGCAAAACACCATCGCCGGAGTCTGGGCCTCACCAACGCAAACCTTTCAAACCCTCGCCCTGCCTCCGGCGATTGAAAACGTCGCTGCCACAAACCTGCTTGGCACCAGCGCAGAGATCGGCGCCAATGTCACCGTGACCGGAGGCAACCCGCCGGCAGTCACTCTTTTCTATGGCACGAGCGCCGGGGGCACGAACCCCGCGAGTTGGGCTGATTCCCTTGATCTGGGCGTCCAGGCCGGCTCGTCGAGCAGCCCTATTTCCGGACTCACTCCGAATACGACATACTACTTCCGTGCTCGTGCCGTGAATTCCGGCGGGACGGCCTGGGCACCCTCGACCGCAAGTTTTACCACTCCACCAGTAAGCCTAGCTCAGATCACCAATCAACCCGCGACAGGTGTTACCGGGATCTCAGCTGTGTTGCACGGCGAGGTTACCGATATTGGCTTCGACCCGCCAGCTATCACACTTTACTACGGTCGCACTGATGGAGGTAGTTCTATCGGCACTTGGGAATCGTTCGTGGAAATCGGCACCCAAAGCGGAACGTTCAACCGCTTCGTCGGCAACCTCGTGCCCGAATCCACCTACTACTTCCGTGCGCTTGCCAGTAATGCCGCGGGCGATCAATGGGCCTCTCCTTCCCTCTCCTTCAACACGCCAGTCTACATCCCGCCCACCATCGTGATCAACGAGGTCCACTACGATGAGGATGATAAAACATTGCAGGCCGAATTCATCGAACTGGTCAACGTCAGCAATTCGTCAGTCAGTTTGATTGGTTGGGAACTCGAAGGAGCCGTACGATACACCTTCGGAGCCGGGGCCTCGATCCCAGCGAACAGCTTCCTCGTCATCGCTGAAGATCCGGTAACGATGCAATCTGCCTTTGGCTACGCGAACAGCATCGGTCCGTGGTCGGGAAGTTTAAGAAACAGCGGTGAGACAATTATCTTGAGCGACTCGAACGGCAACGAGATCGATAGCGTCGATTACAAACTCGGATTTCCATGGCCAACCGTCGGGGATCCGGTCAGCAACGTTAGTCCATCGATCCAACTCATCAATCCCGCTTTCGAAAACGATATCGGCGGCACCTGGAGGTCAGCAGCGCCCACACCGGGTTCGCAGAATTCAATCTTCGCCGCGAACGCGCCACCGAGCATTCGCCAGGTTGACTACTCGCCCATCGGTCGCGTCTTGGGGTCCGACAAAACAATTGTGCCGGGTGAAGACGTGCGTATCACCGCCAAGGTAACCGACCCGGATGGAGTAAACAGCGTCAGCCTCGATTACCAATTGGTGAATCCCGGCAACTACATTAACATTGACGATCCACGCTACAATTCAACTTGGGAGAGCCTAGTAATGAACGACAACGGCACTGGCAGCGACGAGTTTGCAGGCGACGACGTTTACTCCGGCACAATTCCGGGCGCGCTGAACACGCATCGCCGCATGATCCGCTTTCGGATCGAAGCTGCCGATTCCGCTGCCAACAACCATCAAGTGCCCTACCCCGACGATCCGGTTCCCAACTTCGCTTACTTCGTCTACGGGACGATGCCCACCTGGACCGCCAGCAATCGCCCCGGTGTCACTCCTTCGGTCACCTATGATTTTTCGGCGATGGAACCGGTTGCGATTTACCAATTGCTCACAACAAGAAGCGACCATGAAGAATCGCAACACATCCCGGACGCGACCAGCGGAACTTACCGCGGAAGTGATTACTTGTGGGATGGAGCACTCGTCTATGAAGGCAAAGTTTACGACCATATTCGTTACCGTGCGCGCGGGGGTGTTTGGCGATACGCCATGGGGAAAAACATGTGGAAATTCGACTTCAACCGCGGCCACCGGTTTGCCGCCCGCGACGACCAAGGCAAAAAATACAAGGCCGAATGGAACAAGCTGAACTTCTCCGCTCTGATCACGCAGGGCAACTTTGGACAACGAGGCGAACAGGGTTTATTCGAGGGTGCTGGTTTTAAAAACCACAACCTCGCCGGCACCCCTGCCCCGCTGACGAACTACGCTCATTTCCGCATCATCGAAAGCGCGGATGAAAACGGAACCGACCAATTCAGCAGTGATTTCCAGGGACTCTACATGGCGATCGAACAACTCGACGGCCAGTTCACCGAACAACACGACCTCCCCGATGGCTACCTTTGGAAGATTGAGGGAAACAACAGCCAAAATCCTCCCAACAACCAAGGTTCCTATCTCGAGTCATCGCTGCCCAACGGCGATGTCGATGATTTCATCGCTGGTTACCGCAACGGATCCCCTACCGCGCAATGGTGGCACGATCATCTCGACTTGGATAGCTACTACAACTTCCGCGCCAGCGCTACCTGGGTGCACGATTACGACATTCACGCCGGCAAGAACTACTTCTTTTTCCACAACCCGGATTCCGACAAGTGGCAGGTGGTGAACTGGGACCTCGATCTCACCTGGACAACTCCCTACCGCAACGATCCCGGAGGTCCGCTCGAAGACGACGTGCTCGCCATTCCTGAGTTTCAGCTGGGTTACCGGAACCAAATTCGACACCTGCAAGACCTGCTGCAAAATAGCGAGCAACAAGGCATGCTTCTCGACGAAATCGCTCATTGGGTGCACACGCCGGGCCAGCCATCCTTGGTCGATGCCGACCGCGCGATGTGGGATTACAACCCGATTATGGTTTCAGGCTTGGTCAACAGTTCCAAATCCGGTCACGGGCGTTTCTACAATGCTGCAACAACTCCGGCGAATAGCTTTCCGGGAATGGTCGCCAAGCTAAAGTCCTACGTCACCGGACGGGAGTCGTTCATGACCTCCACCTACCTGAATGCTGACGAGGCAAGTATCCCGACCCGCCCGACCATCACCTACACCGGAGGTGCCGGATTTCCGACCAGTTCATTGAGCTTTACCTCCTCATCCTTCAGCGGATCCGGCGGCGCCACCTTCGCGGTCCAACAATGGCGCATCGCCGAAGTCACCCTGCCCGAAGACCCGCGATTCGATCCGGATGATCCGGCATACGATCACTACCTTGAGCGCAAATACGAGATCGAGGCCGACTGGGAATCGGGAGACATCCCCGGCGCCGACTATGCCATCACCATCCCGCCGGTCGCAGTGCGCCCCGGAAACCTGTATCGCGTGCGCACCAAGATGATGGATTCCCAGGGACGCTGGAGCCATTGGTCGCAGCCGATCGAGTTCACTGCTTCGCAACCGGACATCTCAGACTTTGTCGACCACCTGCGCATCACCGAAATCATGTATCACCCGGCTGAACCCACCGGCCCGGAAATCAGCGCTTCCACCAATCGTGACGATTACGAATATCTCGAACTGAAGAATGTCGGGAGCAGCCCACTCGACCTGCGCAACGTGCGCTTCACAAAGGGAGTCGATTTCGACTTCGAAGGAAGCGCGATCGAGACTCTCGGAGCCGGCGAGTTTGTCTTAGTCGTCAAAAATATCGCGGCCTTTGAAGCACGCTACGGCGGCGGCTTGCCCATCGCCGGCGAGTTTGATGGTAACAATCTGAGCAATGGCGGCGAGCAACTCAAACTCTCCTTCGGCGCCGGAGTCGCGATCCACGATATCGACGAGTATGATGACAAAGTACCGTGGGCCACTGCCGCTGACGGCGATGGCCCCAGCCTGACTTTGATTGATCCTAATTCCATCCCGGGACCGGATCACAACGTCGCCTCCAGTTGGCGGGTCAGCCAAACCGAAGGCGGCACGCCCGGATGGGAGGAAGCTGGAACGAACTATAGTGACTGGCGCAGCGCCAACGGCATCATTGACGACCTCGGCGACGGCGACGGCGACGGCATCCCGAACCTTCTTGAATTCGCTTTGGCCAGCGACTACACGACTCCGAGCATCTCCGACTTGCCCACTGCTAAGATCGAAACGATTCAAATTGGAGGAGTCAATCGGGACTACCTGACCCTGACTTTCCGTCATCGCCCCGGAGCAACCGACCTAAACTACATCGTTGAGTTCTCTGACAATCTGAGTAGCTGGAACGCCAATGGTGTGTTCGTCAGCTCGGCGTCGGCAGAGGAAGGCGTTACCCTTGAAACATGGCGATCAGCCACCCCCGTGCAGAACAAAGATCACCACTTCGGGCGCTTGAGGATTGAACTGCAATAGATCACATTAGTCACTTAAGCCACCTGGTTCGCTCGTCGCTTCCGGCCGGAGATATCGCCTTCACGTTCTCATTTTACTAGACGAAGATCTCAGTGATCGGACCGGCATCCTCCTTGTCCGGCCCGGCCATGCGGAAGGGTCGCTTACTCGGCGACTCGAGGACATGGGTGTGATCAATTCCAAGACTGTAAGCGATGGTGGAATTAAGATCGTGAAAAGTGACAGGATTTTCGATGACCTTACGGGCTTCCTTATCGGTCTTGCCATAAGTGATGCCCCCTTTCACACCACCTCCGGCCAAAAGACTGGTGAACGCTCCGGGGTGGTGGCTGCGACCGTTACGATGTTGCTTCTGAATTTCCGGCGTCCGACCGAACTCGGAACTGAGAACGACCAAAGTTGACTCCAGCAAACCCCGCTCCTTGAGATCGGTGATGAGAGAACTGTAGGCGGAATCGAGGAGCTGGCAGCGCGCCTGCACTCCGGTGAAATTATCATAGTGGGTGTCCCAATCACCAAGGGTCACTTCAATGAAGCGCACTCCGTGCTCCACGAGCCTGCGGGCGAGAAGGCAACCTTGCCCGAAGGGATGACGACCGTATTGGCTCCGGATCGTAGGGCTTTCCTTGGTCAGATCAAAGGCCACCAAATCTTCGCTCTTCATGACTCGAACTGCCTCATCAAAGAGTGTTCCAAAATTCTTCGAATTTGGTGAAGGGTTCTCGCGGTGGAAACGCTTGTTAACGGCATCAGCAAGGCTGAGTCGACGTTCGAAATCATCTTCGTTGACCGAGGGGTGGCGGCGCGTTCCTTCCAGACCTTTTTCAGGGTTGGTAACTACCGCCGGGGCAAACTTTGCGCCCATCCAACCTGCGCCAATCATGTTGGCCGGGCTATTCACCGCGATGTATCCGGGAAGGGTATCATTGTCGGTTCCCTTCATCCGGGTCACCCAACTTCCCACCGCAGGGTGAACGATGGTACCGAGTTGATTGTAGCCTTTGTGAAGGAGATAGCTGGCCTGGCTGTGGTCGCCCTGCTTTGACTGCATCGAGTGAATCGTGCAAACCTCCTTCATGACCTTGGCGGTCTGTGGCAGGTAGCTCGCGATCTGAAGACCATCGGCAGTCGTGGGGATCCCTTTGACCGGTCCCTGGACTTCCTCACCAGGTTTGAGATCGAAGGTGTCTATGTGACTCATCCCGCCTGCCATGTTGAGGAAAATGACATGGGTCGCCGGCTTGGCTTTTTTCGCGGAGACCTTTTCACCGAATGCCTGGGAAGCGAGGCTTCCTCCCAGCATGGGCGCAAGGCTAACCCCAAGCAGGCGTTTGGAAGCATCACGAAGAAATTCACGACGAGAGAATTCGTCGCCGAAGTTGGAAAAGGAAGAGCTCATTAGTAGATGAAGAGGAATTCAGGAGTGCAGACGAGAGCGGAGACGATATTAGCCAAACCCTTCCCCTCGCGATCAACGAGTTCCCGGGTGCACAAGGCACGTTCCTGCGGAGTAGGCGGCCGGGTCATAATTGACTGGAAGAGTAACACTCCCTTTTCTTCGCGCGAGCCGGGGACTTCAAAGATCTTACGAATGGCTGTCCCCTCTATGGTTGCCACCATGGTTTGCGTTGCTCCGTTGAGCATCTGTAAGGTCTGCGTAAGACTCCCTTCATTGGTTGCGCCATCGATGCTGATGCGATCCGATTGGCCAAATTTTCGAAGGAAATGATTGGGCGGGGCCGGACTCGGAAGCTCCGAAGCACGGGCCATTCCTTGAATCGCCGAAGTCATCAAGCGACCATGTCCCGCAATATAGGTCGGAGGTCGGGAGACCGGCGCCTTCGGCCCGGTGCCATCGCGAGCTTCCTTGTATTTTGCGATGACCCACTGTTGGTATTCCTTGATGGTCTTGAACGAGTGGACCTGCTTGATGATATCCTCAAGCCGTCCGATGTAACGGCCATGAATGAAGAGGTGTTCCATGTCTTCGATCCGTTGCTTCGATTCCGGATCCTCAAGAACGAGCGTGATCAAGGAATCCCAAATCTGCTCGGCACTCATGCGCTCGATCGGGCGCCCCAGTAATCCGTGAAAAGAAGCCCCCGTATCCGGAGCAGATTTTGCGGCAAAGGCTTCAGTCAGCATCAATGTCTGCTGAAAAGCACGAAGATCAAAATCGTAGTCCTTCATTAACTTCATCAGGGCGTCGCTGAGAGCTCCAGTGACCGCGTCTTTGGGATCGAGAAACTCTTCGGTGTCCTTCTTGTGAAGCTTGGCCCCCATCACCCGGAGCCACATTCTCGCGGCAATCGATCCGGCAAAAGTGGGATTCTCATCACCCACCACCCAAGCGGCAAAACGATCCAAACTATCCTGATTATTCTTTTTCGAATCGAGGCGAACTTTCCCGCCAAAAGGAGTTCGTCCTTCCACCATCTCGCCGGGATCACCATCAGCATACTGATAGTCATCCGGAAGCTTGATTCGCCCCGTCCCCTTCCCGGGTTCAATCCCGCTGGCGGCATATTGCCCGATGGCATCGCTGAAGAAATGCAGATGATGAAGGCCCGGCTTATTAAAGGCCTTCTTTGCTGACATGTTAACCAACAATCCTCTCCCTTTCAAAAAGTCAAGACGTCCATAATTGCTCTTACCATGGGTAAAGGCAGCGAGATTAAAGAAGTCAATTCGCTCCCAGCTCGAGCCGGGATCATCGTGGCACTGGGCGCACTCCATTCGCACTCCAAGAAACGCCCGCATGGTGTTGGCCGAATTATCCAACGGCATTCCAATATCACGGGTGTAGTAGTGGGACGCACCCGACCCGGTCCAGCCGTTGCCACGACTCGAGAGCAACTCCACCGTCATTTTCTTCCAGCTTTTGTTCTGGCGGACCGACTCCCGGGCCCAATTGATGAGTGGAGTGTTGGAGCTGAAATACCCTCCCTGCAATTTCACCTCGTTCAGCCGCAGGTGGTCATAGAGCCAATTGTTCATGTGGCTCTCATACCCCTTCGACTGATAGAGGCGATTGACCAAACGACTGCGCTTACCCGCTGCTGAATCGTTCGTGAATTCCCGGATCTCAGCCAAAGTTGGAATTCGCCCGGCCGCTACCAATGAGGCCCGCCGCAGAAAAGTGAAATCGTCGACGGCAGCAGGTTTCGTTTTCTCCGACTTTTCGAGAACCGTGCCGATGAGTTGATCGAGATTCGAAGCTTCCCGGCTCATTCTTTCCGGAGAGATTTCCGCAGCACGCACGGCACCGGCGAGCAACACTCCGGCTGCCGCCAGCCTGATCGCAGACAGGAAACGAATCATATCCTACAACTACGGGGAAGATCCGGCTAAATTTTCAAAATTCAATACTCCTCCGAACCCGTGATTCAAAGACCTCCATAAATGACATCGCGCCCCGCCTGCTGCCCGCCTAGAATTCAGGACATGAAATGGTGCCTCCCCTCACTTTTACTGCTTTTGACCGTAAGTGTGGGCTTTCCGATCGAACCCCATCCCGGTGCCGTAGCCAACACCCACGCACCAGGAGAAGTCGACATTGAAGCAAACATGAAATTCATTGTCGCCGATCCCAAAAAGCTCCCCGGAATCGTCCTCGATGAAACCGACGCCATCCTCAAGGGCCAGTGGCAATACTCAACCCACACCCCGCCCTACTTCGGCTTCGGCTACCTTCATGACCAGAAATCAGATAAGGGCAAAAAATCGGTCACCTGGACGCCTGACATTCCAAAGGCCGGAAAATATGAAGTCCGGATTTCCCACTGTTATAATTCCAGACGGGCCACCAACACGCCCGTCACCATCGTTCACGCGAATGGAAAAACGACGATCAAAATCAACCAGCAGGAAATTCCCAAACACGGAAAGCTCTTTCGCTCGCTCGGGGTCTTCGAATTTAAAAAAGGGAAAAACGGATCGGTGACTATCTCAAACGAAGGCACCGATGGTAAATACGTCATCGCCGATGCCGTGCAGTTCCTAACGCATCCCTTCAGAAAAAAGAGCGAGGTGGAACACGGGAGTTCTCAAGCTTTGCGAGAAGGCCCAATGGGTGCTGTTGGAGCTAGGAGGGGGCACGAATCATCGGTCTTAGGTTTTGTATGGGGTTGGTTTTAGGCTTTGAGGATTTTGTTAATGGCCTCGAGTTGAGAATTGGAAAGATCTGCACCCTCTGGAACCCTGAGGGCAAAGCCACCGTTCAAACCATGAACAGTGCAGGTGGTTAAATCATCTGCGGGGGAGGTTGATAGAGCTCATCAACGCCATCACGAAAGATGACGACCAGCTCTTCCTCACTACGGCCATAGAACCGATCCCGAACGCGGGCCAGCGGAAGGCCATGTGCTTGCAGAAGCCTGATCGCCGCCACTTGCAGAAAGCGCTTCGTCCCATAACCCTCGCCATCCAGAGGGCCATCCAAGAGAGCCTGAGACCGGAAGCAACGCAGGTTTCGAACTGTCACGTCCCGCGCAGCTTGTCCGCTGATTGGAAAGACCTCCTCCTGCTTCGCCCAAGCATTTACCGCTGTCGCAAGCGCTCCAACATCGCCGGAGAACTAGACAGGATTTGCATTTGAACGCGAGGAGTCGTCGGTCATTGATAGATCATTACACAATGGCAGTGTTACTATTCGCTTGAACAAAAGATTGGAGATTTTAGAAGAAGTCTCCCTACCCTGTCCTTGACCGCTCAAGGGTTGCTGCTTGTCACATTCATCTCCCCGTCCAACCCTCCGGAAAAGCAAACCACGATCAAAGTGTCCCTGGAACAACTCAACCTCAACCCCAGACCGCTCGAAATTCCGGCAAGTGTTACCGCCATGCTCACTGAGGCCGAGCAACGGTGCGACGCTTTCTTCGATGCCGGCCTCGATCGTCGCTATCCCCGCTACCTTCCCAGCAACCCGGAGAAAGTCTTCGCCGCTATCGCCACTCTCAAGAAATCCGGATGGCTGCGCGGCAATGTTTTTTGCGAATGGGGATCAGGCTTTGGCATCGCCACTTGCATGGCTTCCATGATCGGCTTCGAAGCCTATGGCATCGAGATCGAAGACGGCCTCGTTGAACTCTCCACCCAACTCGCCCACGACCTCAACATTCCCGCCGAATACCTTTGCACCAGCTACCTTCCTGAAGGTTATGAGGAATGCGAAGGCATCGGCGGGAAGGATCTCCTTCCCCCCAAAGCCACCACCTCGGGCGGAGCAACCCTCGACACCACTCCAACCTATGACGGTCTCGATCCAGACGAAGTCGATCTCTTCTTCGTCTACCCTTGGCCTGGCCAGGAAGAATTCATGATGGACCTCTTTGATGAAGTCGCAAGCGAGGACGCCATCCTCCTCATTTATCAAGCCGACGGTGAAACCACCGCCCATCGCCGTACCTTCGAGGATAAATACTAATCCCCTCGCGACCTTGCTGATTGCCCCCATTCAATTCAAAGGCTTGAATACTTCCAACATGGTGCGCGTCTTTACTCTTTTCACCCTCGCAATCACGACCTTGGCCCACTCGCAGGAAGTGATCTTCAATCGCGATATTCGCCCGATTCTCTCCAATAAGTGCTTCTTCTGCCACGGCCCCGACGAGAAGACACGAGAGGCCGATCTTCGTCTCGACACCCGGGAAGGCGCCCTCGAAGACCACGATGGATTCTCGGCTGTCGTTCCCGGCAAACCGGACGACAGTGAATTAATCTATCGCGTCACCGAAGCCACTGGCGACGAAGCCATGCCACCACCGCATGCCAAAAAAGAGAGCCTCACCAAACCAGAGGTTGCCCTCTTCCGACGCTGGATCGAGCAAGGCGCCCCCTACCAGGGACACTGGTCATTCGAGCCTCTCGCGAAGACCACTCCTCCTGAATCCTGGAAAGGCAATCCCATCGACTACTTCGTCAACGCTTCGCTTTCGAAGCTCGAAGTCACTCCCTCACCAGCTGCAGATCCCGCCACCCTCATTCGTCGTCTCTCTCTCGACCTCACCGGCCTTCTTCCCACTCCCGAGGAAACCGCGGCCTTTATCAATGACCAAAGCCCCAAAGCCTGGACCCACCTGGTCGATCGACTCCTCGCCAGTCCACACTACGGCGAACGTTGGGGGCGACACTGGCTCGACCAAGCCCGCTACGCCGACTCACACGGCTACTCCGTCGATGGAGGCCGCGACATGTGGCCCTTCCGCGATTGGGTCATCAAAGCCCTCAACGACGACCTTCCCTTCGATCAATTCACCATCGAACAACTCGCCGGCGACCTCCTTCCCAACCGCACCAAGTCCCAACTCATCGCCTCCGCTTTTCATCGAAACACTCTCATCAACCAAGAAGGCGGATCGGACCGCGAACAATTCCGCGTGGAGTCCGTCATTGATCGCGTCAACACCACCGGCGCGGTCTGGCTGGGCCTCACGATTGGCTGCGCCCAATGCCACACGCACAAGTTCGACCCCATCACCCACCGCGAGTATTACGAGCTCTTCGCCTTCTTCAATAACGCGGAGGATGCCAATGGCACCGGCCCGACCGTCGAAGTTGCGCAATACGAAATCCTCAACAATAACCCCAAGCCTCCCGCTCCTCCGAAAGCTACCGATAAACCCGGCCCGCCAGCCAAGTGGCTGCCTGCAAATTACGAGAAATACCGTACTAATTCCGGAGCTCCCTTCAAACTCCTCAAGGACAACTCTCTCCTCGTCGACAAGTCCGCCAAACCCAACGAAGCCTACAACCTTTCCATTTCTTCCAAACTCAACACCGTCTCCGCCCTCCGCCTTCGCATCATCCCGGACAAGTCTCTCCCGAAGAACGGACCAGGCACCGCCGGAAACGGTAACTTGGTTCTCACCAATCTCACCGTCTCCCTCAATGGCAAACCGGTCCGCCTCAAAGCAGCTTTCGCCGATCACGAACAGCCCGATTACCCGGCCTCCCACATCATCGATAGTAGCAAGAGTTCCGGCTGGGCCATCAATGTCGGTGGCGGCCAAAAGGCCAAGATGAATGCCGAGCACGAAGTCTCCTTCATTTTCGAAAAACCCATCTCAACCAAAGGCAAACCGCTCACCATCCGCATGGAGCACGACCGAAACGAAAACTATCTCGTCGGCCGTTTCGCCTTCGATCTCTCCGCCACTGCTCCGCCGGTTTCAAAAGGCAAAGCTCCCGGCGTCGTCAAACCCCGCACCGGCAAGCTCATGGTGATGAAGGAACTGGCCAATCCTCGCACCACCTACCTCCTCACCCGCGGCGACTTCACCCGCCCTGACAAAGAGCTCGGCGCACTCACTCCAGGCATCCTTTCCAAAGTAAAGCCCGCCCTTCCCGACGCCACGAAACGTAATCGCCTCGACCTCGCAAAGTGGCTCATCGATCCTGCCAACCCACTCACTCCCCGCGTTACCGTCAACCGCACCTGGATGCGCTACTTCGGACGCGGCCTCGTCGAAACCGAAGAAGACTTCGGAACGCAAGGATCGCCTCCCACTCACCCCGAACTTCTCGATTACCTCGGCAAGCGATTCATCGAAGACGGCTGGTCGATGAAGAAACTCCATCGCCTCATCGTCACCAGCGAGACCTATCGCCGTTCTTCAAAAGCCCGTCCCGATCTCTCTGATCTCGATCCCCGCAATCTCCTTCTCGCCCGCCAAAGCCGTCTTCGTCTCGATGCCGAAATCATCCGCGACGCCGCGCTCAGTGCGAGCGGACTCTTCACTCCCGTCATCGGCGGTCCCGGCGTCTACCCGCCACAACCCGATGGCATTTACGCCTTCACGCAAAGCCGTAAGAGTTGGCGCACTAGCACCGGACCGGACCGCTACCGCCGCGCGATGTACACCTTCTTTTATCGCAGCGCGCCCTACCCGCTCCTCTCTACCTTCGACGCGCCCGACTTCCAAACCGTCTGTACGCACCGCGTTCGTTCCAACACTCCGCTGCAAGCGCTCACCATCGCGAACGACCCCGCCTTCCTCGAGATCGCCCAAGGTCTCGCCGCCCGACTCCTTCGTGACAAACCCGGAGGACTCGATGCAATCATCCAACACGCCTTCCAACTCTCCCTCTGCCGCGAACCGAGTAGCGAGGAACTTTCCATCCTCGGCAACTACGTTCGCCAGCAGATCAAAGACTTTTCCAAAGACGACAAAGCCGCCCGTGCTCTTCTCTCCAAAGACCTTCTCTCATCTGAAACGCCGCCCGCCGAAGCCGCCGCACTCGTTGGCCTTTCCCGCGCGCTCTTAAACACCGACAACTTCATCACCCGCGAGTAACTATGAACGACTTTGAAAACCGCTGGCTCGCCGAGCGCACCCGCCGTCACTTTTTCTGCGACTGCGGTGTCGGCCTCGGCACCATTGCCATGAACTCCATGTTGGGACAACTGCAAGCCGGACAACTTCCCGTTATCGATCCGGCCAACCCCATGAGCGCCCGCAAGCCTCCCCTCCCCGCGAAGGCCAAGAAAGTCATCTTCCTCCACATGGCTGGCGCGCCCAGCCAGCTCGACCTCTTCGAGGACAAACCAAAGCTCCGCGAATACCACGGCAAGACGCCACCCAAAAGCCTCATGGAAGGCAAGCGCTTCGCCTTCCTCAAAGGCAACGAGACCCTTCTCGGCAGCGAGCGCACATTCAGCAAATATGGCGAGTGCGGCATGTCGCTCAGCGAACTCTTTCCGCATCACCGCAAGATCGTCGATGAAGTCGTCTGGCTTCGTGGCATGACCACCGACGTCTTCAATCACGGTCCCGCCAAGCTCTTCATGAACACCGGCTTCCAGGCTCCCGGTCGTCCCAGCATGGGTTCGTGGATCACCTACGGACTCGGAAGCGAATCCGAAAACCTTCCCGGATTCGTCGTCCTACAAAGCGGACCTCGCGGACCGCGCGCCGGAAATTCCCTCTGGGCCAGCGGCTTTCTTCCCACCTCATTCCAAGGTGTTCCCTTTCGGGGCAAAGGCGATGCCATTCTCCATCTTCGCAGTCCCGAAGGGATCACGCGCGAACGTGAGCGCAGTTTTTACGATACCGTCGGCGCCCTCAACCGCGAGCGCCTCAAGGAGACCGGCGACCCCGAAATCCTCACTCGTCTCAACGCCTATGAAATGGCCTACCGCATGCAGACCAGCGCGCCCGAGTTGATGGATCTCAAAGGCGAATCAAAAGCCACTCTCGATAGCTACGGCGTGGAGCCCGGCGAATCCTCCTTTGCCGCCAACTGCCTCCTCGCCCGTCGTCTCGTCGAACGCGGCTCCCGCTTCGTGCAACTCTATCACACCAACTGGGACAGCCACGGTGGCCCCGGCGAAAACCTCAATAAGGACTTCGAAAAAGTCTGCAAAGACGTCGACCAAGCCAGCGCTGCGCTTGTCCTCGATCTCAAAGAACGCGGAATGTTAGAGGACACCCTCGTCATCTGGGGCGGTGAATTTGGCCGCACTCCCATGGGTGAAAACCGCAAGACCGTCGGCCGCGATCACCACATCGACGCCTTCACGATGTGGATGGCCGGAGCCGGTTTAAAGAAAGGCTACATCCACGGCCAAAGCGACGAACTCGGCTTCGGAGTCGTTGACGGCAAAGTCCACGTCCACGACCTCCACGCCACCCTCCTCCACCTCTTAGGCTTCGACCACGAACAACTCACCTACCGCTTCCAGGGCCGCGACTTCCGCCTCACCGACGTCCACGGAAAAATCGTGAAGGAGATTCTGGCTTAGGCGAAAGGTCCCGGTTTTGCGATTTCCAATCAATCTATTCGAAACTCAACGTTTTACCTCTTCCGTCAGCACAAGAACGGATTTCCTGACCTCTCAGTCAAAAACATATTTCCAGCAATAACTGAGAAGGATGACGAAGGCATTTTTTATCCCGTTGTAGGATCCTTTGCTAATAGCGCGGGAGTTTGCACCAAGAGGGAGTTGATCTACATCAATGACCACCGCGCAATGAAGTCAGTGTTTTCAATGACCTTAGCCCCGGAGGGTTCATTTTCACGACCTCAAAGCGCATTCTCTCAATCATCTTGAGAAGACGTAAAGCGACACGTTTTGGACTTCTCCAACAGGCTGTTAAGGAATCATCGCGGTCGCTTACACTAGCGCAACTGACACCTCGCACGCACCAGCAATGTGCCGTCGCCAAACAGCAATGTGGTATTCGCTCGTCCGTCGCCCAAGAGGGTCACCTTTCCCTCAGCTTCGGTCCAAGTTTGCCCATCGGTGGAGACTTCGACCATGAAATCGATGTCGTGCGCGGCGATGTTCCAGTCGATCGATAGTCTATCTGAACCGACGACCCAAGGGCCGGGCGTCGGCACCAGCGGATCGGTCGCAAGCGCGTATTCGAGCAAGTCTGACAAGCCATCACCATCGAGATCCGCTCCGGGGTCGCCAGCGAACGCGGTTATGGTCGCCGCTCCCGGCGTGCCGCCGGTCACGTATTCAGAAACCCAACTGTCCTTGATCGATGCGTCGGCACCGGGCACGAGCACCAGCGAGAACCCGCCGCCGTCCGCGGCATCGAGCGAGTCGTTATAATCGGCCCCGACGATCATCCGCCCGCCAATCTCCGACAACACCAGCCGCTCACCGCCATTGTTCAGGGCACCATCTTCGAATACTCCACCGATGGTGATGCCCGGGTAAACATCGCCGAAGGCGGTTGCGTCGCGCACCAAAACCAGACGCTCCCCCGCCGCCAGCATTCCACCGGTGAACGTAAACGTCAGACCACTCGAGAAATGAATGCCGCCTAGGTCAATGGCCGTGGTCCCAAGGTTCTGGAGCTCGACAAATTCGGTCGCGTCATCGCCATCAGGGTTGAAGTGGATCTCGGTGATCGCGAGCGCTGGCGGATCCGGCGCGGTGAAAATCGCCTCGGTGAGCGCGCTCCACTGGCCAGCCGACGATCGGGCGCGCGCCTTGACTAAAGTCGTAGCGTCGATCGGCAATGGCCCGACATAGCTTTGTCCCGAAACAGCACCGCCACGCAAACGAGGATCAGTTCCATCAGTCGTGTAATAAATCGCGCCGCCAGCAGGCGCACCCGAAATCGCCAGAGCGAAGCCAGGAGCAACTTCGCCACCGTGCTTGGAAAAATTCGGAGGTGACGTTGCGGGCCAGAGGTTTGCTTCTGCAAAATGGTTGAAGATAATCCCGCGTCGCAAAGGCAACCAGTTGTCGAAGTAACGACGATCCGGCTGACTGCCGCGAACCGCCCGGTAGATGGGCTCGAACTCGGCATAGACCTCACTGAAGATTCTCGAGAGATTCGTCTGCGTAAGGCCACCATCGTTAAAGAAATGCTGATTGATCCGGTCCGCGAACAACAGGCGGAACTCCGCATTCGACTTGCATGCGCGGTAGACGAGGCGCGACATATGCGAATCACCCGATGGCGAGCCGCCCAGTGCTTCGGTGAGGGTGTTGGTGTTAATGTTGTTCCCGAAGTGACCAAATGAGCCTTCGGCATCCCAGACGTTGAAAGTCCAGCGACCGCCATCGATACGCGGACGGGAGAGGTTGTAGTTGTTGTGTGGCCAGTCGCCGGTCGCGCCATAGATGTTGGTGATGATATAGTCGATGTAATTCGCCATATCGACGCGCGCCTCGGCAGCGGCGTAGTTCGTATCCACGCTCATCGGCTGGTTGCGCAACAGGTTCATCGTGGCGTCGTAGTGGATGCGGTCGCCTTCGACAATCTCGCGGATGTGCCAGATATCCCACTCGGCATCGGTTTCGTAGTGGCGCTGGAAGAAGGGTTCGCGCAGGCGCTCGGTGAGATTAAAGTAGGCCTTGTGGTGTCCGTTAATCCATAGGTTCGAGAACACCCCGCGACTCGCAACTTGCCCGGTCGCCAAAGAGATACGCCGCATGACTTCGTCGCGGGTGAAGGGATTACTGCTATCATTTTTTCCCGCGCGCAGGCGCATCGTTCCAAAGCCGCCCGGTGCCTGATCCGGTAGGATCGAGAGGTCGAGTGACTCGTCGCCGTAATCGTCGCGAAAGAAAAAATTAAGCGAGGGTTTGGACGTCCAACCGCCAAGCCAGTTGGACGACGGATTCAGCGCGCGGTAGTGCGGGCGCGCATGGGGGCTACCGGCAATACGAACTCCAAGTCCGGTGCGCCGGCCGAGTGTGCCGTCTGGCATGACGATCTCGATGGTCCCATTGCGCTCAAAGGGGCGCCCCTCTGCCATTGCGAAGTTATAGTCGTTCTCGATGTCATTGGCGATCCAGCGATTGTTGCCGTCGTATGAACCGCCGATGATCGTCATCGCCCCGTCGGGCCCGAAAAACACTCGCTCCTCATCCCCGGACAGAAACAACGCTGGCCCGTGGTGCATATCTGGATCGTAGCCGACCGCATAGGTTCGGGTGGTAATTTTCGAAGGAATCGCTCCCGGCGCGAAGGCGCGCGCCTTGACCACGACGGTACTGGCGCCATTATGAACCGTGTCGGGGACGACGGGCGAAAGATATTTGCTGCGCACCGTGTCACGCGGCACGCCCGGCCCCTCCCACTGCACGCGCAGATGGTCGGCACCAGTGGACTCTTTGTGAAGAACTCTAATGTAATATCGGTCGCCGGCAGCAAGCGTGACCGGAACGGACTTTTGCTCGGGGTAGAGGTCATACTGGCCGGGCGCTGTCGGCGCCGGTGCATGGGCGATACGCACCATATTGGAGGGCGAGGCATCGCTACTGAGCCAGACTTCACCGAGCTGATCGCAGGCGATCCAGAACGTGTAATCGCCGCTCTCCGGCGGGTGCAGCCAACCGTGGATGCGAGTGCCAAAATTGCTCCCGGAATCTGACGGCGCGTATATGCCTGTAATGTTCGATCTCAGGCCTGGCGGTGAATCTAAAGGAATGCTGTCAATCGACGGGCCGGTGATGCCAAACCAACTCTCACGCAAGACCGCTCCCACCGGCCCCTCGGCGAACTCGACAGAGCCACTGAGAGCTCCGCCGGTGTAAATTCGCCCGTTGCTCTCGGTCGGATCGCTGCCATCGGTAGTGACGCGGACAGTCACCTCTTGTGCAAGCGGTGAGAGCGCAAGCTCCGGCATGGTCTCATAAAACCCGGTCTCAGGCCCGATCTCCGGCGCAGTGACAATTCGATCAAACTCGGTCACCGCATTGGACGTCCCGGGAGTGGCTTGATCAAAGTAAACCATCTCACCTGAAACACCACGACCGCAGGAGTGATGAAAAGACTGCGGCGGATACTCGTCGACAAAACCGGAGACCCAAATGCCGGTGGCATCGTAAAGACCTAGATGTTCGCCGCTTGCATTGAGACGGAAATCGGTGTGCATCAAGGGCGATCTACCCACGGGCATCGCGATGTCTTTCCCGGAGGCCAGCACCACCAGATACCCGTCCGGCTCGATCACCGTCGGTGCTGGAAACTCCCAACCGTCATCTCCCACCCGATCGCTTAGCGACCACCCCCCGATATCGACCGCTGTCGGCCCGGTGTTGTAAAGTTCCACCCAATCAGTGAACCGCGGCAACTTCGTTTCGGTTGGCGGGATAATCTCAACCGGCTCGCTAAATCCGACAAAGTATCTATTCTCACTCCCCGGACCGACTATCGTCCGCGGATGCTTACCGCCAGCGATAACAACCGCGCTGAAAACAAGATCGGAGCTGCCGGTCGAAAAGTTGTGAAGTTGGACCGCGAGCACATTCTCGCCATCCGTCAGCAACCCGGGATCGATAGCGATCGTCTCCAGCGCGCCAGGGTTGTCATTGCCACTCTCCCAACGGGCACCATGGCTCGCCGTCGCCAAAGCACTGTGCGGCGCAAACGTCCCGGCTGCACCCATGTTGCGCCGAGCGACCTCCACTCCGTTCAGATACATGATGAAGCCATCGTCATAGTCCACTTCGGCGCTGAGCGAATTTGTTCCCGCGTTTTGCACCGCAGAACTGAGGAACGAGAACCGCGTGTAAAGCGAAGGTGTGATCCCGCGCATCTGCCCGCCGATGTCGGTCGCCAGCGGGTAGTCCGCGCTGGCGTCGTAACCGATCGGCGACGAACCAAGATTCCAGCCACTTTGATCGAAGTTCCCGGTCGTCCATTCCAGCTCCAAATCGCCCCCCTCTCCGCCGACATTCTTGTCGTAAATCCCACCCGAAGGCTCGACGACGCCAACAAAGTAACGCCAGCTTGCATCAGAATTCACCAAAACCTGTCCGCTCGATGTCCTCAGCCGGGCATCAAGTTTCAAGGTTCTATCACCTTGGTCGTGAACTTGCACCGCAAAGACGTTCTCACCTTCAACGAGGAGATCCCCGAACGCGCCGAGCTCGATTGTCCCAATACCGACCGAGTTCCGGTCGTTAAACGCCGGCTGGTTATGAAACGCGAACGAACCCTTCGCCCCCATGTTTCGCCGTGCAACCTCTCGCCCATTTAGATACGCGATGAAGCCATCATCGTAATCAATGTCGAGCAACACCGTCGGCAAAACATCCACCGCCCCGACCGAAAACCGGGTTCTGAGGTAAACTGCCGCGGCATCGTCGCCGATTTGTCCCGACACACTCACGCCAAGCGAACCGTAGCCAGCACCAAAGGGACCGCTGCCCTCGCTCCAAAGCGAATCGTCGAAACCGGCCGAATACCAACTTTGCGAGGCACCCAAACGCCGTTCACCAGTCACCGGATCAATTCCGATCAGATGCTCTGACGCAGCGGCAACGAACTCGTTGATGACGATTTCGGCGGATGTGGGGGCGGTCGTCACGAGCATCGCGACGAGTCCGCAGAGATTTGGAAAGAAGCGCATCATAGAGAGTGTCAACATGCTGGTCGTGCCCTTCGCGGTCAAGCTATGGGTGAGAACGGCTACGTGCCCAGCATCCTTTCACACCCGATGGCCGCTTTCACTGCATGCCCACCATCGAACTCTTCCGTCACCACTTCCTACACGCCCTCCGCGACCCCAAACGCATCACCCCCCTCCAAACTCGCCAATCTCCTTTCCTCGAAACCCGCGCGAGACATTGACCATCAAACAGATCGGCGAACTCTATCGTTG
>CBFHQJ010000026.1:0-51963 GCA_965657795.1 Akkermansiaceae bacterium
TGCATCGAAACGGGGTTGGCGTTGGCGATCATTGGATTAGTTCCAAAGAAGTATTCAGCCAGATTGCTGAGGCCATCGTTGTCTTCGTCACCATCCGGGTTTGTAGGAATACCTTCTTCGGCCAGGCCCGGGCTGCCTCCGACGTTGCGGGAAGCGGTCCAGTTCGCGCTCAGGGAGTGATCAGGATTGGAAAGAGGAGTCACCAGGACGAGAGAGGAACCAAGCCCGTCTGCGGCCGCCGGCCAGCCATTGTCGACGTCATCATCGTATTCAAAGCTCTGAATGGTCGTTCCATCATTGGCCACAAGTGAGAGTGACTCGCCTCCATTGGAGAGGCTGCTCTCGAAGTTGCCCGGAGCAAGAGCGCTGCCGGGATCGCCATAGGTGGCAATGAAGGAATCCCGGTCTTTCGCGATGACGATGTGAGAGAGGGGAGGCAGGGTAATGCCGGCAGGGAAGGTGTAAAGAATCCCATCGGTGAAGGCCACATTGGTCAAGTCGAGTGAGAGCTCCGGGTTGATGTTCAAGAGTTCGATGAACTCAAGTAGTTCATCGGGGCCTTGGGGGTTATACATGATCTCTGAAATGACCAGGTTACCAGTGGTGGCCGGAGTTCCGACGATAAAGTCTGCTTCCCGCAGGGCGGACCACTCTCCGTTGAGCCAGGTGCGTGCTTTGACGGTCCCGGTTTCGGTTAGGTTCACGACATTGCCTCCGGGGCCTTGTCTTCGGGTGTTCATTGAAAGCTGCAAGCCAAGGTCGGAATCTCCGGATCTGAAGTTGTGCAATTCAATGGCGAGGACGTTCTCGCCATCAAGTAATTCTCCGGGCGAGAGAGTGTGGGTGAAAAGGACGGGCTCGGTTTCAGAATCGCTGGGTCCAAAGTCGGCATAGTTGACGATTTGGTTAGGGAAGGCATCCCGGTAGATTTCCCGGCCATTGAGGTAAATGATAACCGCATCGTCGCGGATGAAGCTGAAGTTTAAGTCGACAACTTCGTCAGGGTTCGAAATATCGAAATATTTGCGGAAGTAGACAGTCGGATATGCGCTGCCAAATGGACCAATATCAAGCAAGGTGTTGGGGGCCGAAATCCCTCCAATGGAGGTTGCGTTGCGTCCAGCAAATGGGCCCTGAGCACCTTCAGGATTGCCTCCGGCATCGGGCGTCCAAGTCGTATCGTCGAAAGAGGGATACTTCCAATCGCCGGGACCGTAGCTCCCATTGCCAACAACGATGTTGCTTGCGGAGAGAGCGGTGGTCCCCGCGAGGTAGGTCCATCCAAAGTCGTTAATGCCGATTGCTGCTTCCTCGATCAAGCCTCCAAAGGTACCCGCCTCGGGATTGATGCCCCCGCCGTCCAGCCGTGGGTCCGAGCCATCCGCCGTGAAGTAGACTGCTCCATCCGGAGTTGTGAGGGTGAGTGGGAAATTGGTAGGCACCACTCCACCAAGCTGGGAGAAGACAGGAGGATCAATTGAGGGGTAAAGGTTGCGACTTCTCAGCTCGCGGATGAAGGAACGTGATTGATTTAGGTCGTGGAGAGTTGGGATATAATTGGCAACGAGGTTCTCCTGCTCGACAATCCAGTGTTGTTCACGGGTAAAGTAAGGAGGATTATTAATGACGGGCGGGTAGGCATCACTTTCGATATTAGAGGAACTCTGCACCGAGTTTCCATAGGGGGTGGTTGCCTGGACGTCACCCCAGCGGGCGGATTCGGCGACGATTGCCTTGTCGATGAGACCGTTGATTTGCAGAAGCTCGGCCGAGGTGTTTTCGGCTGTCAGTGCGCCGCCATCGTGCAGGTGTTTATAGACACGATCTGCAAAGAGCATTTGGAAATCTTCGTTGAGCCGGAGCCGTTGAAAAGGTCTCATCCCGGTTCGGCTATCATTATAGCGATTCCAGGTGTATTTATCGAAAGCGATTTCTTGATCCCAAACGTTGAAGCGGTAACGGCCATCGCCACTGATGGCATTGGCGGCGGCGTAGGCATTTTTGGCAGGCCAGTCTTCGGAGTCTGCATAGAGATGGAGGATGACCCAATCCGCGTAGTTGACCACATCGATCTTGCTCTTGGCGGTCTCATAAACCGCGGGACTGGTGATGGTTCCGTTCAGAGTCGAGAGCATGGAGTTCCAAAGAGGTCCGGGCGTGCTGAGGTCGGCATTGACTTCCCAGTCCTCTTTTTCGCCGCCGAGATGGTCGGCGTAGAAATCGTCTTCAATTCTCTCTGTCAGATTATGAAGGCCGAAGTAGGCTCCGTTGACGTAAAGATGAACAAAGTTCCCATAAGAGCTTGGTTGACCCATGTTACCAAAGAGATTCTTCATCCAGACATCACGGGTGTATTGTGAATCGTTGGGCCGGTATCGATTGGGCGCCCATGAAGCCAGACCCCAGGAGTCGGTGAAGCAAGCGCGGAGGACAAGCTTGTTGAATTCATCGACCGGAGAATCGGGGAAGAGATCGTAGCGGAGTTTGCCGGGGCCCACTTCGGTCGAGAAGGTAAGGCGCAGCGAATGCTTTTGCATTCGCGATGGTGTACGGGAAGAATTTCCGTGAGTTTCTACTTTGCAGTCTTCCTGGAAGCCGCGGCTGCCATCTGGAAGGATATATTCAATCGAGCAGGCGGGCTCAAAGTCTCTTTCTCTTGGAGTTCCGTAAAGGCTGCGTGGAAAAGTGGAGGTTCCCGGACGGGTCTGCACAAAGTCGGTTTGCCGGAGGCTGAGAGAAACAGTTGGAATATCAAGAAGGGCATCACGCAAGGTGTATCCGGGAGCTCGTAGATTGAGATCATCGTTTACGATACGGGGATCCATATCGTAGTCTGCCGGAATGACTCTTCCGACCTGACTGTCATATCCCCAGTTTGGAGCCCAGCCGTTTGCAATGAGGTCGGCGGAGTTCTGGGTTCCAACGTCGTCCACAAAAATATAAGTGTGGGTGTCGACGTTGGTCGGAAGCAAATTCCTGGCTTCCAGATATGCGATGGCTCTGACGTTGGTCGTGGTGCTGATGGAAATGGGAGCGGTGTAGGTGGAGCCATTACTTAAAGATGGAAGGGAGCCATCAAGGGTGTAACGAATGGTGGTATTTGGAGTGGCCGAAGTGATGGCGAGATCAAAGGGAGCGTCGTAAAATCCGCGATCGACGCTGAAGTTGGTATCCTTGACGACTCCCGGTGAGCCCGCTCCAGGATTGCTGTTGCCGGGCGTCGCCGGGGAGAAGAAGCGTCTGCCGCCTCCGCCTGATGGACGTCCGTAAGAAACGTCATTGAATTGCTCCGGATAGGTTGGGCGAATGACGTCGTCAATTTGTGATGGATCTGGTTTGACCAAGGCCAGGTATTCTCCAGAGCCGGAAAGGCGGAAGTTGGTATGACGATTGCCTGCGGGGTCGGTCATATCATCTCCTGTCGCGAAGACGATCAAGTGATCCCGTGCGCCGATGCTTGTGGCGGGGAAGGTCCACTTCGTAAGTTCTGCAGGATCATCAGTGAGATGGTAGCCGGTCAGGACGACCGCGGAGAAGTTGGGGTTATAAATTTCGATCCAATCCGAACGGCGTCCGTTTCCGTCCTCAAGCCCGGTTTCGTTGCTGGAGAGGATTTCGCTAATCTGAAGAGGAAGTTGGCCGGGAGGTCTGTCTCCGGAAGCGTTTGGGTCGGTGTTGCGCTCGACTTCGATGCGGTCATTGAAGCCATCATTGTCACTATCTTCATCGTTTGGATCGGTGTTGGTTTCCTCACCATCGAGCAAGCCGTCACTATCGGTATCCGGGAGAAGTGGATCGGTTCCAGTTTCTTCCGGGGAGCCGTAAGTTCCGTCGCCGCTTTCAACGTGGTCTTCCAACCCATCTTCATCGGTATCGGAATTGGTTGGATCTGTCCAGGCAGCCTGCTCGGCGAGATTGTCTAGGTCATCGGAGTCCGAGTTCGCGGAGCCTGTGGTCGTTTCCAGCGTCGGGAAGTAGGTCAGCTCCCAGGCATCGTCCAAGCCATCGGCATCAGAGTCAACGAAGGCGTGGGCTTGCAGAAGTGCAAGGGCGGAGAAGGTGAAAGCAAAGCGTTTCATAAGTCAGTCAAACTGCTGCTAGAATGTGAGAACCCGGAAGCGCCAGAATGTCTTGGGCGTTTCGGAAAGGTTTACGGAGAATTCCCTGGTCTGAATAGATCCTGACAACTCTGTGGCAATCGTCTCTCTTGTCGACCAGGTTTCCAAATCGCTGGATGTTTGGAATTCGAGAGTCACTCCGCTGCGGCCAATGTGACTGGTGAAGCTAATCGTTCCTTCAGTCCCGACCTGGACGAGAGAGGGGAGTTCGTCCGGAGAATTGGGATCCGTTCCAAGAGCGAATTCGAGAAGATTGGAAAGCGTGTCACCGTCGGAATCCTGATTTTCAGGGCCGGCGCCATTACTCGCGGCCCAAGTTTGATAATCTTCGGTTTCAAGCACAGACCCGGGTGTCGGTGCTGCTCCATTCCAGGCGCTTGAGAAATTACCAAAGTCGAGTGCGCCGTTGCGGGTCAGCGAGGTTCCACCGTTGGCAAGCGGCCAGGGGCTGGTTGAAAGGTATCGAACTTCGTCAATCGTGATTTGATCCGTGCCATCCTGTCCCACTCCTTGCTGGAGGCGGACCGTTCCCTGTTCGTCATTCAGCGGTCCATCGGTGGCTGGTCCGATCAAGGTGACCGAAGGCGTTATGCCGAAAGTGTCCCGAAAATCAACCGACTGGGCGATATCGGTTTGAGGTTCGAAAGTGACGATAACAATCGATTCGCCTGCCGCAATGCTGTGCGAGGAATCGAAGTTGAAATCGAGTCCTCCCCGCAGTCGCCAAAATTCAAGCGAAACAGCATCGTCGCCGGTGTTGGTGAGTTCCACGAATTCGTGGGTGTCGCTCGCGGTCGGCGCATAGTGGACTTCGGAGATGATGATCGGGCCGAGGACCGGTCCACTGTTTGGAGCTTCCGGAGTGCGTGCCGTCATCGTGAAAAGAGTATCCAGTCCCATTCCGTCGGGCCAGCGTCCCAGCGTTGTTCCGGGGATCGCTGCTGCAAATTCGACTTGATCGACGAAGTTGATGGGGGTGCCTGAGCTGTCAGTTTCAACAAGCCAAAGGTCGTCTCCGCTGCCACCACTATTCAAACCAAAGGGGCGTCCGGTTCTCCAGTTGCCCTTGATGGCCGCGTTGTCGAGGAAGGAGGCGAAGATGGTGAAGTTATTTTGATCAATGACGGTAACTTCAAAGCTGTCGTTGAATTGCGAGAATCCGTTGTAGCCTTCGATGGTGATGACTTCACCGGTGGTAAGTCCGTGGGCCGGGCTGGTCACGGTTGTGGGGCTGGCACCAGCGCTGCCTGAATAATCGGAGATCGGGTTCTCCGCAGTCGCATGATATTCGTTGTCCGAGATAACGAGATAATCGAGCACCCCAAGGGTTGTCGGGGGGATTTCGTAAGAACGGTAAACGCGTTTGGAATCGGTCAGAAGCCAGCCTCCGATATCAAGTGAAGATGCTGTCGTGTTGTGGAGTTCGATAAAGTCCATTCCGGCATCGGCGGATCTGACTTCGTTGATGACGATTCTCCGGTCGTCAATGGGTCCGTTCACTCCCGGGGAACCGTGAAAAGTGACACTGGGAGCCCAATTGTCGGGGTTGGAAAGGTCACCGGTGAAATCCAGAAGTTCGAGTGATGAACCGTCTCCGTCGGGGCGGGAGGGCCAGGATCCTGCGTCGTTGAAAGTGAACGAGCTGACAATACTTCCGGATCGATCGAGAAGGGTGAGGGTTTCACCGTCATTATCGAGTCCACCGTCAAAGGTTCCAGCGATGAGGTCGGAGAGGTTCTCACCATATCTGCTGAGGAAGGCTTCCTCGTCCCGCACAATGAGGGCCCGTTCTCCCGGAGCAATGGCGTGAGGGGAGAGCGAGAGTGAAATACCATCTGAAAAGGAAAGCCCGGCGAGGTTGACCGGAGTTGCTCCGGTGTTTGTTAATTCGATGAACTCGAAGAGATCTTTGTTTTCGACCTCCAGTGGAGCGGCGGCAAGTTTTTCGAGCAGAGTTGCTTCGCGAGGGTGGTAGTTGACCTCGCTGATGACGAGGTTGGATGCATCGGCCGGTTGCTCCAAAAGGAAGGTTCCTGAGACGGGGGCGGACCATTCATCCTCAACCTTCAAACGTGCCGTGATGAGCGCTGATCCGGGGAGGTTGATCACGGGCTCGCCGGCGGGGCGCGAAAGCGAGAGGGCGAGATCCATTCCAAGGTCGCTGCTGTTGGCTGAAGCATTATGTAGTTCGATACTCAGAACGTTTGCTCCTTCCAGCAAGTCTCCTGGGGCGAGAGGGATTTCGGTTTCGAGAATGTCCGCCTCAGCGGCATTACCGAGGGCAAAGTCCTCGTAGGCAATCACTCCGGCAGCCATATTTTCCCGATAGACTTCCTTTCCGTTGAGGTAAACAATGAGGCCGTCATCCCTGATCACGGAGAGGGAAAGTGAGGTGACATCAGCAGCGTCAACCACTTCGAATTCCTTACGGAAGTAGACGGTCGGGAAGCTGTTGCCGAGCGTTCCAATATTGATGATGGTGTTTGCGCGGGCCGCGTTGATTGAAGTTGCAGTGCGTCCTCCGATCAATCCCTGTCCTTCACTCCACGAACTGTCATCGAAGAGAGGGTGTTTCCAATCGCTTGAGTCATAGCCCGAGGCCGGGTTTGTTCTCACGACATTGCTGGATGAAAGCGCAGTCGTGGAATTTAGGTAGTGCCATTGGTCGGACTCGAAAGGAAAGACGGTTTCGGTTGCCACGCCTGAGAAAATAGGAAGAGCGTTCGGTGAGATCGAACCGTCCGGAAGAAGGGGGTCGGATCCATCCAGGGTGTAGTAAATGGTGCCGGTTTCGCCGTTCAGGGTGAGTTGATTGTGATCACCTACAAATCCCCCTTCGGATGTTTGCCCGTTGATGGCAAAGGCGGGAGTTTCCACAGACGGGTAGAGGTTGGAACTCTTCAGTTGATTGATCACGTTGTTGGTCCGGGCCGGAAAATATGAATTGTAGAGGCGATTCTGCTCGGTCAGCCAATCATCCCGATCGTAGGGAGTGGAGCGCCGGTGATCGCCCCAGCGAGCGGCTTCTGCAATGACCGCCTTGTCGATGGTTTCGGCATACTTTTCCCAGCGAGCCCGGGTTTTGGCCGGAGTGAGAGCTCCGTCTCCGGTGAGGTGCATGTAGGCGCGGTCGGCAAAGCGTTGGCGATATTCCGGAATGGCTTCGAGGCTGCTGCGGATGCCCATGGGGTCCAGGGGGACGGCGGTTTCGTTCTGATTTTCAAGGACACGCTCACCGTCCCATGAGTAAAGTTTCCAGGGGCGCATCTCGGTTGGAGTAGAAAAGGGGCCACCTCCGGAAGCCCGCCAGTTGCCGTCCGTTTTGAGATCCCGATTGCCGCCGAAGCGTTGGATGATCTGGAAGTCGATGTAGTTGTCGACATCGAGAACTTGTTGGATATTTTCCCAATTCTGGGAGCTGACGACGGAGCGCATACTGTTCCATGCAGCTGCGGTTCCTTCGATAAGACTGGAGCCATTTCTCGCATCGATGAGGTCACTATCGCCACCGTCGTAATTGGCGTAGTGAACGTTATCTTGGCGCTCGGCAACATTGTGAAGCCCCCAATAGAGGCCGTTCACGAAAACGTGTGCGAGGAAACCAGCGCCGGAGTCTTCATTGCCCATATCGCGGAGGCTTTCTCGCATCCATTGGTCGCGAATCATCGAGCCAACCTGGCGCTGGCTGGCGCTGGAGTGGATCCAAGAGTTATTGTAACCCGCGCGCAAAGCGATGGAATTGAAGTTTTCAACATTAACTTCGGGAAAGAGGGCCTGACGCAAGCGACCAGCTCCATATTCGTCGCCGCGAAAACGGAAAGAGAGTGAATGCTTGGGCGAGCGACTTGGGATTCGGCTGGCTCCGCCTTGAACACGCAGACCACAGTGTTCCTGGAAAGAGGAGCGTGAATCATTTTCGGCTGGGAGAAATTCAGCGGAACAGGCTCTTTCCAAGCCTTGGGTTTGTGGATTGGCATAGATTTGCACGAAGTCGGCAGGGGGCATCGAGATGGAGATCGAAGGGGTTTCCTTGAATCCTTGCAGCATTGCTTGTGCGACGGAGAGGCCATTGTGTCCCGGCGACTGAGCGGTTGATCGAGTAACCCGGGTGTCCATGTTATAGTCGCCCGAAGGGAAGCCGCCATAGCCGGCGGGTCGGGTTTGCTGCAGAAATGGAGTGTTGAGGCCATTGGCATCGGTGCCGTTGGCGTTGGCGTTGTCGATATCGAGAAGCAGATAGGTGTGTGCTTCCCGAGCGCTGGGCGAAAGGCCGTTGGCAGTTGCGGCCGAACGAACGACCGTGGTTCGATTGATGGTGAAGGGGCTGCTGTAAACGGAAGCATTTGGGCCTGGAGTTCCGGTGTCGGTCAATGGTGCCGAACCATCGATGGTGTAATAAATGGTTGCTCCGGGAGTCGTCGTGGACAGCGTGATTTGTTGGGCGCTCTGGTAGAGGCCGCGGGTGGGGGCGACAAGCAGTGGGTCGACGCGCGCGATGCCATTTTCGTCATTTTGTGCGCCGGGGGTCGGATTGCTGAAAAAGACCACTTCATCGGTGACGGGGTGGTGGCCATAGGAGAAATCATCCGATTGGTTGGGATACGGGCTGCCGGCAGGCCCAAACTCCGTGGCAATGGACTCATCCGGTTCAATTAGGGCGATATATTCACCGCTCTTGGACAGCTTGAAATTGGTGTGAAGGTTGTTATTGGCATCGGGAGTATCGTCGCCCGATGCGAACACAATCAAATATCCATTGGCTGGGACGATTGATCCTACTGGAAATATCCAGGTGTTGAGATCTTCCGGGTCATCAGTGAGACGCCAACCGCCGATATCTTGGTCTGTCCCAGCCGTGTTGTGGATCTCAATCCAGTCATCAAAGCTTCCGGGAACAGCATTTGGCACAACAATGGTGTCATTGCCTGCCATGAATTCGTTAATGATGATCGAGGCATCGCAGCGGACGGTTCCTGCGATGGCCAGAGAGAGGGCGATGAGAGTGTGTGCAGCCTTCATAAATTGGTATGACAGCAAGAAGATAGCCCACGTCAGGATCGGATAAACAAAAAAGGGACCTATCGGTCCCTTTCTCATCTTCTGGTCGTTGTTCCGGGCTGATTATCGCTTCGCAGTTCCCACCTTTTGCATAGTGGCCTTTCGGTAGAAGACGATGGCTTCGCACATCGACTTGGCGAGGGTGCGTTGGTAGGTGGGATTGTTGATAAGATACTTCTCCTTGGGGTGACTCATAAATCCGCCCTCGAAGAGAATGGCGGGGTGCTTCACCCCAGTCAGCACGCTGTATCGAGCCCGGCGAATTCCACGATCGGGGACTTCCAACTTAGCCCGAGCAAGGAGTTGGATACTGCTCCAGTGGATGGCCGTGGCTAGGGCGATGTTGGCCGAGTCCTGAGCGTTGCCCATGCGTTCAATATTGTCCGAAGCCTTGAGGCCACGGCCATAATGAGCCACTCCGACGGGGGAGAGGGTAAAGGTTTCAATTCCACGCGCCTGGGAGCGACCGCGTGAACCTGCGGAATTGAAGTGTATGCTGATGAAAATCGCGTTTTTGTATCTGTTGGCGAGTTTAACTCGCTCTTGGAGGGTGAGAAATACGTCGGTGGTGCGGGTCATGATGACGGTGAAACCGCGCTTTTTGAGATTTTGCTGCAGAAGCTTGGCGACCTTGAGGTTGTAGCCAGCTTCAGTTCCCAGCGAATTGGTCGCTCCGGCATCCTTCCCCCCGTGCCCGGGATCGATGATGACGGTGTCAAAGCCCTTTGCTTCTTTGATTTTGAAAGGTCTAAGAACCGGGTCGATGACTTTTTTTAGGTCGACGATGGAAATGTGGTAGGTGCCCAGAGAGACTACGGCGTTGCTGAAAATGAACTTCACGTTGTTCATAAGCACCTCTTGACCACCGGCGCGGAATTTAAGCTCAACATCGCTGTTCCTCAGAACAATGTAGCTTCCCGATTTGCTCATGCTGGTGAGGCCATAAAAGTCCTTTACCTGGGAAAGGGGTACATACTTATTGTTGCGATACTCTTTAATTTTCCAGGGGACCTTGGCTGCCGAAGCGGGAAGGATGCCCAGGAAGAGAAGCAGGAAGATACTGCGTCGGAATGTGAAGATTCTCATTTGTCGATAATCTGGGCGAGAAAGGTGCCCCGTCAGGATAGGAATTCAGTCCTAATTTGCCAAGTTGAAAAACATGATGGGAATCAAGTCCTTGGGGCAGCTATTCCACCCCCGTGATCATGAGGGCGGGACTTTCCAGCTCCTCGCCCATTTTCTTTTCGTTGAGCTCCTGATAGAGTCTTGAATCCGGCGTTACTACGGTGACATCGCAGCCCAGATATTCGGTCATAAATCCACCGCCGGTGGGGGCGAGAAGGTAGAAGCAGATTTCGCCCTCTTGATCGACTTCAACCAAGGCACCGGGGCCAATTGCCTCCGTCATTTCGAACGAGCGGTGTTCAAACTGTTTGAACATCGCCAGAGATTCCTCGGCGAGAGCCAGTTGGCCGGCCTGGGCCTCAGCAAGGTAGGCAGCTTCGATGGCCCGGGTGTCGTATTTGCCTTCCGATTTCGTCTCGTCACCGCTAGCGCTCTCGCTGGACTCAGCGAGCGCCGACTTGGTAATGGCGATTTTTTCCTCCATCTGTCGAAGCAGGTTGGAGATGACGTCGTCCTTAGTCATTCTTGGAGCGACGGGCTTGCACCGCTTTTGCGAAAGCTTCGAGAACTTCCTCGGTGGTCTGCCAGTTGATGCAAGCATCAGTGACCGATTGTCCGTAAACCATGTCGTCGGAAATCTTTTGGTTTCCTTCCACGATGTTGGATTCAATCATGACGGCTGCAATGTCCTTGGCTCCGTTGGCCATTTGTTCGCAGAGATCTGCGGCAACCTTGGGCTGGTTGCGATAGTCCTTGTTTGAGTTGCCGTGAGAGCAATCGACCATGAGTTGTTCAGGAAGGCCGATCTCGCGGAGTTTGGAGCTCACTGGATCAACCTCATCGCGAGTGTAGTTTTGTCCGGTCTTGCCGCCACGGAGGATGAGGTGGCAGGCGTCATTGCCGGTGGTAGTGACGATGGCGGAGACGCCTTGCTTGGTCACGGAAAGGAAATGGTGGGGCTTGGAGGAAGCGCCGATGGCATCGAGCGCGATTTGAATCGAACCTCCGGTGCCGTTCTTGAAGCCGACCGGCATGGAAAGTCCGGAGGCGAGTTCGCGGTGGACTTGGGACTCGGTGGTGCGTGCACCGATGGCACCCCACGCAATGAGGTCAGCAACGTATTGCGGAGAAATGGCATCGAGAAACTCAGTGCCAGCCGGAACGCCCATCTCGGCAAGTTGGAGGAGAAGTTCGCGAGCTGTCCGGAGCCCGCGGTTGATATCGAAGGAGTCGTTAAGATCGGGATCGTTGATGAGTCCTTTCCAGCCTACGGTGGTGCGGGGCTTTTCAAAGTAGACGCGCATGATGATATGGAGATCATCTTTATAAATTCCGGCGGCTTCCTTGAGGCGGGTGGCATACTCGATGGCAGCCGAAGGATCGTGAATGGAGCAGGGGCCGACCACGACGAGAAGTCTGTCATCCTCGCCCTTTAAAATTGCTTCGGCTCCCTGACGGGCGGAAGAAACCAACCGGGCCGCTGATTCGCTGAGTGGGAGTTGATAAGAAAGAACGGCCGGCGAGATAAGCGGGTCGATGCGGTCAATGCGGAGATCGTCTGTGTTAGTGGTGGCCACGGGCGGAGTGTTTAAGGTTTTTTGAGAAATTCAAGAGTGGAGGTTTGTCAGATTGCGGGATTCGGTCCAGTTTAATCAACATGTCCAAAAAGCGAAGAAGGCAGCCGCCGCTGCATCGCGACCTCACCGCCGGAATGGTGCCCGATCAGGTCTGTAATTTCATCGATTCTACCGGCGACAAGGAGCTGGACGAACGCATCTTGAATCTAGCCAAATCAGTGGGCGGGGTGGACGATTTTTGTTTGTTGGCTGAGATGATCTCCACCGCTGTGGGAATGGCCAGAGGTTCAGCCGATCTCGCCGATTTTAAATTGGCGAACCGTGCGCTCAAAGAAATGAAGAAATCGAGCGAGGTTTTCGGCCCCTTTCGAGGGAATCGCAAAGTGGCTTTGTTTGGGTCGGCCCGGACCAAGCCCGAGGAAAAGGAATACCAGACCGCGGTCGAGTTCTCCCGTCGTATGGTAGAGGAAGGCTTCATGACAATCACCGGAGCCGGTCCGGGGATCATGGCCGCCGGAAATGAAGGAGCAACCGCCGAGCACAGCTTCGGTCTCAATATCACGCTGCCTTTTGAGGCTTCCGCAAACGAGTTCATTGCGGGGGACCCCAAGCTGATCGACTACAACTACTTCTTCACTCGGAAGCTGGCCTTCGTGAAAGAGGCCGATGCCGGTGTTGGAATGCCCGGAGGTGTGGGCACGCAGGACGAGGTCTTTGAAGCGCTCACTCTGATCCAAACCGGAAAGGCCAAGCTTTATCCCATCGTCTGTCTCGACGCTCCGGGTGGAACATACTGGAAGGCGTGGAAGCAGTTTGTGGAGGAACATCTCTTTAGACTCGGAATGATTTCTGAATCCGATTTCTCTCTCTTCAAGGTCACGGACGACATCGAAGAGGCGATCGCTGAGATCACCGGTTTTTACGCCAATTTTCATTCCTATCGATACGTTGGGGATCGTCTGGTGGTGCGCCTACAAACCGCGCTCTCGGAAGCGGCTCTTAAGGACTTGAACCAACGCTTCGCGGCGATGGTGAAGTCGGGCGAAATTAAACAAGGTTCCGCCTTGAAGGAGGAACGCTATGAGCCGGATTTGGCTGATTTGCCTCGAGTCATTCTGCGGCACCGCCGTCGTGATTTCGGATTGTTGCGGGAGTTTATTAATGCTTTGAACGAAGCAGAAGTGGAAAGCTGATGGCCAGGCAACGAGTGGATGCACTTTTGGTTTTGCGGGGGCTTTGTGGATCCCGTGAACAAGCCAAGAGGTTGATCATGGCGGGGGAGGTTATGACCGGGACCGAGCGTGTCGCCAAGCCAAGTACGAAGCTTGCTGAAGATGCGGATCTTTCGGTGAAGGAAAAGCCGAAGTATGTCGGTCGTGGAGGGTTTAAGATCGAGGGGGCTTTGAAAGAGTTTGGGATTGATCCGGCTGGGTGGGTCTGTGCCGATCTGGGAGCTTCGACGGGTGGTTTTACCGACTGCCTCCTGCAACAAGGTGCGGCCAGGGTCCACGCCATCGATGTGGGAACCAATCAATTGGTTTGGAAGTTGCGCAGCGACGAGCGCGTCATTTCCAGAGAGCGTTTCAATGCCCGAAACCTCACTGTCGAAGATATTGGCGAGAAGGTAAAATTAGTCGTGATGGATTTGTCCTTTATCTCCCTGACCAAGGTTTTGCCTGCCGCCTTTTCCATTCTCGAAGAGGGCGGGTTTATCATCCCATTGATCAAGCCGCAGTTCGAACTTTCCCGCGAGGAAGTGGGAAAGGGCGGAATCGTCCGTGAACCGGAGCTTCATCAAAAAGCGGTCGATAAAATCAGAACCTTCGTCACTGAAGAACTGGGCCGCGAATGGTGCGGTGTCATCACTTCGCCCATCACCGGAACGGATGGAAACGTCGAGTTCCTGGCGCAGATGAGGTAGCCGAAAGCTCCTGCTTTCGGTCTGGTTAAATAGGTTCCGAAAGCAGGAGCTTTCGGCTACTGAAGTCGTTCCAGTGCTCGTTGTTGACCTGTACTTTTTGGAAGAGATTGAAGCCACGTGCCAGCAGATTCGGGATCGACCCGGGACCAGGAGGCTGCCGCGTTGGAGATCGATGATTCGCGCAAAGAGCCGGGGGGGAGACTTTCGACGAACTTCCGGGCTTTCATGGGCGTCTGGTGGACCCAGATGATCAATCCCTTCTGAATGCCAAGATCGCGGTGTTGACTTTGATCGAGGGTGAGAGCCCAGGTGAGTGCTTCGGCCGGGTTGCCGTCCGCCCAGGTTTCCATAAGGCTGGGGATCCACGATCTCTGCAAGGCGGGGGATTGTTGCTCAATCCATTTTGCGGCGACTTCACCTTGGAGATATGGACCAGCAGGGTAACCTACGGGTGGTCTTTCGGGGATAACGCCAAGTGCTTCGATGTGTTCTTCGAGTTGCTTCAGAGCTTCCGGCCATTTTTTGGGTTCCCGAGGCACTTCATCGACGAGTTGCCTGATGGCAAATTGGCGGGCTTCCAGGTTTCCGTGTTCGACGATTTTCGAGAGGATCAAGGTTTTGTCTTTCCTCCATTCATCATAGAGTTGGGATCGACTCTCCCAATCGCTGGAATGGTATGAAGCCAACTTGTCGTCCCATGAGATTCTTGGAGCCGTATCGTTGCCTTCTGGTTCGGGTTCCGGAGTGGGTTCGGCGCCCTGTTCCAGATACGAGCGGGCTTTCTCCTTGAGTTCGGTATCAAGAAAGGCATCGAGAATCTCTGGCCCCATTGGATTGGAAGCCCGTGAATTGTCCTCGGCAAAAGGATCGGCACTGGGAGTTTGCTCAAGGCGAGGAGAGTTTGGGAGCCAGTAATTTGCCGTCATCAGGTGTTCAAGGTGACGGAGTTTCCAGGCCCGCGGTCTCGATTGGATCGCTTTAATGACAAGTTCGGGTTTACTGGCAAAGGCCACAGGGAGTATTGCCGCGAGACAATCATCGGCGCGATAGCTGGATTGATTTAAAAAGAAGCTGATTGCTTCCGCTGCATTTTGTGAGGCCCATGCTTGGGCGATATCCTGGCAGAGACTCGAACTCGCCGAGGGGTCAATGAGGAGTTCCTGCAAGGCATTCGCAGCTCCGAATTTAACGATATGCTCGATGTCCTCGCTACCATAGTTGTTGGAGTCTTTCAGGCTGGTCAAAATATCGAGGTGAGATTTCGCACCGCTTCTCTTGAGTTCCTTAAATTCATCATGATGGAGAAGGGATGACAGGATATCATCGCGCTTCTGGTGGGTGGAGGAGTGGGTCCTTTGACTTTTGGTAATTCGAACCGGCTCAACGGTGCTTTCCTGAGGACGATTTGGCATCAGCCAACCAACGGAAAAACCACTGAGAGATAGGGCAATGACCGGGAGAAGTTTCATTGGCTTTGGAGTTCGAGTTCGATGCGCTCGATCCAGCGGTTTTTCTGGTCCGGGGATAGGTTGGGGGCTTCTGAAACCAGAGCTGATATTTCAAGTTTGACCTGCGGATCACGGGAGACCGTGAGATCCATGGAAATTTTGTCGATGATGTTGTCGAAGTTCTTTCCCGCAAGTTCGGGGTCTTCGACCCTAAGGGCCCAATTAGTGGCGTCGATGGGCCTGGAGGATCTCAAAAAAATCCCTGAGATCGCTGCAAGTGACCGATCTCTCTTCTCGCCCGATGGGAGCTCGGAAAGAGTTTCGATGGTTTGATCGGGTATCTGTAAAAATGTTTTTTCAACGACACTTTCCCAGGAACCCGGGTCTGCCTCTTGATCTTGGGTAATCGCTTCCAAAGCTTGTTTTGGATTTTGCGACGCCCAGACCCAGTAGGCATAATCGAATGCTTTCGAAGATCCGTTTTCTTCCTTCAAAAAAGTGACGGCTTGAGCAGGTGAGTTTTCGGCAATGATCCCGGCCATCTCCTGCGCAAGCTCGGAACGGAAAGGCCCGGGAGGAAGGTCAAAAAAGGCTTCCTTAAGGTGTTCCTCGTGGTAGCCAAAGTTCATGAGCCGCCAAAGGTTATCAGGATCGGTGCCTGGCGGAATCGCGTTGGCGAAGAAGGTGAATGCCTCTTTCGGGGAATACCAAACCCAGTCATCCAAGACGTTGGCGCCGATGACGACAAGATCTTCGGTCGGGAGATTCGAGAGATGTTGAATTGCGGAAGTGCGATCCACCATGAGGAGTTTTGTCAGGAGCTGCGCTTTAAGTTCAGAGGGATCCACAAGACCGCTCATGTTGGTGAGATCGCTCTGGTATCCCGTCGGGCCCAAATGAGATTGAAAGGTTCCGGTGCCTAAAACTTCAGCGTCCGGAATTGAAACACGGCGGAGAAAGTGAATGGAGGAGTCAATTCTTGAAGCCACTTCCCAAGCGGCGTCGAAATCGGTTCGGAGCAAATCTTCCGCAATGATGGCTAGAATTTCCGCCTGTTGATGCGGATCTGAAAACAGGCGTTGAGCTTCGTTAGCAGCACGCATTGGTTCCCGTTTCGCCAAACGTTCCAGAGCATAGCGCATGACCTCGAGCCGTCGGTCACCCTTCGGAAGGTGGAGGCTTATGACATCCATTACGATAGGATCGTAAAAGTCGGCAAAGCCTACGTAGTTCCCAAGTTGGGTAAGCACTTGGTCGGGATCCTCTTGCTCTGAAAGCCAAAGGAGGGCTTCTTTTGGGTTGGCCATTGCTCGTCCGGCAAAGAAGGCCCCCCAGAAGATTCCCGTCTTCGAAAGGATCCTTGCCTTTAAGCTCGGGAAGCAATTCCGTGATCTCGTCCGGGTTCGTTTTTGCGAGCTCATAAATCCAATTTATCCACCGGAGTCTTTTGAAATTAGGATCTTCACGGAGGGTGGAGAGTTCCCAGTTTTGAATCAGTGTGAGGGCGAGTTTCGGGTCCGAAGAAAGTGCTGTTTGTAAAAGAGCGATCCGATACTCTGGAGGGGAGTCACCCAACGCCAGAGAAGCAGCGTTCGCGTCGATGGACGCCCATGTGCTTATGGCCAGCCGATAGATCGAGGAATGAACTTCCCGGTCAAGGGGGGCGTTTGCAAAGGTCCAGGCTCCCGAGGGATTCCGGGCGAACCAAACTTCGAAGAGGACTTTCCAGATTTTTTGATCTTCCGGGCGGAGGTCAACAAGTTGTCGTGCTTCCTCGCTGAAATCTCTCTTTTTTGGGTTTGCCAAAATTTTTGCGAGAGCCTTACAAAGCAGGGTGCGGTCATCGGACTTGAGAGAGATAGGGGTGTCAACTTGACTGGCAGGTTTGGGAGCTTGTTTCTGCTCAGGCTGTCCTTCAGGGCGTGAAAACCATCCAAGGATGACGGAGCACCCCGTGACGATGATATAACCTGCAATTTTCACTGCTTTCGGCAGAATATTAATACCAATGATGGCGCTAATCGAGGTATTGGTTTCGGGTTTGCGGGTTTTATTTCCGGCGAGTCACTCCAAACAATCAAGATCTTCTGTTGATGAAATCGCGGGTTCAGGAGTCATCTAGAGGGTGATCTCAAGAGTGACGGGGCAGTGGTCGGAGCCGAGGACGTCGTCGTTAATGGCGGCGGATTCGAGTTTTGGGGCAAGGGACTGCGAAGTGAGCCAGTAGTCGATGCGCCAGCCCACGTTGTTGGCGCGGGCGCCGCCACGGTAGCTCCACCAGGAGTAGATGTCGGTCTGGTCGGGGTGAAAATGACGGAAGGTGTCGATGAAGCCGGCGTTGACGAGTTCGGTAAAGCCAGCGCGTTCCTGGGGAGAGAAGCCGGCGCTTTTGTGGTTGGTTTTGGGGCGGGCGAGGTCGATTTCCTCGTGAGCGACATTGAGGTCTCCGCAGGCCACGACGGGTTTACCTTCTGATTCGAGAGCCTGAAGGTATTCGCGAAAGGCGATGTCCCATTCAATTCGATAGGGAAGGCGAAGGAGTTCGTTCTTGGCGTTGGGGGTGTAAACGGTGACGAGGAAGTAGTCGGGGAATTCGAGGGTGATGACGCGTCCTTCGCGGTCGCCTTCGGCACTTTTTTCGGAGCCGATGCCGAGGCGGACGGAGAGGGGTTCGGTTTTGGTGAAGACGGCGGTGCCGGAGTAGCCAGCTTTTTCAGCGGAGTTCCAGTAGGTTTTGTAGCCGGCGAGGTCGAGGGGGAGTTCGACTTGCTCGGGGCGGGCTTTGGTTTCCTGGAGGCAGAGGATGTCGGGGTCGTGCTCGAGGACGAAGTCGGTGAAGTTTTTTTTAAGAACGGCCCGGATGCCGTTGACGTTCCATGAGATGAGTTTCATGGAGGGAAGGTGGAGAGGAATGGAGGGATGGACAATTGTAGAATTTGGGAATGGAGTGGCGGTTGCTTGGTGGGTGACGTGGACTGAAGTCCAAGCTCCATCGAAAAATGGCGCCTCCTTTTGGGAGACGCCATTTAGCACTTTGCTAACACACCATGAAAAAATGTTCAGTTGGCCAGGATGTCGATCTTGCGTGGTGCAAGTTCCTGACGCTTCTGAAGGGCCAGGGTGAGGACACCATCGCGGTGGGTTGCTTTGATGTTCTCGACATCAAGGTCCTCGTGGAGGTTGACTTTGAGTTCAAAGCGCAGCGCTTCGCGCTCGCGGTTTTCGAAGTCGCCTTCGAGTTCCTTGCGGTCGCCGCCGACGGTGAGGATTCGTTTTTCAAGGTTCACCTGGAGGTCCTCCTTGCTGACTCCGGGGAGAGCGATGGCGAGTTCGAATCCGGCTTCTTGGGCGCGGGTTTTAAAGCGTGGTCTTTCAGTGGAAATTTGAGTGTTCATGATTCTATCTTTTTAGAGGTTTCGAGTTAGGAGATTTCGATGTTGCGGACGCCTTTGTCCTCATCGGCAAGCTTCTTGAAGGTGAGGTCAAGAACACCGTTTTCGAGTTTGGCGTTGATGCCATTCGGATCGATGTCCTCCGGCAGGGTGTAGGTCCGTTCGAAGTCGGAGAGGAAGGAATCTTCGCGTTCACTTTTGGCAGTGACGGTGAGTTCACGTTTCTCGAGTGAGAGCGAGACTTCTTCGCGAGTGAAGCCGGGGAGATCCAGACGAAGTCGATAGGAGTCTTTCTCCTCGTAGCGGTAGGCACCGGGGGCACGGGTCGCGGGAGCGGGGCCGAAGCTGCGGAGGGTTTGGTTCAGGAGTTCGTCAAGATTTCCGAGAAGACGATTTGGAGTGTAGTGGGTCAGATTCATTGATTTGATTTTTAGTTTTTGGTTAACGTCTATCCTCTATGGCAGGACGTGGACCAAATGACTGAAAATTGCTGGAATCCTTTAAACTACGCCGAGGATCCAAATTCGGAAGTTGTTGTCATAACAACTATTTAGCACAAAATGACGCGCTTCGGGTCACTTTGACACGTCGTTATGACGCGGCGAGTTTCTGGGCCAATTTAGTGGCTTCAACGAGCGAAGTCACCGAAGCGATTCCTTGCCCGGCGATGTCGAAAGCGGTGCCGTGATCGACAGAAGTGCGCACAATTGGCAGGCCTAAGGTGACGTTGACTCCGAGGTCGAAAGCGAGAGTTTTTAGGGGGATGAGGCCTTGGTCGTGGTAAAGACAGACGTAGGCATCGATGTCCTTTCGGACGGCAGGAAGAAAGGCGGTGTCGGGGGAGAGTGGTCCGATGATATCGATGCCCAAGGCGCGGGCCTTTTCGAGGACAGGAATGATAAGCTCGATCTCTTCACGGCCGAAAAGTCCGCCTTCGCCGGCGTGGGGGTTGAGTCCGGGCATGGCAAGTTTTGCGGGGCGCCCGCGGATGGCCCTCATGGCCCGGTTGGTCAGGGTGATGACCTCAAGCATTCGCTTTTCTTCGAGGAGGCCGGGGACGCTGGTGAGGGAGACGTGAGTGGTGACGAGCGAGCAGGTAATTTCATCCGACGTGAGCATCATGGCGTGGTCGGGTGATGAGGTTTTCTCGACGAGATACTCGGTGTGGCCGGGGTAGGGTTTGCCGGCACGATGCCAGGCTTCCTTGTGAATGGGATTGGTAATGACTCCGGCGTATGTGCCGTTCATGGCTCCCTCAACGGCGGCTTCGAGACAGTCGAAGGAATGTTGTCCGGCCGTGGCGGAAATCTCGCCCATTTTGATGGAGCCGGGGAGAGGAAGATCAATGATTTGATCCCCGGGGAAGGGCAGGTCGAGGTGGGCGGCAACTTGCGAAAGGTGCTTGGCGCAGCCGATGACCTTGAGATTTGGGCAGGGTGGATCGGAGAGGATCTTGAGAGCCAATTCCGGGCCGACGCTGGCGGGATCGCCTTGGGTGATGACGAGTGGGGCTGGCATGAGAGCCGTTTAGTCCGAGTCTTCCGCGAGTCGGGCCAGAGCCATCATGGCGCGGGCCGGGGTGGCAGAGTGGAGCGTGATGAGGGTGCGCCCTTTGTCGGTATCTTTGCGATTTCCGCTATTGCCCATGGTGCTGATGGTGGCGACATGGCCGATGACGTTGCCAAAGGTATCGAGGACGGCCGAGCCGCTGGAGCCGGGCGCCCAGCGGGTGCTGACGTTGAGTTTGAGGGCGCCGAGAGCTTTGACAGAAGTAGGGTCGTCGCCGCGCTGATCGCTGTTCCAGTAGAATCGATTGACCATGCCTCGGGAGAAATATTGGCCCTGTTTGAGAGGTCGGCTAAAGCAGAAGGCTGCATCGCCGGGAGCGACCTGATCGTTAAGCGGGAGAGGCGTGGTCTTGGTGTCGATCTTGATAAGCGCGCCGTCGATCTTGGTGTCGTTGGCGAGAATGGAGGTGACGGGGTAAACCTTGCCGGACTGATCAACGGCGATAAGGCCTCCCTTGCGCATCTTTTTATTGTCTGTTTTGATGACGTGAGCACAGGTGCCGAGGACGCCATCAGAAGTCAGGGCATAACCACCGGCGAGGTTAATGTGCCAGTTATCGCAGCTGTTGCAGAGGTAGGCCCAGCCAACCCGATAGCTACTGGCTTTGGCGCGCTTGGCGATTTCTGTCGGCGTGAGAGGGTTCTTTTGACTGGCGGGAAGCTCAAGCTGGACGGGAGCGGGGGACTTGATGAGTTCACCGGTGGCCTCGATGCCCAGCAGCTTCCCGTCTTCTAAAAGTTTCTCGGCTTGCTTGCCGATTCGCTTTTCTTCGGCACGCATGCCGTTACGGGATTGTTCGAAAATGGAAACATCCGGTCCTTGAGCAAAGGACGGGATTATCAGGGAGAGGGCGATGAAAATAGTCTTCATTTGGAGATAAAGCGTCGTGGGATGGTTGGGTTGTGGCTGGGAATGAAATTCATTACGAGCAGGTTTTTGATTCAGTGAAAGCTGGCACGCGGGCTGCATTACTTTTTTCGACAAAGTTGGGTTTTGTTTGTTGCCCTGCTGTCATTGTCGATTGTGTGTGCGAAAGGGGCGGTTCTTCGGAGCCGCCCTTTTCCTATTTCAGATAGGATGGCATTACCATTCGTAAAGGTTGATGCCAATGTAGCCGAAGAAGCCACTGTCCAGCTCTTCCTCAAAGATGGTGTTTCCATTTTGTTCGGCGCGCAATTCGTTGGCGAAGTTTGCTCCCGCCCAAGCGGTGAGCCAGACTCCGCGTCGGAGTTTGAAGTCGATGCCCATGCCGGCATTGTAGCTTGCAAAGCCGTAGTCGACCGAGTTTCCGGCATCGTCTTCGACATTCCAAAGGCCACCGGTAGGAAATCCACCGGCCCGGACGATGAAACGATCGCTGATGCGATGGGAGAGCGTGATGCGGGGCCCAAGAATGGTGAAAGACCAATCGTCTGTCGGTTCCCAGGTGCAGCCGAGAGCAGGGAGGACGAAGGATTCTCCGAAGTTTCGCACCCGGGCGACACCAAAGTTCAGTGAAAACTTGTCAGAGAATTCATACTGTCCGCCGAGGCGGGCGGTGTAGTCGAGGTCATCGCTGGTGATGCTATTGAAATCGGTGGCGAGTTGACCTGAGACCTGGGCGAAGAAGGACCAAGGGGAGTCCGAGGGGTTATAAGCGAGAGAGAAAGGGAGGATGATGTCGTGCAGGTGATCAAGGTCCGCTCCGGAGGTGAAGTTTCCTTCGTCAATGCGGGTGAAGCGATAATTGACGCCATAAAATAGTTTGAGTTCGTTGCTAAATTCCTTCCTGAGACCGAATCCTCCTTGAAGTGTAAGTTGCTCCCAAGTGAAGTCGCTACCACCATTTTCTTGCGAGGCGCCTCCGAAGAGGGCTCCAAAGCGACCGGGCATTGCAGTCATGGGGGAACGGTCTTCGGGTTCCGGATCGATATTGGCGACCGAAAAGAGGCTGGAGGCGAGTAGGGCTGGCGCGATGTAGCGAAGCATACTTGGAGTATGGCTGCTATTCCGTGATGTGAAACGGTTTTTCCTTTCCCTTCGAGGGATGAGCCGGTTTTCTTTGCATCCTTCCGAATTTTGCCTCCTAAACCAGATGGCAATCCGCTACCACCCGGCAACCCAAGTCAGACCATTCCATGATAAATTTGCCCCGATTGAACCTTGTTGCATCTGTTTCGGTATCCCTCGTGGCACCGGTCTTTGGGGGAGATCCTATTCTTGCGATAGGAGACCGTGTTCTTGCGATCGATGAAGACATTGCCTCAAACAGCAACTACCCGTTTGCCGAGGGACCGGGATTGATCTTGGACGGCAGCACGGCGACCAAGTATCTCAATTTTGGCCGTGAAAATTCCGGATTTATCGTAACCCCGGCTTTTGGACAGAGTGTTCTTCGCAGCTTTGCCATTTCCACCGCGAATGATGCGATCGAACGTGATCCGGCCAGCGTGATCATTTATGGGACGAATGCAGTCATTGCTTCGTCCGATAATTCCGGTGGAGCGGGTGAATCGTGGACGAGAATCGCCGAGTTGGACCTCGTGCTTCCCGATGCCCGATTGACGCCAATGCCGGTATTGAATGTGCAGAATGACGAGGCGTTTACTTCCTATAAATTCGTTTTTCCTACGATGAAGGGGCCCATCCACAATGCGATGCAGATTTCGGAAGTTCAATTCTGGGACCGTAACGATGGCCAGGGCGCGGCAATTTTGCAGCTGAATGATCCCGTCCTTGCGATTCATGAGGCGACTCCGGAGAGCTCCTCTCCAGGTCCTGAGGGACCGGGAAATCTGTTCGATGAGAACAGCGCCACCAAATATCTCAATTTCGGGAAGGAGAACAGTGGATTCATTATCACTCCGGCTCTCGGCCCGTCGGTGGCGGGATCTTTTGTGCTGACTACCGCAAATGATTTTAATGGTCGTGATCCGGTCGCGTGGGAGATTTTTGGAAGTAATGCCGATATCGTGACCGAGAATAATGGAACCGGTCAGAATGAACCCTGGGTATCCTTGGGGGCGGGGGCAATGGAAACTCCATTAACTCGCTTTGCGGAGGCTCCTGAAGTCTTCTTCGAAAATACGACCGCTTACACGTCCTACAAGTTCCTCGTGCGCGAGATCCGGACTCCTCTGGGGGCGAATATCGACTCGACCCAGTATTCTGAATTCCAGCTTTTTACTGTGGAAGCCGGATCTCTGGTGATTGAGATCAAGGACATCGTGCCTAATTTGGAGAGCGACGAAGTCTCAATCACCTGGGATGCCCCTTTGGGAAGAGTCTATCAATTGGAGGCTTCCGAAGATCTCATCAACTGGGATGGACCGCTGACTGGTGGCGGTATTACGGTTGAAAATAATAGCACTGTGAGCTTTCAGCCTCCGGGTGGAGGTAAGGTGTTTTATCGAATCGTTCTGGCTCCAGTTGAGTAATGCTACCTAGGCCCTAGATTGCTGATTTGGATTGGTAGGTTGTGCAAATTTCCGCCACATCGATCTGTTTGGCCAGGGCAAACGATGCAACAACCAGGCACCCGGTTCACTGAAATCCGTGAGGAATCCTTCCCTTAAAAGTCACTCGTGACTTTTATTTTTCCGGAACGGAGTTCGAGACGGTCGATTTGGATAGGGGCTTTGTTGGCGGGGAGGTGAACGCGGAGGATGCCAAGGTCTTTGTCCGGAGTGAGAGCAAGGGTAAGCTCGGTCCATTCACCTTTTTTGAGTGTGAAAGGGAGAGTTAAGGGGCTGCCGGTTTCGTTGGACCAAGTAAGCTTTCCCTGGCCTCCGTTCGGAGATTTGACGCGAATAGAGATCTCGGTCTTTTTCTTGAATTGCTTGGCTCCGATACCGAGGAAGGGATCGGATGCCGTTCCGGTGAGAGTGACGACACCATCTTTGATGGTGTATTTGGAGTTGCGTGCTTTCCAGCCCTGGAGTTTTGGGTCGAAGTCATCGTTTTTTGTCGTCTTCTTCGTGGGCTTTTTCTTTCCACGACCGACGCGGTTTTGGCCCTCGAGTTCGGGGCGGTATTTTTCGGGATCAAATTTGGGATTAGGAAGGGGGACGACGGCTTTGCTTTCTCTTAAGAAGGCTTCGATTTTGGCATCGAGTTCTTTGACGAGTTCGCGTTTTTCGGTGGCGAGATTCTTTGTTTCGCCAATGTCAGTAGAGAGGTCGAATAGGCGGTAGCGATGGGCTTCGTTTTCGCCTTGGTGGAATTCACGGATGAGCTTCCAGTTTTCATAGTGAATGGAAATCGATGGCGGAATCCAGTCGGGGACCGGTGGGTTGTGTGGGAAGTAGGTGAAGATGGGGTCACGTGTAAATGGTTGGCCCTTAAGTGCAGGCAGGATGTTGACCCCATCGAAGACCTGGTCTTCTCCGGGATCGAGTTCGAGGATGTTGAGGAGAGTGGGGTAAAAGTCGGTCGATTGAACTAAAGCATCGCTCGTACTTGCCGGTTTGATTTCTCCGGGCCAGGCCACGATCATGGGAACGCGGATGCCACCTTCAAATTGGGAAGCCTTGCCGCCTTTGAGGGGAGCATTGCTGGTAGGTGAAGTGTCATCGACTACGTTGTACATGTTTCCTCCGTTGTCGGAGAAGAAGATGATGATGGTGTTATTGGCGATTTTGAGCCGATCGAGGGTGTCGAGGAGCGTGCCGACAGCGTCATCCATGGATTCAACCATGGCAGCGTAGGTAGGGCTGCGTTGTGGATCCCTGGGGTCGATGAGAGGGCGATATTTTTCGATCAGTTCCTCCTTGGCATTGAATGGCGCGTGGACGCTGAACATCCAGTAGTTGAGGAAAAAGAGCTGGTCCTTGTGCTTCTCGATGAAGGCAGAGGCTTCTTCGGCCATGCGGTCTTCGATGTGTTCCTTGGGGTGGTTTGGATCAAAGTCATGGTAACTCCAGGGAGCAACAAAGGACCCCTTAGGGCCGGGGCCGTGCCAGTGGGGAATGTCGATTTCGAATCCCTGTTCTAGAGGAGAGTAGGGCTCGGGGCCGAGGTGCCATTTCCCAAAGTGAGCGGTTTGGTATCCTGCCGACTTGAGTGTTTTTCCTAGAGTGGGGATGTCGGTTCGAAGTCGGGTCGCTGAGTCAGGTTGGATGGATTTTTGTCCGGGGGCGGCACTTTTGCCGGGACGGGCCTTCAGGTGGACCGGGGGAAGATGGCAATTGGGAGCGGTGAGGCCGATGCGGGCGGGGTTTTGTCCGGTCAGGATGCTGGCGCGGGTGGGTGAGCAAAGGGGGCTGGCGGAATAGGCGCGGGAGAAAGTCATGCCTCGCTTGGCAAGGCGTTCGAGGTTGGGCGTTTGGTAGAGATTGGTGTGTCCGAAAAGGGTGGTGTCCGCCCAGCCCAAGTCATCAGCGAGGATGAAAACGATGTTCGGCTTCTTGTCAGCGGAAGCGCTGAGAGTTAGGAAAAGAAGAAGGGTTAAGAAACGGTTCATATTTTCTTGAGGAAAGCTGTTCTCTATAACGGGGGAAAGAAAATTCGCTATCTCGAAGATCTATCTCTCCTTGTGTTTTTTGCGAGATGTGGAATGAAGGTGGCAATGTCGAGCAGGTCTTTCTTTTCAAGCGTTCCGGTAACGACGTGCATTTTCTTGCCTTCGATATCTTCTTTGTGATCTCCCCGGATGCCTTGTCTGAACTTTTTGAGCTGTTTGTGGATATACCAATCCTGAAGACCGGTTAGAGGAGGGCTTCCAAAGAATTTCTCTCCGCTGCCATTATAGCGGTGGCAGGCCATGCAGTTCTCACGGAAAAGTTCCCGACCTTGATCGACATCACCTTTGAGAGTGAACGCAGATTGGACACGGGAGAGTTTACTAATATGGGTGGCCAGCATTTTTAGCTCGGCGGGCTTGAGGGTGTGGGCGATGGCCTTCATCTTGAGGCCGTCGAGATCTTCGGCTTTGGCACCTCGGATCTCTTTTTTAAATTTGTTGATTTGCTTGGTGAGATACCAATCCGGAAGGCTGGCGAGGGACGGGGCCTGCTGTTTCTGGTCGCCTTCGGCTTTCGCTCCGTGACAAGAGGCACATTTGGCGGCAAAGAGAGTTGCGCCTGTGTCATCAGCCCTTAATTGGGGCCTTGTCAGGAGGATGACCAAAATCAGGCAGCGTTTCATGTTCATCAGGAGATGATTATTATCACCGGAGCTTCCGGTCGTGGAGAGGTTCGCCTTTGGGTGGGCGAATGGGAACTTCAAGGGCCCCCGAGGCTTCAAGTTCGGTGAAGAGCTGTTTTTTGAGAGCTTCCTTTTTTTCGGCGAAAGCGGGGACGTCGATCAAGTTGTGGCGTTCGTGTGGATCTGTCTTTAAATCATAAAGCCCGTTTTTATCCCAGAGTCCGTGGTAGTAGATGAATTTGTAGCGATCGGTCCGGATGGCGAAGAGAGTGGGAGTGGCCGGGAAGTTCCATTCCCAGTGATATTCATAAAGGAGGTGGTCGCGCCAAGCTTTGTCGGAGCTATTTCCATCGAGGAGATATTTAAAGGATCTCCCGTCAAAGGCAGGAGTGTCGGCCGTTTTCTTGACGCCGGCGAATTCCAGAAGGGTGGGGGCAAGATCGATGTTGAGGATCATCTCGTTGAGTTTGGTGCCTGCTTTAATATGACCGGGAGCATAGGCGAGGAGGGGGACGCGGATCGAGTGTTCGAAGGCGTCGCGTTTGTCATAAAATCCGTGTTCGCCAAGGTGGAATCCGTTGTCTCCGAGGTAGAGGACGATGGTGTTTTTTGAGAGGCCGGATTCGTCGAGGTAGTCGAGAACGCGGCCAACGTTTTCATCGAGGCCATGGACGGTCTCGCAGAATCGCCAGTAGAGATCGTCGAAGGATGGAACCGGGTCCTTGTCGAAGGCTCCTGTTTCCATGTGGTCAATTCCGTGAATACCGTAGCGTCGTTCGCGAATCCAGCGGGATTGGGTGGCGTAGTTTTGCTCTGAGTTAGCCATCGTTTCGGGATAGTCGATTTTCTTCCCTTGATATCGTCCGTGGTGGCGCTTGGCTGGTTTGAACGGGTAGTGCACCGATTTGAAGGCGAGGTGCATCATGAAGGGAGCTTCCTTGTCGCCGCGGTCGCTTTTGAGCCAATCGATTGCTTGATCAGTAAGGCGATCGGCGGTGTAGCCTTTTTGCTCGCGACGCTTTCCGTTGATGTTGAGGGTTTGGTCGAAGTAGGAGCCTTGTCCTTGAAATGAGACCCAGTGATCGAAGCCCTTGCGGGGTTCATCATTGTCATGGCCCATATGCCACTTGCCGATCATGGCGGTGCGGTAGCCGGCCGATTGCAGATACTCGGGGTAGAAGCGGGTGCCCTCGGGAACAGCACGTTGATTATCCACGACCCGATGGTGGTGCATATATTGGCCGGTCAGAATGGAGGCGCGGCTGGGTGAGCAGAGCGAGGTGGTGACGAAGGCATTTTTGAGGTGAGCCCCTTCTTTTGCCATGCGGTCCAGATTGGGAGTTTCAAGAAAGTCCGGCGCATCGGGGTGGCATGAGAGGAAGTCGTAGCGATGGTCATCGGCCAGAATGACAATGAAGTTGGGTTTGTTTGAACCCAACGCTGCGCTGACGAGGATGGGGAGGAGCAGGCGGAACATGGGGGACAGGATCATTGATTGCTGCAGCCATTGCAATTCGGAAGGAGCGCGGATGGGTGGTAAAACGAATCTGGCCTTTTTGGGTTCCGGTCGTTAGATCAAACACATGAACGACGGCCAGCAAACTCCGCCCTCTAATCCGCAGCAACAGATTCCGGTAACGTCACTTGCGCCGCCTCCCGGTGGCAACAAGAAGGCGTTGATCATCATTGGGATACTTGTTCTTTTGATCGGGGCAGGAATTTTCATGGCTTCGACGATGGGTGGAGGTAGCGAGGAAAAGAGCGCTGAAAAGGAACAAACAGAAAAGCCCAAGCCGAAGCCCCGCCCCAAGCCTCGAAAAAAAGAGAAGACCACGGAACGTCCGGATCGCGAATCGGATATGACCGAGCTTTCTTCGAAAAACCGCAGTGACTTTGAGAAGAACGTAGGCAAGTGGGTTCGACTTCAGGGGACGGTGAGAACCGGCAACGAAGATGGAGTTTTGGAATTTGAGGAGCCAGCCGGGATCACAGCACAACTCGTGAGAGGATCTGCGGCTCATTTGTCCGGGCAGGTCGTCAAGATCATCGGCTGGATGGTTTCGGAGGATAAGATTCAGGTGAATGGCATCTTTGAGATTACCACCATTGATCCGGTTGATTTGCTTCCAAAAAAGGATGTTTATACCATTGCTGATGCGGAACAATTGGCGGCTCTCCGAAACACCCGTGCCACCTTCAAAGGTAAGGTAAAGAGTGTTCGGGTTTCAGGAGATAAGAAAAATCTCTACCTCGTTTTTGAGGGTGAGAGTCACGAATTCTTTGGCAGCGGAGATATCAAGAAGCTGAAAGAGGTCGAGGTTACCGAGGAGACTCTGAAAAAATTGGTAGGGAAAACGATTAAGTTGAAGGGGAAACTCGGCTTCAAGAAGCAGGAGAAGAAGGATCGCATCTTCATCAACTTCAACGACAAGGATGCTTACGAAGTCGTCGATTAGAGGACTTCGGCAATAAAGGGAGCAGTGACCGAATTTTTAGTCCTCGCGACTTGTTCGGGTGTTCCTTGGGCAACGATGGTTCCGCCGTTTGGCCCGGCTTCAGGGCCTAGGTCGATGATGTAATCGGCTTCGGCCGCGAGGTCCATATGGTGTTCGATCACTACGACGGTATGTCCTTCGTCGACAAGCCGGTGAAGGACATCGGTGAGGCGGGCGACGTCCTGCTGATGAAGTCCAATCGTGGGTTCTTCAATGAGGTAGAGATTGGTATTTATCGGTCCAATGTCAGTGATCTTTGGTCGTCCTTTGGTGAGTTGCGTGACTAATTTTAGCCGCTGCGCTTCTCCTCCCGAGACGGTCGGCGAAGGTTGTCCGAGGGTGAGGTAGCCCAAGCCGGTGTCCGCCAGAAGCTGCAGTGGTTTGTGGAGTTTGGGGTGGGCGGAGAAGAATTCGGCCGCTGTTTTAATGTTGAGATTGAGAACATCGCCGATGGTCAGGCCGTTGTAGCGAATATCGAGAGTGGCGGGATTGTAGCGGTCTCCCATGCAACCCTCGCAATCGATCCAGGTGGTTGGAAGAAAGTCCATTTCCAGTTTGATTCGCCCGTTGCCTTTGCATTCGGGACACTGGCCCTCTTTATTGTTGAAAGAGAATCGGGAGGCGGTGTAACCGCGCATCCGTGATTCGGGAAGCTGGGCAAAGAGGGCACGGATGTGATCGAAGAGCTTTACGTAGGTTGCCGGGCATGAGCGTGAAGTTTTGCCAATCGGCGACTGGTCGACTTCGTAGCGATATTTAAAAATATCAAAGCCGCTTGCTGATTTAAACGGGGCGTCTTTGGCTTTCTTGTCGCAAGCGATACTGAGACATCCCCGCATCAGCGATGATTTGCCGGAACCGGAGATGCCGGTCAAAACCGTCAGTCGACCGGTTGGGATTTGCACATCGAGGTCCTTCAGATTGTTTAGGCGGCATCCCTTGAGCTTGAGCCAACCCTTTCGTGCTCGAATGCCGGGGATCTTGCGTCGTTTTCCGCGAGAGGGATGAACGAGAGGATTCTTAAGTGCTTGTAGGGTTGGGGATTTCGAATTTGTCTTTAATGCGGTCTTGGAGTTGATCTGACGCTTTGTCAGGGACGCTACGATTTCGCCGCCCTCGATGCCTGCGCCGGGGCCGAGGTCGATCAGGTGGGTTGCTGCCCTTATGGTGTCTTCGTCGTGTTCCACAAGGAGGAGCGAGTTGCCCTTCTTTTTAAGCGCCTGAAGAGTTTCGAGGAGGGCGGTGTTGTCACGCGGATGAAGTCCAATGGTTGGCTCATCGAGAATGTAGAGGACACCTTGCAGGTTCGAGCCGAGTTGAGCAGCCAGCCGGATTCGCTGGGATTCCCCTCCCGAGAGCGTGGTGGCGGAACGATCCAGCTGGAGATAACCCAGACCAACGTGGTCGAGGAATTCCAGTCGCTGAATGATTTCCGGGAGAATGTCCCGGGAGATTGCGAGATCGCGACCGGTGAACTTGAAGCCCTGGATGGCTTGACTGGCCTCTTTGACATTCAGCGATGACAAATTTGGTAAGGACTGATTGGCGATAAAGACGTGACGCGAATTTTCACGAAGTCTTGCGCCATGGCAGTCGGGGCAAGTAAGAAGTTCATCGGGGTCTGCTCTGGCGGCGAGTTTTTCTTCATGAATTTCTGCCTCGGCTTCGGAATTGAAGCCTCTTGTGTCAAACTTGCCAGCGGTGATGTGGCCATAACCACGGCAGGTTTGGCACCAACCACGGGGGGAGTTGAAGGAGAAATGGTGGGGGTCTAGTTCCTCAAATGATTCGCCGGTCGTGGGGGACACTCTCGCGGTGGAGAAGGTAGTGAGATTTGAACTCTGAACGGGGAGCACGCGGAAGGTTCCTTTTCCGTACTGCAGGGCAAGAGCGAGGAACTCTGAGATCTTCTTGGTCTTTTGAGAAACGGTGGCGATGACGAAATCGATATCGTGGGCCTTGTGACGGGCAAGAGGCTGGAAGTTTACGGTCTTGATGATTTTTTCATCAATAAACATTTCCTCGAAGCCAGCCTTTTCGGCTGCGAGGGCGTATTCCTTGTGGAAGCCTTTTCGGGCCTTAAGGACGGGGGAGAGGAGTTTGACTTCCTTGTGTTTCTTGAGGAGCTTGCCGAGTTGGTCGCCGATGGCTTCGGGCGTTTGAGAGATGACAGCTTCTCCGGATTGCGGGCAATGCTGGATGCCGAGTTTCGCGTAAAGGAGGCGGAGGAAGTGATAGATCTCAGTGACCGTTCCAACGGTGGATTTTCCGCCGCCGCGTGAGATCCGTTGTTCGATGGCGACGGTCGGGGGGAGGCCGGTGATGAGATCGAGGTCCGGCTTTTCCAGTTGGCTGGCGAACTGTCGCGCGTAAGGCGACATCGAGTCCAGAAAGCGGCGCTGGCCTTCAGCAAAAATGACGTCGAAGGCGAGAGTGGATTTTCCAGAGCCGCTCAACCCGGAGATGACGACGAACTCGTTGTGAGGAATGGTGGCGTCAATGTTCTTGAGATTGTGGTGACGGAGGCCGTGGATGGAAATTTCGTTTTTGGCGGCAGACTTTGTTTTGGAAGCCCGCTTTGTAGCCGGTTCGGTTGCGGTTGAGATGGCGACGGCAGTGTGGGTTTTCTTTTTGGCGAGTTTTTTGGGGCTGCCCTCAAAGATAATCTGGCCGCCGTTGAGTCCGGCTTCCGGGCCGATCTCAATGATGTGGTCGGCATTCTTAATGACATCGGTTTGGTGCTCAATGACGAGGAGGGAATAGCCGACGTCAACGAGGCGGTGGAAGACCGTGAGGAGCTTCTCAATATCGGTGAAATGAAGGCCGGTGGTCGGCTCATCCAAGATGAGTAGGGTGTTGACGCTGCCGGTGGTGGAGGTCAGGAGCTGGCAGAGTTTGAGTCGCTGGGCTTCGCCGCCTGACAAGGTGTTGAGAGGTTGACCCAGGCGCAGATATCCAAGGCCGGTTTCCACCAGAGGTTGAAGGGCCTTGCGGGTTTTGGAGAGAAGGAGGTTTTCCTTGTTGGTGATTCCTTCGATTGTTTCAAGGAATGCCAGAGCTTCGGATGCGGTCATCCGGAGGAAATCGACGACCGATTTATTGTGATAGCGGAATGACTCGGCGGCTCGGGTGAAGCGGGTGCCATTGCACTCGGGGCAGGTGAGGTAGAGGTCTGAGAGGAATTGCATCTCGACCTTTTCAAAACCATTTCCGGAACATCTTTGGCAGCGGCCGGGACCGGAGTTAAAGGAGAAATAGCCCGGGGTGAGGTTGTCAGCTTTGGCTGATGGAGTGAGCGCCAGGAGTTGGCGAATGTGTTCGAAGGCACCGAGGAGAACGGCTGGAGTCGAGCGAGGGGTTCGGGAGAGCGGCGATTGGTCAATGAGTTCGACACCACGGATTTCATCCATCCCGGTGATGTCGGCGGCGGCCGGTTCTTCGTCGATAGGGAGCCCAAAATGACGGGCGAGATTGTTGTGAATGATGGGGTGGGCCAAGGTTGATTTTCCCGAGCCGGAAACTCCGGTGAGGCAGGTGAAGACGCCGAGAGGAAGGTCCAGCGAAAGGTCGAAGATGTTATTTGCCGAGGCTTTTTTGATGGAGAGGTGTGCTTTTGGAGATCTGACTTTTTCAGGAAGTGGAATGGATTTTTGGCCGGAGAGGTATTGCAGGGTGAGTGACTTTTTCTTCGCGTTCGTTTTGGCCGGACCTTGGTAGGTGATTTCGCCCCCGTGTTCTCCGGCTTCCGGTCCCATGTCGATGAGTAGGTCCGCTTGATGCATCACTGCCTCGTCGTGCTCGACCACGACCAGGGTGTTTCCCTTGTCGCGGAGGTCGTGCATGACTTTTGTCAGGCGGTCGATGTCCCGGTGGTGAAGTCCGACGGTGGGTTCATCGAGGACAAAAAGGGTTTGGGTGAGAGCCGAGCCGAGGCAGGTAGTGAGATTGACACGGGCAATTTCTCCGCCCGAGAGGGTTCGCGCGGGTCGGTCCAGAGTGAGGTAGCCGAGGCCGACCTCGCAGAGATAGTGAAGGCGCGAGGTGATTTCGTTAAGAACCAAGCTGGTGGTCTTGTCGAGAGGAGCGTGTGAAGTGGCGATCCCTTCGAAAAAGAAAAGGAGCTGGTCGAGAGGGATGTGCCACAGATCGGGTAGAGTTTTGCCAAGGATTTTGAAGTGGAGGGCATCAGGTTGCAGGCGGGTTCCCTGGCAATCGGGACACTCGGTATAAGCCCGGTAGCGGGAGAGAAAGACGCGGACGTGCATCTTGTAAGCCTTTGTCTCCAGCCAATCAAAGAATCCCTGAATGCCATACCAGCGGCCTTCTTTCCAGAGGGACTCGGATTGCTCGAGTGATGACAAGGGTGATTTATTACTGCGTTCACCGTACTTGACCCACCGTTGCTGATCGGGCTCGAGTTCGTTCCAGGGGAGGTTGGGATTGATACCCGTTTCCTTGCAGCTTTTCAGGAGGTCGCGCTGGCAGTCTTCGCCCCGTTCTCCCTGGAAAGGTTTGATGGCTCCTTCGCGGAGCGAGACCAGGTGGTTGGGGATGGCTTTGTCGAGATCGATGCCAATGACTTTTCCGAAGCCCCGGCAGTTGTTGCAGGCTCCGAGGGGAGAGTTGAAAGAAAAAAGGGAGGAGGTGGGTTTTACCAAGGGCGCCCAGCTCGTCGTGAATTTTTTTAGAGATCCGTCGGCGCTGGAAACGGCAGCAGTTCCTTTGCCGAGGGTCAGTGCTTGCTCGAAGGATTCAGTGAGACGGGATTTGTTCCGGGAAGTGACCTTGAGCCGGTCCTGGATGATGAGAACCTCGCGGGGCAGTTTCTTGAGAGTAGGGGCGGAGTCGGTGCGGATCACTTCGCCATCAAGGAAGATGCGTAGGTAGCCTTGTGAGTTTAGGAAAGGGAAGAGGTCTTCGGGCGAGGTGTCTCCGGGGACGGGGATGGGGAAAAGAACAAGGATGCTCTCGTCCGGATGGGTTGAAATGACCCATTCACAAATGGATTTTGGGGTGTCGGGACGGACTTCCTCTCCGGTTTTGGGATGAAATCCCTTCGCCAAGCGCGGGTAGAGAAGCTTTAGGTAATCATTGACCTCGGTGAGAGTTCCTACGGTGGAGCGCGTGGTCCGAATGGTGTTTTTTTGCTCGATGGCAATGGCGGGAGGGATTCCGTCGATGCGATCGACCTCCGGCTTGTCCATGCGGTCAAAAAACTGCCGAACGTAAGGTGAGAAGGTTTCGACGTAGCGGCGCTGTCCCTCGGCGTAAAGAGTATGGAAGGCGAGTGATGACTTGCCTGAACCGGATGGGCCGGTGATGACGGTGAGTTTGCCGACGGGAATCTCGAGATCAAGATTCTTCAAATTATGCTGACGGGCGCCATGAATCCGGATGGCGTTTTCGGCGGGCTTTGGGTCAGCTTTTTTTGGCACGCGCGAGGTTAGCGTGGGAGGAGTGGGGCGCAAGCAGGGGTAAGGGGATTTATTCGTCTCCTTCTTCCTTGTTTTCCTCTTCAGGCTTCACCGGAAGGGGGACTTTCTTATTGTCCATGATCTGGTCGAAGCGTTTGTCATTCCCCTTGGTAACAGTGTTTTCGAGGATGAAGATCTTCCCTTTGGCTTCTTCGCCTTCCTGAAGAACGCTATTGGCCGTTTTGATGAGGAGATCGAGATAGTCCTGCATGGCCTCGTTAAAATCCTCTTCATATTCCTTTTGAAGAGTTTTGGCTTCTTCCTTGGCATCAGCAAGTTTGCGCTTCAGACGCTCTGGAGAAGCAACAGGAAGACTATCGGGTAATTCGTTGTTATCGAGATAGACTTTCACTTGTTCGACCAAGCGGGCCTTGATGGGGGCGGCCAAACGTTCCTGATTATTGATCGCCGTGATGGTGTCCTTTAAGAAATCCTGCACGACGTCGTCGTATTTACGCCGGAACTTGCGGTAGGCGCGCCCATGACGGTCTCTGATCTTGTCGCGTAACTCTTCGAGAGCGGCAAGCAAATCGCTGTCTTCGAGATCGCTTGCGGATGCCTTGGGCATATTTCGAAGTGCCGGGACCGACCATTCGATGAGGAAGTGGTTGGTTTCGTTGCCGCTCTGGTCTTCATCATTGGCTCCAAGAGCATCGCCATCTTTGCGGATAACGAGGTAGTTTTCGTTTTCCTCAAAGTTATCAGGTTGTCCTTCCAACCACGTAACGAAGGTAAAGGATTCGCCGGTGACATATTTCCAAATCTCGGGAAGGTTGTCGTCACGCTTGCCTCCAATCCAGCAGCTACCCAGATCGCGAAGTGCGGATTTCAGGGTCAGGGCAATGAACGATGCCTCTTTTTCGTTTGATGGAACCGCAAGGTGGCCTCCGGCATTGGTTGCCATCAGTGATGCTTGGTCCCAGTTGTGATTCTTCTCTACGAGGAGGAATCGTGAACCACCCACGTTGTAGGTTCCGGAAGGGAAGATCGGAGTCCGCTTGTTATTGAGAGCTTCTCCGGTGCGGGCGAGTTGAGCGTCCAGCGATGCCGGCGTGCTTCCGTCGAGTCTCCACTCCAGAAGCGAAGGGAATTTTTGGAGGCGATGGTGATCTTCCAACTCGGGGGCGCTCGATGAGATTGCGCCAAAGTCTTCTCCATTCGGATTATCAGTGGTGAGGTTGTCGGGAGAGTCTTTCTTCCAGAGTTTTGAATCGACGGCCGAGCCATCGCTCCAGAACCACTTTTTCTCAAAGCCTGAGTCTGAGGCTCCGGTCCAGACCGGGCTGGGGCTTTTGAAGTTATCGTGGAACCATGCGAGATCCGCAGAGGTAGGAAGGAGGGCAAGGTGAGCTCCGTGTAGGTTGGCGAAGTTGTTGGCTTCGTCCCACGTCATGTTTTTGTTGAGAAGAAAATAGGCGGCTTTTTCTCCCGTGATCGTGCCAACCGGAAACTCGTCACGGTCTCCGTCGGATAGGCGATCGGCGAGTCTGGCGAGGGATTCCAACGGAGTTTCCTTGGGCTTCTCAGGTTCGGGTGCTTTTGGCTCGGGCTTTGCGGGCTCTGCCTTTCCGGCCATTTTATCCCGATCTTCGCGAGACTTCTTCTTCTTTGGACGGTCCTTGTTCTTGGGCTTCTTTTTAGGCTCGGGATCTGGATTCGGATCCGTTTTGGGAGCTTTGGTCTGCTTTTCCTCGGAATCCTTGCCCATGATATAGAATGCAGCAGCCCCGCCACCGAGAAGAAGCAGAAGAATGACGACAAAAGAGGCAACTCCGGACTTTTGCTTGCTGCTGGAAAGCATCGGGCTGGCGCTGAGCGCGGGGCTTGCTGTGGCGGCCGGAGCGGTAGCAAATTTGGGTCCCCCAAGTTTGGGGATGAGGGCATCCAGATCATCCGCCAAGGTATCAACATCCGGATAACGGAGATTTGGATCAGGATTTGTCGCCTTTTTAAGGATGGTATCGATGCGAGGATCGATACCAGTGGTCATGCTGTGACTGTGGGCTTCGGGGTGGTGCCCACAGAGTAATTCATAGAGGAGTGCTCCGACCGAAAAAATATCGGATCGTTGATCAACCTGTGATCCATCCTGGAAAATTTCCGGCGCGGTGTAGCCCGGGGTTCCGAAGACCAGTCCCTCGTCCTTTCCCCGGTCAACGGGGTGGGCCAGTCCGAAGTCGCCGATCTTGGGTTTGGCGTCAGTGTCGAGAAGGATGTTGGCAGGCTTGATGTCCCGGTGGATAATTCCTCCCCGGTGAGCGTGGGCAAGACCCCGGGAAATCGTAGAAACCAGATCAAGAGCAACGGCGGGGTCGATCGCCTTGTTGTGGGCAGAGTAGTAGAGCGCCTTCCCTTGGACGAACTCCATTATGATATAGAGCATCCCTTCGATATCACCAAAGTCGTAAACGGAGATAAGATTGGGGTGATTCAGGCGAGCCATGGCCTTGGCTTCCGCCTCAAAAGACGAACGGAATTGCGGGTCATCTCCAAATTCACGAGGGAGAATTTTGATGGCAACCGATCGATCAAGAGACTTTTGGCGGGCCTTGTAAACGGCTCCCATGCCGCCTTGCGCGATAAAAGCCTCCAATTCGTAGGCCGGAAAAAGGTGTGCAAGTTCCTCGAGGGTCGGTGCCACAAATTCCGTCGGTTTCGATTGGTTTTCGGCCATGGTATGCGCTCTGGATGGGTGAAAGGTGGCTTTTTTGGGATCTCAGTTCCGGGTATTGAAATATACCCTCAACCTAACGGTTACATCGATTGATATATTAGTTCCGAATCTGAAAATATCGTTATAAAATTTCGGCAATTTGCACAGCATTAAGCGCGGCTCCTTTTTTGACCTGATCCCCGACGACCCAAAGAGCGAGGGAATTTGGCAGGACCTGGTCCTTCCTGATTCTCCCGACTTCGCAGTCATCATTACCGGTTGTGCCAAGCGGGACGGGGTAGAGAGCGTTGCCGGGGTCGTCTACCAAGCGAATTCCCGGCTTGCCCTTAAAGGCGGCTCTTGCCTCTTCCACCGACGGATCCTTATCAAAAATGGCCGTGATAGAGATGGAGTGTGAGCGCATGACAGGAACTCTGACACAGGTGCAGGTCACTTTGAGTTCCGGGAGACCCAGGATTTTACGACCCTCGTGGAGCATTTTTTGTTCTTCCTTGGTGTAGCCAGTGTCTTGAAAGACGTCGACATGAGGGATGACGTTATAGGCAATCTGATGGGGGTAAACGTTGGTTTCCACCGGATTTCCGGAGACGAGAGCTTTCATTTGATCCTCCAGTTCAATGATTCCCTGGGCTCCGCTTCCCGAGACCGCCTGGTAGGTTGAGGCGATGATCCCTTTTAGACCGAAGGCCTGATGGAGAGGGGCCAGTCCCATCAAGGTGATGATGGTGGAGCAATTTGGGTTCGCGATGATATTGCGAGGAGGATTCAGGGCGTCTTTGCCGTTGATTTCAGGCACAATTAGAGGGACATCGGGATCCATCCGAAATGCCGATGAGTTATCGATCACAACACAGCCAGCTTCCGCGGCAAAGGGAGCGAATTCCTTGGAGATCCCTCCACCGGCAGAGAAAAGTGCGATGTCGATTCCGTGGAACGAATCTGCCGTCAATTCTTTGATGGTGAGTTCCTCGCCTCGAAATGTCAGTTTCTTCCCGGCAGAGCGGGTTGATGCCAGCAAGGTGATCTTTGAAAGTGGAAAATTACGCTCTTCGAGGCAGACGAGCATTTCCCGACCAACAGCGCCGGTGGCTCCTACGATAGCGACATGAGGCTTCTTATTCATGGAAAGAAAGAGACGTTATCGGGGTTCTTGGGTGATGCAATCCCAGTTTTGGCAACGATCAGAAGGCAGCTTTCTTGAAAAAGGTTAGAAAAGATCACTTAACCACTTGCATGCCTTAGTGAGTTTACTATCCTCCGGCCAGCTTGGAACGGCAATTGCTTCGCAGTTGTCGAACCTGATTCCAGAAAGATTTCAGATTTTTCTGTAAAAAGAACAAAACCACCAAAAAGAAATAACAATGAAAATTGCTACCATCCTCGGCCTGATCGCAGCACTTGCTGGCTTCTCTCTCACTTCTTGCGGAAGTGCTCCTGAAGAAGCACCAGTTGTTCCTGCTCCTATCGAGATTCCTACCAAGTAATCTCGATAGCCGATAAAAAGGCTTGAGCCGGAGTCGATCCATTCTGGATCGCTTCGGTTCTCCATTTTAAGACCTCAACCACAATCCCAATCACATGAAATTCCTCAAACTTCTCTCGCTTGCTGCTTTTGCAGCTGGTTCTCTTGGTCTCAGCTCCTGCGGATGCTGCACTGGTGAAGAGCCTGTTCCCGCCCTTCGCCCACTTCCTGCCTTTAAAGAGATTCCTGTTGGCGAAATGCCCGTCAATGACGAAAAGTAAGGCTCGGACTTTTACAATTTTCCAAAAGGGTCGTGGCGTTATTGCCGCAGCCCTTTTTCTTTTTAGGTTAGGCCAGAATAGGTTTCACGACGTGCCCGTGTACATCGGTTAGCCGATAGTGGCGCCCTTGAAACTTGAAAGTGAGTTTCTCGTGATTGATTCCGAGGAGATGCAGGAGGGTCGCTTGAAAGTCGTGCACGTGGACCGGTTTGTCTGCGACGTTGAATCCAATATCGTCTGATTCGCCATAAGTCATGCCCGGTTTAATTCCGCCGCCGGCCATCCAGATTGTGAAGGTGTAGGGGTGGTGATCCCGGCCCCACCTCTTGCGATTGTCGAAATTCCCCTGAAGGAACGGGGTGCGGCCGAATTCGCCTCCCCAAATCACGAGGGTTTCATCAAGAAGTCCCCGTTGTTTGAGGTCCTGAACGAGCGCGGCCGAAGGACGGTCGGTGTCCCGACACTGATTGTAGAGTTCGGTGGTCAGGGAATTGTGCTGATCCCAACCCGCATGCATGAGTTGCACGTAGCGGGTGCCTCTCTCAAGCAGTCGACGGGTGAGGAGGCAGTTGCGGGCAAAGCTTCCAGGTTCGTGGACCTGCGGACCGTAAAGATCGAGAGTTGATTTTGATTCGCCCGAGATATCAGCCAACTCCGGCACACTCGTTTGCATGCGATAGGCCATTTCATACTGGGCGATGCGGGTTTGAATCTCGGGGTCTCCGACGGAGTCATATTTGCTCTGGTTCAGATCGGCGATTCCATCAAGCATTTGGCGTCGAAGTTGCGGGCTCACTCCATTAGGGTTATTGAGATAGAGAACAGGGCTCGCTCCTGCTCTTAGTTTCACTCCCTGGTGGCGGGAGGGGAGAAAACCTGAGGACCAATAGGAATCGTAGAAAATCTGGCCACAACTTGTTCCCTTCGTCACCGAGGTCATGACGACAAAGGTCGGGAGGTTTTCATTCATCGATCCCAGACCATAAGAAAGCCAGGACCCGACAGTGGGACGGGAGGGCAGTTGAAAGCCGGAGAGGAAAAAGTTAATCGCCGGGGCATGGTTCACCTGCTCGGTGTGCATGCTTTTGATAAAGCAAAGGTCGTCTGCGATCTTGGCGGTGTGGGGCATCAAGGCGCTCACTGTGGCGCCGGATTGACCATGTTGTTTGAAGGGTTCAATGGGAGCAAGAAGTCGACGTTTGTCCGACGCTGCCGACATCGTTGAAAAGCGCTTTCCCTCCATGTAGGATTCTGGAACTTTTTCACCGTGGAGTTTGGCCAGCTTGGTCTTGTGGTCAAAAAGCTCAAGGTGACTGGGCGCTCCATTTTGGAAAAGGTAAACCACCCTTTTGGCCTTGGGAGCGATGGCCTTTGCGGCCTCGAGAATACGATCCTCGGACGCGGAGGCGTTATTGCCCAGAAGGTGGGCGAGGGCAGGGATCCCCAGACCGGTTGCAGCCTTGCCAAAGAAATGGCGACGGTTTGAGAGAAGCTGGGATTCAAAAATCGGATTCATGATTATTCCTTGGTGAGGGCTTCGTCGGTGTTGAGGAGTGAGAGGATGACTGAGGTCAGAGCGGCCTGGGTAAGGGACTCAATCTGGTCGGAGATCGGAAGATCGCCGGTTTCGAGAACCGCGCGGAGCTCCTCCGGATGATTGCCGAAATAAGTAAGGGAATTTTCATACATTGAGGACAGGGTGGGCAATTCTTCCGGAGTGGGTTGGCGGCAGGTGATGAGCTTAAAGGCCGCTTGAACCGGAGATTGAGAATTCATGGTGTGGGCGCGATAAGCGATTCCACGGGAGGCCTCAAGGTAGAGGGGATCGTTGAGGGTGGAGAGGGCGTGAAGGGGGGAGTTGGTCCGGTAGGTGCCGACTTCACAGCTCTCACGTTTGGCATTGTCAAAGATCATGGGTGGCGCCGAGATGCGCCGCCAGAAGGTGTAAAGAGTTCGTCTCCTTGTTTTCTCTCCGCTATCGGGAACATATGTCTTTTTACCAAAGGTGACTTCGGACCAGAGGCCTTTGGGTTGCCAGGGTTTCACCGGCTCTCCGCCGATTTCGCGAACGAGTTGGCCGGAGTGGGCGAGGGCCTGGTCGCGAATCATCCACGAAGGGAGGCGGTATCGGGGTGCTCGGGCGAGTAAGCGGTTTTCGGGATCACGCTCGAGGGCGAGCGAGTCAACCTTCGACGACTGGCGGTAAACTTCGCTGGTCACGATGATCTTGACGAGTTTTTTGAAGTCCCAACCGTTGTCCATGAAGTCAGCCGCAAGCCAATCGAGAAGTTCGGGGTGGACCGGAATCTCGGATTGGACACCGAAGTCTTCAGGTGATTTGATGAGTCCGATTCCGAAGAGGTCCTGCCAGAGTCGATTGACCGTCACTCGGGAGGTGAGAGGATGGTTCCGGGAGACGAGCCACTTTGCGAGGTCGAGGCGGTTGGGGTTTTCGCTTTCGGGAAGAGGCGGAAGGATGCCGGGAGTGTTGGCTGTGACTTCTTCGCCTCTGGCCTGGTAGGAGCCAACAGAGAGAATGTAGGTCGGGCGGTGTTCCTTGCGATCGGCCATGATCATGACCTTGGGCGCGGCCTTTTCAATTCGGGCGATTTGTTCCCGGAGAGAAGTGATTTTTTTGGAAAGCTTGGTGTATTCCGGTTGTGCGGCCAGGAAGGCTTTTTCAATGGTGTCTTTTTGTTCCTTGCTTCTTGAATCGTCGGCAATTTTGAGGAGAGCCAGGATGGGGCTGGTATGATCGGTCAGTTTGGCAGAAGGATTGGAGGTGTGGGATAGGCGGAAGTGGCCCAGGTAGTGCTGGGCGTGCCGGGAGTCGTGCCGCAGGACGATTTCCAGGTGGGAATTGGGAAGGGGAGTGAGAGGTTCGGCGAGGGGAAAAATGGCGGCGTGATCCCGGTCGATCTGATTGTTGTTGAGGACGGCCCAACCGGTGGCGCGATCCTGATCGATGGTCTGGCCAATTTTTAGTTCCCCCTGCTCGAAGGTCGCCTGCGGATCCCGGATCATGAGTTGTTTGCGGGCCTGCCCCTTTTGGTGGAGGTAGATCTCCACGCTGGTGAGGACGAAGTTTCCGCTGTTGGAGCGTGCGATGCCGCCCAAGGTCATGGAGGGGTGGCGCAGGGCGTCGAGGCGGATGACGTTGACGGGTTCTACGGGAACCGGAGTGGTGAGGGTGAAGGTGGCTTTGGCTGGGTTTGCGCCGGTGGCGAGGAGGGATTGATCAGGCAAGGTGCTGAGGACGAGTCCCTTGTCGCTGGTGGTTTGGCTGGTAAAGCGAAACGGTTTCCAGATCGAGGAGTCTCCTTTTTCGAGCTGAGACTTTTCCCATTCCTTTTGGAGGGGAAGGTGCTTTGAGGAGAGTTTCTCGAGCTCGGATTGGGTCTGGTTGATTTGGACCTCGAGGGACTTTTTTTGGTCGAGTTGTCCTTTGGAAGCTGAGGCAAGGATGGGGGGGGTCTGCGGGTTTCCACCACCACCGTTGACGGGGGTTTGGTTGAAGAAGGAGGTGAGAGAATAGTAGTCCCGCTGGCTGAGCGGGTCGTATTTGTGATCGTGGCAACGACAGCAGTTGAAGGTTAGCCCCATCCAGACGGTGCCTACGGTCTCGGTCATGTCGAAGACGTAATTGACGCGGTTTTCCTCGGGGATGGATCCGCCCTCGCCATTGATGGCATGATTGCGCAGGAAGCCGGTGGCGAGTTTTTGTTCATGGGTGGCGTTTGGGAGAAGGTCGCCCGCGATTTGCCAGACAGTGAAGTCGTCATAGGGGAGGTTGCGATTGATGGCCTCAACGACCCAGTCCCGCCACGGCCACATCGTGCGTTCGCCATCGTTCTGGAAGCCGTTGGAGTCGGCATAGCGTGCGGCATCAAGCCATGGCCAGGCAAAACGTTCGCCGAAGGCTTGATCGGCGAGGAATTGATCGACGAGTCGCTCCCATGACTTAGGGGATTCGTCATTTAGGAAGGTTGAAACCTCTTCAGGAGTGGGGGGGAGGCCACGAAGGTCAAAGGAAAGCCGGCGGATGAGGGTTTCCCTTGAAGCCCTCACCGAGAGGTCCAGTTGCAGGGTCTGTAGCTTCTGCTTCACCAGGGCATCGACCGGGTGGGGCGCAAGGTTCGGAAGTTCTGGTTTTTCAACCGGAATAAAGGTCCATTGCTCCTGATATTTCGCTCCTTCTTTGATCCAACGGTAGATCAGTTTTTTCTCTTCTGCGTCCAGCTTAAGGTGGTGTTCCGCCGGGGGCATCACGTCATCTGGATCATTGGAACTGATGCGTTTCCAGATCAATGACTTTTCGGGCTCGCCCGCGATGATTCCCGCGCCTGATTTACGATCTTCGAAGGCTCCTTCCGGCGTGTCGAGTCGCAGATCAGCCTCCCTTGAGCCCGGATCGAAGCCATGACAGGCAAAGCAGTGATCTGACAGGAGAGGTCTGATGTGACTGTTGAAGCCTATCGGTTCACCGGCGGCGGTTGCCACTAAACTTAGAATGAAAAAATACCTGAACATCGGGTCGCAGAGGATGGTAAGAGCAAGCTCGTCAAATAAAAGATGTCTGATAAATAAATTTGCTCGTTTTCATACGATAAAACCCCGACCTCTCTTACGCGACAGGCGACGTAAGGGAAGCGGGGCTTAATTGGCTGATTGAAAAGGGGCTAGTCCTCGCGGACGACGCGGAAGAAGCGATCCGAGTTGAAAATCGCACCTAAAAATGTGGTGGAACCCGCATCGCCGGTGACGGTAGTGACCGGGGTCCAGCTCAATTGAGCTAGATCGGCTGCTGATTCGACCCGGTAGCTGGCCCCTTGGGTGGAATTCCAGGTGATTTCAATATCACCAAAAATCGGGTCAAAGGTGAAGGCGCTGACTTCCGGGGCGGTAGGAGGAGCGGGGGTGCCAATGCGAATATAGTCGATTTCGACAATTCGGTTGCCGGTATTGCCGGGATCAACGCGAAGGAGGTCGAAATCCCCGACAAAGACGTCTGCGAAGTTTACTTGATAGGTGTGATAGTCGCCGTCGTTCAGGATTTGGTCTCCGGGAATTGAAGTTTGCCGGCTCACTGCGGGACCTCCGGTGTCATCCGCCCAGAAGAATTGAACCGGCTCGTTGTCGGACTGTCTGAGCCGGATCTCGATCGTCAATCCAAGTGTGGTGTCGATCAAACCTGCTCGATTCATGATGGGATCGCCTCCGGTGGAGTTGGCTGTCAGGGTGCCAGCGGCAACATTGGCATTGATTCGTGCGAAGGTCCAACCATCGACTTCGCCATCGGTGTTCCATTCGCCGAGGCTGGTGAAGTTTGTGAGGGTGTCGTTGTCCCGGCCCAGAAAGACGGGAATAGCCCGAGTGCGGATGTTAAGAGTGAACACGGCATCCGGCGTGTCGGCATAGGTCGCGGTGACGGTGTAGTCGGATGCCGGGCTGACCTCCGCAGGAGTGCCTGAAATGATTCCGGTTGCGGTATCGAAAAGAAGTCCAGCCGGAAGAGCGGGGGAAACGGAATACGCGGTTGGAGCCCCGCCTGTCAAAATAGGTTCGTTGGAATTGATTGCGGCACCAATTCGGTAGATGGGATTGCTGCTTCCATAGCGGATGATTCCCGGGTTGACCGTGGTTAATGTCAGTTCGAAATTATCAGTGACACCTTCGCCAAAGTTCGCGGTGACGGTGTAAACAGTCTCGTCACTTGCAATGATGGGCGTGCCCGAAATACTGCCGTTGGCTGGATCGAGAGACAGACCCGAGGGCAAGGCAGGCAAGATGGAAAATCCAAGTGGAGTCCCGAAGGCCACCGAAGCTGCGTTCTCTGTGATCGGCTCATTGATGAGATAGGTGACGATGGTCTCGGTGTATCCGGTGATGGCCGGCGCTGGGAAATCGTTGATGTCGTTGGGATCGGTTCCGGCAGCGACTTCGTCTCCATCGAGGTAGGTGTCACCATCGGAGTCATCGTTATTCGGATCGGTTCCAGTGTTGCCGGCATCCACGAAGGTGCCGGTATTGGTTTCGACATCGTTGGCGAGGCCGTCGTTGTCATCATCCGCGACAATCGAGCCGATGCGGACATAGTCGATGTCGATAGTGGTGGAGTTGGCTTGATCTGCCGACGGGTCGACTCTCAGGGAAGTCAGGGTGCCGGTGATAAACGAACCAATAGGGTATTGAATGATATGGAATTGTCCGTCGTTCGGAAGGACGGTGTCAGGAAGTGAAGTCCGGCGCACTGCTGCAAAGCCGCCGTTGTCATCTCCCCAAAAAAGGTCGATTCGCGAGGTGTCGCCAATCTCGCGGCGCAGGCGGATCTCAACGATGTCGGAGTTAGTAGTCGTGGTGTCGATGCCAAGTGTCGTGTTGGCAAACTGGGGATCGCCACCATTGGTGAGTCCGGTCAGGTTGCCTCCGGCAACCGAGGTTGGGGCGATATTAACACCGTTCCATCCTTCAAGATCTCCTTCGCTGTTGAACTCACCGAGGGAGGTGAAGAGGTTGATGGCTTGGTCCGGGTCAACGGACGGTCCCAGAGTTTCGACACCGAGGCGAACGTAGTCGAACTCGAGGGAGGTGCCGGTTTGAACGGAACCATCGATACGCAATCCGCGTACCTCGGAGTTCACGTTTTCCAGGATGAATTGATAGGTGTGAGGATTGCCATCGGCCGGGATTTGGTCGCCGGGCAGGGATAATCTCCGGGCCGCCGCAAAGCCGCCGGAAGCGTCGTTCCAAAAGAGATCAATTCGAGAGTTGTCGGTTGCGGCGCGGGTGAGGCGAAATTCAACGGTCACGATACCAGGTGTTCCCTTGGCGATTGGTGCCGCAAATGGGTTTTGCACGATTTGAGTGTCGCCTCCATCGGTGGTTCCGCTGAGAGTGCCTCCCGCGATGGTTGGAATAAGCTGGTTGGTATTCCAACCTTCAGCGTTGCCGTCGGTCTCCCATTCCGCCAGGGAAGTAAAATCGACGAGCGGGTCGATGGGGTCAATGATGATGCGATCTTGTGCGGCTGCGTTTAGGCTTAGCGTCACTGCCAAAGCGCTGATTCGGATTGTTTGTTTCATGTTAACTAGGAGTGGATTATTAATGGGTGATGATCCGGAAAAAGCCGACTGGTATGTCGGTTGGGATCGGGAAGTTCTGTGAGTTGCCATCGCCAACTACAGGAGATGTCGTACATTTCCAAAAAGCGAGATCGGAGGAGGTTTGCAGTTCATAGACTTCGCCGCTCTTCGAAGGGAAGATGATCGAGGATTCTCCGAGAGTGACCTGGACGGCCTCCCGGTCCGGAGGGCTTCCGTTGGTGAGTGCGGGAGTGGGGCTGATGGAGTAGGTGAAAACTTCCGAGCCATCGTTGGCGCGCAAGCGGGCAATTCCCGAGGTTTGATTGGAGAATGCTACGGCATCGATCTCACTCGCATCCGGAGCGGTTAGGATGATGGATTCTCCATCTGCAGATAATTTGAAGTTGGTGTGGATTTCCTGCCTGATAGTTGGGGCGTTCTGAAGAGGTTCGTCGTCCGCCCAGATCAGGATGAATCCGTTTGCGGGAATGGTGAAGCCATCCGGAATGGCGAACATCAATGGCTCGGCGGGATCGTCGCTGAGATGCCATCCATCTAGTAAAACGGGGGAATTTGTGGGGTTGTAGATTTCGATCCAGTCTTCGGCGTTTTGATCGGCAGGGTCCAGGATGCCAGTGGTGGCAGGGTTGGCGGCCATCCATTCGTTGATCTTCAAGCCGGCCCACTCGCTGGTGCCAGTATAGTTGATGGTCAGGATATCTGATCCAAGAGAGGCGTTGTCCTGATTAAGTGCTTCAATCAAAATTTCGTTTTGCCCCGGCTGGAGAGCGAATGTTGCGGCGAAGTTGGTGATGGTGGGGTAACGGGGTGAGAGAGAAATTCCGTTGGCGGTGATGGTCGTTGTTGCCAGAGGGAGGGTTCCGGTGATCTCAACGAACTGGCTGTCCGATACAGCAGGGGCGGTGACGGAAAAATTGGCGTCTTTCCCGTTGAGCTCATTTTGAATGAAGGCGCGGCGCTGGTTGATCCAGTCATCGACAGCGAGTCCGGCCCGCCCGCTGGGGACGAAGGGCGAGGTCACCGCCGCATCATTGGCGAGGAGGGCGCCGTAGGTTTCCTGAAGGATGTTGTTGATCTCTGATCCGGCGGAGGCGGTGAAGAAGGTGCTGAGAGATTCGTTCAAGGCTTGCCAGTAATCTCGCACGAGACCCGGTTGGTCAAAGAGTCTTTGGACATTGGGGTCAACGTTCGGGTGGAAAAGTGGGTAAGTGACGGGATCGTTGAAGACTCCTAGGCCGACATCCATGTCCCAAATGACGATGCTCGATTTCCCGGTTTCGAGTGACTCGAAGAGGTAAGCGTTCTTGTTGGCTTGGTTTCCAAAGGTGTCCCAAAACGAGCCAAGATCGTTCATCGCAAAGGTCCGCATCCATTGTCGCATCTCAGCCTTCTCGTTCATGCGACGGACCAATTGATTTGTCGGGGCCTGGGCGGCATCAATGAGTTCGATGATCCCTGAGAAGTCGTTGCCATCGTCGTGGCCGGAGCCATGAGTCCAGGTCCAGCGATGGTGGGGGATTTTGATCGAATTCTCCGGTGTGAACAGGTGTCGAAGAAGGTTTCGTTCGGTGCCGGCGCTAATAATGACATCGCTGTTGCCATCGAATTCCCACCATGGCGCGGTCTTGGTGAGGCGACCCTCATCTTCGAACCATTGGTCCATGATTTCCCGGTTGGGCTTTTGGACAGATTCCATGATCAACTGATCCCGCTCGAAGCCGTTGAAGTAGAAATGGACATAGCGCCGGTGGAGGTTGGGCAGTTTGAGTTTTTCCAGGAACCAGAAGAGGAGGCGTTCGCGTTGACGGGTTGGGTCGCGGGTCGTTTCTCGATCGATGGTCAAATTCTGAACGTTGAGAAAAAACTCATCTTCGGGAATTTTGATGTTGTAGCCGGTGGGGTTGCTAACCGGAGAATCGTAAATGGTGACGCCATTCTGGCTGCCCGCGTAGTAGGCTCCCGCGTTGTAAATGGCACGGCCCTCGGAGACAAAAGTGACATCCAGTTCGAGGTTGCTGGAGCGTGGTCGGTCCCGCCATTCGACAAGCGTGTCATTGGCTGCCCAAAGGTGCATCGTGCTGAAATCACCTCCTTCATTTCCGGAGCCCACCCGGACCAAGCATTCGCGTTCGGGGGCTCCAACCGGAAAGTTTGCGATGACCCGCGGTGAGGCGTTATCGATGGTAAGGATTTGGAAGGCGATCAGGGTTCCTGCGGGCTGGTCTGGAATCGTGGCGGTGTAAAAGCCATTGCCGGCATTAGTCATCACGACTTGGGAAAGCGAAGAGTTTGGATCGATTCGATAGCGAACGCGTGCGCTGAGGACATCGTCGGGATCAGTGATGCGGGCGCGGATCGTGATGGGTTCTCCAGCCTGTGGAAGCAGAGGAGAGTGGGTGACTTCGGTAATGATGGGGCCGATATTGCCTGCGCCATCGTTTGGCGCTCCGGGTGTTCCCACGGAAGTCGGCACCGGCATTTTTCCAGGGGCTTCGAGATATCCTCCATTGAGTCCGAGAAGAATATCGGGATTGCCTGAGACCCAACGACAGGTGGCGCGGAGGGTGACCGGAGTGCCGGGAGGAATGGGGGCAGAGAGGGAGGTTTCGACAAGATTGGCAAGATCGCCTTCGTTGGTGGCAACGAGGTGCATGGCTCCGTTTTGGGCAAAGGTCGGACCGTGGGTTCCGAAGCGGTTCCAGCCACTTAGATCGGAATCAAAATTGGCGTTATTGATGAGATTGGTGCCATTCACGAGGACTTCGATATCGTCAACGACGGCTTCGCCTGCGCCGTGAAGCATGACGAAGAATCGGGTGGCTTGCGGGGTGGCCCGGTGACCGTGGACAAGGATGCCGGTGTGCTCAATGACAATGGGCTCCGCTGCTGCCGATTCCTTCGGGGCGTGCCAATTTGAGGGGGCATTGTTGTCTGACCTGGGATCCTTCAGTTGAAGCGAACTGCCTCCTCCGTCGGCTAAAGATGGCCAGCGTCCACCATCGAAATAAGTGACTTCATCAATAGTTCGATTATTGGTGTCTTCCAATTCAATGCGGTCCGATTGATTGGAAAGGCTTCCGGAGTAGTTCCCAAGCACTGTGGTGGGATCGAGTCCGGGGTGAAGGTTTAAGAGAGCTTCGCGATCTTTTGCGATGACGAGAATCCCTCCGGGGTTGATGATGGTTGAAGGGAAAGTAAACTTGATGCCATCTTTGATTTCCCAATCGGTGAGGTCGATTGGGTCGGGGCCTTGATTGAGAATTTCAATATACTCTCCCTCGTTGGTACCGCCGACGGGATGGTAGTGGATTTCGTTGATGACAAGGGTGTCGTGGAATTCTGCGGAGTTTGGGAAGCCCGGTGTGGAGTTGGAGAGTTCACGCCAGCGGTTCAGGCCTCCCCAAGAGCGGCCTTCGGCTTGCCCCGGGAAGCGACGGGAGGTGATGACGCGAAGTTCGTCGGGCGCTCGCAAGATGATGCTGTCGCCGGTGTGGTCGAACTCAAAGCCAGCAGCGTTTCCCTGAAACGCGAGGTAGCCTCCCGGGAAAATGGTCGTGCCATTAGGGATTTCGTAACCAGCAAGAGAAGGGTTTTGGGAGAGAAAGCAACCCGAGAGATCGGCGGGATCTGGCCCGGGATTGTGGAATTCCACGAAGTCTTCCTGGCCTTCCCCGTTGTTGGCGAGGATTTCGCTGATGATAATTTGATCGAGTGAGTCGGCGGCAACGGGATCGAATGCGCCGGGTGAGCCACCGTAGTTGTAGCTGGCCGCCCAGGCCTCTCTCCGGGATTCCCCGTACGAGGGATATTTGAGAATCAGGGAATGCCCTGCGCCATCGGCGGCGGCAGGCCAGCGATTGTTGTCTTGGTAGTTGGTCTCAAGGACAATGCCTCCGGAAGCCTTTCGCAAGCGAGCCCGGCCTCCGCCATTCGAAAGGGTGCCGCTCCATGGGCCAAGAGCGGTTATATTTTCATCGGCAAATAGGGACGGGTCGGCGGCGACGATGAGGAATTGCTTTCCCTCAAGCCGGGTGCCGTCCGGGAAATCAAAATCGGCGTCGCCACGGAGTTTCCAGCCGGAGAGATCGACACTGATGGGGCTGGAATTATAAAGCTCGATGAATTCGCGATTCGCGACTGCTTCACCTGGCGGGTGGTAGTGAATCTCGGAAAGCACGATGCTGGTTCGCCGTGAGCATGGGCCACTTGTGAGTTGGGCAGGAACGGATAAGGTCAACAACAGGAAAGTCCCGGTCAGAAAAGCTGAGCGGGAAATCTGTGCTAGAAGTGAGCAAGTAACGTTTCTTATAATCCTTAAGATGAATCAGATTACTGAAAATAAAAGGAGAAATCGGAACTTACTCCGAGCCTGTGCGGAAGCGGAACCAATAGGCTCCATCGTTGAGCTGGGGGAGACTCTTTGCGCCGCAACGACCCCAGGCTTGGTCGGAGAGAAGGAAATAACTGGTATTGGGAGCTAGCTTTGGGAGATCGGTGAAGGTGATTGTTTTTTTACCTTGGGCGGGGTGGCTTGAGTCGGGGTCGGCCGACCAAACTGGTTTTCGTGGGGCTTGGACGCGGTAAAGTCGAAGGGAACGATTCGGGGTGTTTTTGAAATCGAGGGCCTTGGCGAAGGTGAAGGAGAGATTTGTTTTCAGCGGGACATTGTCCTGCGAGCAGAGCGGGGTGGAGGTGACGAAGGGGGATGTCATGGTGAGGCGGTGGTACCCCCAGCCGTGTTGAACTTGATAGAGGTCGCGATGCCAGGATGGCGGCATGGTGGTCTTTTGAGTGGCGAAGTCCTGCCAGTCTTTGGCGAGTGACTTCAGCTTCTCAGGATTTTTGGTGGCGAGGTTTTCGATTTCGCAGGGATCCTTGGCGAGGTTGTAGAGTTGCCAGGGGCCTTCATTGATCGAGTTGATTTTCCAAGGGTAGTCGAGGTAGCCGCGTGAGGTGTCTTTGAAGGACCAGAGGACCGGATGCTGGGTTTCCATTTGGGGAAGTTTGGGGTTCTTTAAAAGGGGAAGAATTGTTTTTCCGATGAGCGGAACCTGGGGAGGCTTTGGTGAGTAAGAGGTTTCTGCGAGTTCGAGAATGGTGGGATAGAGGTCGGAGACGTGCGCTTGGTGGTGAGTGACACTTCCAGCTTTGTGGGCGAGGCCTTTGGGCCAGCGGACAATGAAGGGAACCCGGACCCCGCCTTCGAAGGCGGAGGATTTGTAGTAGCGGAAGGGAGCGCATTTGAGATAGGCCCAGCCGTTTGCCATGTAGGGAACGACGTTGCGTTGCCAGGGGCGAATCTTTTTCTCGGTGTGAATCGAGCCGTTGCCGTAATCGCCACCGTTGTCGGAAAGGAAGATGACGAGGGTGTTGTCAGCGATCTTTTTGTCATCGAGGAACTTGAGAATGCGTCCGACATTGGTATCGAGGTTGGCAATGACGGCGGCATAGCTCTGCATACGGAGAGATTCGTTTTTGCGAGTGGCTTCGGGAAGTTCCTCCCAGCGTCGGACCTCGGGCATGGGCGGGGTGTCGCGATAGCGGTCGTCGATGAGGCCCAGTTCGCGAAGTCGGGCAATGCGTTTTTTGCGGAGGACGGACCAACCTTCGTCGAAGGCTCCGTTGTATTTTTCGACGAGATCACGGGGAACGTTGAGCGGGGTGTGGGGTGCGTTGAAGGCGAGGTAGGAGAAGAAGGGCTTGTTGGCTTTGAGTGATTTCTCGATGCTTTCGATGGCGTGGGTGGTGAAGGCATCAGTTGCGAACCAACCAGCTGGAACTGCTTCGGGTTTGCGTTGGCGCATGATGTTTCCGGAGCCGGTGAAGTTGTCGATCGCTCCGCCAAGAAAGCCGTAAAACTCGTGGAAGTCGTGGTCCATGGGGTGGCCGGGTTGATGCCATTTTCCGGAGATGGAGGTTTGGTAGCCAGCGGCGGCGAGGGCTTTGGAAATCGGGAGGGAGCGGCGGTAGTTTTGGGATTGGGAATGTTCGTGACCGGTGAGGAGGGAGGTGCGGGTGACGACACACATCGGGTTGACGCGGAAGTTTGAGAAGCGTGCGCCCTGGGTGGCGAGGTGGTCAAGGTGCGGGGTCTTGATGGTCGAGCCATAGCATCCGAGGTCGGAGAAGCCGAGGTCATCGGC
>CBFHQJ010000027.1:0-51093 GCA_965657795.1 Akkermansiaceae bacterium
ACCAAGCCCATTCTATATTTTTACCCGGCGTTCCGGCAGAGCAGAGGTCCAATGGAGGTTCCGATTGGGGTGGAAATGCGCTTTGCTTATGGCTATGCGAACGCGTGGTGGCCGCAGGTGAATCAATACAGAACCGAAGAGGAGTCGAAACGGGAAGAGGCTCCTGATTGGAATGGATGGAGAAAAAATGCTCTGGCTGAGTATAAGAAGAAAATCCTCAAAAATAATCAGGATGGTAAAGCAAGTGAGAGGTGGGCTGGTCAGTTGGAGCAGTATGAGTCCCTTGGGGATGACGACCAGACCGAGTGGCTTTTCAATCGCTTTCGTTGGGGCAAGCGTTCCAGTTTTCCCGAAGACAAGCGAATGCAAATCATGTGGGAGAAATTGACCCTCAACCCTGATTTGCAGAAAGGTCAATCGCTGGAAGGCTTGGATCTTCCAGATGATCACTGGGCAAAAATTGCGCGTGACGTGGATGCGGCTTATGTCAGCAATGGCAAGGAGACCGAGCGTTACCTTTTCTATGAGGGAAAGACCCGCGAGGAGACTGCCATCGCTCTGCTCCCTGCGGATGGCGGTGCCAGATTTACCAATTACGGACGTTTCCCCAAAGAAGATGCTCGGCGGGAAGTCTCTCTGGTCAATGCAGGCCAATACACGATTTATGATGTCATTGCAGTCTATCGTGATAAGGAAAAAGGAACTCTCTGGGTGGGCTATCTCCCTATAATGAAGCCTCGCGTGGTCGCGATGCGGATCCCCGATTTTAGAATGCCACGCGAGGAGGATCAACTCAAACTCAGCGAAGAGGACTTTTACCGAAGAACAACCGAGCGACTCATTGAAAATCTGACGGCGGGGGAAGTAGTCATTTACGATAATATCATGATGCGGGACCCCGCTGATCCCCAAGGTCCAACGCAACGGCATCAGCTGTTCCACAAGGAGGCACTGGGTTTGGAGAAAATCTGGCACGATGACTTCTTCAAGGCTGACGGCCTGACCGTCATTTATCGAGAATCTCCCGAGTATCTGGATGAAGCGATGCCTCTCAATATTTTCACGAGCATGTATTGGCATATTGGCCTCTCTCGTTGTGGTCTGGTGCTCAATCGCAATCTGCCGCTTGATCAGGTCTATGAGAATGAAAAGGCGCTTTGGGATTTTCAATTAGCTGACTGGAATGAACACCTTGAAAATAATTTCAAGACGGCGGTGCCCCGCCTGAAGAAGAATCGCACCCTCACCCTCGGGCAGGCCCGATTCTATCTGGAGCCTCAAGAAGGTAAGCCCAACGCTCAGCTCGATCGTATTAGAAAGCTTTTTGAGTAAGGTGACTCATGAAAGGAATTCGAAAGATGAAGCGAAGCGCTTCGGTTCTATGTTCGTGGGTTCCTTAAATATTTCCTGTCTTATTTTATGGATGGTCATTCTGTCGTCTCCGGCGGTTGCTGATTCTGGGATGTCTTTTCTGGAGTCCTACTGTGTGCAGTGTCACGGGCCTGATAAGAAGAAAGGGAAAATCACCCTGCATGATCTCACGGGAGATTTTCGGGATGCCAGGGTCGCAGATCGCTGGGTCGGAGTTCTCGAGCAACTCACTGCGGAAGATATGCCTCCCGAAGATGAGGATAAGCAACCCGGATCGGACGAGCGTCGGCAGCTGATCGAGTGGATCGAAGCCAAGTTGGTAGGTGCGAATCAGGGAGCAGCGTATCGAAAAAAGCTGCTCGCCCCGGAATATGGAAACTGGGTCGATCACGAGAAGCTCTTTTCCGGCGAAATCCAAACGCCGCCATTTTCACCATCCCGCCTCTGGCGACTGAGTCCCGAAATTTTTGATCGAAGGGGATTTGGCAAGGCTCGCAGCCCATTCACTTACACGACTTCGGAGAAGGGAGTTCGCGATTATGCCGCGATGTCTCAGGTCGATCAAAGCACGGTCCAGATGATCCTCATCAATGCTGATCAATTTCTTGAGGAGCGTGAGAAGAGGCGGGAGTTCAAGGAGCTTGAAGAAGAGAAGCCGATGCCTTCTGAAGAAGAGCTGCGAAATTTGATTGCTAGGGAATTTCGCAGGGTTGTAGGGCGGACGCCATCGGATGATGAGAAGCAGAAATACCTTCAGTTTTTGAAACGGAATATCAAAATCGGAGGAAAGCTCAAGGGGTTCAAAACAACGGTCAAGGCTCTCTTTCTGAATCCAGAAGCGATCTATCGAATGGAGTTCGGGCTTGGGAAGAAAGATGAGCATGGACGCCGTCACCTTTCCCCGATTGAAGTCGTTAACGCTCTTGCTTATGCGCTGACAGATCAGCTTCCGGATCGGAATCAGCTGCTATGGGCGGCTTACAAAAAGGGTGACATAAACAATCGTGAAGAGGTCGCCCAAGTGGTTCGGCAGATGCTTGATGAACAACTCGGATCGGGACGTTGGTCACAGCCCGCACTGCCCCGCATTATGCGATTCTTCGAGCAGTATTTTGGATTTGATCGGGCCGGTGATGTTTTCAAAGACAACGACCGGCGTCGGCTTGAAGGGATTTCCCAGTGGAATACGCAGTTGCTCATTCACGATGCCAAGATGCTCATCAATCATATCCTCGGAAAGGATGAGGATGTCATCGCCGAGCTTCTCACCACGAATGAATATTTTGTGGCGCACCCAGGCGACAATGAATTCGCGAAGGAGTTCTATGACGAGAGAATCGCCGAGATTACTCATCCCGATTACCTCAAGCGGGAGATCGCCAAGGCGGAAGAACAGTATGCCAAGCGCAAGAAGCCCGGGCATGTCTCTCCTGAAGAGTGGGAGGAAAAGCGTGTAAAGTGGATGGAGGAAAAAAGTAAGAAGGCAGAACGGACCTTGAAATTTTATAGCCTGGCCTTGGCTGAGGGAATCAACCCCCATCCCGATTTTCCTTTCTCAGATCGTTCCCGGGGCATTGCCGATCTTATTTACATCACCCCCTACAATCTCCCCCAGTCCGGGCGTGCTGAAAAACAGAAGTGGAATTGGCCTATCGAGCAGCCTTTCGAATTGCCCAAGGAACAACGTGCTGGAATTCTCACTCACCCGGCTTGGCTGGCAGCGTGGTCTCTGAACGATGGGAATGATCCGATTCATCGCGGCATCTGGATTCGGGAGAAACTGCTCGCGGGAAAACTTCAGGACGTGCCGCCTGATGTCGATGCCAAGGTCCCGACGGATCCTCACAAAACCCTGCGCGAACGACTCGGTGTCCTGCGTGATGAACGGTGCTGGAATTGCCACCACAAGATCAATCCTTTGGGAGAAACCTTCGAGATGTTCGACGATTGGGGGCGCTATCGCACGCATCACTTCTTCGGGGAAGATGGGGAAATCGTAATGCGCCGTGATCGCAGGTTTGACCAATTACTGGAGGAAGGAAAGTTAACGAAGCGGAAGGTCAACGCAACTGGAGCGATCAGGGGATCGGGCGACGCTAAAGTCGATGGGGAGGTGAAAGATGCCATTGAAATGATTCATCGTCTCGGCCGATCCGAACGAGTTCGACAGTCTTTTATTCGTCACCTCTTTAGATACTTCATGGGGAGGAACGAGATGCTCAGTGACTCCCGGACCCTTATCGAAGCCGAGCAAGCTTACCTCGAAAGCAATGGGAGTTTCAAAGCCCTCGTGGTCTCGCTTCTCAGTTCCGACTCTTTTCTTTATCGCCGTTAGTGACAGATTCCTTACACTCGCCCCAATCACCATGATTCAAAGACGCCGCCAATTTCTAAAAGGAATGTCCTTCGGGGGAGCCTCTCTCGCGATGGCTCCTTTTGTTCGCTCCTTGCACGCGCAAGCTTCCGGGAATCCGGAGTTACTTCCCAAGCGCTTCGTTTTTGTGGTGAAGTCTTCTGGGATCGACAAATTCAACCTCGTTCCAGAGGGGGTGGAGAACCACTACGTAAGTCCGACCGATGGTCGCAAATTGGGAAATAAAGCCCGGCGTCTTGGGCCTTTGGTCGATGTCCCGCTTGCAGATCATAAACTTCCCGAAAAACTTTCTCAGCTGGAGGCATTCAAGCATCGCCTGACCATTATTCAGAGTCTTTCCGGTGAGGGGTTCAGCGGGAATCATACTTCGGGCTATGGTGCTCTTTCGTGTCATAACTCCGAGGCGGTGGCGATCGCTCCGACCATTGATTGTCTACTTGGTCAGCACCTTTCCGCAGGTCCTTACCCGATGTATGGGATGTCAACCAATGGTCGCCTTTTGGAAGGTGGCAGCGGTCTTTCCGAGAGCTACTGCTATCCCAATATCTCCGCATACAAAGCCGGCATGCCGGTTCCGTTCCAGGCTTCTCCGAGAAAGGCATTTCATGAGCTGTTCGGAGCCTCGGTGGCACCGCCGGATCAACTGGAAGCCGAGTTGGCTCTCAACGGTAACTTAATGAATTTCCTCGCCGAGGATGCGAAGCGGCTTGAGAAGCAACTTTCAGGCGATGAGAAGGAACGCTTCGCGCTCTATCTGGATTCGTTCTCCTCATTGCAAGAGATCGAAAAGAAGAAAGCCGGGCTCGCTGACCAGATTAAGAAATTCGCGCCGATACCAAGTGATCGTTACGATTCACTCAAGCCGAAGCACCGGATTGAATCGTATTTTGAACTGGCAGGTTCGGCCTTGGTCACTGGTCTTACCAACGTGGTGACCCTTAGGCCTGATACGCTGGGCGTGCAATACACCGAGCTTGGGATCCGGAACTCGGTGCACGCATTGGGACACCTTCAGGAGAACAAGGCGACTAATGGGATGACCGGTCACGATGCGCGGGCTGCGGTGGAAAAATTACACCTCGCGGGGATCGCGGAGTTGGCTAAGAAGCTCGATGCCATGCCGGAAGGGGATGGCACCATGTTGGACAATACCCTCATCGTTTACATGTCTTGCGCCGGCGGCGACCACCATGGCGGTCAAGCAGATTGGCCTTTTCTTCTGCTCGGCGGGATGGCCGGTAAACTCAAAATGGGCCGCTATCTTGAATTCCCCAAGTATCGCGAGAGCGGCCACCGCACCATCGGGAATCTCTACTTATCCTTCATGGAAGCAGCCGGGATCAAGCCGCCGGAGACCTTCGGCCAGACCGATTCCAATTTGAAAGACCTGGATGTCACCGGCCCGCTGGCCGAGTTGATGGCTTAGGCTTACTTCAAGGGAAGTTGGTAAGCTTCAGCGGCGTTTTTCCAGAAGTAGCGCTCGCACGCTTCTTGTCCCTTGGCCGAGAAGTATTCATTCACGAGTTTCACGAAGCTGGTGTAATCGCCGCTGTTTTTGGTGCACGGCCAGTTGCTGCCGTAAATGAGACGTTCGGGGCCGAGGTTTTTCCAAAGAACATCAAGGGCACTCCGGTAGTGATCAAGCTTGTGAGGAGCAGGCTGGGGGATGCTGCGTTGATAGAGGCCAGAAATTTTGCACCAGACATTTTTGTTCTCAGCGAGCCTTTCAACCGCGAATACCCATTCTCTGGAAGCAGGTTTTCCGTCGAAGTCATAACCGAGAACATGATCAACGACGAGGTTGAGATTGGGGACGGCACGAGCCAGCTTATCGACTTGTTTCACGGCCTCCACTCCGCCTCCATTCACGAGGATATCGACGGTGAGGTCTTGCTTGGCCAAACCGCGAAGGTTGCCGATGAGCTTGGGATCGGCGTAGTCGATGGCCTTCTTGCTCTTGCCGTTTCGCAATCGAATTCCGATGAAACGTGGATCTTTTTTGAACTTCCGAACAGCAAACTGGAAATCGTCCGAATAAGGGTCGATGTTTCCAACAAGCCCAACAAAGAAGTCGTCATTTTTTACCAGATCAAGAACCCAGCGATTGTCTTCAAGCCGGTCGCTGGCTTCGACGACGATCACGCCGGTGGTTCCGGCCGGCTTCGAAACCTTGTGAAATTCAGCAGGAAGGTGTGGTTTATAGAGAACCTTGTCATCCTTCGGTGGCCAGGGGATACCGTCTTCCCGGGTGGGGTCGTAGAGGTGAATGTGAGTGTCGATCATATGCTTCACCTTGGGAAGCGGGCGCTCGTCGGCAGCGAGAGCGACAATAAGTGAAAGGAAGATAGCCAGTGTTTTCATTGGAGATAAGTGTGTGTGAATTTACGTCCCATGAAAAGCTTTGAGCTTCCTGTTGTCTCTTGAGAACAGTCGAGAGGGATGGGTCAGATTTTTTGAGTTGGCCTTACTGTCCTGATAAATCACAGGAGAGGCGTTCCAGTTCCTCAAAAATTTCCGCGAGAATTTGCCGGTCTAGTTCCCATTGCGTGAGAACGAGCCGGATAAATTCTCCGTGTTCCGGTGATGATGAAAAGTTGACCATAATATCGCCATTGGCCATGAGGTTTTCCCGAATGGCTCGGTTGTGTTTGCCAAAATCTTCTTCCGGATCATCCGGAATAATCTGGAAACAGATGTTCATGAATTCGGGACGATGAATCAGGCGGAACTTTACTGCGTTTTTCTCCAGAAACTCGACGCACCATTGTTTCAATCCGCAGAGTTCGGCAACCTTCTTGCGATAGCGGGCGGTCCCCTGCAGTTTCCATTGCAGCCAAAGCGAAAGTGAGTCGACCTTACGTCCGCATTGCAGGGCGTATTTGCCGGTGTCGAGCATCTTGTCGCAATCGGTAGGGTGAAAGATGTAGGTTTCTCCTCCGCCTGAGTTGGCGCCATACATCACTTCGGGATGTTTGGTGAGAAAGAACGCCTTGGTCAGGCTGGAGCCCATGAGTTTGTGAAAATCCATGGTGATGGAATCGACTCGCTCCACCCCGCGGAAGAGGGTGTCTTTATGATCCGACCAGAGAGCAAGTCCTCCCCAGGCGGCATCGACGTGATGCCAGAGGGAGTGCTCTTCGCAGACATTCTGGATTTCATCAATGGGATCAAACGAACCCCAGACGGTGGTCCCGGCGGTAGACACGACACAGAGGGGAACAGCATTGTCCGAAACGGATTGCTCGATGGCTCGTTCGAGGCCTTCGACAGACATGCGGTGGTTCTTGTCGACTGCCACCTTGATGAGCTGTCCGGTGCCCATGCCAAGTTGAGACATAGCTTTCAGCGTCGAGTAGTGGGCATCTCCCGAGTAGTAGACATGAAGCTTTCGGCGACCGAAGAGCCCGTCTTCCTTGATCGAATTGTTCCGGGCATATCGCGCACAGTGGAGTGCCATCATATTGGCATTACTTCCTCCGGGGACCATGAGGCCGTCGATTTGTTGGAAGCCGATTTCCTGATTGATGGCCCGGATGAGTTCCTTCTCCATGAGCGTCGCGAGGGGTGCGATCTCATAGGTGGCCATCGAGGTGTTAAGGATGCTGGTGAGAAGATCTCCGACCCAGGTGATCTCACTCGTGCCTCCGTAGAGTTGATTCAGGAATCTGGGACTCTGGGTGTTGACGGAATACTTGAAAATTCCTTCGAGAAGGGAGGGAAGGGCAGCTTCCGGGTCGAGGCTTTCTTCCGAAAGCTCAAGGTCGAAGTTGGCACGGATCTCTTCGGGAGGTGTTGGCAGGGTCGTTTTCTCTCCCTTCAGCTTTCGTGCTCTGGCGAAGATAGATTTGATGAATTCTTCCATGGACTGAGATGTGAGGCCTCAAGTGTGTCGGGGATTCCGATCCTGTTCCCGTTGCCGGGGGGAGTGTGTTCAATTCTGTTGAATAGAGCGAATCAAATGAGCGGTTGGGTCTTTGATTTAGACTTTAATAGAACCTTGGATCGAGGGGCCACATGAGAGAGATCAGGTATAACTGATGCTGTTTTTTCGAATGGCACGGTGGGGGTTTCAGATGCCGCCATTGGCAATTATTGTCGGTAGGGTGATCGTTGACTCCTTCGATTTCATTTGGCCTTCATAGGAATACCTTTTCCCGTTCAGGCTAAAGTTGATCTCAATATTGACCACTGAATTCGGCCGATAGGGTATTGCTGAGAGCTTCCGGCTTTCGTGATTCGGGTTTCCCTGCATCCAGAAATTTCCGTCATACTCTGTCAGAATTTTAATCTTGGGTTCGTTCGGTAGTTGATAAGAAAACGAATGGATCGTGACTGATTCAATATGAGGATTTGGCCCCAATTTTCTATTTAGGTTCTGAATCAATAGCTGGAAGTAAACCCGGGCGTTAGACTCCAATTTTTTATGGGTAGAATTAGAGGTGGATTTTTTTTGGGGAAAGAATGCAGGGTAGGTCGAAATATTGAGTTCACTTTTGCCATCGAGATTGCGAACAAATGGTCCATATTCTCGACTAGTAAAGCTCGTGCAGCTGGTGAAAGTCATCCAGCTCAGGAGAAGAAAAGGTGCTTTAATGAAATTACTAATATTTGTCACGCCGACGTTTAGACTCAAAGCTTTGTAAATTCAATCCTAAGGGCTTCCTTGAGAAATGAGAAAGTGGTCAGACTGAGTTGGTGTCGAGTATGAGTTTTGGTTGGCACTCATACGTTCGCCTTTCCCAACAATGATTCGAACCACGTACTCGCCGGGTAGGTGATCCTACTCTTTTTTGAAGGCCTCATGCTTCTTGTTTCCTCCTGAGATAAGGTAAGCGATGAGATCTTTGAGTTCCTCTTGGTTCATCGCGTTGATGGTCCCGACAGGCATCATGGATATTTGGGAGGGTTCGATCTTCTCAACTAGATGCGCTGGCTTCTTTTGGAGGTCGCCAAAGTTGAATGGGTTGGGAGCCACAGCGATTTCCTTTTTATTCTTGTAAATTAGGCGGCCATAAAGTCCGCTGCCGTCTTTGAGCGTGAGCGTGCTGGCCTGGTATTGTTCGGAGATCGATTGGCTGGGTTCACAAATGGCGACGAGGATATCGCGAATGGAATAGCGATTTCCGACCGATCCCAAGTCGGGGCCGGAGTAGCCACCTGATCCTGAGAATCGATGGCAGGCCACGCAGCGCCCGGCCGAGAACATTTTCTTGCCACTCTCGAAATCCCGTCCGCGAAGTGGATTCTCGAAATGCTTCATGGCAGTGTCGACGGTCCAGTTGGTGGCAGGTCCTTTTGGGATGGGGAGCTTGCTCAAATCAATGCCGGCGATTTCTCCAAGCAGCCAGGAGACCGAGGCCTTGGCTTCGGGTGGAAGGTGGTCGATGGCATCTTGTCGGATCGCGCGAATGTATCCGGCGAAGCTTTTGCCGCCGCCTTTCTCAAGGGTCTCGTTGAGCCAGCCGAAGTAGTATTTTCGATCTTCAAGGGTCCAGCCGTTTTGCACCTGCCGGAGGCAATAGGCGTAGTGAATATTACGGCTGTTCGGGGTATTACTCATCATCTTGAGGATGGCTTCACCATACTCACCGCTCCGCTCAAGCATGGCCTTGTCGTAAGCCACGGTCTGCGTTTGGGTGGACTTCATGAGCTTTATCGTCTTGGCGACCACTTCCGGTGCGTCGAGAAAGCTTAGGGTTCGGCAGAGCTCGGCATTTACGGTGTCGGATTGTGATGGATAATGCGGATTGAGCTGAGCAATGACTGTCGTGATTTCCGATGGAGTAGGTTTCCCCAGTCGGATAAAGCAAAGTGAATAAGCACGCAGAAGAGCGAGTTGGTCTTCTTCCGGGAGTTGTCCGAAGGAGATTCCCTTGAGCTTCGCGATGATTTTTTTGGAGAGTCGAGGATCACCGTGGCGTGCCAGAGCAATTGTTCCATAAATTAGCTGACGGGGGTTTTTCCCGGCTAGAACCCGAGCCCGCCAAAGTTCGAGGTTTTGGTTTTCAATGGCAAGGCGGGCTGCGTAGCGAATGCTGCGATCGTCGTGACCGAGATGAGGCCAGGCGGTGTCGATTGCTTTCTGTCCTCCTTTGTTGGAGCCGTGAAATACCTCAAGCGAGTGCCGGAGGTCACGGAGCTTTTGGTTGCTCGTCAGCTGTCGGGACGGCTTCTCTTGCATCGGGTGGGTGTAGCGGATGCGATAGAGCTTGGAGTCGGTGTTACGACCGCCGGTGAGGAAATACATGTTGCTGTCGGGGCCGAAGCGCATCGCGGTGATGTTGAGGGGATTGCCATGAAGGAACTCTTGTTTGGTGCCGGTGTAGCTGGATCCGTTCTCCTCAAGTTTGACGGTGTAAATCGTGCCGAAGGTCCAGTCGCAGATGAAAAGCTTGTCTTGGTAGTAGACGTTAAAATTGGAGTGGTGGCCGAAGCTGATTCCGGTGGGAGAGCCCGGTCCGACATTCAGCACGGGGCCGTTGCTGTCGGCAAAATATTCGCGCCATTTTGCCGAGCCATTACGCCAGCCAAACTCGCTTGCCGAAGTGACATGGCACACGCGGGTGGGGCGATACCACGGACTGCCGACATCAAATTCGAGATCGGAATCAAAGGTGAAGAGTTCGCCTTCGCGGTTGATGGCGAGGTCGACGGGATTGCGGAAGCCGGACGAGATCATGGTCCACTCGCTGCCGTCCGGGGAAATGCGTGAGACCCACCCGGCGGGCTCTTTGATGGAAACGGCGTGGCCCATTTGATCGGGCATCGCTTCGAGGAGGGAGTCCTTTTGCCAAACCGGAGGTTGCAGGCTAGGGACGTCTTTGGGAATGCGACCGTAGTTTCCGCTGACGAGGTAGAGGCCTTTGCCGTCCTCGGTTTTGATGATGGAGTGAGCGGAATGCTCGTAGCCCATGCGGAGTTTTTTAAGGAGCTCGAATTGATCGTATCGATCATCGCCATCCGTATCCTGGCATCGGTAAAGCCCGGTCATGGTCACCATGTAGAGGCTGTCGAAGGCATGAAGAAAGCCAGTTGCGCCTCCGACCTTGCGCTTTCCCCAATTGATGGGCTCGTAAGGAAATCCCTTCAACGGTTCGACCTTGATGGGAGCTTTCTCGCTGGGAAGAGTGACCCGGTAGACGCCCTTGTCGTCTTGATCGGATACGACCAGCCGCCCCTTGGGATCAAAGGACATCGCCACCCATGAGCCTTGCTCTTTGGGAATGTCGTAGAGGAGTTCAGCGTCAAAGCCCTCGCGAAGAGTAATGCCGGTATCGGGGTCTTTGACGAGCTTGGCTTTGTTTTGCGCGAGGCCGGTGAGGGAAGCGCACAAAACAAGTGAGGGAATAAGGGACGCGCTGAAAGTTTTCATGAAATGTAGTGGGGAGCAACTGGAGGTATTTCGCACAGAATTCTCAAAAAACCAAAGATTGATCAGTGGATTGGCCGTCCCTTGAATGGGTATCTTTTGAACAATCTCGAGGCGGGATTGTCGGATTCCGTCATGAGGCTGTTTTGTTTGTTGATGCTCGCGTTGAGCTCTTGTGTTGCCGGGCTGCAACTGACGATTTCAGGAAAGCATGCCGAACTGAAGGAGGCGGAGGTGATGGCGAGGCTTCACGGCAACTTTTTGATCCGGGATTTAAAATTGGTTTTTCACAATCCGGGACGCCGTGTTGCCGAGGGTGATCTTGTTTGCCCTCTGGATGAGGGGGAAGAGGTCATCTCCTTTGCGATGGATGTGAATGGGAAGCGAAGGGACGCGGTGGTGGTGCCACAAGAACAAGCGCGTCATGCCTATGAAACGATTGTGGCGAGGGGGGACGAACAGCGGTTGATTAACGAGTTCAATCTGAAACACGGTTTGATGGATGAGAGGGCGGCGATGGTGGTGTTGGAAACACCCTGGCAGTATGTCGAGTTTGGGATCACTCCACCGCAAAGTGATGAGGAGCTTTATGCTCGTTGGCAAGATCTCAGGAAAAGACCAAAAAAGAACCGGGAGTATCATCTGAATCGCTTGGCTGAGCTTTGGGAAAAGCGATGTGATATTCTTTCGAAGCCGGTTCCGATGATTGAGACACGCTTGGTTAGGCACGCAGAGGCGCGGTCGAAAGAGTTGACGTCTTTGGCCAGTCTGGATGAGGAAAAGGGCTCAGAGCTGGTGGTTCCGCTTCAGGAGAAATTGGCTGAAGTGCGCGCGCTGGCCAGTGATGAGTTGGATGAGGTGAAGGTAGCTGCGATGAAGAGACTCCTGGAAGAGGTTGAAGCTCTTGAGGAAGAACTGCGGGTGAAGATTCCGTGGATTCAGGTGACGGTGGGTGGGCAGGTGCGCCGGGGCGGGAGGTTGTCTCTGGAGTCGGGATCAACCTTGCTGGGGGCGATTCAGGCGGCAGGCGGAGAGACTCCTTATGGGGCAATGAACCGAGTGAAGCTCTATCGTCAGGGTAAGGCTTATACTTATGACATGAAGATTCCGGAGCATCAAAAGGTGCGATTGTATTCGGGAGATGTGGTGGAAGTGCCGGAGGCGAATCTCTTGGGTAATGGAGGCAGTGGTAAGGCGGGAACGGCTCCTTTTTCGGATCGCTCATCGAGTCGAATTATCTTTGAGCGAGGAGCAGAGCATCCTTCGAAGTACTATCTCGATGATTTGGTGAAACATCTGGGGGATGACTTGGGATGGTGGGAGCGTTACCGGGTGTTCCGGGAGGCTTGTGGATGGCGGGCTGATTTCTATCTGAACGTGATCGAGTTCTTACGAGATCGAGGGGAGCGGGAAAAGGCGATGCGGGTGACGGCTGATTTGGCGGAATCGATGCCGGGAAATACGGAGATTTTGCGTCGAGCGGCGTTGGCTTATCGACGTCTGGGAGCGAAGAAAACAAGCTATGAGCTCTTTGTGAGAATTCTTGAATTGCACCCAGATTCCAAAGTGGCTTTGGGCGACTTGGCGCGAGCTGAGGAGATTCTAGGCAAAGATGAAATGGCGCTCATGCATTACTGGCAATCGGTGCAGGTTGAAGATTCCTTTTACACACGAGGGCGCGCTTTGGTGTTTCTTGAGGAAATGAACGCCTTGATCGCAAGGTCGGGTTTGAAGCCAAATCAGTTTGGGATTGATCCGAGATTTGTGCGTCATATTCCAGTGGAGTTGCGGGTTGTGCTGAGATGGGATGCTGATCAGAGCAATCTTGATCTTACGGTGCGGAAGCCGGGTGGCTGGATGAGCTTGCGCGGCGGGCCTGTGGGAGGAGAAGGCCTCGAGTGGTGGTCGGGAAATCTATCCCGCGGGTTTGGGCCAGAGTCGTGGTGCGTGCAGGGCCTCTTTCCCGGGAGCTATGAAATCGGGGCTCGGTTTTATGGCGATTGGAATCGCGATGGGAAGAGCACGGCCACAGCGGAGCTTGAAGTCATCCGAAATTTTGGAGCGGTGGATGAAAACCGAAAAACTTATGCGCTGAGGATTGAGGAACAAACCGAGAAGGTCATGGTGAAGGCCAAGGCCTACCCGCCGGGGTGGGAGTAGTGATCTCTTTACTCGGGGAGTTCAAAGATGGAGTTGTGGATGAGGCGTTGGAAGGTTTGGCCTTTTTTGTCAACGAGCTTGAGGTCGATGGACATGCCCCAGGTTGGCTTGATGTCGGGAATGGTTAGGGTGACCTCGTTGCTATTGATCGCGGCGTTGGTCACTTTCCACTCGCGCTCGTTGAAGTGTTTTGAACCGTAGTTTTTGGTCCGCTTGAGGTCCCACGCTTTGATGCGGAAGTTTTCTGGTTTGACCGAGGCGGGGTCGACCTCATCGGAAAGGGTCAGAGTGACGCCGGATTTGGTCGCCTCGATCTTGGTGGGTAGGTGAGCGGGTGTATCGGTTTTACGAATGCGATAGAAGCCGCCGGCTTTGCGTTGGCTCCCGGCCCAGGCGAACATGCCGCAGCCGTAAAGTTGGCCGTCGCCGGGGTGAAAACGTCCGCGCATGATGCCGGTGGGAAACTGCTTGAGGGGGAGTTCGCAAAGTCCGCCCTGACGTTGGTCGCCGATCTTCTCGTGGGGAACGACGTAGATTTTTCCGTATCCGTAACTCAGGTTAAGGAGCTGGCCGTTGAGGCTGCCCCACTTGGCATCCTTGGGAACCCAGAGGAGTTCGGAAGGTGAACGGTCGAAGCGATTGGTGATCCAGCAGAGTGGATTTTTCATGGCCTCATCGCTGGTGTCGGTGACGGGGGAGTATCCATAAACGTTGCCAAAGAATTCGTTCGGTCCATCGCCATTGACCCAGTTGATGCGGTTCTTGGGATTCCAGTGCCCTTCTTGGTCAGTGACAATGAAAGTGCCGTCGGGGTTGAGACAAACTCCGTTGGCAGCGCGGAAGCCAGTGGCGAGAATGTCGGTCTTGGAACCATTTGGAGAGATGCGAAGAAGAGTGCCGTGGTGAGGGACGAGGGAATCCTTGGCGTGGCGGGCTGACTTGGCATAGTAGAAGTTGCCTTTGTCGTCGGTTTGCAGCCCCATCGCGAATTCGTGAAAGTGCTCCGTGACCTGGTGGTCGTTGTTGAGACACTCGATGTAGTCGATGGTTTCGTCGCCGTTCTGGTCGTGGAGTTTGGCGAGTTGATCGCGGCAGGTGACGTGGATTTTGTCGTCGATGATCTTAAGCCCGAGGGGTTGGAAGAGGCCGGAGCAGATTCGTTTCCAGGTGAGAGTCCCTTCGAGTTGATCGATGCCTTCGACAATCCAAACGTCGCCCATCCAGGTGCAAACAGCGGCGCGTTTGCCATCGGGGTAGAAGTCGAAGCCGCTGGTCCGCATCCACGATTGATGTGGGTTGAGATTCGCAACAGGGACGGTGAGCGTGTCGACCGCGAAGGGACCGGATTCATCGCCGCGCTGGATTTGGGTGGTGACGATGGTGGGAGGATTTTTTGGTGTGTTTTCCAAGTTGGGTCGGGGGATTTGAGGGTAACCCATTCCGGTTTTACCCGTTATCCTATTGACGTGGATGGCATAGATTTGAGGTTCCTTGCTCGGAGGGAAATTGAAGCAAAGGGAGCCATCTTCGACGGTGAATCTTTCATTATCCTTGGGAATATTTTTAAGGTTCGAGTGCAGTCTCACCTTGAGCTGGGTTGAGGTTGGTCCTACGACAAAGGTTCGAGTCTGTTCTGATCCTCCCACCAGATTTTCCTCTATCAACGTGGAGCCCACTTTGTATCTGAGAGAGTAACCTTGATCACTTTGATGGAGCCCGAGAAATTTCACCCAGTTTTTTGGAAGTGGACCGAACAAACGGCCATCTTTTCCCTTCACTCGGATGGGGTCCCATGATCCGGTTTCCGGGTGAGCCCAGCCAGGGCGGTCGGGATTAACGAGAACGCGTTCTCCGACGATGGAGGTGTGGGTGCCGTGGGAGCCATCGAAGGCGATGCCTTTCCAGTCGACGAATTCGTCGCCGGTATAGATGGCTGCGAGGCGCATGGTATCGTGATCGTAAACGGCCCAGGCCTTGCCCTTGGAAATTCCACCGGGGCCTTGGTCAAGGCGGATGGCGAGGCCTTTTTGAGCAATGTTGACGTTTTGATCAAGCGGGCCGGGTTCGATTTGGTAGGTCCAGAAGAGCGCGTTTCCAAAGTCCATTTGCTTGTAGGGAGGAGGAGTTTTTTTTGACTCCTTTTCTTCAAGTTGGGACATGCCGCGCGGGAGGGAGGCGAGGTAGGTCTCGTTAATCTCGCTGGCTTGGTCGAGATTGTGTTTTTCGAGGAATTCTTCCCGAATGTAGTGAATGACGTCGTACTTCTGCCGGGTGGTGAATTGCGGCATGGGCATCATCATTCCGTAGCCCTTGGTGAGGGTCTGGAACATGCGAAAGGGGTCGTTGCCGTTTTTGAATTTTCCTTCGTGGAATTTCAAGGCGATGGGAATGGAACCCTCTTTTTTGTCGGTGCCGTGGCAGGTGATACAGAGTTGATTGTAGATTTCCTGACCACGATTAAAGGAATCTTTGTCCCACGAGTTAACGATTTCCCGGTGATCGGAAGTTTCGAGAGGCTGGGTCCAGGCTTCGTGAAGAGTGAGGCCTTCGGTCTTTGCGAGAGTGAGGGTGGTGCCGAAGCCCGGGTGGGTTCCGGTTTTGACGAGGCCGGGTCGGTCACCTTTACTGGCCTCGGGCTTCTTCCAGTGGAAGTCGGGAGTATTCAGTTCATCGATTTTCTTTTTGGCGGCGGTCGCAATCTCCTCGGGAGAAAGTGATCGTTTCCAAAAGAGGACCTGCTCAATGGAGCCATCCTTAAAGTCGCCTCCGAAGTCGCTGGCGGTGGATCCGACTTTGAAAACGTGCCCCTTTTTGTCTTCGGAAGTAAGCTCATCTTGCGAACCCACTTTCTTGCCATCAAGGTAGAGAGTGATGTTGCCTTCGTCATCGCTCACAACGGCGGCGAGGTGGTCCTTGCCGTCGTTGACCCTTTTGCCTCCGCGAAGAGCACCTTCCCAACCCACGTCATAGTTGAGTTTACCTCCTTGGATGAAGAGCGTTTTTCCGCCGCGTTCCCATTTCCCTTTGGCGGGAGCGATGGCGGCGAGGGTTCCCTTGCTGGTGGTTGTTTGGAAGCGAGCCATCAAGGTGAAGGCTTTGGCCATGGGGAAATCCTTTCCGGGGAGCGGCTTGAAGGCCGTGTTTCCGTCGGTGACAAGCGAGTTGGGAATTTCGATTCGTTTGGTGGTGGGGTCGCCCGAGGTGGAAAGGTGAATGAGGGCCGGTGTATTTGGCAGATGCTCGAAGGTGAAGTCGGCAGTGACGTTTTCGCCTGCCGGAACTTCGACGGGATGATCTCCAAAGTTGATGATAAAATCAGACTTGGCGGTGTAATTCAGAAAGAAACGGAAGTTGGCCTGGGGATCATGTTTGGCCAGTGCATTTGGAATTTTCGAAAGAAGGGAGGTTTTCGTCTCCGTGGGCGGGACGGAAGTAGGCGGGGCCACCTGCGCATTGAGGGAAGCGAGAGGGAGAAAGGCAAAGGCTGCGATGAGACACTTTTTCATTCCCTCGACGGTTGCATATCAAGGGCTGATGTCAAAGCAGAAGGGGCGGGTGCTTGGCCCGATTTAGGGTAGGTTGGTCCGATCCGGTTGAGCTAAATGAGTTTGACTCATGATGGCCAAGTTGCCTTACTCAAAGCTCATTTTTCAATCATGCAGCGTTCTCTAGTTCAATCACTTGCTCTTTCCCTGATTCTTTCACCTTTGACCCTGAAAGGGCAGATCCGTGACGATTTTAATGACGGCAACGATGATGGATGGACACGGCTAAATCCGCTTTCGGACTTTGGGGTGAGTGCGACTTACTCCTTTCCCGATGGTGCGAGTTATCGCATGCAGGCAACCGCTTCGCCGAACCCCGATGCCTTGGGGCAGAGTAGGATTGGATCTCTTCGCGGTGAGGCGAGCTATTCGGCATTTCGGGTGGCAGTGGATTTGGTGTCATTTGATGCATCGATTGAACAGGATGTCGGAATCCTGGCGCGGGTCACGACTCCGGGTCTGGGGACGCTCAACGGTTACTCTGCGACTTTTGATATCGATGAAGGCCGGGTGTTCATCTCGCGGATTGATGCCGAGGAACCTTCCGGAGTGGGAGATGCCGATGCCGTTTTGGATCCCGAAAATGACTACCGTCTTGTCTTCCATGGATATGAGGGGCGGTTTTTGGTGGAGGTCTACGATGTGGCCGATCTGGCAAATCCTATTGCTCTAGCCGAGGGGGAAGACGAGACCTATCAAAATGGCGAAGCGGGCCTCTTCGGAAATGCCGGTCAACCGGCAGGCGTTCTCGACTTCACCTTGGACAACTATACGTCGGACGACCGGCCTGATGTTGATCGGGACGGAATGCCCGATCCGATCGAGGTTGGCTTCTTTGGGGATCTCGACCAGCCAGGTGATTTGGATTTTGATGGTGACGGGCGTGACAATGCTCTCGAGCTGGAGCAGGGCACTGATCCTACCGTGAAAGACTCCTCGGTTGAGGTGCGACAGATCATAGTAGCGTCAGACTTGGTGAAGGTTGAGTTTCAAACGCTCGCCGGGAACAATTATCAGCTGGAGAAAAGCACGGATCTTGAGAATTGGGTGGTTGATGAGGATGCCGAGTTTGTGGATATCGGTGACGGGGTGGGAGCGCTGACGACTTCCCGAGAGCTAAGTACGGGATTCCTCCGCGTGACGACTGCCGAGTAGGTGGCTATTCCGCGCTAATTTTGAGCCGGGCAAAATTTGAACCAGATAATGATACTGGTGAGATTGATCGGAATGTTCTCGTGATCGTGCCATCTGCATGCGGCAGTGATGGCGTCATTTCCACCGTTCCGCTGGTCCAGGTCGTGAGATTTTGACTTACTTCCATGGTGAATTGCACGCCCAGCGCGCCGGGCCAGGTTTCGAATTCTATACCGAGGTAGTTGACTCCTTCGATGTCCTTTAAGTCACCTCGAATTAGGTTTGGTAGAATCGTCTTGTCCTCCGGATGCATTCCCAAAGCAAACTCGGCAAAATTGCTCCAACCGTCACCATCGGGATCCGCCGCTGGTCCTGAGATAGCCGGGTCAGCAAGATCGTTTGTTCCGAAAGTCCAGTTTTGCCATGCCGTAAAGTTCATGGCGGGCATAGCCTCCGCGGGATTGCCGTGAATGCCACGCGACGCAATCCAGTTGTTTCCGTCATTGTGATCCGGGTTGCTGGCGGGGAGTGCCAGCTGCAAAGTGAAGCCCTCGCCATCGGCTGCGGTAGGCCATGGTTTTTGATCGTTGTATGTGAAGGCCTTTATCAAGCTGTCGTTGCGCGCAATAATCTCGATGCGTTCACCATCGTTACTCAGATTGCCGCGGTATTCTCCGGCAATCTTATTTGGAGCAATGCCTGGATAGCGGGCGAGAAAGGCATTTTGATCTTCGACGAGAAGAAGGCCTTCTCCCGCCGCGATACTGAAGTTCCGGGCATCCGAGAAATCGAACTCAACTCCGTCGGTCAGCCGAACGCCGTCAAGGTGAATGGGCTCGTTGGAGATATTGGTGAACTCGATGAATTCGAAATCGGTGCGGCTGTAAATTCCTTCCGGATCTTCAGCAGCACTCGGCTTTGCGGGGCGATAGCTGAATTCACTGACAACGAGGTTATCAGCGGTCGCAGGAGCGCCTACCAAATACCGAACCGAATTAATCGGTGACCATTCGTTGTTCGAGAAAAGTCGGGCATTCACGACGGTACTGCGATCGAGGGTGAGTTGCGACGGGTCACTGGGGGAGGTTGCGTTGAGTTCGAGATCGAAGCTAATGTCCGAGCTGGTCCCGCTGTTTTGGTGGACTTCGACGGAGATAATATTGAGGCCTTCCCGGAGGTGGTTGACAGGGACGTCATTCTTTTGATGGAAGATGGTTTCATCGGTTCCCCCTGCGCCGTTGGTGGCAAGGGTGGTGTAAGTAATGGGACCAGTGACAGGCATGCCATCGCGCCAGATCTCCGTGCCGTTTAAATAGACCACGGCGCCGTCATCGCGTCGCAGTCCGAGTTGGAGCCCGGTGATGTTTTCGGGGTTGGTGACAGTGAATGATCTGCGGAAATAGGTGGTGATGAATTTGCTGCTGATGTTTCCCCCGAAACCGACTTGAGTTCCTTCCGCCCCATTGCCTCCGTCGCCGTAGCCAAGCTCGGCTTGCCCGGTGGACCAAGTTGCGTCATCGAACCCAAGGTCTTGCCAGGCTGTTCCTTGGTCGGAACCATCGTCGAGGTAGGACCAGATTGATTCTTTAGCGATCAGGGTTTCGGAAATTTCGCTTCCATTGACAGCGACAGCATTGGGATTGATGGCTCCGCCGGGGAGGCGGGGATCGCTGCCATCCATGGTGAGGTAGACGGTTCCCGGGCCGGCCTTCACGACAGGCGAAAAACCAGCCGCAACCTCGCCGCCGTGCGGCTCAAACTCCGGGGCTTCCACGGGATACCATCTGCGGGCGCGAAGTTGTTCGAGGAGAATTCCGGTCCGTTGGGCAAAGTAGGTATCGGTGACATAGTTCCACTCGTTTTGCCACTCGCCATCGCGATCCCAGGGTAGGCTGATGGCGCGGGAGGGTTGCCAGCGGGCCGTCTCCGGAACAATCGCAGTGCTGATCTCGTTCATGCGGTACTCGAAGGATGGAGTTGCTCCGCCCGGAGTGAGAAGACCGTTGTGGAAGCAGTGTTTGTAAACGCGGTCACGGAAATAGACTTGGAAATCAGGGTCGTTCATCAGGGAGCGGAAGACTCCGTCCGGCGCATTTTGATCGAGGTTATTCGCGCTGACATCGTAGAGCATCACGTCGCAATCCCAGGAGTAAAATCTCCAACCACCTTCGCCGGGATCTTTCGGGCCTGCTGCCATCCAGTTGTGTTGGGTGGTCCAATCCCAATCGTTTCCGCAATAGTAGTAGAGAAGTTGGTTGTCGGCGAGGCTCTCCCAGTTGATCCAATCTTTCGAATCCTGTCCGCCGGTGGAAGCTGCCGACTGCACGTTGTTCCATGCCGTGCTCCAGCTGTCGCCATTGTCGTGATCGCTGCCGGTGCGACCGGAGTTGGTGTAGTGGTAGTCTTCTGAATCGCCACCAGAATATTTATCCATGTAGTGGTGCATGGGACGTTCATGAAGATGGTAGAGCCCGTGGTAGGTGCCATTGATGTAGCAGTGGACGTAGCGTCCGTGCAGTGAAGGGTGCCCCATGAGCATCTCCATATCGCTGACCCAACGATTGCGAACGTAGAGGGCATCGCCGGGCCGGTAGGCTCCATTGGATTGGTTGGTGGGAATGGCCATCCAGTAAAAGTTGTCGTGGGAGCCGCCACGAAGTTGGAGCAGGTCGAACTCATCGTTGTCGGTTCCGTTGCTGTAAGGTTCCTTGGCAAAAACTGGATACCGCAGTTTGGATTCGCCGTATTGGCTGCGGAAATAGAGACGCCAGTTGTTCTTGGCAGATCCCACACTTGCGCCTCCGACAATCTTAATTCCAGCATCGATTTGAAAGCCCGGTTCGCTTCCATCATTGCTGATGAGCTCCATGGACATCTCAGTTTCGGTCGAGCTTACGCTGCCTGATTTTACGATGGAAACAACAGGCAGGGCGAGAAGACCGTCTTCCATTTCAGGGCCGTAAGAAGGGTGGTTCGAGATGACGGATCTGAAGACCGATTGGCCAAGGATACCGTCTGTCTCTTCGTTTGAGACTCCGCCTACCCAGAGGTAAGTGTGGGTGGAAACCGGTGAAAGTGCGGCGGCGGGATTGACGGCAATGGCACGGATTCTCCGCGTGCCGCGAGTGGTGTTGCCGGTCTCTGGTGATACCGTGAATGGTCCGGTGTAAATGATGCCAGAGTTGGAGGTGGGTTTTTGTCCGTTGGTGGTATAGCGAATGGTTGAGCCGGGAATGGTCGCGGTGAGTTCGAGCTGGAAGGCGGTCTCGTAAAGTCCGCGCTCAACCGAAAAGGAAACGTCATTCCTGATGTTAGCTGCGATACTACTGTTTGCGGCACCGGGAGTGGCGCTTTGGAGGAAGCCGAGTTCGTTTAGGCTTCCGTCCTGACCAAAAGAGACATCAGGATAGACCTCGGGATATTCGATTTGGCTGGCGATGGTAAAGCCATCTGGTTTGACGAGGTAGAGAGTTTCGCCTTCCCCCGAGAGTTGGAAGTTCGTGTGGAGGTTACTACCGTCGGTCGGTCGTCGGTCTTTCGTCGTCGCAAAGACAATAAGGAATTCATTGGGGCCGATGGTCGTTGCTGGGAAAGTCCATTTCGTGAGGTCGTCGGGATCATCGCTTAAGTGCCAGCCGTTCAAATTTGCAGAGCCGGCTTGTTCGTTGAAGATCTCGATCCAATCGCCGGCCGAACCGTCTTCATCGAGGAGAGAGCTTCCGTTGCTGGCGACGAGTTCGTTAATTCTCAGTGATGGGTCGGTGACGATGAGGTTGATTCTTTGCTCAAACCAGAGACCCGCCCGGTCTGTGGTTCGAAGACGAAGGGACAGGTCGGGAAGGGTTTCGGGAATGGATGCGTCGACTCTCAAGGTGTCACCGTCGATTACGAAGAGCCCGTTGTCGTCGCTCCCTTCTCCGGGAACCAATTGGTAAGTGTGACCATCAATGGTGTTTGCATCCATGGTGGTGAGTTTGCCAACAGGGGTGCCAACGATTGCCCCGGAGCTGATGGAAGTCGCACTCAAAATCAGGTCAGATGGAGCGATGGGATCGCCCAAAGTAAGGGTGAAATCAGCACCCAAAAAACGGACCGGATCTTCGGCATCGGTGGTGCGGACGCGAATCGTAAATGTTTCGCCCGGAGAATGGGTGGTGAAGTCATAGGCTTGGGATGGGATCAATTCGTCATCGGAGATTTCGAATTTTTCATTGTCGTTGCCGCCGGGTGCGAATGAATAAAGGTGGGTGGAACTTCGCTGCAGATCGACAGTGGTGAAAGTGCCGATCGCTGCGGATTGGCTGGCAAAGAATTCCTTCGGTGAGAGGCCCAATGATTCCGGAGTGGGCGGAACGGTGACTTCGGTGACGGTGAAGGCTTGCAGGATGGGGTTGTTGTCAGAGCCCATGGCGGGTTGTCCTCCGAGGTTTGCATTGAGCTCGACATTGAGAGTGGTGTCTCCCGTGGCCAGGCTGAATGGCGCGATGTAGGCGAAGCCGTTACCGCTGTTCCAAGCGCCTTGTCCTTGGGAGGAAAAGTCATCGACCGCGAGCTCGTCTTCGATGCCGATGTCCCAGCGCCGATCGTTGTTTCGACCTTCACTGAAGAGCATTTGTAGTTCGTATTCCACGCCCGGATTCAGACCGGTGACCTGTAGGGAAATTCCGCCCGGTGCTGGCGTCCAGCGGATGTCCTGCATGATGAGCTCCAGGTTGTCGACCGAGGCTTGGTCGGCGCCGGTGAAAGACGGGCGGCTTGTCCAATTGTTGATCGAGTTGGTAGCGGTGACGGTGACATTTCCCGGAGGGGTTTTGTCAGTCTCAAAAAGGACGCCGTTGACGGTGCGATCGCTGTCCCCAAAAACATCGATGGCAACAACGACTCTGCCGGGATCCAATTCGAGGTCATCGGGCCCGGTGAACTCGCGGATCTCGCCCATGTTGACAATTGTCTCGGCCGAAGATGGCAGGGCAATCGATAAGAAAAGCAGAGACGCGAGGGCGCGACGAAGCATGGAAGTCATGATAGGGCGAAGCTACCCGCATGGAGCAGCCATTTCCAGTGGTTGTTTATTATTCGGCTTGCCGAATGCGGTAGAATCCGACCGGTCCGGTTTGCAGGTTTGGATCTTGATAAGTGGTGCTATCTCCCTGGCTAGCAATGCCATCGTCGACCTCAATCCATGGCGTTCTGAGGTCGGTGGAGAATTCGAGAATGTAGGAGGCTCCGGGTCTGGAATTCCAGGTCAGGATTGAGGTTCCGGTTTCCGGGGTATAATTCAGATTGGTAATCTGAAGCGGAGTCGCGGCTCCTGTCTCGGTGACAATAACAGCTTGAACAATGGGGTTGTTGTCGGTTCCGCGTGGATCGATGCCTCCAAACTGCTGTTGCATGAGGATATTGAGAATCCCGTCTGCCGGGGCTTCGAATTCGCCGACATAGGCAAAGCCATTGTTCGGGGTCCATGCATCGATCGATTCCCGACCGGAAGAGGTGTAGTTATCAACTACCAGTTCATCTTCGACTGCGATATCCCAGTGTCTGATATTCACGGATCGTCCTTCGTTGGTGAGAAGTTTGACCTCATAGATGGCACCCGGGTTGAGACCTGAGATGTCGATAGTGACCGGATCGGGAGCGGCATTCCACCGAATGCTCTCCATGATCGATTCAAGGTTATCGGTCGAAGTCGGATCGGCTCCGGTGTATTCCGGTGAGACGCCTCCTCGCTGGGGTGTCGCCCAGTCGAGGATCTGATTGGGGGCGGTTGTCGTCACAGTGACTCCGTTGTTAGTAGCGACTCCGGCGCCAGTGGTGTCTTGCTGAAAGGTGATGCCGTTGACATCACGGTCGATATCTCCGAACGAATTCACCGCAATCACGACGGCGGCCGGATCAAGATTGAGATCATCGGGTCCGGAAAATTCAATGATGTCACCCACGAGAATTTCGGTGAAGGAATTGATGTTGGGATCGCCCGGGGCCGGATCCAAGTTGTCGTCGACACCGTCTTCATCGGAATCCCTTTTTGTTGGGTTCGTTCCGGCTGCCACCTCGTCCCCGTCAGAGATGGTGTCACCATCGCTGTCGCCAAGAAGAGGATCGGTCATGTTGGTCGCTTCGTCTCTATCGTTGAGCCCGTCATTGTCGGAATCTTCATCGAGGGGATTGGTGCCTGCCGTGGCTTCATCACCATCAGAAGAACCATCGTCATCGCGGTCGTCATCGGTGGGGTCGGTTCCGGCGGTGAATTCTGCGGCATCGTTTCGGCGAAGCTTGGACTGGTCGATGAGAGCTGGTGCGGAGACGCCGCGCCTTTCGATTATGATGGCGACGGATGGATTGATCTTTATGTGCTGTCGATGCAGGGTGACGATGAAATCTACCGGAACGTCGAGGGTCGTTCATTCGAGAAGGTGAGCCGGAAAATCTTTCCAAAGACTCCTTGGGGCGCGATGGGGATTCAGGTTTTCGATTTTGATAACGACGGTCGGCAGGATGTCTTCGTGACCGACATGCACTCGGACATGAGTCAGGGGGTTTTACCAGGTAAGGAAAAGGATAAGGCCAACATTCAGTGGGACGAGGAGATGTTACAAACCGGAGGCGAGAGCATCTTTGGAAATGCCTTTTTTCGATCAACCGGGAATGGAAAATTCGAAGAGATTTCTGATGAAATTGGGGCTGAGAATTATTGGCCCTGGGGGCTGAGTACCGGTGATCTTAATGCCGATGGCTTCACCGACGTTTTTGTCACCGCGAGCATGAACTTTCCTTTTCGTTATGGCGTGAACAGCGTTCTGCTGAATGTGGCCGGGAAGAAGTTTGCTGATTGTGAATTTATTCTCGGAGTGGAGCCCAGGAAGGGAGGGAGGACGGCAAAGCCGTGGTTTAACTTGGATCCCCAGGGAGAAGACAAGGGGGATAAGTTTGTGGAAGAATTAAAACTAACGAAGCCCACCGAGATTTGGGGAGCGCTTGGGAGCCGAAGCTCCGCCGTTTTTGATTTTGATAACGATGGTGATCTTGATGTTATCACCAATGAATTTCACGACGGCCCGATGGTTCTCCGTTCAAATCTCAGCGAGCAATTGGGAGAGAATTTGAATTGGGTGTCGATCAAACTGGAGGGCAAGAAGTCTAACCGCGACGCCCTCGGTGCAGTTGTGAAAGTGACGGCAGGAGGGCAGACCCAGACCAGGGTCAATGATGGTGTGTCAGGCTACCTCTCTCATAGTATCGTCCCGCTCTATTTTGGATTGGGTGAGGCAGAAATGGTTGAGAAACTTGAGATCATTTGGCCCAGTGGACAAACTTCTTCCCTCGCAGATCTTGCGATTGTGAAAATTCACTCGGTCACAGAAGATCTGAAATGATTCTGGAGCATCACTATTGGTCCCAAGTCGATTCGCTATTCTCCATCCAATACCCCGGCTTCTGGTGAACTTTCCAACGACTTTCCTGTTGATAAATCGCGCGAGTCTCAGGGCATTTTCCAAAATTAGCTCTAACTTAGTGTTTGCTTGGATGAGTGCGAAATTGCAAAGAGGAAAATGACCACGGCGAAAATTTCATGCGGCGGGCCTGTGCCTTTTTGAGGTGGAGAAAATCCGCTACGCCAAGATCGGCCTAATAACGTTTCCGCCGACATCGGTGAGGCGGAAGCGGCGGCCGTTGTGGGTGTAGGTGAGCTTTTCGTGGTCGAAGCCGAGTTGGTGAAGGATGGTGGCGTGGATGTCGTTGACGTGGGCTTTGTCGACGGCGGCGTGGTGGCCGATTTCATCGGACTCACCGTAGCTCACGCCGCCTTTGACCCCGCCACCCGCCATCCAGGTGGTGAAGCAATGTGGGTTGTGATCGCGGCCGGGTTTCTTGGCTTTTTGGGAAAGCGGAAGTCTTCCGAATTCGCCACCCCAGATGACGAGGGTGTCTTTTAACAGACCGCGCTGCTCGAGGTCGGTGAGGAGTCCGGCGATGGGCTGGTCAGTCTCACCGGCGAACTGGCTGTGATTTCCCTGAATGTCATTGTGGCCGTCCCAGCTTCGTTGGTTGGCCATGCCGCCGGAGTAGATTTGCACAAAGCGGACGCCCCGCTCGACCATGCGACGAGCGGTGAGACATTGACGGGCGACATGATCGCAGCGCTTCTCGCCGATGCCATAGAGCTTTTTCACGTGCTCCGGTTCTTGCTCGATGTCGAAGGCCTTGGGGGCGGCCGTCTGCATGCGGTAGGCGAGTTCGAAGCTCTTGATGCGTGCTTCCAGTTCAGCGTCGCCGGGTCGGGTTTTAAGGTGTCCGCCGTTGAGTTTTTTGAGCAAGGCCAGTTGGCGAGTTTGCTGGGCATCGTTCATGTGGGCGGGCCGATTGAGGTTGTCGATTGGGTCTCCCTTCGGCTTGAGCCAGGTGCCTTGGTAAACGCTGGGAAGGAAGCCTGCGCCCCAGTTCGCGGCCGAGCCTTTTGGGAGTCCGCGGTTGAGAGGATCGGACATGACGACGAAGGCCGGAAGGTCGCGGCTTTCACTTCCGAGGCCATAAGTGACCCACGAACCGACGCAGGGATTCCCCATGCGGGGGAGGCCGGAGTTCATCATGAAAAGGGCCGGGCTGTGATTGTTCGACTCGGTGTAACCGGAGTGGATGAAGGCCATCTTGTCGACGTGTTCGCCGAGTTTGGGGAAGATGGACGAGACCATCTTGCCACACTCTCCACGCGGGGTGAACTCGAAGGGCGACTTCATGAGAGGCCCGACGGCGTTGGCGAAGAAGCCGGTGTTTTTGTCGAAGCCCTTGAGCTCCTTGCCGTCCATCCTTTCGAGTTCCGGTTTGTAGTCCCAAGTGTCCACCTGGCTGGGGCCGCCATTGATGAAGAGCCAGATGACCGATTTGGCCTTGCCGGGGAAGTGGGCGATTTTAGGGGCGAGGGGATCGTTGGAGCCAAGGAGTCCTTCGTCCGCGAGGAGTGAGGCCAGGCCGAGGCCGCCGAGACCTGCTCCGGCTTTTTGCAGCCAATGACGTCGGGTGTAAAAATCAGTGGGGTTCATGGGAGGTAGATGAATTCGTTTAGGCTGAACATGACCTGGCAGAGGTCGGCGAGCGCGAGTTGTGAGGCGTTTTTGTTTTTGGAATAGGAAGTGGATTGGGAGTCGAAGAAGGCGCGACTTTCTGCAAGCTCGGCTGCAGTGGGTTCGCGGGTCAGGGTGCGCAGGTAGAGTTCGTGGATTGCCTTGTCCGGTTGACTGCTGTCGAGTTGGCCGGCGAGGGCGCGGGCCCATTGCACGACCTGGGGATTGTTCATGAAGAGAAGGGCCTGCGGAGCGATGGTGGTGCTGGGTCGACTCCCTTGGCTCACGAGAGGTTCGGGTTGGTCGAAGACCTGCATGATGGGGACAAGGCGGCTGCGCTTGATCATGAAGTAGATGCTCCGACGGCGATGGCTTTCGTCGAGAGTGCCGGGGCCAAACATGGTGGTGTCGAGTTGGCTGGAGGCGGCGAGGATGGAATCGCGAATGACCTCGGCTTCGAGTCGGCGGGAGGGGAAGCGCCAGAGGAATTGGTTCGTGGGATCGATGGTCGCTTTTCCAGCGGAGAGCTCGCTGCTTTGGAGCCAGGTCGCGCTGAGAAGGATTTCGCGGTGGAGCGCTTTGATGTTCCAGCCGCTGGTGATGAGTTTATGGGCGAGGACGTCGAGGAGGTCGGGGTGGGTTGGGAGTGCTCCTTGTAGGCCGAAGTCGTTGGGCGTGGCGACGATTCCCTGTCCGAAGTGATGGTGCCAAAGCCGGTTGACGGCAACGCGGGCGAGAAGATGGCCTGCCCCGTTCTCAGGGTCGGTGATCCAATTGGCGAGGTTGCGGCGGTGGTAGCTGGTGCGCGTCCAGTCGGCGGGTCGTTCCTCTTTCCAATGATTCTCGCCTTTCCCGTTTCTCATGAGGACTTGAAGGTAGCCTGGTTGGGCGACTCCCTTTTTTTGGTTGGGGTCACCTCGGCTGAGGAAGTGGGTTTGCGGATAGAAGTGTGGGAACCCGCGTCCGTCGGCGTGATGCTTGGTGGGCGGGAATCCTTCGCTGGTGACCTGGACCTTTGCAGTTGTTGCTTTGGGTTTTGCGTTAAGCGACTTTTGAAGAGTATCGTTGAGTTCATTCCAATGAGGATCATTTTGCCTGAAAAGTTGAAGGAGAGGTTTGCGGTGTTCTTCGGTGAGACGCCCGGTGAGGAGGACTTTGAGGGCTTGCTCGAGCTTCAGGTTTTTTCCGCCACCCACTTGAACGGGAGGAGAGACTCGATCGCTGATTGAGATGCGGAAGCGCCCGAGGCTGTGTTGAGTGTTGGTGTGAAATCTGAGTTGAAGTTCGAGCGTGGTCTTTTCTCCGGTCACGAGGGGCTCGGAGAGTCTAAAAACAGCGGCCTGGTCCTTGCCAATTCCTCCGGCATCGACGGCCCACCCGGTGCTGTTGGGGTCGGAGTCGAAAGAGGAAGCGGCTGACAGGTTGGTTTTGTTCTGTTCATGCGTGACTTGAGCCGATGCCAAGGTGACCGTCTTGATTTCCTTTCCCGGTGAGCTCACAAATATTTTGAGGTCGGTGAGAGAGAAATTGCCATTGCTGGCACGTCCGGGGCCCTTGCCGGGCATGGAAGAATGGGTGAGTGCTTCGATGCGGAGGAAGCGAATGGTGTGGGCGCCGAGTTTGGTGGAGAGAGTGTAGGTTTCTTTGGCAGGGGCTTTGCCGGAAGCAAGAATGGCCCCGTCGGGTTGTAGAGTGAGAATGGTGGACGTTTGATCGGAGGTGGTTTTGATGAAGCCCAAAGTCGTCCAGTCACTGGTGGAAAGGTTCGTGGCGGCTTTTCTTTTGAGCCACTTATTGAAGGCCTTCGTGGTGTCAGGGTTGTTTTCGTAAGCGGTGAGAGCTTCTTTGTGGGACTGATTGGATCTTTGCCATTTCTCAAGTGAGGTACGATAACTGTCGGAGTTCAGAGGGATGTCAATTTCACTGCGGATGGTTGTGGTGAAGGCAGAGACGAATCGGTAGTAGTCTTTGACGGGGATGGGGTCGAATTTGTGATCGTGGCAGCGGGCGCAACCGATGGTCAGGCCAAGCATAGCGGTGCCAGTGGTGGCGGCCATGTCATCGAGCTCATCATAGCGGGCGCTTTCGAATTCCTTCTCGGTTAGCTGGGTTGGGAAGACTCCGGCGCCAAGGAAGCCGGTGGCCATCATGGCGAGGGGGTCGTCGGGTGCGAATTCGTCGCCCGCGAGTTGCCAGCGGATGAATTGGTCCCACGGCATGTTGGAGTTGAGCGCCTTGATAACGAAGTCGCGGTAGTGATAGGCATACTTGCGGTCGTAGTCTTGCTCGAAGCCATGGCTTTCGGCAAAGCGGGCGGCATCGAGCCAGTGGCGGGCCCATCGTTCCCCGTAGTGTGGGCTGGCGAGGAGTTCATCAATCAATTCGGGGTGGGGTTTTGAGAGAGCTGATTTGAGTTGTGCGGGAGTGGGTGGAAGGCCGATGACGGAAAGGTAGGCGCGGCGAACCCGGGCCTCGTCGGAAGCGGGCGGGTTGGGGGCGAGATTTTTTTCGGCAAGTTTGGCGAAGGTGAAGCGGTCGAGATCGTTTTGGATGCGAGGGTGTTGGATTGCCGGTGGTTTGAAATCTGCGAGGGGCCTGAAGGACCAAAACCCTCGGTCGCTGGCCGTGATTTGCATTTCAGTGGGCTTGGCGCGCTTCTTCTCAAGCAATGGTTTGTCATAGGGCGCACCGAGAGCGATCCATTTTTGAAAGTCCGCGATGAGAGAATCGGGGAGTTTGGATTTCTTGGGAGGCATCTCCGGTTCCTCTTTATGACGAATGAGGGTGAGGAGGTAGCTTTTTTCCGGTTCCTTGAGGTTGATGGCGTCATCGGTGTCGCCGCCTTCGAGAAGGAGTTCACGCCTGGAGAGATCGAGGCCGGAGCGGATCTTCTCATCACCATGGCATTTGAGGCAATTATCGATGAGGGCCGGGCGGATGGTCTTTTGAAAAAGAGCAACACCCGCCTTCATACGACCGGCATGATCGGTCGGGAGCTTATCGGCAAGCAATGGAAGGGAGAGCGAGAGAATTAAGAGTGCTGTGACCACCTTAGACATGATCTGAAGATCATTCCACAAAGCGGGGTCGGTTGCACAGTCAGAAACTCGTGGGTGTTTTCTGAAAAGTGCAGGAATTGGTGGTGTTCTTGGCTTTGGCTGCGCTAGAGAATGATAACGATATGACGGAGATGATTCACGGAGTCCGACGTCGTTTTGGAGAAGCGGTGATGGATTTTACTCCTGAGGAGCGAGAGGTGGTGCTCTGGATGATTGGTGAGTATCGCAAGTCGCTGGTGGAGGAATTTCCGTTGCTGGCCAACCAGCCGTGGCAGGTGATCAAGGTGAGGAGCGATCACTGCGCGGGCTTCTGCCACACTCGCGGCTTATCGGTGGTGATTGCTGAAGGTGCGCTAAATCGTATGGTGGCTGAATTTCAACAGTATGGGAAAACCAAGGAGGCTCTTGCCGGATCGGGAACGATTATTGTGCATGAGCAGATCCATGTGTTGCAGCGATGCTTTCCGAAAAAATTTGCCGGTCTTTACACTGAAGTTTACGGCTTCATCGATGGAAAGGTGAAGGCCGACGAGTGGGTGGAGCGCAACGAGATTCAGAATCCCGATGGGTTGGAAGGCAACCGCTGGATCATTGAGCATGAGGGGAACCATTACTGGCTGAAGACCATTCTCGCCGAGGAAGGCGATCCAGCCCGGATGCCGGATTCGTTTCGTGAGGCCATCATCCCGCTTCAAGAGGTCGGTGGGATCTATCGAGCTGATTTGAAGAAGGGGGAGAAGAAACCCCTGCTCGTGGATTCAAGTTTGATCAAGGGGTGGAAAGAGCAATTTCCGATCCGCTTCGGACACGATTATCCCAATGAAATTTTTGCCTATCTTTTTCAGGCTGAAATGACCCGCCGATTGCTTGGCGAGGAGCCATCGGACGACGTCATGACGAGTAACACCATGAAATGGGCGCGGAAGAATCTGAAGTGATCAAGTGGCGATCTGATTACTTCACAATCATGACTCCCCGCATGATGGTCCAGTGACCGGGATAAGAGCAGAGGTAGGGATACTTTCCGGGCTTCTTTGGTGCGATAAACCGGAGGGTTTCAACGGTGTCTTTTTTAAGAAGCTTGGTCGCGTGAAGAATACGTTTGTCGTTCGGGATGAAGCCTTTCTTGGCAGCTTCGGGGTCGGCTGCCATGCGATTGGCGGCTTCACCGATCTCCTGAACCGGTGCGTTCTCGTCAAGGATGAGGAGATTGTGTTCGGTGACATCCGGATTGGAGAAGTGAAGGCGGACAGGCTGGCCGGCTTTGACGGTGAACTTTTCCTTGGTGAAAAGAAGACGTTCGGGAATGCAGGAGATCTCGATTGTTTGGAGGCCTTTTTGGGAATCAAAGGCGGCTTCGGTGGCTCCACGGGTGGTGGGTTTCAAGCGGCTGGATTTCTTGAAGGAGGAGAGCGCGGAAGTGATGGCTTCCGCCTGCGGTGAATTTTGCCAGTGTGGTTTCAGGGCAGATGAATTCAACGCGGTGGTGATGGCGTAGGCGAGATGGGTGTCGGCCGGGTAGTCAAGAATGGGGGTGATGAGGCTGATGAGATCGTCTGCCGGGATGGGGCTTGGGGTGCGATTGCTGTGTGAAGGCAGCAGGTAGGAAGCGCAGAGGATGGCTTCGCGCCGGACATGCTGGGACGGATGATTGACTCCTAATTTGATGAGGCTGAGTGTGTGTTGGGGTTGGAGTTGGTTGGCCCAGAATCGGAGAGGGCCAAAGGCAGAAGCCACGGCAAGAGGGTCCTCGCCATTGATAATGGTTTCGAGGAGTTCCAGGTTGGGCAGATCGAAGGCTTGGTGGAGCCAAAGAGCTTCGAGAAGATGAAGCGGGTTGTCTTGTTGTGAAGTCCACTTGGGGAGAGTCTTTAGGATGGTCTCTCGTGGCGGAATGGCGCTGTAGTAAAATTTCGAAGGGTTCTTGAAGCGGGCGCGGAGCTCGCGTTTGGCCCAATAGCGGGTGCGGTAGTGGGGGGACTTGAGGTGGTCGAAGAGTTCCTCGACGGAGGCCTTGGCGATTCTTGGAGCGGAGTCGAGTTTGGCGCCTTTGGGAATGATGCGCCAGATCCGTCCGGCCTTTCGGTCGCGGCGGGGGTCGCGGAGGGAGTACTGGGCGTGGCCTTTGACGGGATTGTACCAATCGCAGACGTAAGCTGCGCCGCGCGGGCCGAATTTAAAATCGACGGGAATGAAGGAGAGGTTTGTGGAGAAGATGAGATCGAATTGATACTTCTCGGAGAAGTGGTCGGTCTCTTGGTTCCATTGGTGAAACTCGACGCGGTTGGTGGGCTTGTAGCGGACCTTGATGAAGCCGCCTTGCATTTCCTTGGGCCAGAAATCGTGGGAGACGAAGTCCTGACCGCAGACACCGGAGTAGGCCTGCATGCCTTTGGCGCCGGGGTGCTGGGTTGGGTAGTCGGGGTTGGTGGCGTGAAAGGTGGAGGCGAAGACAGGGTGGGAGGCGACGTGGTTGCCCCACGGGTCGAAGGTGACTCCCCAAGGGTTGGTGTTGGGATAGGCGCCGAAGGCGGTGAGCTTGCGGTTGGAAGGGTGATAGAGGAACCAGGAAGAGTTTTTAGCGCGGATGGGGCCGTAAGCGGTCTCGGTTTGGGTGTTGTGGAAGATCGCTTCGCGGAAAAGGAGGTCGCCGCCGGGAGTCCAGGTGAAGTCGTGCAAAGCGTGGTGGGAGTCCTCGCAGCCGAAGCCGGTGAAGAGTATTTCGCGGGTGTCCATTTTGCCGTCGCCATCGGTGTCGGTGAGGTGGGTGAGGTGGGGCTCTTCGGAGCAGAAGACGCCGCCGTTGCCATCGAGGACAAAAGAGAGAGGAATGTGGAGATCGTCGGCCCAAGTCGTGCATTTGTCGGCTTTGCCGTCCTGATCGGTGTCTTCGAGGATGATGATTTTATCGCAAGGTTTTTGGCCGGGGTAAACGTGGGGATAGGTGACGGAGGTGGAAACCCAGAGGCGGCCGTGCTTGTCCCAACGCATTTGGATGGGGCAGGCCATTTCGGGGAAGTCTTCCTCGGAAGCGAAGCAGTTGACTTCGAAACGGGGGTCGATTTTGAAGGCCTTTAGTTCGTCGGCCGGAGAAAGGAATTTGTTGGCGCCACGGGAGAGGAGGACGTCGTCCATCTTGGGCAGGTTGGAGTCGTCGGGTTTGACGAGCTTGCCGGAGACGACGGTTTCGTGAATGGCCTTGTCGCGGTTGGCGACCATGAGATCGAAGCTCCGCATGGCGGGGAGGAAGTCGAGGTAGCCATAGGATTTGTTACGACCGCCAGTGTAGTAGAAGGTGTTGAGGGGGCGGTAGCGGTAGAAGAACTGGGTGGCTTTATCGACGACAAGCTGGCGGAGGTCTTCATTGATGGCTGTGGGGTCTTTGTCGAAGAGAGCTTTGAATGTTGCATTTGAGAATGTTGCATGTCCTTCCTCATTCAAGGCGTGGCCATCGGTTGTGAGGTTGGAGGCGGTGCGTGGAAAGTAACTTCCATGGTTGTCGTAATTAATTTCCAAAGGCTGTTTCAAGATATCGACGAATCCAATTTGATGATCATCTGAAATCTCGGCCATCGCTTTTGCATAGGATGTCAGATTTAAATAGGACTGGTGATCGGGGTTAGAGCCTTCGAAATTTGAATTGAGCATCGGAGCGAGGAGGATGATGCGAGGTGCGGATTTCCCATTGTAAGCGTGGGATTTGAGATGAGTGAGGAACTTGTCGAGGCGTTCCTTGAAGGCAGGGAGGCCTTCTTTTCCAGCGAAGGATTCGTTGTAGCCATAGGCGGCGATGATGAGGTCGGCTTTGAAGTAGTGGAGATGTTGGTCGAGGTCGCCGAAGTTATCGGGGCGAGGCATGAGATCGACTTCGTCGGCGGGCCAGGCGAGGTTGCGGACGGTGAGTTTGTGATTGGGGTGATGTTGGTGGAGGAGAGTTTCGAGGTGGCCGTAGCGACGTTCGGCATCGAGAAGGAGGTTTCCAATGAGGGCAATTCGCGTGCCGGGCGCGATCTCGAGGGGGAGTTTGGTTTTGACGGGTTGCGCCTTGGGCGGGCGGGGCGAGGTCTTGAGGTTGATGTAGTATTTGGCAAGGTCGGGATCTTTGGGAGGAGCCTTGCGATCGAGTTTGGAATTCTTGGCATCCTTGGGTTTGGCGGTGGTCTTTTTCGCAGGCTTCTTGGTGGCTTTTTTACGCCGGTCGTTGACGGGAGGAGGATTGCCTTTGCCGGGGATGGGGGAATTGATGTCCTGGTAAACTTCGGGCTTGAGACCGCGAACGTGTCCACCGTTGCGGAAGGTGGTAGGCTTGTAGGGGCCGATGAGATCGACCTTGGAGTCGGCCTTGATTTCCTTTTCAAGTCCCATGGCCCAGTAAGTTCCATTGATGATAAGACGACGGTAATCGGGATCGAGAAGGTCTTCGGATGCGCCCTGGGTGGAGTGGAAGACGCGGGCTTTTTTACCACTCTTACTGGTGTAGTGGCGTGTCCAGGTCGAGGGTGACGGTTTTTTTGTTTTGTCTGCCGGGGAACCTTTCTCCATGCCATCGAGGGGCTGGGACTCGGTGAGGACAGTGAAGGTGTCATCGGGAATCCCGGTGTAGGCTCCGGCAATGGTGTGGGCATTGTTGCCAACTCCGGTGAGAATGAGGTGGTCTTTGTTTTTTGGAATGATCTGGATGCGGGTGGCCTGGCGGTGGTTTTTTCCGTAGTGGCCGACCCAGGTATTGCCGAGAATTTGGTGGCCGAAGCCGCGATCAAATTCCTTCCCTTTGTATTGGAAGTCGTAGCGAGAGTATTTTTTGCCCTTGGGGATTTTGAAAGCGTGCGAGGAAGTGCGGAGTCCCACCACGGGTCCACCGCGGTTGAGGTATTCATCGATGTGGACCATCTGGTCGTCGGGCAGATCGAGAAAGCGCGCGAAGATGAACATGAGGTCTGCGTCCTTCAACGCTTCGAGGCATTTGATGTTGGAAGCGCCGGCGGTGATCTCGCCTTTCTCATTCACGCCAAAAAGAACGGTGGTCTTGAAGCCGTGATGTTTTGCGAGGATGCGGGCGAGGGCGGGGCAGGTTTCCTCGGCGCGGTATTCGTGATCGGAAGCGACAAAGACGATGTGCTTGCCCTTTTCGGGGCCGGAGGTTCCCTCGTAAGTGATTTGCGCAAGTGCGGGGAGTGAGAAGAGGAAGGCAAGAGCGAGGAAGAACTTCATGAGAGCTGGACGTTAGAGATTGAGTGAAAGATGGCAAGATGATCGAGTGATCGCGTTTTTCCAAATGAGCGCTACTTTTCGAGTGCTTTATAGACAATGGGTTTGATTGTACTTTCGAGGAAAGAGTTGTAGGGAAGTGTTTGCTCCATGGTGACGACCAGGGTTTTGTCCTTGGGAGAGACCCAGTAGTGGGTGGAAGCCATCCCCCCCCAGCCAAATTCTCCGACGGGAGCATGTTTATCCCAGCGTGGGTCGCTTTTGGTGCGGACGGAGAAGCCGAGCCCGAAGCCGGTTCCGTGGCGGGTTTTGCCGAGAGTGATCGCCCCAATGTCATCCGGGAGTTGGTTGGTGGTCATCAACTTGACGGTATCTTCGGTCAGGTATCGCTTGCCCTGAAATTCGCCGCCATTGGCGATCATTTGAAGGAAGCGGGCGTAGTCGTTGATGGTTGAAACAAGTCCACCACCGCCGGAAAGGTTGGCGGGTTTCCTGAGAAAGGGTGAAGTTTTCCCAGGTTCCTTGGTGGTGAGGAAGATCCCTTTGGATTGGTAAACGTCTGCGAGGCGGTGGGCTTTCTCCGGCGGGACGAAAAATCCGGAATCAGGCATGCCCAGAGGGGTGAAGAAGCGCTCCTTGAGGAATTTGTCGAAAGGTTGGCCGGAAGCAACTTCAATGACCCTGGCGAGGAGGTCGGTGTTGATGCCGTAATTCCATTTCGTTCCCGGTTGAAAGAGAAGCGGTGCTCCGGAAATCGCCCGTGACATTTCGGCGAGTGTTTTGTCCCGGTCGAGTGGTTTGAATCTCCGGTAGTAGCGATCGACCGGATGGCGGCCCGAACCGTAAGAGAACCCGGCGGTGTGGCGAAGAAGGTCACGGATTGTCGGGAGGGGGTCGGCGGGGACAGGGTCGCCTCGTCTCTGCCAAACGTTGAGGAGCTGGAATTCGGGGAGAAATCTCGTGATCGGGTCATCGAGATTCAGTTTTTCCTCCTCGTAGAGCATAAGAGCGGCCGCCGAAGTGATGGCCTTGGACATGGAGTAAATCCGGAAAATGGTCTCCTTGGTCATTGGTATTTTGGCCGACCGGTTGGCGAACCCGAATTGCTTTTGGTAAACAATTTTTCCCTCGTGGAGAATGAGGACGGAACCTCCCGCGAGTTTCTTTCTCTCGATGAGGTCTTCGATTGCAGGGTCAATTTGCGCCAGGATTTTCGGCGACATTCCGGCTTCGGCGGGAGTGCTGACAGGGATTGGACTGGGCGCGATTTCCTCCGCAATGAGCTGGAAGGGCATGAGGAGTATCAAAAGGAGTTTGAGATTCATGGGGATAAAGTTCTGCGGTGTTGAGGTAAGTTCGCCCGTATGGGGTAGCTGGTATGTGAGATTTGGAATGGCTTTCGCGGTGCGCTCAAGATACGGGCCGAGCTGTGAAAATTACGCAAGGTTTTTCGGCGATAGGCTTTTTGGTGCAGATGTTCTTACTGGTTCTGCCGGCAGGGGCAATTGAGAAGGATAACCGTGGCCGTTGGGAGAAACCGATCAATAAGGGGCCTGATAAGGAGGTTCCGGGGTATTTGATCAATCTGGGGCCGACGGGTGCTCGTGGGACCTTGGAGAGCAAATCGTTTACGGTGAAATACATTTTCGAGAAGTCGCCAGCGGTTGGAAAGCTCAAGCTGGATGATGTCATCACTGGAGTGAATGGCCGGAAGTTTGAAGTGGCCCACACCTTTGGTCATCACATGACGCGGATGAAGAAGTTCCCGGAGATTGGCTATGAAGGTCCTTTGATGGATTTTGGAAATGCCATTGAAGAGTCGGAGGGAAAAGACGGGAAGCTGACTTTGTTGGTGACGCGGGAAGGAAAACCTCATGAGGTCGTGATTCAGTTGGAAGCGATTGGTCGTTTTGCCAAGACTCATCCTTTCAAATGCAAGAAGTCACAGCTCCTCGCAAAAAGGGCCTCGGGCTATCTCACCGACCATTCCTTTATTCAGAGGGAGCAATGCCATGCCAAGTGCATGAGTGGTTTGGCGCTTCTGGCATCGGGGCAGATGGAGCAGGCAAAGACGCTCGCTCATTCGTGGCTGCAATCACCAAGAGATGGAATTTGGGTTTGGCCGGTGAGCTACCAGTGCATCTTTTTGTCCGAGTACTTTCTGCTGTCCGAGGACGAGAAAGTTCTCAAAACGATTCAGGCTCTGGCGGCCAAGTTGGAAACGGCACAGGTCGAGGACATGGCGAATTACCAAGATCGCACTCATGGCAAGATGGGGAATGTCGGGCACAAATTCCGCACCGGGGGATTCGGTCACAATACCAATGTCGGCGGTTATGGTACGATGAATATCACCACGGCCTTGGCCCTGGCGGCGTGGGAGTTGGCCAAAAAGTGTGGGGCGCAAGTGGATGAATCCAAGGTTAGGTTGGGCTTTGATTACCTTCGCAAGAGCACGGACGAAACCGGATATATTGGTTATCATACCAAGCGGGGTGCCTACTCGGCGGCGGGACGTCAGGGGCTGGCTTTGATCGCCCATGATCTGGCGGGAGGGAGCAAGGTGAATCGTGACTATATCGATTTGGTTTCGGGCGGTTTGGTTCGGTCGAAAAAGTATCTTAACGATGCTCATGCCGATAATATTCTCTCGGTCTGCTGGGGCTTGCTGGGAAGCAATGTTTCGGGTGATGAAAAGACGATTCGCGAGATGATGGATTACAATCTGGCGTGGCTGAACATGGCGCGTTGCCACGATGGTTCATTTGTCTCGCTGCCGGGGCGGGATATGTACGACAAGGGCTACTACATGTCATCGAGACTTCACCTGACCGCAGCGATGGCTTTGGTTTATGCGATGGAGAAACCCGTGCTGCAGATTCAGGGGAAGTAGGGTCGCCCTTTTTCAACCGGGATGAATTTTCTCCTTTAAGCTTAGTTCAAAGCGACTTTGCTGAGAGGATGGTTGTCATGAAAATGATGGTGCTTGTTTTTAGCTTTCTGATCTTTGCGGTATCGCTTTGTAAGGGAGCCCCGAAGATGACCTTGAGTTCGCCCTTGGATTATCAGGTTTTCCAGCGCGACAATCGGGTGGATTATCGGGGAGACAAGGGGGACGGAAGTTTGGTCATCGAGGGGCAACTCAGTGAACCTGCGCCCGAGCTTCTGAGAGTCCAGGCGACCTACGGTTACGGGAGGCAGGGGTGGTGGAAGCTTGGAGTCATTCAGAAGGGTGAATCCCACTTTAGTTTCAAAGCAAGATATATGGCCGGCGGTTGGCACCGTCTGGGGGTGCGAACGGTTGCAAGTGATCGAATTGTTGAAGAGGTTTTTGTCGATCATGTTGGAATTGGAGATGTCTTTGTCATTGCCGGCCAGTCAAATTCGGCAAATCACGGCGAGGAAAAACAGGAAGTGCCCATTAGGGCAGTCTCAACTTTTGATGGTAAGACGTGGCGGATTGCTGACGATCCTCAGCCGGGTGCCAGTGGTCAAGGTGGCAGTTTTATCCCGCCGTTTGCAAGTGAACTGGTAAAGAATTTTGGCGTCCCGATCGGAATTATTTCGACCGGGGTGGGCGCGACGAGTGTGCGCGAATGGTTGCCGGAAGGTGAGCGCTTTCCAAATCCTCCGACGATAACGAAAAAGGTGGCCACTCACCCTGATGGCGGATGGATGAGCAAGGGAGAGGTTTATCGTAAGTTTATCGAGAGGGTGAAGCCACTGGGTCGATATGGATTTCGAGCGGTGCTCTGGCACCAGGGTGAGTCGGACGCGAACCAAAAAGACGAGAGCCGGACTTTGCCGGGGAAATTGTATCAGGAGTATCTTACCAGGTTGATCAAAGCGGCTCGGAAAGATTTGAATTGGGAGTGTCCGTGGTTTGTTGCGCAAGCAAGTTACCACAATCCCGACGATACCGGTTCGGAGGACATTCGAGCTGCTCAAAAAGCACTTTGGGAATCAGGGCTGGCCTTGGAGGGGCCGGACACTGATGCTCTGACTGGTGACTACCGTGATCGAGATGGCAAAGGGGTGCATTTCAGCGGGAAAGGTTTGCGAGCCCATGGCTGGGCTTGGGCCGGGAAGGTTGGGCCGTGGCTGACGAAAGAGCTAAAGAAGGAAAAGATCCCTGTCTTCGTGCTCGCAGGTCAATCGAACATGCAGGGTCAAGGGGTCGTTTCGATGGAGCATGAAACATACTACAACGGAGGAAAGGGAAACCTGGTTTGGGCGATGGAGTATTCTCAAAGTAAAGAGAAGATGAAGCATCTGAGAGATGCCAAGGGTAAGTGGATAGGGCCAGGTAATGTGCGAATCAGATTTAAGCAAAAGGGCAAGGTTCGGAGCGGTCCGTTGACAATCGGCTACACGGGTTATGGTGGCTCGAGTCATATCGGTCCCGAGTTGCAGTTCGGTTTTGTGGTGGGTGAACACTTCAAAAGTCATGACGTGCTGCTCATAAAAACAGCATGGGGAGGCAAGAGTCTTCACAAGGACTTCCGGCCCCCAAGTTCGGAGGGTGAGACCGGCGAGTATTACAGCAAGATGATTGAGGAGATTCGCTCTGGGCTCGAGGAATTGGCTCCCAATAGCTATGAACTCAAGGGCTTTGTTTGGATGCAGGGGTGGAACGACATGATTTCGAAAGAAGCGACAGCGGAATACCCGGAAAACCTCGCAAATCTCGCTGGTGATTTGAGAAAGGAATTTGGAGTTCCATGGGCAGAATTCATCGTGGGAGAACTCGGGAATGGAGGTGAAGCCAAGGCTGGTTCTGGAATGGAGAAATTTCGCAAAGCTCAACAAGAAGGCGTGGAAAAGATCGAGAGAGCTTTGTTTACCAGGACTAGTCAATTTGCCCGCCCGCCGGAGCTTTCACCGAACATAGGGCATGGCCACCACTGGTTTGGCAATGCCGAGAGTTATTTCTTAATCGGTGATGAACTGGGCCGGGACATGGTTCGAGCATTGAATCGTTAGACTTTGCCTTGCTCATCCGGCTCAAGTGGCGAAGGTCATTGCGATGAAACCCTACGTGAAGCTTGCCGAGTCCACCATGCCGGACGGTACCCACTACTCGCTCCACAAGCACGATGGAAAGATCTACCTCAAATACAACGGGTTTGAGTTGATGAGCACCGCGCTCACATATTCCGAGCAGATGTTGGCTGACTATGGTTGTCAGGCATTGAAGGAGGGAAAGGGATCGAGACCCGCTCATCCCAAAATCCTGATCGGCGGACTTGGGTTGGGTTTTACTCTGAAGCGAACTTTGGAGCTGGTGGGGAGTCCTGCGACCGTTGATGTCGCGGAGTTGATGCCTCCGCTGATTGAGTGGAATCGCACCCACCTCGTGGAGCACAACGGACCGCTTTTGGAGGATCCCCGCACTCACATTATTCAGGGCGATCTTTACGATATTATCTCGGACGCGAAGCCCGGTTCCTACGATGCTCTCTTGCTGGATATCGATAATACCCCGGATGATCTCATCACCTCGGGCAACTCGCGGCTCTACTCGCCGGGCTTCCTCGATAAATTGCGCAATATCATTACAGGGAAAGGGTGCGTTGCTTATTGGCTATCAGAGCCTGCGCCAAGATTCAAAAAGATGCTCATCAAGGCGGGCTTTCAGGTCGAGGAGTTCGCATCCAAGCCGCATGAAAAATCCAAACGCTCACGTCACTGCATCTTACTGGCCCGCAGGCGTCGGTGATCTTGCATTTTTCGGGGAATAGGATTCCTTTCCAAGACTCAAGCCAACACGAACATGCTAACCTGGAACGATATTCTTAAATTTGCCGCCGATGGAAACCCGGAGCCCGACCGCGAAGTGCGGAAGTCGGAGGACGAGTGGCGCGAGCAACTTTCGCCGGAGCAATTCCACGTCGCCCGGCAACACGGAACCGAGCGACCCTTTAGCTCGGGGATGTGCGAACTGTTTGAGCCGGGCAAGTATGCCTGCGTTTGCTGTGACACCTTGTTGTTTGATGCGGGCGAGAAGTTCGACAGCGGAACAGGCTGGCCTTCCTTCACGCAACCGGCGAAAGAGAATGCAATTTCCTATCACGGAGACAATACGATGGGCATGACGCGCGTCGAGACACTCTGCAATGCGTGCGACGCGCATTTGGGACACGTTTTTCCGGACGGTCCCGCGCCGAGCGGGCTGCGCTATTGCATGAATGCAGTCGCGCTCAAAAAAGTCGAGGAGACCGAAGCGATCGCCACCTTTGGAGGCGGATGTTATTGGTGCACCGAGGCGGTCTTTCGAAGTGTCAAAGGTGTGATCTCGGTCGAGAGTGGATTTAGTGACGGCGAGGTTGTTGACCCAACTTACAGAGACGTTTGTAGTGGATCGACAGGCCACGCCGAGGTGGTCCAAATTACGTATGACCCCGGAGCGGTGAGCTACGAGGAACTCCTGCGCGTGCACATGGGGACTCACGATCCCACTACGCTCAATGCCCAGGGAGCCGATGTGGGAACGCAGTACCGCAGCACCATTCTTTATCGAACCGATCAGGAACGCCAGATTGCCGAGGATGTTTTGGAAGAGCTGACCGGCACCTTCGATTCGGACATTGTCACTGATGTGAAGGCCTGCGAGAAATTCTACCCTGCTCCCGAGGATCACGATGACTACTACAATCGCAATCCGAACCAAGGTTATTGCCAGGCCGTGATCTCGCCCAAACTTGCCAAGTTCCGTAAAACCTTCGCACACCTTCTTAACTCCAATGAGTGAGCAGTTTGATTAAATTGTCCTCGGTGGAGGAAGAGCCTCGGCTCTGGCAATTGCGGCGGCAAAAGCCGGTCAGAAGGTGGCCTTGATTGAGAAGAATAAACTTGGCGGGGCGTGTCCGAACCGGGGTTGTGTTCCATCCAAGCTTCTCATCGGGTTTGCGGAAGCCGCTCGAAACGTCAGGCACGCCGATCGACATTTCACCGAGGCCACTTATGGCGGCACCGATGCCAAAGCGGTCTTTGAAAGCGTGAATAAATGGATCGCCGGAGTCGACGGTCGTTACGAAGGGCGGGTTGAGGCCTCTGGTGCGACCTTGATTCGCGGCGAAGGTCGCTTCGTGGGCGAGAAAACGATCGAGGCTGGAGGGCGCACTTTGAGTGCAGAGAAGATTGTCGTGGCGACGGGCTCTTATCCGACCCCTCCGCCTTTTGCGGACCTTCCGGTTTGGACCAGTGATAACCTCTTTCCTCTCAAAGAAGACCCTCCCAAAAGTCTTATCGTGATTGGTAGTGGCTTTATCGGAACCGAAATGAGTGCCTTCTTTTCCGGGATTGGAATTGAAACGAAATTGTTCGCGCGCAGGAGCCGACTCTTGGGGCGGGCCGATGGCGATATCGAAGCCACCTTAGCGAAGGAATTCTCCAAAGAAGTCGAAGCGCACACAGGCGCTTCATTGATCGATCTAAAGTACGATGAATCTCGTTTTAGCGCGATTTTTGAAATCGAAGGACGTCAGGAGGTTCACGCCGCTGAAAAGGTTCTCTTCGCGATTGGGCGGCGACCGAACACAGCAAGCCTTAATCTCAAAGCGACCGGCCTCGAGGTTAATGAGCGAGGATTTCTGCCGGTGAATGATTTGCTCGAAACAAATGTTCCGGGAATCTATGCGGCTGGAGATGTGAATGGCCGCTACATGCTGCAGCATGCCGCATCGTATGAAGTTCAGTATCTCCGCGAAAGATTGCTAAAAGGAAGGGGGGAGCCAATCGACGAGCGGACCATCGCTCATGCCATCTTCTCGCACCCCGAAGTGGCCTCGGTTGGCTTTACCGAGAAAGACTTAAAAGCTGCGGGAACGGACTACGTGTCCGTTCATCAGGATTGGTTGGCGAGCGCACGCGCCATGGCGAGTCGGGTGGATTACCCGCGCATCAAATTGTTGGTTTCCCCTCACGATCATTCCGTTTTGGGGTGTCATCTCATTGGGCCGGAAGCCTCCACGCTGATGCACCAGGTTCTCATGTTGATGCATCTCAAGAACGACGTCCGCGAGTTGGTGAACATGATTTATATCCATCCTGGATTGAATGAACTCTTCCTCGCTGCCGCCGTGGCGGCGCTGGGCGAAGTCCGTAAATTCAACGCGAAGTGAGAAAGCTTTTCACAGCCCTGTTTTTGCTCGCCGGTTCCCAGGTAACTGCAGATCCGCTATTCGAAAACTCCGTGGTCTCCAATGACCTGGAGTTCATTCGCACGGACGATCCTTCTGCGTTCGAGTCGGCGATTTTTCTCGGAAGGAAGAAAAAGGAAATGCCGGACAAGCGAGGTGATGAGTTGTTCGACTCAAAGGCCTACGCTTTCAAGGTGTCCTTTAAGGATAAGGTGACGACCGAGATCTGGGCGCACCAATCGTTTGGGAGTGAGAATGAGTTGAGAGAGCTGATCTCTCTCGTTGGCAATGCTTTGGGAAAGCTTCCCAGGTTGATGAGGAGCAAGCTTTCCCATGTCGTGCTTCACAAGGGCGATGAAGTTGCCTTTGGTGAGGAAGAGGGGCATTTCTTTGTTCTCTATTCAGAGAATATCCGTCAGCGGCTGAAGACCCATGATCTTGAGGAGACCATTTTTCACGAAGCGGCCCACGCAACCCTCGAGAAGGATCACGCCAAAAACAAAAACTGGCTCGAGGCTCAAAAGAAGGATGGTGATTTTATCACAAAGTATGCCAAGCGACTTCCCCTCAAGGAGGATGTCCCCGAATCAGCCCTTTTTGCTTACACCATTTTAAAACATCCGGGTCGGCTTCCTGCCAAAGTAGAAGCATTGGTTCGCAAGATCATGCCTCACCGCCTCGCCTATTTTAAGGTGCTTTTTGGTGGGGAGATTACTCTTAAGAAGAAGTGATGACCCCAAGTTCTCCAAGTTGCCGGGTCGCAGTGCCGGCAAAGTCGCGATTGGCAGCGGGTGAAGCGGGTGAAGGATGGAGAATCTTTCCAAGAAGTTGCTCGTCGTTTTTGACTGAAGCGAGTTGCTTTTCGGCAAAGGCTCCGACCCCGATGAGTTTCTCTGGTTGAAGAATTTCGACAATGCGTGCGAGATGCTCGCGGCAGGCTTTTTCAACCGGCTCCATGCAATCGCGCGGGAGTTTGTCCGGGGTGAGGTTGGCTCCAGTGTCTTTCATCCAGACGAGTGGGCAGAAGTTGGCGACAAAGTGTTGTGCGAAAAAGTCATGGGAGGAATCAAAGAGCTCGGCGAAGAGTCCCCAGAGACGGCGCCCGGAGACTTCGGAGCGCTCGCAATCAAAGCCGGTGACGGGACGCTTGGGGTGCTCGGGGTTGGGTTTGTCGACCGGGCCGGAGATGTCCATCCAATCGCGAACGTGAGGGATTTCACCAAAGGGAACGCCAGTCTGGGCCATCCCGTATGGTCCGGGGTTCATGCCAAGGAAAAGAACCTTCTTGGAACCACTGCCAAAGCGTTTCAAATAGTCGCAGTGACGGTCCCAGGCATACTCCAGTGGATTGTAAGTGTATGCGACTGGATCAGGAAAGGTGAGGCCACGGAGTTTCTTGCGGAGGTCATCGGCAGCGGAGACGAGAGGATGTTTGCTCATGAAGAGGGTGCTTGAAGTTTGGACCAAATACCGACGATTTCGTCAGCTTCGGTTTCCTTGCAGTCAACGAGGATGACCTGATCATCCCGGATTTCATAGATAGCGTCTTGCCGGAAGTTTTTTCCAAGCGCAATGGCCTCGGCCCGGGAACAAATTACTCCAAACCCGGCCTCGGCATGGTCCTCGCATTGGCCGGTGACGGGGAAGCAAGGCCACATCGAGTTGCGAATTTTCTCCAGAAGCAGTGCGTTGTTTTCGGCGTTCTTCCGGTCGGAGACAATCTGACCACATGGATTGTGTGCGGTCACGATGAAGAAGTGCCCGGGTACAGATGCTCCCTCTAGCACGGTGACAAATTGAGTTTGGTGGTATTCTTCTTTCATCACACCGAGTGTTTTCTGAGGTCCAAAAGGTTAACAAATTCCAGGGCCACCACCGAAGTTGCGTTAAGATCGACCTTGGGCGCGCAACCGTGATCGAGCGCTTCCTTCCAGCGAAGAACACAGAGGCACCACTGGTCGCCGGGCTTGAGGCCGGGGAAGGAAAATTCAGGTCGCGGAGTCATGAGATCGTTTCCCTGGTTCCGGCTGAACTCCAGAAAATCGCTTGTCATGACGGCGCAAACGCAGTGGAGTCCGCGGTCACCCGCACCGGTCCGGCAACAGCCGTCGCGAAAAAAGCCGGTCATAGGGTTGGTCGAACATGTGGCGAGGTCTTCTCCGAGAACATTGAGGTGTGCCATGTGGAGACCTTGACCTTCGGTGCGGAGTCTGGCAAGCCACAGACTCGCTCCAATCCTCGGTAATGAACGTCTATTTAGCCCCTAATTTCTGTTTACCTTCGGTTTTCCTCCACAGATTGAAATTCTGATCTTTGAAGGGTGGAAATTGGGTTTGAGCAGGAAGAGTTTCCGGAACTCCAAAATCTACCCAAGCTCTTTTTCAGAATTGAAGAGACTCCTTGAAAAAGACCGGGGATGGTTTCGTTTTTTCAAAAGTGGCGGACTATAGGGTCAAGGCTGCTTGCCTTATGCTCATCTTGAGCTGATGGATAGTCAGACCGTGGGCTTTGTGCTGAAGAGTTTGACATGTCTTTGCGGGTCCCTGACTAAAGTCGTCCACCGCCGGTGGCTTTGATGAGGTTGATGCGGGCGGCTAGGAGGGCTTGTTGGAGAGAGGCTTGGCTGCGTTTGGCGGCGAGCCATTGGCGTTCGGTATCGAGGAGTTCGATTTGTGAGGTGAGGCCGGCTTGGAATTGCTCGCGTGCGTTTTCTCGGGTGCGGGCGAGGGCTGAGGTTTCGCGTTTGGCGGTGGTAAGTTGGGCTTTTCGGCTGGCGAGGTTGATGCGGGCGCTGTCGATCTCGGCGAGGACATCGAGAACGATTTGGCGATAGTCGGCGGAGGCGATCTTGGCTTGGGCTTGGCGTGATTTTAAAGTCGCGATGCGGGCGGGGTCGTAGATGGGAATGTTGAGCGATGGTCCGGCTTGGGCGGCCCAGACGCGGAAGCGTTCGGTGAGGTTTTTTTGTGCGCCGTTGGCGAGGAGGTTGATTTGAAACGAAGGAAGGAGGTTGAGCCGGGCCGAGGTAGCGAGTTGAAAGGCTGACTGGACGCGGGCTTCGGCGGCAAGGAGTTTGGGGTGGGAGGCCAGGAGTTGATCGAGGGGGCGGGAAGAAAGTGAGGAAGGAGTTGGGAAATTTTGACGATCAGGCTTCGTGGGATTGCTACCACCGCGGAGGGTGCGGAGTTGAATGAGGGTGAGGTCGCGCAGTCGTTCGAGGTCGAGCTTGGTGCGGCGAAGGCGTTCATCTTCGGCACGTTGCTTGTCGAGAACGGCGTCGGGGATGAGTCCGGCGTTGGCACGCTCGGTGAGGGAATTAAGGGTGCCTTGATTGGCGGCGAGGGCTTCGGTGAGGTTCTCAATTTCAGCGTTGAAGCGATAAAGGTTCATGCGAGTCGAAGCGAGTTGGCTGGCGAGGAGGAGGCGCGCGGCATGGAAGTCCCAGATGGTGGCGTTTCGTTCTTCGGACGCGGAATTTTGGGCGGCGCGGAGCTTTCCGGTAACGTCAATTTCCCAGGAGAGGCCGGCATTATTTTGCCATGAGGGTAGGTCGTAGGGACCGACGTCGAATTCTCTTCGGCGGCCGGTGCGATAGCCAAGTCCGAGGTTCAGTTGGGGGAGGAGGGTTGCTCGGGCTTGGGCGACGGAGGCGTCGGCTTTTTGAATTCGAAGAGCGACACTGCGAAGGCCCGGGTTGGAGGCAAGGGCGGTGGTGACGTCTTGGTTTAGTGCAGGATCATTCAGTTGTCGCCACCAAGAAAGACCAGCGCGCTTCTCGGCGAAGGCCTGGAGAGAGGCGGCGTCGGTGGACGGCGGGGTCCTCGAGCAAGACGCCAGGAAGGCGGTTGCGAGAGCGATGACGACAACTGATTTAATCATGAACTAGGCTTTGGTTTTTGTTTCCCCTTCAGCTGATCCTTCTAGACCAGGGGTTTTGGTTCCGGTTGGTTTTGCTGGCGGGCCGCCGGGGTGAACGAAGAGGCCAGTCGCGTTGATGATCATGTTCTTGTCGTTTGATTTTTTGTCGACTTCTCCAGTGACGGTGACGGCACTGAGTTCGGTTACGCCGCCGACTCCCTTGAGGCCGATCTTGAGGGGCTTGCCGGATTCATCGAGCACTTGCACCGTGACGATGGCGGCGGTGATGTGGTCGGGATCGTCACAGCAGACGTCCCAAGGAGTTTCGCATTCGTCACCCGGGATGCGATTGCAGGGGGTGATTTTATTGGGGTCGCCCATGATCATGACGGCGCGCCCTTCCATGAAGACATCGTAGCTTCCGATGACTTCTCCGGTGAAGGTCACGGTGTCGCCGGGCTTGGCTGATTTGCGAAGCTCGGCGATCTGAATGGGACTGGCAGGAGCGGCATCGAGAACGACCTCTTCAAGCGGTCCTTTTGGGGTGCTGTCTTCTTTGGTGGTTTCTTTGTCGTCCGAGCAAGCAGCCAGGATGAAGGCGAGTCCCAGTGGGAGGAGGGTTGTTTTTTTCATTTTGTTTATTGGTTATGGTTTGAGAATTTCAGGAAGAGCGCAGGGCTTTCGGGAGGGAAGGCAGGAGGCATCGGAGAGCCGGTGGCAGGGTGCCGAGTGAGCCGAGGAGGATGCCGGTGACGAGGCCGGAAATGATGACGGTGGGAGTGAGGGTGAGGGTGAAGGTGCCGATGGAAAACGGCACGGTGCGACCGTCGAGTAAAAAGTATGCGAGGACGAAGGCGACCAAGGTCCCGGTCAGGGTGGCGAGGAGGCTTTCCTGAATGATGGAGATGAAAAGGGCGGTGCGGGTGTAGCCGATGGATTGCAAGGTTCCCATTTCCTTGATGCGGGCTGCGAAGGCTGCGTAAAGGGTATTGAGTCCGCCGAAGATGGCCCCGGCTCCGACGAGGGCAGCGGTGACCCAGGTCATGATCTGGATGGGTTGGTAAAAGATGCTGAGTTTTTGGTAGTATTGATCCTCACGAATGGCGGCGAGTTCGAGGTCGTTGCGTTGAAAGGCGAAGAGTTCGGCTTCGTCGACATCGCCTTTTTCCATTCTCAAGACAATAGCGGAGAGAGAGTCGCGCTGAGTGAGTGAGGCGAGGTCGTTTCGGTCGAACCAAATCTCGGATTCGAGCACGGTGCCGGGGGCGGTAAAGCGGCCGGAGATGGTGACAGGAGAGTCGCCGAAGTAGAGTTTTTTTCCGATGGCCAACTCTTCGATTTCTACTCCGAGTTTGCGGTGAGCGAGGTGGCCCACCATGACTTCGCCGGGGCCGGGGAAGGTGCCTTCGAGGAGGCGGACGGTGGTGTGAACGAGGAGGGCTTTTTCCAGGACGCCGCGCAAAAGAGAAGGTTCGACTTTGCCGGACTCGGAGCGGATTGGAGCCTGGTAAATGATTTCGCCGGAGATGGCGGCTACGCCAAGAGGAGTGTCGATCCCGTAAATGGAGGTTTCGGCAGCGGACTCGGCGGCGATTGCGACTTCGGATCGTTCGATGGATTCCTCCGATCCCTTGCCCACAAGGATGACATTCTTGGGAGATCCGGAGCTGGAAAGAACGCGGTCCATTCCCTGGTTCAAAGCGACGGCGGCAATGAGCAGGAGGACGACCAGCGCGGAGCCGCCCACGGTCTGCGCGAGCCGGGAGGGATCGCGGAAGAGGTTTCGGAGAGCGTAGGAAAATGGGAGCATGATCTAGGCGTTGAGAGATTGCACCAAGGGGCGGGAGGTGGCTTTCCAGGCGGGATAAAGTGAAGCGAGGAGGCCCAAGGCAACTGCGACGCCGAGGCCGGCGAGGGTGACGGCGAGGGAGGGAGTGAGAGCGAGGGTCAGTCCTTCGTTGCCGAGCGTGAAGGACTTGAGGTGGAAGAAGGTCATGGCACCGAAGACGCCGAGAAGACCTCCGATGAGGCCGAGGAGAATGCCCTCGAAGACGACCATGGTGCCGATGGCGAGTCGAGAGTATCCGAGGGTTTGTAAGATGGCGGTTTCCTTGACGCGTCCGCGCACGATGAGGAGGACGGCATTGGCGACGAGTCCGAGAACCGCGAAGACGGCCCCGAGTCCAAGCCAGCGGGTGAAGCCGATGAGCTCGATCATCTGCTTGGCGGTTTCAGCGAAGAAGGCTTTTTCGGGTCTGGTGTTGGTTGGTTGTTGATCGGACTTGAAGGTTTCGTCGATTTGGTCGGCGACCCGCTGAAGCTGGTTGGCGTTGTCCACTTTGACATTGAATTGGGTGACGATGCCGAGTCCAACGCGGGAGGCTTGTTGAAGGAAGGGAAGGTGAACGTAGGCGACGTTTTCATCCTGCGGAGAATCAGAGGAAATAATGCCGGCCACGGTGACATTGACGCCGACCGCTTCGAATTTGTCGCCGGGTGAGAGGGAGCGTCGCTCGGCAAAGTGTTGGCCGACGAGAGCGGCATCGTTGCGACTGAGAAAGTCTTCGTACGATCCCTCTAAGACTTTAATGTTGGGGTTGTATTTTTGGAGGGTCTCGGGAGGGACTCCACGGAAGGTGATGACGTCGAGGGAAGCTCCGCAGTTATTGACCGCGATCTGGATGGGGATGACTTCACGTACGCCTTCGATTCGCTCGATGGTTGGAAGGTAGTGTTCGGGGAGGCGCGAGGTGGAGGGGCAGAAACGGTTTTCGCGGTAAACGACCAAGGTGGTGTCGGCGGCGCTGGATTCGGTGGCTCTTGAGAGGGAGTGCTGCATGGTCTGAACCGCAGAATAGAGGAACATGCCGGCAGCCACTCCCAGGATGGTGAGGAGGGAGCGCAATCGGTTGCGGGTGAGGTTTTTGAGAGCGAGGATGGCGAGCTTCATGACGTCGTTTGATTGGTAAGAAGGTGTCCTTCTTCAGTGAAGCGGCCTTTTTCAAGTTGAAGGGCGCGGTGGGCGGCGGCGGAGGCCTTGGGGTCGTGCGTGACCATGACGATGGTTTTTCCGTGGTCGCTGGCGAGGGAGTTGAGGAGATTGAGAATGGAGTCGGCGGACTCGCGGTCGAGGTCGCCGGTGGGTTCGTCGGCGACGAGGAGTTCGGGGTCGTGGACGATGGCGCGGGCGATGGCGACGCGTTGTTCCTGCCCGCCGGAGAGTTCGGACGGGCGGTGATCGGCGCGGTCGGCGAGGCCAACAAGATCGAGGGCAGCAAAGATCTTCTTCTTGCGCTCGGCTTTGCTGAATTTGCCTAGAAGGAGAGGGAGTTCGACGTTTTCATAAGCTGATAAAATGGGGACGAGGTGGTAGAGTTGGAAGATGTAGCCGACGTGAACCGAGCGCCATTTGGCGAGCTGGGAGCGGGAGAGTTTTGAGATGTCCTGGCCATCGATGAAGATCTCTCCGGAGGTGGGCGTGTCGATGCCGGCGGTGAGGTTGAGCAGGGTGGTTTTGCCGGAACCGGAGGGTCCCATGAGTGAGAGGAATTCGCCGCGCGGGACCTCAAGCGAGAGGTCTTCGAGCGGCTTGATGGTTGTCTTTCCCTTGGTGAAGGTTTTGGTGACCGACTTGATGGAAATGAGAGGATTCATGGAGATCTATGGGCTGGGGTTGGTGACTTCAACGCGGGCTCCTTCTTTGAGCTGGTCGTGTGGCGGGAGGATGACGGATTCGCCGGAGCGGAGTCCTTCGAGGACGAGGCGGTGGTTTTCACGGGTTGCTTTGCCGAGTTTGATACTGCGTTTTTGAG
>CBFHQJ010000028.1:0-50750 GCA_965657795.1 Akkermansiaceae bacterium
TTTCAGGGGTGTTGCCCCCTCAAAACCAGCTCAATTTATCAACAAACCTCTGGCTCCGGTTCCTGGGACCACTTCACTTCGGGGCGATACCGCAGGCTTCCGGTCGTACTCGCCAGCAAGTCGTCCTCCCTCCAGTCAAGGTAGGACAAGCCATGCTCCCGCACCAGCGAAGCAAAGATGATCTCAAGGAAGCAAAATCTTCGGTGACACCGGCGAAACTCCAACACTGTCATCACCAAGCGACCACTCACCCGGCAAAGCGGATTAAACGACCTCGCCGGATCCTTGAAAAACTCCGCCCCTTTTCCCCAGTGTTCCCAATCACGATCATCCTCAATCGTCTTGACCCCGCAGGCCGAGTAATCCGCATCCACCCTTTCGGTCACCTCGATCAACTCGCTCCAGCTCTCGATCCCTCCCGCCACATCGTCTTCCACAAACCAAACCGGGCCGGTCATCTCTCCCACCCCTACCGACAAAAACCGCCAGGCCCGCTCCCACGCCGTCACCGCCTTGCGCTGGCCCTCGAAGTAGTTCATCAACTCAAAACCGTCCATCTCCTCATCCGGCACATGCACGCCAGCTTCCTCCTCGCAAACCTCATCAGAAATCACCACCACCCGACCAAACTTCCCTAAAACTCCGCGCAGATTCTCCGTCTTTTCCCCCGGCTCCCGGCACAAAACCAAAAAGCATCGCTCATCCGAACAGGACACCCTTTCCCGCTCTTCCTCCTCTCGCTCCAATCTTGCCAGATAGCGCCCGAGCAGCTTCTTCCGCGGTCCCACAAAGTGCAGGAAGCACGACTTCTCCAGATCTTTAAAAACTTCCCCCTCCGGCCACTCGTTCCACTTCCGCTCCAGACATTTCACTAGGAGGCCCGCTTGAGCAACCCGCAGATTGATCCAATCCTGATCATACCACGGACACACCGGGTAAGGCCCTCCGAAGTCCAACTTCCTGGCCCCCTCCAGACTGATCAAAACCACCCCCGAATTGAAATAGACGCCCCCTTCGGAGTAGTGCTCCAACGACCCCTCGTTTTCGTCCAACCAGGCCTGGAAATGCCCATCCTGAGTCTTGAGGCAATTGTCCGTCACCATCGCCATCTCCGCTCCTTCCAATTCCTCGAAGGCATTCGGAGCCTCTCGCCCAACCAAAACGTCCGCATCAAGAAAGAGCAGCTCTTCATACTCTGACTGTTCTGAAAATTTCTGCATGAGATCCACCGCGATGTAGTAGGCACTCCCGCCATAGGCCTCCTGAGCATCAAACGAAGTCGTCAGCCGGAAGTCCGCTCCCACCTCTTTTGCATAACGTCTCATCCGGGGAACAGTTTGCCGCGCGTAGGGGAGGTCACCCACCGCTGCGGTCTCGATAATTCTTCGCGAAGTCCCCCCACTCCGGCGCTCATAGAGTTCTCCGAACCCCTCCAGATAATCCCCCAGGAAATAATCCCGGATCATCTCCACCTCCGCATCACTCACCTCAAAATCATCGAAATACGACTTCTGCTCGTGATACCGTGGCAGCTCCCGCCCCGCCCGGTCCTCGAAAAAACCCCGGACTTTGTCAAATTCCGTGAAGTCAAAAACATGATCCACCTCCCGAAGCGGCACCTCCGGGAAAAAATCTGCCTGCGCACGGAAGTGATGCGCCCATTCCCTATTCGAGGCCATCAATTCCGGAAACCGCCTCACAAACTCCGAAAAACCAACTACCAAGCCTCTCTTGTCCCGAGAATTCCGGTAGCCGGAAATGAATCGCTCCACCGGATCCCACCGCACCATCAAGGACTCCGCCTCCGGTGGCCCATCATACATCCATCCATTCGCATAAATATCCTTCTGGCACTCCTCACCAGTCCGCAGAAGGTAGCCCCACATCCACAAAGTCGTCGACCCATTCTTGGGGATGGAATAGATGCTAAGGTTGAAACTTGGGAGGTTTAGAGGCATTGATTGCGGCTACTTTTTTGTCGAGAACGACTTCATGGTGCTTTCGATAAGGTCATGCTTTGCCTGCCCCCTAATTACGAGGCCGTGACCAGTACTCGCCGGTCCGCAAATCGCTCCGCCTTATTCTTTTGAGCTTTTAGGGTCGCCGAATAAGGCCCGCAATCAAACTCAATTTCCTCGATTGCGCCTCCAACCGGAATCACAACCTGATGAACCTTGCACATCTGCCGACCTTTTACCGACGGTATTTCATTGCCCCCAAACCGAAAGACGCCCTGACTCAAAGGGACAGCCAAGTTGAGCATTGGAGGACCGAGCAAAACGACCGAGTCGTCAGATGAATTTTGAAAACAGTCATACCAGATCGTCGAATCGTCGAAACGACCTTCGTAGTCGGCTTGCCGAAGGTGACGCGGGCGAGGTGCCTTTCGTAAAAGCGTTGAATCGGTATTTACCCTTTTGGACGACAGGGTGTAACCCGTGTAAATCATTATTAAAATTAGTCATTATTCAACTGAACCAATCAACAGTAACAGCTATCTTCGACACTCAGCGCATCATTATAAAAACACGTATGAATTGTTGGCATTTTGGTGTCACTCTCGAGATGAATCTGGGCCATTTTCAGCTGACAGCTCCTCATTTTTTAAAAAATTTAACAATAGATAAAACGATTAAGAAAAAACCAACAAAAGATGCAGCAAGAGTTAATCCGATCACTAAAATCACCTTACCATTTTCTACTAGGCTATTATAACCTTTGGACTCATCTACATACAGAGCCATGACCCCCGCCAAATTCAATAAAGACAAGAGAAGCCCGACGACAATCATCGAGCGCACTACCCTTAGTTCACGACGCACCAACCTCCAAGCCTCCTGTGGACACTCCTCAACGCGCTTATTTTCTTCCTCAACAGTCATGATGGAAAAGTTTCACTCAAAGAAAACATCGAAAGAACTCTTCAATTTTTGATCCTCAATCAAGCTCGCCCATTCTTTCGCTGAATCGTTAGAACCTTCACTTAACATGTGCCTAACCAAGACCGCAGCCATCTTGTCTCTCTCTTTACTCGCCTGCTGCTTCTCAAGCCAACGCGCAGCATGGTTAGGCTCTTCGAGGCACCAAGTTTTAAACGAACTCTGCAAAATATTCTGTAGCGCCACATCATCATAACTTTCTTCAAGAATTGCGACGGTCGCTCCTTGCGGATCATCTGAAGCCCAAGAGAGAAGAAACGATCGCCTTAAGCTAGGCGGCAGCATATCCCCTCTCAAGATTTCATCAGAATGATCAGAGACGCTGTCGTCTGCTAATTCGAAACCCAAGCTTTGAAAGGCGTGCTTCCCCATGTCTTTCTTCAATTCGAAACCTTCGATTCTCGCCACAACAGTTTGCCAAGGCAGTGAGCGGAGAAGGCCCGATGTCAAACCTGTAACAACATCTTCCGAAAGAAAAACCGAAGAGGGAATCTCATCGAGATACTCTGCGAGGGCTAGGTCCTTTTGCCTACTGAGCCTTCCCCCAATGACCGCCGAGATACTCTCAATATCCCGACCATCGAGCTGATCAACAGTTAGACCCTCAATATCCATTTTAATCAAATCAGATAGGCTCACCGACAGTGCCCACCTCTGGAGCGCTTCCTGCCGGGATCTGCCCGGTAACATCTCCAAAATTCCGTCTAGCTCTGGAGCCTGCTTGCCGCCAGGGGGGGCAACAGCTGAGATCCGCTCAATGTTTTGCCCTCCATTGACCTGCCTAATCCGCCCACCTTCATAAACGTTGCCTTCATTCGAAACCGTTTTGCCTGAGGCAATAGCCTCGCCGTTTTGACTACGCCCATTGAGGAGAATTAAACATAGAAAAACTAACGCTGCGGCCAAGCCAACTAAGAGAGGAAATTTCATACATTTACTCTACGGGAGGAGGGTTCAACAGAAGCCAAGCATCATACTCCTGTTTACTCATCACGGAAAATGTCCACATATTAGAAACAGATGCGGACATCGATCCATCAAGTTCAAAACTAAATTCGACCTCACCGTTCTTTTTCCCGAGCGTAACCTTAACATCCACAGCATTGCCTTTCCAAGTTGCAGCAGCAAGGAGGCAACCATTTTCCAAAATCAATCTAAGTTTGAGATCTGGCTCCGGGCCACCATTCGGAGCGCCATTTTCATCGAAACTAAATTCTACCCCTTCAGCATTTTTATCGTGCTTTGGCGGAGTAAATTGCACTGTCGGCCTAACATCCCCGTTGGCATCTCCTTTCATTGAGACTGATTGAACAACTGTTGCAATTGTCGCGAAACTTCCGGCACCAAGAACGTTGTGATCTTCTGAAGCAGAAGCACCAGAAGAAATATTCCCACCACCTAGATCACCTTTCTTGGGGCCAGCCGTTGCAGTGAGACGGACCTCAAGCTCCCCGCCATGCAAGTTATCATCCGTGGCTTTCCGAGCATCATTCCAAGGGTCAGACGTGCAAACCAAAATCCATTTGTTATCGGCATCACTCTCGTCGGAGCTATCTTGCTCCCCTGCGCGCGCATCTAACGAGGTGCTTTGCCAAGCTAGAAAAGAAGCGAAGGTAGCCCCGCCCGTTCTCTTCAAAAATTTTCGTCTGCTTGTCCGTCCCCCTCCACCATCAAAACCCTTCTCCGGGTCAACGGGGTAAAACAAAGGGCCGCCGTTCCGAGGGGTAAAATTGTTCTTGTCGTTCATAACGGCATAACGGCATAACGGCATAACGGCAGGGTCATCACTTCGCAACACAAAAGTGAAGTTTAATTTCTATAAAATTCATGGATCCGAAACACGAATCACTCCCCCTTCTCTTCACATCTTGCCTTCTCGATTCCGACGGTGAACGGACAATGAGGCAGCTTGGAAAAACCACCGCATCTTCGCTCCTTCGGTATTTTTTCAACGGCGACGTCGTTCTCTGGAGAAACTTTCCGGAACCACTTTATCCGGTAGCTCGAAGCGGATTGCATGAAATTGAAACTTCTCTTGCAGAACCTAAAACAAAAAATGAGCGCGCTTCAGCGCAATTTTTTGAAAAAAGATATGAATTAGCCTCTTCCCTGACGGAGCATTCAGCCCGATACTCTTGGATTATCTTTGCCTATCCAGGTGTGATTGCGCTTCGCAACTGGGATCACTTGTTTGAAAACGAAAATGCCGACGTTCTCATCTCACCTGGAGCAGACGGAACTCCAATTGACTCTTTCTTCGCTGTCCGCGCGGAAATTTGGGTAACTTTTCTTGCCGCGTGGACGGAAGTCCGGCAATCACCAATCCCACCTGAAAACGAACTCGCCGCGATTCTCAATTCCACTTCGTTCCAAACCGCCGAGTTCGAGCGAGGGGAGGTCGTGACGCCCTTTGACGATCCCATCGACATCCGCGATCTCATGGAGGCTGCCGTCGTCGATTTGACCGGGGGAAAGGCAGAAGAACAGACCAAGCTGGCCTTTGCCCTCCACATGATGCGCACCTTCGGGGACAAGGATGGTCTCTTTCTCGACCTCATGGAGAGCTAAGCCCTGACCGAGCCATGGACTTCGAAAAAACCTTCCCCCTTCGCTACTACATCAACCTGGGCCGCCGGGAGGACCGCCGAACTGAATTGGAGTGGCACCTTGACCAGATCGGCGTCACCGCCGAGCGCTTCCCGGCCATCGATGCCCGCTTCTGCAAAACCGCCCGCGGATACGAGAACAAGGGCCGCTACGCCCTGGCCCTCACCATCCGGCTCGCCATTCGCAGGGCCAGGCAGTTGAAGCACCCCACCGTCCTTTTACTGGAAGACGATGCCATCCTTCACCCCAATTTCCGCGAATTAATCTCCCGCATCAAGCTTCCGGATGATTGGGGGATCTTCTATCTGGGCTGTCAACACACCGAACGACCGGAACCATGTGTGGAGGGACTGGTAAAAGTGCAGAAAGCCCTCGATTCCCACGCCTGGGCCATTCACGAAAGTGCCTATGATCAAGTGATGACCGCAATGGATGCCTTTGGCAAACCCACTCCCTCCCACGCCCTCGCCTCCGATCAATTTGTCACCGAGTTGCACGCCAAGATTCCAACTTATGCCTGTTACCCCAATCTCGCTTGGCAATCGGTCGATGAATCAGACCTCACCGGTACGACCTACTCGCTTTATGGAAAAACGGGGCATCAAAGAAACCATCTCTCCGTGAATCGAGACCTCCTCACCGAATGCCTCGCTCCCGAAGCTCTTGGAAAGCCACCCAAATTGGCGCTTCTCTTCCTCACTCGTGGCGACGTTCACCACCCGGGGATTTGGAGGAAATGGATCGCAGAAGCCCCGGATCAAGTCACGATTTACAGCCACCCCAAGAATCCAAAGGAAATCGAAGGAGGATTTCTCGACGGCACGGCCATCCCCGACTTAATCCCGACCCAATGGGGGGAGATCTCTCTGGTGCGGGCCTCCCTTTCTCTCCTCCGTGAAGCCCTGAAAGACGAAGACAACACCCACTTCGTCCTGCTCTCCGAATCCTGTCTCCCGGTGCAATCTCTCACTCGCATCCTTCTCCGCCTCAAGCACGATGGCCGAAGCCGCTTCGGCTTCAAAAGCCTTGATCAGGCGAGCGCGACCAGGAAGCACCGCGCCAGCACCGCTCCCGAGGTCCCCCCGGGATGTTGGCGCTTCCACCCGCAATGGTGGCTCCTCGACCGAACCGCCGCCAAGGTGGTCACTCGCAACGATGACACCTCACAGTTCGAGAATTTCTTCGCAAGCGATGAAGCCTACTTCGGCACCACCTTGATGAGGGAAGGGTATCCCGTCGATGACCTCGTTGATTCCCGTGATCTCACCTGGACGAACTGGGAACGCGACTCAGGCCGCCCGAACGAGTTCTCAGAACTCCCGCCCGAAAAATTGCAGGACCTCATTAACAGCGACTGCTTCTTCGCCCGAAAATTCCCCGCTAGCTCCGATATCGGGAAATATCGTCTTCATCAATAAGCGCGATCCACCTCGTTCAAGGAGCGCGGGCGTCCCCGGCTGCTACGTCACAGTAGCCAAAAGCTCCCGTTTTTGGTTCAAGGTGGGCGGCTTTCCAAAAGCAGGAGCTGCCGGCTACTGTCAACTTCCTGAATCTTTATGATCTATTGGCCCGAAGCCGATCCTAAGCTCCTCCCGGGCATCGCACGGAAGGTTGTAGGTCCGGCTCCAGGATCGCCTTTCAACATCGTAATCGGTCTGCCAAAAATCATTTCCATGCACGCTCTGATCGAAAACTTTGCCATTCACCTTAAGAGTGAAGCCATCATGCGAACTCAGTCCGGTGAAGGTGATCGGCACATATCCCAAACCACCTCGTAGCGTGATCTTGGCTCCATCATTCTTGCATCTAACGCGCACGTCGGGAAAAGTTCTCTCCAGCAAGCCTTCATCCAGACCAACAATTCGCTCATTTCCAATCGCCTCCCGGTGAATCATTTTCCATGTTCCTCCATAAGCGGCCAATGCTCCCTTCAAGAATTCATTCGGTCCATAATAATCCTCCATCTTCTGGGGCATCACGACATACTCCACGACTGCTTCGATAAAATCTCCCGGCTGCAAACGAGTGATCTCCGGTGGCAGGACAAGATCCACCGTGGAGTATTCTGACCGCCCACGAATCATCCCGTGTTCCGCGAAGTGACAATCCACCGATTCCCCACCCACCCGGGCATTCCACTCACGAACAATCATCCCGCGATTAGCCCAAGCCCCCTTGTCATTTTTCGGATTGGCGGGCTTCCCCTGCTCCAGCGAAACCCATGGCGTTTCACCTTCGATACCCAGTCCCTTGATTCGATATCCATTTTTGCCGGGCTCAATTTTCTTCTCAAACAACTTGCCGGTCTCATCCCCAAAAACAAAGCGCCCTTCACGAGTGAAGTTATAAGTATCCGCACCGACCTGAAAAACCACGAAGCGTGAAAACTCCATCTCCTTGGTCACGTCCATCCGCAAGCGATAACACCCGCGCACCAGATCATCTGTCCTGGCCAGACTTGTGGTTACCGAATGCTCAATCCCATTTCCGACCCGGCCCGAAAATTCCACCTCGGTCAAACACGGGCCCTGACGATGAGTCGTCGTTTTCATCTCCCGGTGCGCCAAACGCTTTCCATGGGCATCAAAGACGCGGAAAAAGTCACCACCCCCCACATTGTGAGTCCAACTCCACTGTCCTTTCCCGCTCATTGGGTTCACCATCACCGGCCTCACATCGGTGATGGTGCAATTGGCCTGTCCTTGGGCCGGCTCATAACAAATCGACTCCCCCCAACAGCCCAGGGCGCTTTGTTCCCAGCGTTGGTTTGAGCCCCAGCCAATCAGTGAAAGCTGGGCATGAGAAGCCGCCGCAACTCCGCCCCAATGTGCGTTTGCGATCACCAACTGAAACTTGAGAGTTCTCCCTGCCGGCACACGGACCTGTGTGATTCCGTGAAACCAGGTCCCTTTGTAAGCTCCCGCTGCCGCCTCGTTGTGCCAATTCTTGCTCAACTGAACCGGAATGCCGGTTGGCTTTCCCTTCTCATCACAAAGAATCGCGGACACTCCGGTAATCGGGCTTCCAAGTCGCCCCCGAAACCCCCTCCCCGTTTTCTCAAACATGAGCCGTGCATTCTGATCGCTCTTACCGGGGTTACTCAACGAAAACGGAATTCGCTCGATGACATCATTCCCTTCGCCAACCGGCTTCACCTGGTCCAAATTCACACGGTGCCAAAAGTACTCCGGTTCAAATGTCACCGGGCACCCTTCAGCTCCCACTTTTATTTGCGGACTGGCACTCTCGGATTCCTCGGGCCCAAAAAAGCTCACCACCTGCCGACCGGGACCGACCGACGAAAGAAAAGGTCCGGTCTGCATACTGGCGAACAGGGAAAGGGTGGCATCATCCCAGACTTCCTTCGGTCTCACCTCCGATGCCCTTCCGCTCTTTCGGAATCCGAGTTCCCGAACCGGCTTGGCTTGCCCCAACCCCTTCGGATCAATCACGCCATGAAAGAACTGCACTTCATCAACAATACCCACGAAGTGATATCCATCGCCCGAGTCATCGCCACGCCTTCCAAAGATGACGTCATTCTTCGGATCCTTACGGGCTTTACCAACCTGCCCGCCCGGCGCTCGCTTCGAGTTCAAATGAAACCTCATCTCCTTCCCGTCGTAGCTCAGCATAAAGTGATTCCATTTCCCGATGCGCAAGTTCTCTGATGTTGCTCGTACTTGATTGTCACGACCGCCGCCCACGTTGATCGTCGCCACGGCCTTTCCTCTCGATAGATAAACCCCCAAATTTCCGTCCATGGCCTCGTTACGTCCATCCGTCATCAACCAGGGTATCGCCTTCGTCGCCGAATCATGGTCTTCTGGAACGAAAGCCCAGAACACCCACGTAAAAGAGTTCGGATTGAATTCTTTCAGCTTCTGAACCGAGAGAAAATTTGTCCCGTCGAGACCGAAGCCTCCGCCCACTTTTCCGAACGATTGATCACCCGCGACCATCGGCACAAACCCCGGCTTGGCATCAAAAACGAAAGAGAAACGATCCGGCCATGCCACCGTCTCGAGCCGGGCGTCCACATTCAGCTTTTCACCAGTTGGCGATTCAAAAATCAAATCAGTGACATCGGCTCGTTGAAAAAAGCGCCCGGCCTCCACCAGGCGGGGACCACCGTGACGCGACCACCCGCGGCTTCCCTTGCATTGGTAGGATTTCCCAGCAACCGAAATCTCCAACTTCAGATCTCCCGCCGGAAGCTCACTCCACTTCTTGTTCTCCAGACTTCCAAAATGCGGAACTTTAAGAGTCTCCGTATTGAGCGCCAAAGCATACTCCCCCGTCTCGATCACCCGAAGCCAGGGCGCCCCCTCAACCACCGGCGGAAATCCCCCGGCCCACCAAATCGCGGAGTGATCTGCCGGTTTTGGCATCCCGACAAGCTGAGCACCGACATTTGAGAACATCATGGCCGAAGCCGCCGTGAGCATTCCGCCAAGAGAGCTTTTGAAAGACATGCTCTCCATACTGACCGGCATGCCCGTCCCTGTCCGATCACGAACAAGCTAGTCAAAAAATCGGGTCATCGATTCCATGGCATCTTCGCGAGCATCAATCCCATCCCGCAAGTGTCGGTGATTCCGGCAAAAGCCAGACCAAAGCCTATGAAAGCCGGAACGACCAACCAGACGGGATTGAACCATGCCAAAATCGATCCAATTGCAACGAGGGAACCCGCAACAATTCGGACCTGGCGCTCCAGCGAGATCGTCCCCTCGCCTTCAACCACCGGGAGGTCATGCTTGCGCCACTCCTGCATGCCACCTTCCATGACCGTCAAATTAGTAAATCCCTTTTCGCTCAACTTCTGGCCTGCGATCTCGGCTCTTTTACCAGATCCACAAACCAGAACGATGGACTGATCGCGCGGGAGCTTGTCCAACTCCGGGCAGTGGACCACTTGATCGTGCGGGACGCAGGAACATTCGCCGATGGAACATTCACGGATTTCCGCAGGAGTTCGGACATCGAGAAAGAGATCGTCGCCTGAACGAAATCGTTGATGTGCTTCTTTGGGAGGAATGGTTTTCATTTCTTAATGGATTAAAATTAATTCGCGGCCTTGTGCTTCTTGCTCACTTCATCGGGCCCTCTTTTTACAAAACTTGTCACGATCGCGGCGTGATTTTTTGCCACTTTGATCGCCTCGGGAGTCTTCCCCGTGATGGTCACCTTGAGTCCCTTGGGTAATTCCTCCGCCTTAACCTCCAATTGGTCGTAATAATCGGTCATCTCTGCATAGGCCGGATCCCATCGACGAACCATTGCACCTGAATCGAGCCGCTTCTTCATATAGCGGAAGTGCTTCTTCAGCTTTCCAGCCAGTTTTTTGTCCTCGGAAGTCGTCGTTGCCACGTATCCCTTTTTCGTGAGATCGACCTTCCTGATTAGTTTTTTGTGATTTTCAGCCAAATCGTGAATCAATTCACGCTGCTCCTGCGGCAAGGGACCTCGCATTTTTCCGCGAGCCTCAGGTTGATCCGCACAAGAGACGATGGTAAGGATCCCCGAGAGGAAAATAAGCTGAATGGGTTTGATTCGTCGATTCATGGGGCTTTGCACCTTTCATTCTTATATTCCATTTTAGGAATACCAAGACCAAATCCACCATGTCTACCAAAAAAAAGCTGGCCGAAGAGGCCCTTGAGAAACTTGCCGGAGTCTTCAAAGTCTTGAGTGACGGAGGGCGCTTGTCTCTTCTTCAAGAGCTCAAAGAAGGCCAGAAAACGGTGGGCGAACTCGTTGAAATCACGGGACAAGGACAGGCTTCGGTTTCCAAAAGCCTCAAGATGCTCAAAGAAGCGGGCTTGCTGGAACGGACCAAAGACGGGGTCCGCGTCTATTACCGGGTGGAAGATAAGCTTGTGTTCGATCTCTGCGAGCTGGTTTGCGGCAAACTCAGTCGCGACCACAAGGGCCTCGGCGAGATCGACTATTCTATCTAGGCCCACCCTATTTGCGATAGCCACCTCCCGCGTAGAGAAGTGGATTCCGTGCCGAGTTTCAGCTTGTTCCGCGCCTTAGCCACCGTGTTTTCTATTCTACGCCCTTGTTGCGTAAGGATGAGTCTGAAAAGCTGCATTCCAACGTCAGGCTTCTGCTTCAACCTCCCTCACCCATGAAAAAACTTCTTCCCCTCGTCATTGCTCTTGTTCCCCTGCCTGTTCTTGCCGTCTCTGAAGAACTTTCTCTCACGGCCGACCTCGCTAATAGCTCACCCTCGGCTTTTGAAGGATCTCTCGCAAAGACCCTGGACGATTTCTTCGACTATGACTTCATGGATCCGACTTTTGCGCTCCCGCAACAAACCTATCAACCCGGCGCTGCCGGATTCCACGGCAATGTCCCGGAAGGTCAGGATGTTCTTCTTTCCTACACCTTTGCAGGAGTCACCATTGAAGCTGACGATCAGGATCTCGTAATCGATCTCTATGGCCGCGTCGACAACGTTTGCTGCAACGACCGTGACGACAACATCGACGTCCTGCTCTTCAACGGATCCTACGATTCCCCCATCGCCTCCATTACCGGTCTCGCCATCGATAACGCTGGGGCCAATGCCCACGTTCGCGCCATCTTCGATGCACTCCCCATCGGCACCATGGTTGATCGGATCCGACTGATCGGACATGACTCCGGTGGCGGAGCCGCCAACAACTACTTCACTCACATGGAGACCCGCGCCGCCCTCATCGAACCTCTGATTGATGAAGACAACGACACCCTTCCCGATGATTGGGAAGTCGCCAACAACCTTGACCCCAACGACGATGGATCGGTCAACGTAGCCAATGGCCCCGATGGCGATCCCGACAACGACTCCTTCACCAACCTCCAGGAATTCGAAGCCAGAACCGACCCCATGGACGACGATAGTGACGACGACAATCTCCTCGATGGAGACGAAGTCGCCGGAGCCGGAAACCGTCCTCCAACCGATCCTCTCAATCCTGACACCGACGGGGACTCCTTGAATGATGACGTTGAGTCCAATAGCGGCAACTTTATCAATACCAACGACACCGGCACCAACCCCACTCTTGCTGACAGCGACAGCGATGGCACCGGCGATTTTGATGAAGTCACCGCAGGCACCGATCCCAATGACCCAGCGGCAGGTGGTAATCTTGCCCTTGGAAAACTCGGCGGTTACTTCACTGCCGCCGGAGATCCCGCCGGAAGCTGGGGCGGCCTGCCCGCGACCAACGTCAACGACGGCTTGCCCGGCACCATCTCACACCCTCTCGAAATGGTTTCGGCCGACTACTACTACGAGATCGATCTTGGCGCCGACACCAGCATCAGCAGCATCGCCCTCACTGGCCGCGGTTTCCGTGACAACTGCTGCGCCGAGCGCCTGGAAAACCCCACTCTTGTGGTAGTCAACTCCACCGGAGACGAAGTTTTCCGACAGGAATACGTCGGCCAAATCATCATGACCGAAACCTTTGACCTGTCCGCAGCTCCACCCTTCGGACAGTTTGTCCGAGTCATTAATTCCTCGGGTGCCAACTACGGACCTCAGTTGGGTGAAATCGAGATCTTTGGCTCATCCACACCTCCGGCACCACTCACCATTACCGGATTCTCAGCCGACCCCGCCACAGGCGAAATCACGCTCACCTGGAACTCCCAACCGGGCGCCCAGTATTCCCTTTTTGGATCGGAAGATCTCGTGAATGTGGAAGAGATCAACGACTCCCTGAATTCGGACGGAACCAGCACCACCCTTTCCTTCAATTTCCCGTCCATTATCGGAAAACCCAAGTATTTTTTCCACCTCTCCCGAAACTAAGGTCCTCGCCGCAGTTTCCCCGGAGACGGCGATAATCTTAGCAGTTCCTCCTAACTTACACCAATGCTCTCTCCTCCATCCGGGGTGGGAGCATTTTCGCGTTACAAGGCCTCCTCATTTGCTAGTTTTGTCCCTCCCTCAGCATGAGTTTCCGAATCGCCACGCTCCTAGCCATCCTTCTGATCGGTCAGTCGACTTCCGCCCAAACCAACATCGCCCTGGGTCGCCCCGTCTCTGCCTCCGCCGCAACCTGGTCCGGCCAGCTTCCCGCAAATCTGACGGACGGAAACACTGCGAACCAATCCCACCCGCTCGCAAGTTCTAACACGATTGGCTTCTATTACGAGATTGACCTCGGAAGCACCCGAAATCTCGGTTCCGTCGAACTTACCAACCGGAGCAACTGCTGCCCGGAACGTCTTTCAAACTACCGTGTTGAAGTCCGGGCCGACAACAATGGCGCCGCCGGCGATGTCACCTGGAGCGCCGACATTCGGACTGATGGCTCCAACTCCGGACAGGGCGGCATTGACACCATCCCGGCCTCCCTGGACCCCGGTAAGGCCATGAACGGACGTTATCTTCGAATCGTCAACCTCAGCAATGAAGCCTACAATCCACAAATCGCCGAGATCGAAGCCTTCGAAGCTCCTCTTCCCTCCATCGATCTTTTCACAGTCGATCAAGGCAACATCACTGCCACCGGCGATCCCAATCTTCCCACTTCCACCGAGCTTTCGTGGCAAGTGACGAATGCCGCTTCCGTCTCGATCGACCAAGGGGTTGGCACCGTCGCGAACTCCGGCCAATCTAGTGTCTCACCGGGAGCTACGACAACCTTCGTACTGACAGCCACCAACGATGCCGGCTCCATTCAAGCCTCGGTCACCGTCGGAGTTGATGAAGCCGTCATCCCCCCCATCATCACTGAACTCCTCGCCGACAATGCCAACAGCCTCGATGATCAGTTTGGCGGGAGCCCGGACTGGATCGAAATTTATAACCCCAATTCATTCAGTTTGTCTCTGGATGGTTACCACCTCACCGACCGTGCGGACACCCCAACTCTTTGGACCTTCCCTGCCGGTGCTTCCGTTGCCGCCAACGGCTACTTCGTGGTCTTTGCTTCCGGTGACGATCTCACCGATCCCGCCGAACCTCTTCACACCAATTTCTCACTCCGGCGCGGCGGCGAATTCCTCGGGCTCTTCGATCGCGATGGCACCACGCCGCTCTCCACTTTCAACTTTCCGGACCAAAAACAGGACGTCAGTTACGGACTCGAAGCCGACAATTCCACCGAGGGCTACTTCTCCCCTTCCACTCCGGGCAGTGCCAACAGCCAAAGCTTCTCAGGCTTTGTGGCCGACACCAAATTCAGCATCTCCCGCGGATTTTACAACACCGCCCAAAACGTGAGCATCACCACCGCAACTCCCGGCGCCACCATCCGCTACACCACCAATGGCAGCGAACCGTCCGAAAGCATCGGCACCATCTACTCCGGACCGGTCACCATCAATCAAACCACCGTGCTTCGCGCCATGGCCTACAAAGAAGGTCTCGCTCCCACCAATATCGACACTAACACCTACTTATTTGTCGATGATGTCATCACCTCACCCGAACTTGGAGTTGCGGTCACCCAGCAAATGCGTGACTCCCTCACCAACGTTCCATCCCTCTCAATCGTCACCCCGCAGACTATCAACGGAACCTCTGAAATCCCCGCATCCTTCGAATTGATTAACCCCGATGGCACTCCCGGCTTCCAGGAAAACTGCGGCGTTAAGAATTTCGGCGGAGCCTTCACCAATTTCGATAAGAAGAGTTTTCGCATGTATTTCCGGAGCCAATATGGCGCTTCCAAATTGGAGCACCCGCTCTTCGAAGGATTCGACCGTGGAATCACCGCTACCAACACCTTCGATCAATTGAACGTGCGCTCCGGCTCACACGACATGGTCGCCCGCGGCTTTTACATGTCGAATCGCTTCACCGACGATAGCATGCTCGACATGGGGAACATCAATCCCCACGGGCGCTTCATGCACCTTTACCTCAATGGAAAATACTGGGGCGTTTATCACCTCCGCGAACGATGGAGCGCGGACACCCTGACCGAGTACCTTGGAGGCCCCAAGGAAGGCTACGAGGCCATCAACGGAAACTGGAACGTCGGCGGCTGGGCTGACTCCGTGGCTCCCGCTTACGATGGGGATGGCTCGGCCTGGGAACGAATCAAAACCCTCGGCCTCACCAGCAGCCCCCAGAATTTCGAAGACCTTTCTCCCCACCTCGATATGGAGCATTTCATCGACTACATGATCATGTGGATGTTTGGTAATTCGGAAGATGAATATCGCTGTGTCGGCCCCGCCGATGCGGGCAGCGGCTTCAAGTGGTTCTTAAACGACGCCGATGGCTACCTCCGCTCCGCGGGAAATCGCACCGGCTTCGCAAGTAACACTCCGGGTGTTTTCGGGAGAAGCTCAGGCGATGGGCCCGGCTCCCTTTTCAGCCTTCTTTTCAAAGCCGGTGATCCCGAGTTTCGCATCCTCCTTGCTGATCGAATTCACAAGCACTTCTTTAACGATGGTGCCATGACATCGGCAAAAACAACCGCACGTCTCGCCGAGCGTTGTGATGAAATGAATCTTCCCTTTTATGCGGAAGCCGAAAGATGGAATTACCGCACTCATGCCAGTTGGACCAACGCAAAGAACAACGCCTTGAGCAGTATTCTTCCCTCCCGCACTGGAAGCGCCGTGAGCCAATACCGCTCGGCCGGATTTTACCCATCAACCGTTGCTCCCGTTTTTAACCAGCACGGCGGCGAGGTTCCTTCCGGATTCAATCTCACCATGACAAACGGGGGCGGCACGATGTATTACACCACTGATGGAAGCGACCCCCGTCTTCCCGGCGGTGGCTTGAATCCTGGTGCCAGTCCTTTTCAGTCCGGCCAAGTCTCTACCACCGTCATCACTACCGGTTCTGAATGGCAATACCTTGACGATGGCACGAATCAGGGAACGGCCTGGCGGGCTAGCGGGTTTGATGACTCCACCTGGGAGTCGGGTCCCGCCATCCTGGGTTACGGAGAACCCGTCATCACCACCCTACTCTCCTTTGGTCCCGAACCTTCTCAAAAATATCGCACTGCCTATTTCCGAAAAACAATCACCCTAACCAACACCCCAAATATCATCGGAGCATCGGTCCAAGTGAAGCGAGACGATGGCGCAGTCGTCTATGTCAATGGAACTGAAATTGGCCGCACCTCCATGCCAAGTGGACCCATCGACTATCTCACCTTCGCTACCAGTGCCTCGGATGACGGAAGTGGCTTCCACGCCATCACCGTGCCAAACAACCTCTTGGTTGACGGAGACAACGTCATCGCGGTGGAGGTCCATCAAAGCTCCGCCGGAAGCTCGGACCTGCAATTCGACCTCTCCCTCCAGGTCTCCCGACCGGCCGACGGCTCCTCACCACTCACCATGACCACCAATACTTTGGTCAAGGCCCGAACGCTCGATAACGGTAACTGGTCTGCTCTCAACGAAGCCTTCTTCAATGTCTCGACCTCTTCTCCCGTCGAACCAGGCGAGATCTTCCCGTCCGAGATTCACTACAATCCAGCAGGCCCGGATGATTCTGAATTCATCGAGCTGCACAACCGCTCCGGACACGCCATCAATCTGCGGGGATGCTTATTCAGCGACGGTATCGACTTCACCTTCCCCGACAACCGCGACGTCAATCTCGCGCCCGATGAGCGCATCCTCATAGTCGACAGTCAATTCGGGGTCGATGAAACCTACGGTCTTGGCCTTCCGGTCTCCGGAGTCTATCGCGGCAACCTCAACAACGGAGGTGAAACCCTCACCCTGATGGCACCCGATGGCATCACCATCTTGTTTAGCGCCACCTACGACGGAGCCGACCCTTGGCCCGAAGAAGCTGATGGTGATGGCAGCAGCCTCGTTCTCACCGACGATACCGACCTCAACTCTGCCGCAAGCTGGCGACCGAGTTCCCAAGCCGGAGGAACGCCGGGCCTCACCGGATCAACCATCTTCAGTGGTAGCCCCGACGAAGACTCCGACAGCGATGGCGTCACCGCTTTCGCCGAATACGCTCTCGGGACCGACGACAACCTTGCCGGAGACGCCTTCAACCTGAGTTCTTTCACCATGGATGAAGCCGGCTACTGGGAATTCACTTTCCCCAGGGCACTGGATGCTGATGACGTGAGTGCCACCGTCGAACTGGCAAGTGACCTCGAAGCCTGGGCTTCAGTCGAGCCGAGTGACGCCACCCTTACCAAATCCTGGGTGGCCGATGGCAAGATCTGGCGAACTTACCGATCCACTACCCCGATGTCCGGGTCTTCAAAGTTCATTCGCGCTCGTTATCAGAACAACTTGAACTAATACCTCATCTGGAAAACTTGTCGCCACGCAGGACATCGACATTGCTCTGCCAGACGATCACAGCGTAATGAGTGAGATACTTTTCCTGCACCGCATCGAGAATCTTGCTCGCGACTTCCTCCGAGGCCACCACCTCAAACTTGAAATTAGGACCTTCCCAATCAGTCGCCCGCACCCCGCGGGACCCCTCGCCTTCGGCTCGGATAATCGTAAAGCCGGTCGCCCCCTGCTCGTGAAGAAGATCGATCATCTTATCCTTCAGGAGACCTTCGGTGACAATGGTAATGAGTTTCAATGGAACAATCATATTGGAAATCAGTTAGAGGCTCTGGGCCAGTTTGATGAAGATGGGAATGCCTATGGCAAGGTTGCAGGGGAAAGTCACCCCAAGTGACATCGTGAGATAAATTCCCGGGCTCGCTTCCGGCAAGGCGATTCAAACCGCCGCAGGTGATGCAATGTATGAGGCACTTCCCACCATTTCGCCAAAGACCGCCGCATCGATGCACCCTAATATCCCAAACTTCGTCAGCAGCAAAAACGCCGAGAGCGGCGTCAGCGCTCCCAGCCCCAGAGTCAGCAACACCGGCCCCACCAACTCAGAAGCCGGAGTCTTCGAAAGCGCCCCCTCTCTTCAAACCAATCGCAAACAGCAGATAGATTGAGAGATCTTGATAAATGGCACTCGGGATATCGAGGTCGCTCCGTATCAAACGGGCGATGATACCGAGAACAAAGGCGAGAACGACCGGCGAGAGAAGATTTTGAGTCAGTAAGTCAAAAACCATTACGGGGAACTGCGCTGCAGTTACCACGAATTACCTTACGTGAAATTATTTTTCTTAAAATATTCAAAATCGTATTAGAGATCCGCACAACTTAAGACATCCCGACTTCACGCACCCGTTAGATGATTCCATGACAAGCCAGCCACCAAATGAGCGTAGATTATTTCCACAATCTATGAAGAAGCTCTGGCTCACCCTCCTCTCCCTCATTCTTCCGGCCTCTGCGGTCACCTTTGAAGACAACGACACCGTCGTTCTCCTCGGAAATACCGTCATCGAACGCGCCCAGAAATACGGACATCTCGAGACTGCCCTCACGCTCTCGGCCAATAAAAAGAACCTCAAATTCCGCAACCTCGGCTGGAGCGGCGACACCGTCTTCGGCCACGCCCGCAGCTACTTTGGCCCACCCAAGGAAGGATTCGCCCGCCTAAAGGCCGACCTCACCGAGCTTAAACCCAACGTCGTCATCGTCTGCTACGGTGCCGTTGCTTCCTTTGACAGCAGAGAAGGACTACCCGAATTCCTCGCCGGATACGAGACCCTGATCGCCATGATCAAATCCTCCGCGAGCCCCCGCGAGATCGTCATCGTCTCGCCACCACCTGCCGAATCTCTCGGCGCTCCCATGCCCGACATGACTACCCACAACGAGGACCTCTCTCTCTACTCCAGAGCCCTCGGCGACCTCGCTAAAAAACATCAACTCCGCTTCGCCGATTTCTTCAGCACCCTCGGCAGCAGCAAGGCCCTCACCGACAATGGACTGCACTTCACTAGTGAAGGTTACCAAGCCGCCGCGCCAAAATTCGTGGAAGCCCTCGGACTCACCCTCGCCACCGGCAACCAACTCCAAAGCGAACACGCCCGCAAACTTCGCGACGCCATCATCGCCAAAAACAAACTCTTCTTCTTCCAGTGGCGCCCCGCCAATGAAACCTATCTCCGCCTTTTCCGCAAACATGAGCAAGGCAACAACGCCAAGGAACTGCCCATGTTTGATCCCCTCATCGCCGAGGCCGAAAAAGAAATCGAAGCCCTCAAAAAAACCACTCTTTCCCTCAAGTAGAAATGATCACCCGACTTCTTCTCACGGCAACGCTGACCACGCTCACCGCCTCTGCCCAGCGAGGCCTCAAGGACATTCCCGACCCCGATCCGGTCAAACAGGCCGCTGCCTTCAACCTGCCGGAAGGCATGGAAATCCAGCTCGTCGCGTCCGATCCCATGATCGCGAAGCCGGTCCAGATGAACTTCGATTCCCGGGGCCGCCTCTGGCTCGTTTCCAGCGGGATGTATCCTCACATCGTCCCCGGAGCAGAGGAAAACGACAAAGTCCTCATCCTCGAAGACACCAATGGCGACGGCGTCGCGGACAAGCGCACCGTCTTCGCCGATGACCTCCACATTCCCACTGCGGTCCTCCCGGCCGATGGCGGAGCCTACGTCGCCAATTCCACCGAGATCATTTTCCTCAAGGACACCGATGGCGACGGCAAGGCCGACCACCGCCGTGTCGTCCTCTCGGGATTTGGAACCGAGGACACCCACCACCTCGTCCACACCTTTGAGCAAGGCCCCGACGGGATGCTCTACTTCCTCCAATCGATCTACATTCACAGCCACCTCGAAACCCCCTATGGCGTTCGCCGGCTCATGGGTGGTGGCGTTTGGCACTTCCGGCCTGAAACCCAACGTGCTGAAATTCTCTCCAAAGGTCTCATCAACCCCTGGGGTTTCATCTTCGACGAACACGGCCAAACCTTCGCCACCGATGGCGCCGGCGGCCACGGCATCAACGACATTTTCCCACGCTCCGTCTTCCGCACCTCGCCCGGAGCCCAACGCATCGTCGATGGCCTCAATCCCGGACAACCCAAACTCTGCGGGCTCGAAATCCTCTCCGGTTCCGGCATTCCCAAAGAACTGCAAGGCGTCCTTATCGCACCCGACTTCCGGGGCCACCGCATCAATACCTACCGCCTCTCGCCCGAAGGCTCCTCGTTCAAGTCTACCCGCATCGATGACTTCCTAAGTTCTTCCCACCGAGCCTTCCGACCCATCGATGTCAAGATGGGACCTGATGGCGCTCTCTACATTGCCGACTGGTACAACCCCATCATCCAACACGGCGAAGTCGACTTTCGCGACGAACGCCGCGACCACTCACGCGGCCGCATCTGGCGGGTCACTTTCAAAGACCAGCCACTCGTCGAGAAGAAGAACTTCACCGAATCTCCCATTGAAGACCTCCTGGTCCACACTCTTTCAAAGGAACGCGTTCACCGCGAACAAGCCCGCAGCGAGCTTCGCACCCGCAACCGCGACGAAGTTCTCGCAAAGCTCGACGACTGGAAGGGTCGACTCACCGAAGACTTTGCCCGCATGCAATTCATGTGGACTCATCAAGCCGTCAACCACACCGCCGTCGAACTCATCAAATCACTCATCACTTCCGACGATCCCCGCTACCGCGCCGCCGCTCTTCGCGCCATTTATCACCGTCACGAAGAAGTCCCCGGCGCTGCCGAGATCGTCAAAAAAGCGATCAATGATAAGAACGGACGCGTGCGACTCTGGGCTGTCAGTTGCCTCGCGCAAATGCCCGGACCCGACTCTGTCCCCACCGCCTTGCAAGCCCTAGACCACCCTGTCGACAAGACCATGGACTTCGCTCTCTGGTCAATCGTCCGCGAACACCAGGAACATTGGGCACCGAGATTCGAAGCTGGAAAACCCGTCTTCGGCGACAAACTTCCGCACCTCATCTTCGCGATGAAGGCCCTTGGGAAATCACTCTCGCTCGAGTCCATCTTCACAAGTATCGATAAGGGCAGTCTCTCGCCAACCGAGCGCAAGGACGCCATCTCGGTCATCTCGCAAGTCGGCTCTACCAATGACCTCAGCCGCCTCCTCAAGCTCGCCCCCAAGGAGCCCGCCATCCTCGACCAACTCGTCACCGCCGCGCAAATCCGCAAGCTCCAACCCAAATCCGGAAAGGAACAACTTCTTCCCTTCCTCGATTCGGACAAGCCCGCAGTCTTTGCCAGCGCCGCCAAACTCGCCGGTCTCTGGAAGCTCGCACCCGCTCGCGAAAAATTGATGACCGCTTTCACCAATTCCGCCACCAAGCGACAAGCCGCCGCCGAAGGACTCCGCCTCTTTGGCGATCAGGAAACGATCAAGCTCTTCCTCAAACTCTCCAAGGAATCGCCCGACGAAACGACCCGCGCCGTCGCGGTCAAGGAATTGGCCAAGATTGCTCCCGATCGTGCCGCAAGCAGCGCCGTCGCCCTTCTTCAAAAAGACACTGAAGGCAAAGATCCACATGGTCTTTTCTCAGGCTTCCTTCAAAGCAGCAGAGCCTCAACCTCTCTCGCCAAAGCACTCAAGGACCAAACCCTTCCCACAAAAATTGCCACCCTCGGCCTGCAACGCGCCGGCACCTCCGGCCGTCCCCCGAAGGATCTCATGGCCGCCCTCCAGCAGGCCGGAAAGCTCACGCCCATGTCGCAACAACTCTCCGCAACCGACATGGCCAAGCTCGTCGACCGCGTGAAAAAAGAAGGCGATCCCCATCGCGGCGAAACGGTCTATCGTCGCACCGACCTCCAGTGCACCGCCTGCCACGCCATCGGCGGAGTCGGCAGCCCCATCGGCCCCGATCTCGTCAGCATCGGCGCCAGTGCTCCCGTCGACTACCTCATCACCTCGCTCCTCAACCCCAATGACAAAATCAAGGAAGGCTATCACACCACCTTGGTGAGCGAGAAAAATGGTAATGCCCACACCGGCGGCTTGGTCAGCGAGAGCGACACCGAAGTCGTCCTCCGCGACTACGCCGGAAAGATGAACCGCATCGCCCGCGCCGACATTAAGAACATCACCATCAGTCCTGTCTCCATGATGCCTCCCGGCCTCACCGCCGGACTTCGCGAAGATCAATTCATCGACCTAGTACGATTTCTCTCCGAGTTGGGCAAAGAAGGTGACTTTAAAGTCAGCGCCAAACCCATCATCCGTGATTGGCAGGTCCTCAAACCACACCCCCGCACCGTCGATGGCATGGGCCACTACGGCACCTCCGTTTTCGCCGAGAAATTCGAAGGCTACGAATGGCAAGGCTACGGCAGCAAAGTGAACGGCGAACTCCTGCCCTCCGAACTACCCAAAGTGAAAGGCCGTGGCCGCAACACCTGGGGAGTCGCCCGCTTCGGCATCACGGAAAAAGGCAAAGTAAAACTCAAGATCAACGACACCACCTTGCTCGACCTCTTCGCCGGAAAGAAAAAAATCGCCCTCCCCGAAAAAGGCCCGGCCATCATCGAACTCACCGGAAACGAAGATCCGCAGCATTTCACTCTCGCCGTGAATTCAGCTTACCGCCAGACTCCCGTCTTACTCGAACTCGTCACTGAATGAAACTCCTCAAAATCACCCTCCCTCTCGGACTCGTCGCCTTGGTCATCGCGGCCCGCGATTCCGTAAACGACAAACCAAGTCACGCCCGCCAAGTCGTCGCCCCCGGCGTTTACACCGAAGGGGCCTCTTTTGGCGATGTCGATGGCGACGGTCAAATCGATCTCCTCGCCGGTCCCTTTTGGTGGTCCGGTCCCGATTTCAAAAAATCAAATCGCTACCGCCCGGGTGAAGCGGTCCCTGCCAAAGGTTACAAACACAATTCCTTTCAGAGCTGGGTTCTCGATATCAACAACGACGGCCGCGCCGACATTTTCCAGATCGCGCACGATGGTAAATTCCACCTCGATCTCTACCTGCAACCCGAGAAGCCGTCCGACAATTGGACGATGTATCGCGTCGCAGCCAAGATCGGGAACGAATCTCCTGAAATGACCGACTTGACCGGCGATGGCAAACTGGAACTGGTCGCGATGAAGGACGGCCGCTTTGGCTTCTTCACGCCCGATCAGAAAGCCCCGGAGAAGCCCTGGACCTTTCACTCCGTCTCACCCGAGCGCACCAAGTCGCCCTACTACCACGGTCTCGGCTTCGGCGATCTCAATGGCGATGGCCGCACTGATCTCCTTGAGAAAGAAGGCTGGTATGAAGCGCCTGAAGATCCGCTCAAGCCCGGAAACTGGAACTTCCATCGCTATCAATTCTCAGCGGCTGGCGGAGCACAAATGCTCGTCTTCGACATCGATGGCGATGGCGACAATGACGTCGTCTCCAGCACCGCCGCCCACTCCTGGGGACTTGCGTGGTTTGAGAATGATGAACGCGAGGGCCGTATCACCTTCAAAAAGCATCCGCTCATTCCCGAGGACAAATCACCCGGCGTCGGTGGCGTGACCTTCAGCCAAGCCCACTCACTGGTGGCGGGCGACTTCAACAAAGACGGCCTTACCGACTTCGCTACCGGCAAGCGCTACTTCGCCCACAACGGCCGCGACCCCGGCGCCGATCAAGACGCAGTCCTCTACTGGTTCCAACTCGTCCGCGATGACAAGGGTGCCCGTTTCACCCCCCACATCCTGGACAGCGACTCCGGCGGAGGCACCCAACTCGCTGCCGCTGATATTAATGGTGATGGCAGGACCGACCTTGGCGTCGGAAACAAAAAGGGCGTCTTTATCTTTAGCAGCTCCAAATAGCATCCCCGTTACGACTTCCCTTCGCATTCGAAGAAGAGCCCCCTCCTCTCAACCAGCCTGCAGTTCGAGACTGCAGGCTTTTTTATTTCATCGCTGTTGCCCGCCTTCCACCGCGACCACTCGAAGCCACCGCCTCGAACTTCTGACCGGATTAGACTGATTTGACCTGCCCATGAATCAAATCACAGAAAGAAGATAAAAGCAGGATTGACTATACGCGCGCTGATACCATAAATTCGGCTCCCGATGATGAAGCATACACTTATGGCAGTCTCAGCCCTCTCCGCGGGGCTGGCTCCTGCAGCAGTATTAATAACCCCGACCGGAGTGGCCAACTCCAGTAGCGTGAGTGAGTTTTTCCCGCTCGCAAACATTGCCAATGACAGCGGCCTCAGTGGAGTTGCCACCTTTGCCAATTACACCACCATCACCCACGGCAATGCCAGCGGCGCAACGGCTTGGACCACGACCAATCCCAATGGTGCCGGGGACTACTTCCTGGCAGGAAGTCCCGGAACCCCTGCAGTCATCACCCTGGATCTGGGAGCGACTTACGAGATCACCGACTTTGTCTTTTGGGGATACCACTTTGGTTCGGGCAACGGAAACGAAGGACGTGAATTTTCTCTGGAATTTTCCACCGATGGCGGAGGATCGTTTGGAACACCCGTGACGGTTTCCAATCCCCTCAGCACCTACGCAGTCCAAAATGCCAACACCCTTTCCCTCGGCGGAACCTTCGCGGCAGACACCGTTCGCCTCACTATCGAGGACAACCATTTTGGAGGAACCTCCCCCGGCGGTGATCGCCTTGGCCTCGGCGAGGTTAAGTTCGTTGTTCCCGAGCCCTCCAGTATTCTTCTGAGCGGCTTGGCGGCTTTGGCCCTCCTTCGCCGCCGTCGCTAGTTGGTGGTTTCAAACCGGAAACTTTCATCCATCCGGGGCTTGGCTCCGGATGGTTTTTTTTTGCTCTGCGAGTCATGAAATTTCTCTTCCTACTCTTCCCGGGCTTTTTGGCAGCAAGCGAAATTCTCATCCCCTCGTCAACATCGCTGCTAACCGGGACCGAGTTCTTTCCGGCTGCGAATGTTAGCAATGGCTCGGGACTTTCACAGACGCCCACACTCGCAAACTATCAAAATGTGACCCACGCCGCCGCCAACGGCTCGACGGCGTGGACCACGAATGCTCCCGGCGGCGGTTCGGCGGACTACTACAATTTCGGACCGGATCCGGCTTTCCTCTTCACGTTTGCGGAAACCCACGAATTTACCGATCTTGTCTATTGGGGATATCACTTCGGTAATCCTAATGGGAACGAGGGAAAATCTTTCCGTCTGGAATTCTCCAGCGACGGAGGCGCGAGCTTTGGACCACCCACTGAAGTCACCTCGCCCGCGATCTCCACCTCATCGGCAACCACCCTTTCTCTGGGAGGAATGATCTCCGGCAATACCATCAGGCTTACCATTACCGACAATTGGTTCGAAGGTTTCGGCGGGGGCGACCGGGTCGGCATCGGAGAATTTCGCTTCCTGGGTGAAACTCCCATCAATCCAAACCCTGTCATCTCCGCCACGAGGCTCCTCGACTTTGGAGTCGATCCCGCAGTCACCACTCTCACCCTATTGATCGAAAACCAGGGAGAACTCGCAGACCTCATCCTAGCTCCATCACTCGCCAAGGGAGTTCACTTCTCGGCACCCACCGATCAAATCACGATCAAAGCAGGAAGCTCTTACAATCTCCCGATCTTATTTCAGAACAACGGTGATGGTTGCTTTCAAGACTCCCTCATTTTCACTAGTAACGATCCACTCAGTCCCGAAGTCACCGTTACCCTTTTGGCAGCATCCAACTGCACCTTTCCAGCACCCCGCAAAGCAGATTTTTCGGAACCAGACGGTGTTTTCAGCGATCCTTTTCTTCTAACTCTTAGCTCCGATAATGGCGCTACGATTCTTTACACTATGGATGGTTCCATTCCGGGGGAGGGAAACGGATTGATTTACGACGCCCCCATCCTCATCGATTCGACAACCCAAGTACGCGCTGCCTCTTACCTCCCCGGCCACCCGCCGGCGATCCGAAGCCGGTCTTACCTCAAACTATCTCCCGGGCTTGTCGCTTACTCTTCCAGGCTCCCGATTATGGTCGTTGAAAACTTCAATGGCGGGAGCATCCCCAACAAAGGTTGGAGCACCAGCACCCAAACCGGAGGCGGCTTGCAACAGGTGGCCCGGCAGCCAGCATTTCTGAGCGTCTTCGAACAAAACGCTGTCAGTAATTCGGCAGACTTCGCGCAAGAACCCACTCAAACTTCCCGCATTGGCATCCGGGTGCGCGGAGCATTTTCATCCACCTGGAATCCCAAACCTTATTCGGTCGAGACATGGAAGACAGACGAAGATGATGATCGTACCATCAAGATTCTCGGAATGGCTTCAGAGTCTGATTGGATTCTCTATTACCCGCATCCCTCTTATGACCGGACGATGCTTTACAATACCTTCATCTGGGAACTGAGTCGCCAAACCGGTCGCTGGGCCCCGGAGTTTCGCTTCGTCGATCTCTTTGTGAACGAAAACGGCGGTGATCTAACTTTAGCTGACCGTAAGGGCGTCTATGTCTTCCTTGAAAAGACAAAGCGCGATGACAAGCGGCTCGAGTTTAATAAGCTCTCCGAAGACGGCTCGACCGGTGGCTGGATCAATAGCATCAATCGCATGGATCCAGTTCCGGTCGGAGGATTTCCAGCTGAAAATGGTGCGATCGCCCCGCAATTTTTTCACACCGCCGGACCCAATCGAGTCCAATCGACCGCGCCCAATGTCTCAGGTTCCGGAGATGATATCCCCCGACAATACAACGCCTTCATCAACTTTGAAGATCCCAACGGTTATCAGATCAACCCGGCCCAACGATCAGCAATCGAAAACTGGTTCCGCGATTTTGAGGATGTTCTTTACGACGATGATATTTGGCGGGATCCCGAAGTCGGATATCGCAAACATCTCGATACCACTGACTTCATCGACTACATGCAAATGCTCACCCTTGCCAAACAAGGCGACGGACTTTTGCTGAGCATGTTTCCCTGGGTCTCGTCCGGCGATCGCAAACTGCGTATGGGACCGATGTGGGATTTCAACAACGGAGCGTATGGCGGCTCCACCACCGGCACGCTCTTCTTCCGACCGGACCGCCTTTGGTATGGCAGGCTCTTCGATGATCCCGACTTCCAACGCGAGTATGAAGACCGCTGGTTTGAGCTCCGGGAAGGGCCTCTCTCGAATGCCAACATGGCCGCCATCATCGACGCCCAGGTTTCCGAAATAACGACCGGACTTGCAAATGACCAAAGCGGACTCACCGCTTCATCATGGACCAGTCGCATCAACTCGATGAAGTCCTGGCTCCAATCGCGAGCCAACTGGATTGATTCAAACTTCATTCCTCCGCCCTCATTCAGCTCCACAGGTGGGAACGTGCCGAATGATTTCCAGCTGACCATCACCAACACGACAGGCGAGAGCGGAACGATTTACTTCACGCTCGACGGCAGCGATCCCATCGACTCTCCAAGCACTTACAACTCACCGTTCACTCCGGCACAGAGTTCCACGATATCCGCCCGCGTCCTCACCAACAGCGGAGCATGGTCTGCGATTCGGAAGGCAAATTTCATCGTAGGAATTCCCGCGAGCGCAGCTAATCTGACGGTTTCCGAAATCCACTACCACCCTGCTGATACCGATGACCAGGCGGGAACAGAGTTTATCGAGCTGTTGAATATCTCCCCGTCAGAGACCATTGAACTTACCGATGTCTCCTTCACCGCAGGGATCGCCTTCACCTTCCCGTCCGCGACCTCCCTCGCTCCCGGAGAACGGATTCTCGTCGTTGAAAACAGAGCCAGTTTCGAGAGCTTACACGGTACCGGCCACAACATCGCCGGCGAGTTCCAAGACCAGACCAAACTCGCCAATTCGGGTGAGCAACTTGTTTTGTCAGCGGCTGATGGAACGGTCATTTTTGATTTCGAATTCGATGACAAGGCCCCGTGGCCAGAGTTTGCGGACGGAGAAGGATGCTCGCTCACCCTGAGGCGGCCTGCATTGGGCCCGGACCTTTCGCTTTCTTCCAATTGGCGTTGCAGCGCCTCACGGGGAGGATCTCCGGGAACGAGTGACACCCTTGCATTCACCGGGGAGATTTCGGAACTGGCCGACTTGGCCCTGGCAAATCATCCACCTCAGATGAACGCTGAATCCTTTCGATTCAGAGTAAAGATCGGGGTGGACGATTTCATGGTGGTACCTCAATCGTCAACTGACCTCGAAAGTTGGCAATCGCTCTCCCTCCCCATGCAAGCAGAATCCATCAACCCCGATGGGAGCCTAGGCTATCAAATCCCTCTTGAGGGAAACGAAGCTGCGAAATTCATGCGGCTCCTGATCACACCACGTCCCTGATTTTCCCGAGCACCAGCTTCACGGCCTCGGGAAAAATACGATGCTCCGCAAGTTGAATCCGGGCATGCAAGCTTTCCGCAGTGTCACCTGGTATGATCGGCACTTCCTCTTGCAAAATCACCTCACCAGTATCGATTCCAGCATCGACATAATGAACGGTGCACCCCGTCACCTCAGCTCCATCGGCCAGAGCCTGCTCCCAAGCCGCCTTGCCGGGATATTTCGGAAGGAGTGAGGGATGGATATTGAGAATACGGTCCGCAAAAGCGCTCAGGATTGGCTCTTTCACAATACGCATGAAACCAGCCAGGCAGATCAGATCGATATCCTCAAGATGCTTCAGAATCCGTGCACTCAGATCAGGACCACCTTTCTCAACCACCGTCGGAATCCCGGCTGCTTGTGCTTTTTCTAAAATCCCTGCCCCCGGCTGATCGGAAACGACCAGCTCGATCTCTCCTCCAAACGCCTCCAGAAGAACTTGGAAATTCGACCCCGTTCCGGAACCCAACACTGCAATCTTTGCCACGCGGCTACGATTGCAGAAAGGTCCCGCAAGATCACGACTTGATTTCCGTTATAACGAAAGTTGTAGCACCCACCAGCGACTAAATTAAAAATCACCGCGATTGGAAACTCCGCCGGCATCATCCTGCCCAAGGAACTCCTCGAAAAACTCCGCGTTTCCAAAGGCGACGCCCTCACCGTCACCGAAACCCCAAATGGCGTCAGCTTGTCGGCCTATGATGAAAAAGTGACCCGCAAAATGGATGTCGCAAATCGCATCATGAAAGAGGACCGGAATCTCCTCAAGAAACTTGCTGAGTGATGTTTCACGAAGCAATCGAATGGGTGATTGAAGAGGTCTTCCACATGTTTCACGCCACCCAGTTGGCAGAGCACGGCGGCGGCGAGGGAATCCGCGATCAAGAGATGCTTGAATCAGCGCTCAATCGCCCCAAACAGCTTTCCGACGACGGTTGCCCTTTCGTCGATCTTTGCCAACTCGCCGCAGTCTACGCCTTCGGTCTTGCCAAAAATCACCCTTTCATCGACGGCAACAAGAGAACCGCAGCCATTACTTGTGAACTTTTTCTGAATCGCAATGGAAGAATCTTTACCATCGGCGAGATCGAGAAGTATCTCCATCACCTCGCCCTCGCCGCCGGAGAACACACCGAGGAGTCCTTCGCGGGCTGGCTTCGCACCGTCACGCATGACGGCTAAATTTGCGCGTGCCAATTCCCACTCATCGGCTACCTTGCCGACATGAGCAACGAGGCTACCGCTGTCCCTGACGCAACCGGTCACTATGGTCAATTTGGAGGATGTTTCGCTCCCGAAACCCTCATGACGCCACTCGATGACCTCGTCGCCGCTTACGACGAGGCCAAGGCCGATCCCGCTTTTCAAGCCGAACTCGACGACCTGCTCCAAAACTACTGCGGTCGACCCACCCCACTCTACTTTGCCGAACGTTGGACCGAGCAACTCGGCGGCGCCAAAATTTACCTCAAGCGCGAGGACCTCCTCCACACCGGAGCCCATAAAATCAACAACGCCATCGGCCAGATCCTCCTCGCCAAGCGCCTTGGAAAAAAACGCATCATCGCCGAAACCGGGGCCGGACAACACGGTGTGGCCACCGCCACGGTCTGTGCCCGCTTCGGCATGGACTGCACCGTTTACATGGGCAAGGTGGACATGGAGCGCCAGGCTCTCAACGTAAGCCGCATGCGCCTTATGGGCGCCAAAGTCGTCCCCGTGACCGCTGGTCAAGCCACGCTCAAGGAGGCCGTCAACGAATCGATGCGCGACTGGGTCGCTACCGTCGATGACACCCATTACATTCTCGGCTCGGCTCTCGGCCCCCACCCTTTCCCCATGATGGTGCGCGATTTTCATCGTGTCATTGGACTAGAGGCCCGCGAGCAGATCCTTCAAAAAGAAGGCCGTCTTCCAGATCTCCTCGTCGCCTGTGTTGGCGGGGGATCCAATGCCATGGGACTCTTCCACCCCTTCGTCGACGACGAAGACACCCGTTTGGTGGGTGTCGAAGCCGGAGGCGAGGGTATCGAACCTGAAAAGCACGCCGCTCGCTTCCAGGGCGGAAAACTCGGCGTCCTGCAAGGTTCCAAGACCTGGCTCCTTGCCAACGACGATGGCCAAATTGAACTCACCCACTCCGTTTCCGCCGGCCTCGACTACGCCGCCGTGGGCCCCGAGCATGCCTATCTTCAAGACATTGGCCGCGCCGAATACACCTACGCAACAGACGACGAAGCCCTCGCAGCCTTCCGGGAACTCTCATACACCGAGGGTATTATTCCTGCCCTCGAAACCGCCCACGCCATGGCCTACGTCTCGAAGATCGCTGGCTCCATGCGCAAGGAAGACATCATCATTGCCAACCTCTCCGGTCGTGGTGACAAAGACGTCGAGCAGGCCTCCAAGTATCTTCTCGGTGACGAATAAACCCACGGCTTCTTTTTAATCTGACTGGCGTCAGTGGAATGATTGGAATGCTTTCGCTCATCGCCCTGAGCCTCTTTACCTACTGGATTGATCAAAACCCCGTCGAAAGGCTATCGATTGACGGCCTGGCGGAAATTCAGACCGTCATCATTGGCGCCGCGATCGCGCGATCCGTCGCCGAAATTGCTCTTTTGAGCTTTGCCGTCCTCCTCGCGCTCTTTCTGTTGGCACGGCGTGAAGCCAAAGCCTGACTTACTTTCGCCACCAATCGGCGTCCTTCTCCCAAGGCTGCCCCGGCTCCTCGTCGGGACCAGCCGGCTCCCCTTCCGGCTCCTGCCCCGGCTCCTCATTCTCCAAAAGCCCGGCAAGTTCATCCTTCTTTCCAGCGTTCCGCATCATCGAGAAAAGAATCGTCGTCACGGTGCCAGCCGCGATCAAGAGCACGACCAACATGCATACTGCGAGAGTGTCTTCCGCGGACATATTTTGAGGATAGCACAGCATTTCAGGCGTGGAACTGGTAAATATCGTGCATTTTAGTTCAGTAAAGGCCACCAAGGCTCAACGCTTTCGCCACATCCGGGAATGCCTCCGAAGCTGAAGCTCCAGACATTCGACGTTCTTTTTAGAAAAACCTTCACGATGGGTTGACAAGCGGTTTTCGGCAGCTAGTCTCCGCCTCCCCGCTCCCTGTAGCCGGATTTTTTCAAAAACTTACCTTTTTTCTACGGCCATGAAAATGACATACCAGCCTTCCAAGCGCACCCGCAAGAAGCAACACGGTTTCCGTGCCCGCATGGCAACCAAAGCTGGACGAGGCATCATCAAGAGCCGTCGCCGCAAGGGTCGCAAGCGCCTCCTCCCGAAAGGTGCCGAGATCCACTTTAAGCGCCACACGGTGCAGAACAACACCAAGTAAATTGGTTTTGGCCCGTTTTACCAACGGGCCTTCACCTTTTCGCTTGGGGCACCCATTCCGGTCATGAAGCTGACCCGTGAAAGGCGCATGCGCCAATGGGGCGAATTTCAGGTCGTCCGCAATCAAGGACAATCGGCTGCCGGAAAATATCTCGTTCTGGGAAAACTAGAGGGGCAGGCATCCCCGGATCGCCGTTTTGGCCTCATTACGTCCAAAAAGGCAGGTAAGGCCGTCACCCGAAATCTGCTCCGACGCAGATTCCGGGAAATCATCCGTAAGCATGGCGACAACCTTCCCCCCGACGTCATGCTCGTCACCATCGCTCGCTGGCGGGCCTCCCAAGCGACCTTCCAGCAACTTGAGGCTGATTGGATCAAGACCGCCAGGCGGCTCAAGATTTGGCAGGAACAGCCCGTGGATCCGTCATGAAAGTCCTCATTCGACTGGTCATTCGAGGCTACCAACTTCTCATCCGCCCCGTGCTACATGCCATCGGCGGGCCCAACGCAGGATGCCGCTACACTCCGTCCTGCTCCCACTATTTCCTCGAAGCGGTCGAATTCCACGGTTCCCTCAAGGGCAGCTACCTCGGCATTCGCCGGATTTTACGCTGTCATCCTTGGGGCGGCTGCGGTTATGACCCCGTCCCATCAACCGGAGGCTCCCAAGCCTCTTCCAAAAACTCTCCCACTACCCACAACTGATCATGGATCGTAAAGCTTGGATCGTCGTCACAATCTGCGCCATTTTATTGGCCTATAATTTCCACCTCTCCACCAAGGCCGCCAGAGAGCGACAGGAAACCGAACTCGCAGAAAAGAAGGAAAAGGAAGAACTGGAGGAGAAGAAAGCTCCTGAAGAAAAGATTCCCGCCCTCGCCGTCGAAGACCGCCCTGATCCCGAGGAACTCGGCACTGAAGAGAGCCACGAGATTGCCACTCCGGCCAGCGTTTTCACCCTCTCCACTCTCGAAGGCGGAATCGTCCAAAACAAGCTCCTCGAAGAGAAGGCCGTGTATGGTGACGGCCTGATCACCATGAACGATCTCGGTCTCAATCGCATCGGCGCCATCACGAAGATCTCCGGTGAAAGCCTCGAGAAAGGCTACTACGACGAGGACAAGGAAACAAAATCCGACACCTCGATCACTTACAAAGGTTCCCTCGCGAACAACCTGACCGCACACAAGACGTGGACCGTCGTCGACGAAGACTCCGCCGGCAGCCCTTATCGTTTGCAATTTAAGCTGCGCCTCGAGAACACCACGAACGGAGAGATCTCACTCAATGACGTCGCCATCTTCAATGGCTCGGCCGCCCCAACCTACGAAGGCGAGCGTTCCAACTACCTGAACTTCTTCTGGAACGAAAACGGCGACTATGATTCCGAGACCACCGGCTACTTCAGCTCCTTCTTCGGAGCCGACGCCACTGAGTTTCGCGAAAGCTTCAAGGAAAGCCTGCTCTTTACCGGAGTGGAGAACCAATTCTTCGCCACCATCATTACTCCGGAAAAACCCTACCCCGGGAAGTTCCGCGCTATCCTCGACGACGTTGAACTCCCCGAATCGCGTTCCCGTGAAAGCAAAACCGTCCAAGGCATCAACACCTACCTCACTCTTCCCAACGAGGCCATCCCTGCCGGACAAAGCCGCGAATTCGTCTTCGATGTCTTCATGGGACCCAAGAACAACGCTCTCATCCGCAGCCTCGACGGAGACAAGGGCGATGTCATGGACTATGGCTTCTTTGGATTGATCAGCCGTCCGCTCAACTGGACCCTCAACAAACTCTCCAACCTCTTCGGTGGTGAAAACAACGACTGGTCGTGGGGATGGGCCATCGTCGTCCTGACTCTCATCATCCGAACCTTCATGTGGCCACTCCACGCGAAATCGACCCGCACCATGAAGCGGATGTCCAAGCTCCAGCCCAAGATCGCCGCGCTCAAGGAAAAGTATCCCGACGATCCCAACAAGATGAACCAGGAGATGATGAAGCTCTATCGTCAGTTTGGAGTGAATCCCATGGGCGGCTGTCTTCCCATGCTGGTGCAGATCCCCATCTTCTTCGGATTTTACAGCATGCTTCAGTATGCCGTTGAACTCCGCAACCAGCCCTTCCTCGGCTGGGTCGATGACCTCTCGCAGCCGGACACCGTCGGAGACATCTTCGGCCTCCCCATAAACATTCTCCCCGTCCTGATGGCCGTCACCATGGTCATTCAGATGCAACTCACCCCGAAGACCGGCGATAAAATGCAGCAACGCATCTTCATGCTGATGCCACTCATTTTCTTCTTCTTCTGCTACAACTTCGCCTCCGCTCTCGCCCTTTACTGGACCACTCAAAATATCTTCTCCATCGGTCAAACCTGGCTCATGCAGAAACTGCCCGAACCCGAGTTGAAGACTTCAAAAAAGGCCGGCAAAAAAAGCTGGGGTCAAAGACTGGCTGAAAAAGCCGAGGAAGCTCAAAAGCGCCAGGCCCAGGGCGGCGGAGCAAAGCGCCCCGGCCAAAAACAAGCCAAACCAAAAAAGCCCCGCGGACCAAAAACCGGAGGCTAGGAGAGAGCCCTCGCTAATTCTTCCCTTTTGGGGCAACATGGGACCATGAGAATTTTCATGGTCCTTTTTCTTTTAGCGGCTGCCATCCGGGCGCAACAAATCGAGCCCGGTGGCGAAAAAATGTTCACTGGCGTCAAAGAATTCGGCCCATTGATTACGAGGATCGAAATAAGCAAAAATCACACTGTAGGCGAAGCCCTGGACATCATCAGGCAAGCCGGGCTCAAAGAAGACCGCTCGTTTGCCTTCGCGGTGGAACTCGAAAAACACGAACTAAAGGCACCCGTATCGGGCATACTCACCGCGAAAAAGATTCCGCTTTCTGTGGCTCTCTATGATATCTGCAATATTTGCCACCTCGATTTCTCCTACCAGAACGGCCTCTGGCAAGTCTCCCCCCCCGGGACCTGAAGGACAGGACGAACGCCAGATGATCGTCAAAAACATCACCGACGAGGAATACGCTGCGCTCGGTTTGCGTTTTACTGAAAAAGGGACACTGGTCACCAAAGATGGAAAGAAGTGGCCCACCGGGGAAATCGAAAGCGCCATTCGCCTCGACGACAAACTCATCATCCGGGCCCTGCCAAAAAAAATCGAGAAACTGAAGGCCTTGCTTAGACTCCATCGAGCCGGTTACACCATTCCAAAAATCAACAGCCAGAAAAAGAAATAGCGACCCAATTTGTCTGACAGCTTCCGGAGAGGTCTCCGTAATGGCTTCATGCGGATCATCGCCCTCCTCTTGCTCCTTTGTTGTTCCATGCACTTCGGCTGAGCCTCATCGGCTCACGATTGGCGAAGGACACTTCCCCACTCTCGAAGCAGCACGTCGGCACATGCAGACTCTTTCCAAAGACCGTCCGGTCGAAGTCACGATTCGCCCCGGAATCTACTCCTTTGAATCAGCAACCCGCTTCGGCCCCAAAGATGGTGGCACTGCTGCATTCCCGGTGACCTATCGAGCCGAAGGCGAAATCATCTTCGACGGATCAAAGATCATCGACCTGGGTTCAAACACGATCGTAAAGGATGACAAGACTCTCGCCCGCCTCTCGAAGACAGCACTGGGGAAGGTGGTTCGAATTCCGGTCACCGATCCCGCAATCATCAAGACTCTCTCGAACTCATCCCCGACGGGTGCCTTGATCATGCAGGGTTCGGATCTCCTGCAACCCTCCCGCTTTCCCAATGTGGGCTTCGCGCATGCCACCAAATTAATCAAGGAGGATGAACCGACCCGGTTCCAAAAAACAATCACCAGAGGAACCTGGGAAAAGCCCAACGGCGCCGTCTTTCAACTCCTCGAAAAACCCGCCGGAAGCTGGTCGCAATGGCATCATGAAATCGCCGACAAACGGCGCGCTCTTTCCCAAGGTTACATCACGGCACCCTGGTATCGCGAAACCCTTCAACTTCGCTCCGCAGATGCCAAAACAGGATCCCTTCAATTCATCACCGGGTCACGATATGGCCTGAAGCGCATGATCGAAGACTACCAGTCCCGTCACGCCATCTACCATCTCTTGTGCGAGATCGATTCGCCGGGGGAATGGTATTTCGACACTCAGGAGAAAAATCTCTATCTCTGGCCAACCTCTCCCATCAGCAACGAGACCAGACTCGTTGTCGCATCCGCCAAAGGCTTCCTTTCGCTGCAAAACGTCAGTCACCTCCACTTCCACAACATCACGGTGCAAGGAGTCGTTTCCGGCGAGGCTATCCAAATCAGTATAAGTGATCACTGCTCTGTAAATAGATTTACCATTCGAAACTCCACCGTCACCGCCCTGTCCATCAGTGGAACCAACAACCGGGCCCACGCCTGCGATGTTTACGATGTCGCCCGCTTTGCAAGACTCTCCGGAGGACAGGCCGATTCGTCCGAAATCACGCCGGGCAAAAACCATGTTTCCAACTGACACTTCTATCTCGATAAGCTTTCCGGGGTCGCTCCCACCGTCGGCCTTAGCGGAACTGGTAACATCTTCCGCAACAACCTCATGCACAACCTCCCCGGACAAGCTCTCGTCTTCCGCGGAAACGATCACCTGATTGAGAAGAACGAGTTCTTTAACATCGGTTTCGAAGAAGGCGACGGTGCCACAATCTACTCGGGGGCCCAATTCTGGGGCTATGGCACCCGCATCCAGCACAACTTTCTTCACCATATCATGTCGACTGATGGCATTATGACTCGCTCCGGCATCATGCTGGATGACCACGACTCCGGTCGCGAAGTCATAGAGAACATTTTTTACAAAGCGGGCCATGGTGCTCTCGCAATCAATGGAGGTACCGGACACGAGGTTCACGGGAATATCTTCATGATGGGGAATTACGGTGTCTGGATCCGGGTGATCGGAAACGTCAAACAACGCATCGCCGACCTGCCAAAATTCGCCACCGGTGAGCTCAAACGTGGAGACAAGCACGACTACATCTGGCGATGCGAAAGAGTCGTCGGTGAAGACGGATGGAACAAGGCACCGTGGTGCGAAATACCCCACCTTTGCCAAAGTGATGAACCAGCCCAACGAGCTCCGCTTCTTCCCCATCGAAAACAAGGTCACCAATACTCTCGGCTTTGAAATGAATGAAAGCCGGACCCCGGAACATCCCAAATTCTCATCCAACAGCGGCCTCACTTTCGGACACCCGGCTATCCCAAAAGGAGCGCTCACCTTCGAGAACAGTCGCACTATCAATCCGGTAAAAGTCTTCACAAACCCCGACAAGCTCGATTTTAAACCCAGAGAAAACGCCCCGGCATGGATGCCCGAAATCCCGTTTGAGAACATCGGCCTGCAGCTCGACCACTCTCGCAAATCAATGCCGGACAAATTCCGCTACCGCCCCGCCGTTCTGAAACAGTTCCAAGGGCGACCCTCCTGCAATCGCTCGGCGAAGTATGATTTCGAAAAGGTCAACGAAACCATTTACTGGAATTCCGGCGCTCTTCTCAAAACCTTGGAGACCCGCCGCTAAGTCCCCCTGCGCAGCCTAGTCGATCCGAACTCGATAGTAGGCTGCACCGGGCATTTCACCAAGGCGTTCCATGACCCCGGAATCTCCGAACGAAGTCATCCCACCTTCTCCCGGAACGCCGCTGGCGATGGTTTGCCATGTTTCGAGGTCGCTCGAAAATTCGATGGCATACTCGCGCCCTTCTTCTGATTCAAACTCGATCACAAACACGTCATCGGCAATGCCACTCGCCAGAATCGCCGGACCATCAACCTCCGGAACTTCAGCGCTCAGCTTCGTCAATTGAAGCAATATACGCCCGGTTCCGTTCAAGCCGCTGCCATCACCAATGACAAAAGTATGCGGGAAGGGATATCCAATCGGCCCCTTCACTCCTGTCATTGGAAACGGATCAGGCAGGGCATCGCCCGGGAAAGCCTCACCGCTGCTATCAGTCATCGCAAAGGTCAAAAAATAATCTCCGTCCACCACTCCATCGAAAGACATCAGGCCACCTTTGGAGTCAGAATCATCTCCGTCCCAAAATCGAAAAGTATCGATGGTGGAGTCTCCGCCTACCGAAATATTTTCCGCCTCCAGCCACGGTCCCGCCGAGCCGGTCAACAAATGAGAATCCCCTCCGGCACTCTCGAACGCAGCGGTAAATCCTCCTTCGCCACCAAGCTGGTAGTGGCCCCTCTCCGGAGAAGCGTTCTGATCGACCGCCCTGCTCGTTTCGTAAACCAATGTCCCGGTGACCTTACTTAAACGAGGGATCTCGAGGCCAAACGGGCTACCCACCACAGTACTCGCCTCCGCTTCGTAACTCAAAACCACTTGTGCGGCGGACAGAGGCTGGAACACTCCGACCTTCAGAATGAGTGGCAGCACGGAATTCCTTATCATCATCAATACATGATTGTGAATCATTGACTTGGGAGGATCTTAGGGGCTCTCAAGGTGCCACATCCGACCCGGTCCAGAAAGAATTTTCTGAGTCAACTCCTTACCCAACCCAAAACTATCATTTCGACAAATCCCGGTGGAATGTTTATTCAAACGTAATTGATGCCCGAGGGCTGAAGACCACCAACCCGCACTTCCCCATCCATGAAACGTTTTGTCTTGCTCGCCTGTTCGCTGCTCCTCCCGGCCATCGGACAGGAAAAACCCCTCTCCGACCTCGATCGCGAACTCTTGCTCGAAAAGCTTAAAGAGATTCAGGACACTTCCAACAGCACGGTAAAAGGACGGTATGGAGTCGCCCTTTCCGCATTCAAGAAAGCCCGCGAAAGCTCGGCCGCTGCCCACGAACTCTATCTCAACTGCATCGAAAAAGTTCGCTTTGAAGATCAACTCCGTAAAGCCAGCGAATTCCGTGACTGGAAAAAGCGCCACAAGGAGCGCAGCGACACTCCGGCCTTCCGCCTCGCTCTCCAACATCAACTCAACTGGCTTGTGCTCACTCTCGAGGCGACCCAGGTCGAAGACATTTCCAGCCTCTCCTCCCGGGGACTCTCGGTTCTCGAAGCGATCATCCGCGACGCCGAAGACCTCAAAGGTCAGGGACAACTTCTCAGAAGCGATCCCTTGAGCACCATTTTTGCCGAAGCCTACTCGGTAGGAAATGTTGAGATCGGCAACTGGCCGAAGTCGCCGCTCGATATCGCGGACATCTATGAAAACGTGATCCTGCCACCCCTGCGCACACCTGAGACACTTGCTTCACTGCGCCAAGCGTGGCTCAAGCGAATTGAAAACGAAGGGAACCTTCTTGAAAGATGGACCAACGAAGCCAGCGGTGACCGGGATCGCAAACCGGCCTTTGAAAAATGGCTGATCGAAGGTCGCCAAAATCTCAACTGGGCCATGGAAGTCGACCTCTTTGGATCGGGCGACCAGCAAGGCGCTGCGCTCCGAATGCTCGAGCATTTGAAAAAGCATCTCACTCACAAATCCGCGCCCAAGTGGATCGCCCAGTTTACCACCCTCGTCGAAGGAGGATCTCTCGACGAAGAGACCCAAGGGTCGGAGGAAGGACAATGAGACAATTCTTTCCTATTCTTTTTTGCGCCGGCCTCCTGTCAGCTCAGGAAGCCCAGCCCCTCAGCCAGGGAGCCGTTGAAGAAGGATCTCCAAGCGAAGATCTTGCTCACGGTGACGAAGCCACGGAACCGGCATTGGCACCGGCCGAAGATCCCGCAAAGCTTTTCCAAAAGGGTTTCAAATTGGGAAGAGTCGCAGACAAAACAAGCGGCCCCTATCGCCGCTTGATCCAGCGCACCGTCATGATCGGCGAGGCGCAACAAGCCCACCGGGTCATCCTGACATTCGACGATCAAATCCTCCCCACTGATCGCGGCCACTCCAGCGCATTGGAAATCGCGAAAGATCTCCAGCCCCGCGGAGTGAGGGCTATCTTCTTCTCCAATGTTCCAGCCGTTTCAGAGAAATCCTTGCGAGCCACCATCCGGCGCACCTCGAGTCGAGAGCAACAAAAGAAGCAGGTTCTGAACCTCCTCAATTCCCAACGTGCATCCTTCGTGAAAGGCATTCGTAATCTTCTAAAACTCAAGAAGGGGGAAACTTACATCTGCGAAGTGTTCAACCATACTGCCTTCCACCAAAACATGAGTCGGTTCAAAAAAGGCAGCGCCCAGATGGACCTTTGCCTTCTCGGAATCCGATTTATCGAAGGCTGTCTGGATGAAGCCTACGCCGCCGAGAGGCCGGGTACCCAAAGAATGCGCTACTTCCGTTTTCCCTTCCTCGCCGAACCTCGGGACAAGGACGCGAAAGCCGCTCTCAATGACCTTTTCACCGGGCTCGGCCTTATATCACTCGGCGAAACCCAGGACTCAAAAGACTTCGACAACTTCAGCTCAACCCGCGCCTACAAGGCTCTTGATGCCGCCTTCAATGGAAAACGTTACGACATCCGTAAGGGAGCCTATGGGATCGCCGAGCAGCCCGTCGCGCTCTTTCACACCAAGACCTGGTCGAAAATCAAGAAAGGCGTTTTGAAGTTTCTCGACGAGCACCCGGCCAAGCCGTAGTCCGCCGAAGTTGCAACCGGCTCACCTTTCACTAGAGTCAGCCCACAGATGTCAGAGTTGGAAAATTTCATGAAGGAGTCTCTCGAAGACTTCGCGCTCAGCCGGTCCGAAAGAAAGGAACTCAAAATCCACCTTGCGAAAATTGCGGGAAACACAACCGAGCAGGCCAAGGCCCGGCAACTCGCCTTTAAATTGGCGCAAGGAGCCATCAATGAGTTCGGGCAAATCACCGCCCTCGACTGGCTCCAGGGAGTGATCAAACTCCTCTACGCAAGTGAAAACGAGATCAAAGCTTCCGCGTTTTTCAGCCCGGGGGAAGATTGCCTCCACCGGATCCGCCGGCTCATTGGAGAAAGCCGCAAGACGCTCGACATCTGCATCTTTACCATCACTGACAACCGGATCGTGCGTAGATTGGAAGAAGCTCTTGCCCGTGGAGTCCGGATCCGCATCATCTCCGATGACGATAAATCGATGGACCTGGGCTCTGATCTGGCACACCTCTCCAAGGCCGGAATCGATTGCCGCCTGGATCGGACCACCGCCCACATGCACCACAAATTTGCCATTGCGGACAATGACCTCCTCCTCACCGGCAGCTACAATTGGACCCGCTCGGCAGCAACCGAGAACGACGAAAACATCGTCGTCACCAATAATCCCCGTCTCGTCCGGAGCTTTGCCGGAAAATTCGAAGAAATGTGGCGCAAGCTTGATTAGCAATCCGGCATCAGCTCCCCGTTTGTCTGCTTGCACAGCGGGGCTCGGCGGGTTTTCTTACTTCCGATGAAACAAGCTCTTCTCGCGACTCTCGTCTGCGCCACCCTCAGCGCTCTTGGTGCCCCCATTCAGGTCAAGGATCTCCGGACCGAGTCTACGACCAACCCGGTTGGGGTGTCCAGCACTCCACGGCTTAGCTGGCAACTCGGTTCCGAAGAGCGGGGGGCGTTCCAGGGAGCCTATGAAATTTTGGCGGCGACAAGCCCTGAGAAGCTTGAGAAGGAAAAGGCCGACCTCTGGGCCAGCAAGAAGCAAAAGGGAACAGGCAGACTCTTGGTTCAGTGGCAAGGGAAGCCACTCAAGAAGGGCCAAAAAGTGCACTGGAAAGTTCGTGTCTGGAATCAAAAAGACGAAGCCGGAGAATGGAGCGAAACCGCGACCTTCGTCGTGGGAGATCAAATGCAGCTCACAAAACCCGGGCGAATTTCAGGATTCGAAAGCAGCTCCGGGAAGATCAATGAACTCTACTCCGAAAGCATTGCCAATCTCAAGAAACGTCTTGCGGCTTTCTCCAAGGGTGACGCCGCTGCCCTTGGTGACGGGAGTGATGTCCATCGCTCTGCCCGTGCCTTCCTCTACCACTTCGACTCAGCCCCGCACCTTACCGAATGGCTCCGCTTGATGGATGCCGGACTCACCAAAGACAGCTTTTTCCCGACCCATCCGGGATCAAAAAAAGCAGCACCGATTTCCTCTGATGCCGGAGTTCTCGTAACCCACCCACTCTGGTGGATGAGCGGAGATAGCCAGCTCACGAGATCCCGCTGGGAAACCTACGAGGGTCACATTATCGCCCGCGAAGAACAGGACACCCTCTTAAAGGGAAGTAAATGGGGGGGGCTGACCGACTCCGAAGGAGTTTCGGCCGAATTTATCGACCTCTGCTATCTCGGCTTCAGCTGTCGCCTTATTCTTGAATTGGCTCTGCCTGCCGTGCAGCCGCAGAAAGCCATTCGTTTTCAAGTTTACGCATCACGAATTCGAAAAAGCTTCGAGCGCCAATTCGTCAACGAGGATGGCTCGTTAAAAACAAAATCACAAACCGGCCACGTTCTCGCCCTTCGCAGTGCCGTTCTGAACCCAAAACAAAAAGCCAAGGTTCTTGGCGACCTCATCACCTTGGTCGAAAAAAATGGATCCGAGGTAGGTCCGATTGGAGCTCATTTCCTTCCGGGAGTGCTTTCGCTAACAGGGAACCAGGATCTGGCGTTAAAAACTCTAACAAATCTCACCGACAAGGAACAAAAAACCTTCGTCGAAACTGGCATTGCCGAGTGGCTCATGACTTTCGTGGCGGGAATCGACACCATCGTGCCTGGCTTCAATCAGGCGATCATTGCACCTCGAATTCCGTCCGACGACTCCGTGACTTGGGTGAAGGCGCACCACAACTCACCCTCGGGAACGATTTCGGTTCACTGGGAAAAACTTCCCCAATCAGCACTCAAAGCGAATGTTGTAATTCCGGCGGGAGCCCTCTCACGGGTTATTCTGCCCATCGGGGAAGGTCAGGACGTCACTGAAGGTGGCCAAAAAATCAGCGATGCCGTTGGCGTCGAGGTGGTGGAGAAGAAGAACGGCAAAGTCACTCTAATCACCCAGTCAGGAAAATACTCTTTCCTGATCAAATAATTCCGGACGACAGTTCGAGCCGCTCCTTATTTGATACCACGATTCGCGTCTCCGGGTAGCGATTGATACTGCCACTCGAGCGGTTTGCGCAGGCCGGTCCGGGGGTCGCCCCAGCGGCTGTCGACTCCACGCGAACCGGGGACACTTTGATTGGTCTCGCTGCGCGGCCCCCAACGGGGGTCAACGCCGCAACCAACCAGGACGAATGGCAGCAGGGCGATGAGCGTATATGCCGTTTTCATAACAAAATCTTGCAAGTTCACGAATGATGTCAATCGGTTTCACGAGGCCGAGTTAACCAATCCGCCACACCTTCAAGCGCACGCGATCGATGGCTCATGCCATTTTTAACCTCTTCGCCAAGTTGGGCGAAGGACAGTTCGTGGCCTACCGGAGCGAATAAAGGATCATAACCAAAGCCCACTTCGCCCTGCCTATTTTGGAGAATCCGCCCCTCAACCGACCCTGAAAAATCAGCGAGGACCTTACCATTCCGGGCTAGCACCATCACACAACGAAAGCGCGCAGCGCGGTCACTTTTCCCATCCAACTCACGCAGCAATTTTTCATTGTTGAGAGAGTCGTTTCCATCCTCTCCGGCATAACGGGAAGAATAAACCCCCGGTTCCCCCTCCAGAGAATCAACTTCCAATCCCGAATCGTCGGAAAGCACCAGAGCATCAGTCAGCTCACTGATGGCAATCGCTTTGAGGGTGGCGTTTTCAAGAAAAGTCGTGCCCGTCTCCTCAACCTCCGGAGGATCCTCCACCACCGACAAATCCAACACTTCGCAGGTCGTGAGAATCGCGCGAATTTCCTCGATCTTATGAGCGTTCCTGGTGGCCACAATCAATCGCTGTTTCATACCCTTCGGATAACAGATCAGAAAAAAAATTCGACAAATATGGAATAAAACCCCGCTCAGGAACGCCTAATACCATGATGACACCACTAAAAACATTCGTCTTCGCCATCCTGTCAGCCGCACTTGCTGCTACCGCTCAGGCGGGCGATTTCCTCACTGACTTCGAAGCAGGAAAGAAGAAGGCCGTTGCCGAGGACAAGCCGCTTCTCGTCAAATTCACCGGCTCCGACTGGTGCCCTCCCTGCATAAAATTAGACAAGGAAGTCTTCTCCAAGAAGTCCTTCAAATCTGCCGTGGAGAAAGACTTCGTGGTAGTCGTACTTGATTACCCAAGAAAGAAAAAGCTCCCCGAGGCCCAAACCAAGGCGAACAAGAAAGTCGCCAAAGAGTATGGTTTGAGAAGCTATCCCACCGTCATGCTGATGGACTCCGACGGTAAGGTCTTTAAGTCCATGTCCGGCTACGGCGGAGGTGGGGTGAAGCCCTACCTCAAGGCTCTCAAAACCGCTCTGAAAGCTCGTAAATTTCAATAAACCTCTCCCCACCCCGGTGCGCCGGGGTAAGAGATACCCAACCTCGCTGTGGTTTTTCGGTGCTACCACAGCGGGGTTCTATTTTGCCCGGAAGCTAAGACTAGGAAAGCGGACGAAGTCCGATCACCGTCTCAAGAGTGTGCGAACCGTTCGGACGCAAGGTGGGCTTGTCTGTTCCCGCATTGGCGCATTCGACGCACACAAACTCTTTGTATCCCTTGTCAGGCAAATCCGTGATGGTTTTGGATTTCTCCTTCCAAGGGTTCCAAATTACCGTCGACCGCGACCCCGCTTTGTCGACAAAAACGGAGCGGTAGCGATCAAGATCGCGAATCAAAACCGATGACATGGATTGGTAGATCCGATCCACCTCGCCTTTGATCTGAAGATTTTTCTCCTGATAAACCGGCTCCTTGTCATCACTCAACTGATCGACGTAATGGGATCCTTTAACTCCTTCGAGTTGGATGCGCTCGATGTCGCCAAGCGAGAGATAAGTATGGAGCGCCGAGCTGACTTTATAAATCTCCTCGCCCGTGTTCTTCATGTTCAACTTCACCCGCAACTTATCCGCGATACGGATCGTGGCAGTCAGTTCGAAGTCGAAGGGAAAGAGAGCCTTGGTCTCCTCGTCAGGAACCAACTTGAAGACCAGAGTGGCCATCTTCCCAACCATTTCACCGGAGACCAGTTCCCAAAAGCGGGTCCGGGCAAATCCATGTGACGGTTTCTCCGGATCTTCCGGGTGCTTGCCGAACCATGGCCAGCAGATGGGAATCCCTCCGCGAAGAGGCGTCCCTTCCACCATCTTGGCTTTGGGGCTAACATATAACACGGGCGGGTGATCTGTCGGTGCCCACGTGAGGACTTGCGCTCCATGGAGAGCAATGGTGGCAGCAGAAACGGGAGTCTGGACTTCGATCACCGGGAAGCCGGGCTCCGGCTCGGTGACAGTTAACTCAGGAGATCCGCTCAGAATGGCGGTGAGATCTTCAATCGATTGAGACATGACAAAAGTGAGGGCCAGCACCATTGACACAAGCTTCGGAAAATGGGAACAAAAGAATACTTCTTTTTTTCAGTGAATATTCTCACTCGCCTGAATTTTTCCAAACCTGCTCGACAATCTTTTTCCGCAGAGTCAGGGGATCAATGACACCTGAATGACGGAAGAGCACTTCACCGTTTTTACCAACCAGCAAAGTATAAGGAAGGGCACCGTCCCACTCGAGATCGATCGCCTTGGCGAGATCTTCGGTATCACCGTCGAAAAGGTAGTTGTTGGTCGTTCTTTTTTCTTCGTCCAAAAGTGGCTTGGTTTTCGGTGAGAGTCCGCAATGAACCCTCTTCAGGAAACGCTCCACCTTCGCCTGATCGCCCACCGGATCGAGGCTGATGGGAATAAATTCAAATTCCTGCCAGGAATACTGTCTGTATATTTTCACCAGCTCAGGAAACTCCGCCACGCACGGCCCGCAGGTGGTCGACCAAAGGTTGATCAGGCGCATTCCACTCCGGCCCTTGTTGGCCACCAACTTACCCAGCGTTTTGGCATCGGCCTTTTCTACCGTCACTGGCTGGGCTTTCCACTTGCGGTCCTCACCGGCCACCATCGCCGCCTTTTCCTTCCATTTCGTGGTGCATCCTACCGGGCGGGTCTTCACCACTTCGATTTTCTTTCCCTCCAGGATTGCCGAAATAGCGTCTCGAGCTTCATTCTTTTCGACCGGCCCCACCCGGCGACGACCATTGTCCATCCGGCCGTTGTAGCGGAGCTTCATGTCCCCATCGAAGATAAATACGTGAGGCGTTGCCACCGCACCATAAGCCTTGGCGACTTCCTGGGTCTCGCCGTCATAGAGATAGGGCAGATTAAATCCACTGTCCTTGGCAATGAGCTTCATATCCTCAAAGCTATCGTCGTAAACGGTCCACCCGAGCTCCGGCAAATGAAGCCCCTCCGGCGAATTGCTGTTAATCGCAACAAACTTGACCGGCTTACCTTTGAAATGATCGACCAAGGCCACCATGCGATCGTGGGAGGCGATGGCATCCGGACAATGGTTGGTGGTAAAGATCACCGCGAGAGCTTTTCCACCGCTAAAATCTTTAAGGCTGTAATCCTTCCCATCAACCCCCGGCAATTTAAAATCAGGAGCCTTTTGCCCCTCGGTTAACGGAGTCGGTTTATAGGCAAAAAGGGAACTGACAGCACAGAAGGTAACGAGCAGAAATCTCATCCTCTCAATACGTGCCTAGCGCACCTTTCTAGCAAGGAGATGCGCTGCCGGTAAACCGAGGACAATTCCAGAAGCCATTCCGGTAATGTGGGCCAGAGTGTCGACGCCGGGCCCACCGATCCCATTCAGTCCAAAGATCATCAAACCGGCCAACAAAGGCGTGAAAGCCCGCACGCCTTTGCGAAACGAGCGCTCCCGCCAAGCCAAATCCAGACCGGACCCAACCAACAGCCCAAGCGCCCCGAAAACTGCAGTGGACGCACCCAGCCCGAGGTAGGTCTCAGGGTAACGAATAAACACATTGATCAAATTTCCAACAAATCCACTCAACATGATCAGCCCCCACCCTTTCAGAGGGCCAAATGAATTGGCCACAAAGATACCAAAAATAGAACCAAAGGCGGCATTGCCCAGCAAGTGCGGCATATCCCCATGCAGAAACAAGGCAGTGAAGGCCCGATACCACTCGCCCTCCCCCACAATCCCGAAGGTCGAGCTGAGATATTTCACCTCGAATACGGGGTCCTGAATTTGGAGCGTAAAACAGTAAAGGAGGATACCGATCCAGACCAAGGCCAGCTCCACCCCCGAACCAAAGATGGGCACAGCCGCCGGGGCCGGCCGATAAACCTGCTCCTCTTGATAAAGTCGGAATTCCTCACGGATGGCCTCGGCAAAAGCCTCCTCTCCGTGGATGAGGTATCCACTGCCCTCCTCAATCGTGATCAAACAATCCAGCCTCATCGCCAAGACAACCAAGGCATATTCCTGGGCTTCCTGGGACGATTCAAAACGTCCCACCGGCACCAAACCGGAAGTCGGAGAATCAGGAATTTCCATCGCAGGCATTGGCGAACAAGAGCACCCTCACCCGCCCAACGCAATAGGCATTTTAACAACGCCCCGAAAGCGAAGACGTTCCAAAACAAGATCTCACCTCGAGAAGGATTTCATTGGCAGTCTCTCGACAAGGTCGTTCCGGCAAAGATGCCCCGGCAAAGGCCGCCTCCATCTGGACGTGTTTTTCATCGGCAATCCGCAAGAGTTCGTCATAATCATAAGTGCCTGATTTCACCTTTTTGAGCCAGTCGGCATTAGTACGGGGCAAGACGATCTTCCCTTCCGTGGCGATCTCGGTCGCTTGCTCAAGCAGCCGCAGGGTGTGCATCAAATTTTTGGAATCATAACCACGATCATGGGAGACATTCGTTCGATAGCGCTCTTCGTTCCGCTCCTCGACCCACTGCCAATACTCGCGATGGGCCCGGCAATGCGCCTTGAAAGAATCGACGTTACAATTCATCCAGCCAATCGGCTCGGAGCCTTTCGGAACAGAAGAACAAATGATTGCACTGTCATCCTTGTGACTAAAGATCCCCCGCCCCGCACCTTCAAAGATGGCATAGGTTCCCCGCGCGTGTCGCACCGCGACCAGCGCGCATTCCCTTTCGGTCAATCCGCGGGCCATCAGCCAATCAGACAATGCCAGCGATCCCTGACCATCCAGAACATGGCAAAACTCCCGGAGATGCTTCCGTTGCTCCGGTTCGGGGTTCACAATTTTTTTGTTGAGACCTCGCGCTTTTTTGATCTGTCCCATGGCGTAATTCCCGAAGGTCTGGCGGCAAAGTTTCGAAAGGAATAGCTCGGGACGAATCAAATCAAAGGCCGGGTGCCGATGCCTGATACACGATTCCGGACTGAAGAGGAGCTCGACAATATTGGGATTGTTCGCAAGCAGCAAACTGATGAAACGTCCCACCTCGTAGTAAACCTCATCACTCTTCTCATCACTCACCTGATCGATCATTTCCAGACCGCCGAGATACGAAAACGGGGCCACGAAAATGCCGCGCAGATCGACGTCCGACTGCTCATGATCTGTTCCAAAAGACCGGCTCCCGCTAACAGCCTCAAAGAGAAGGAGGTCATTCTTCCTGACTCGAGGAATCGTAAAATCTGTTTTCGTAAAACGCTGCCCGTCCACAACAGCCGGCCATCGAGTCCAGCGATGAAGGAAGGCATCAAAGCGGGGAATATCTGCCGGTTTTGACTCCAACTTCTCCACGACCTCCGGCCACTCTTCCAACCCTTTCCCGAGGAAGTGATCGAAGGCCTCAATCCGCCCCGGCGTTTCTGTCTCGGTGGCCGTCTCCTTCCAAGCCAACAATTGATGAACCGCTTCAAGAAGCTCGCCCTCAAGATCCCCAAGCAAATCTGAAAATCTCACCGGGGGAACGGTGCCCGTGTTTACGACACGATTTGCACACAGCATCGCACGCAGACCATAGAAATAGCTTTTGCCGGTTGGGCAATCCTTGGCCAGGCCATTTTTCCAAACCTGACGAGCCATCCCCGCGTAGTGGTTGGCCAATGATCTCTTGCAAAACTCTCCTCCGGCGAGCTCACGAATCTCGCCGAGAAAGTCTGTATTTGCCCGATAAACAATGGGCGAGTTCAACCACTCGATGAGCCCACCATTCGACTTGGCCAGCAATCCGATCGATTTCCTTAAATCCCAACCCGAGGGATCGAGATCATCTTTGATTGGAATTTCAATTGAGTCACTTCCGGTCAGAACCGAGTAGGTATCATCCAAAGGCCGACGATAAACAAAGCGAATATCGTAGTCTGAATCCGGCGAGGCACCCCCCCCAAGCCCGGCTTCCCGACTCGCAAGCGAATAAAATCTCGACGCCGCGCTCCCTCTCAAGGTCCGCAAGTAACTCGTCGATCTCTTTCTCCATGCCGGAATCCAGCACAGAAAAGCAGGAAGGGTTCAATCAGGAAAAGACCGCCCCGAGCATGTGTCTGTTTTCATAAGCCTCACGCGGGCTTAAAATGCGGAAGCTTGCCTAAGACTTTATGAGTCATCACGAAAGCCCCTCTAAAACCCTCCGAAACGAAAGGCCCCTAGGTGGACCAGAGGCTAAAACTAGATTTTTGGAGCCCATCCCTCGCGATAATCTCTCTTCACCAGACTTGTCGCAAGGTCGCTGTTTGTGGACTTCATGTTCGGCCCGTCCCAGTCAATAGGATGCCCTTCACCCACCTGCTGGGCAATGCATCCGAGCAAAATCACTTCATTAAGATAAGCAGCGATCTCAAAGTTGGAGTATGCCGGTGCACCGCCCTTCATCATATCAAACCACTCCTGCTCGTGACCCGGTGAACGTGGAATGGTCTGCTCCACTCCCTGACAGGCTTCGTGCTTGTCGGCATGGCGATACTCCTTCTCGTCGTTCAACTTCACGTAAAACTCACGACCGTAATCATCCTGCGAAAACAGCTTACCTTTGTCTCCAATAATCACCGCACCACTCAGAGGCAGCTTACCTCCGCGAAGCGCGATCACCTCGGAAACGACCGACGCCTTCGGACGAATCGGATCAAAGCTCGTTTTAGGATTCCCGTCATACCACCAAAACTTCAACGGCGGGAGACCCTCGCGCTCCGGGAACTCAAATCTCACCCGCGAAGTCAGCGGATAAGTCTCATCGTAAATTCGCGAGGCCATCTCGCATTCGATCTGCGTCGGATACCCCAGCTTTAACGCGCGGAACGGCATGTTCACGGTATGGCACGCCATATCACCCAAAGCCCCCGTTCCAAAATCACTCCAACCCCTCCACTTGAAATCATGATAGACCCCTTGCTTGTAGGGACGCATCTTGGCCGGCCCAATGAAACAATCCCAATTCAGATTATCCGGAATCGGATCCGAGCCCTCCGGACGTTCCAAACCCTGTGGCCACACCGGACGATTCGTCCAGACGTGAAGCTCGAGAGGCTTGCCTATGACACCCGACTGAATGATTTCGACCGAGCGTCGAAGCCCACTCGAGGCACTTCCCTGGTTCCCCATCTGGGTCGCCAACTTCTTATCGCGGGTTAAATTCCGCATCATCCGCGATTCCCAAACCGTTTGTGTCAGGGGCTTCTGACAATAGATGTGCTTGCCCATCTGCATCGCCATGATACCCGCCACTCCGTGCAGGTGATCGGGCGTGGAAACCGTCACCGCATCCACCTTTTCCCCCA
>CBFHQJ010000029.1:0-50213 GCA_965657795.1 Akkermansiaceae bacterium
ACATCGTCAGCCGAAAACGCCGCAACCGAAAGCCCCACAACCGCCAAGGAAACAAACTTCATACCCTCGATCTATCCGACGGAAAGGAAAGATCCATCGAATTATTCCGGTAACGTCTCTCCATGACCCGAAGCATCCTCCTGATTTTCACCCTGATCCTCTCCGGCCTCCTCACCGCGGCCGACAAACCAAACATCATTCTCGTCATGACCGACGACCAGGGCTACGGCCCCGTCGGCCGCCACGGGCACCCCTGGATCAAGACCCCGAACCTCGACAAACTCTACGATCAGAGCACCCGGCTCACCCGCTTTCTCGTGAGCCCCACCTGCTCGCCCACCCGGTCCGCGCTCATGACCGGACGTCACCCACTCAAGAACGGCATCACCCACACCATTCTCGAACGTGAACGCATGACGCTCGACGCAACCATCCTGCCCCAGATTCTCAAAACCGCCGGCTACACCTCCGGTATCTTCGGCAAGTGGCACCTCGGCGACGAGGAAGCCCACCAACCTCACAAACGTGGATTCGATGAAGTCTTCATCCACGGCGCCGGCGGTATCGGACAAGGCTACAAATGCTCCTGCGCCGATGTGCCGGGAAACAAATACTTCGACCCCACCATCCGGCACAACGGCTCCTTCGTGAAAACCAAAGGCTACTGCACCGACCTCTTCTTCACCGCCGCCATGGGCTGGATGAAAGAGGCTCAGAAATCCGACAAGCCCTTTTTCACCTACATCACCACCAACGCACCCCACGGTCCCTTCATCGCCCCCCCTTCCAATACCAAACGCTTCACCGATCTCGGCTTTTCCCCCAAGACCGCCGGCTTTTATGGCATGATTGAAAACATCGACGAGAACATGGGACGCCTCATGGCCAAACTCGCCGAGTGGGATCTCGAAGAAAACACCATCCTCATCTTCATGTCCGACAACGGCATGACCGGCAATGGCGCCGGACGTGGACAACTCGGAAAAGACAGGGATGGCAAGCAGATGATGATGTTCAACGCCGGACAAAAAGGCCTCAAGGGAAGCTCCGACGAAGGCGGCGTCCGTGTCCCCTTTTTCATCCGCTGGAAAGGCACTCTCGAAGCCGGACGCGACATCTCAAACGTCGCGGCTCACATCGACCTCTTCCCGACCTTGGTTGACGTCGCCGGTGCAACCACCCCGGGAAACCAAGTCGAAGGACGCAGCTTTCTTCTTCTTCTCAAGGATCTCAAATCATCGTGGCCCGACCGCTACCTTTTTACCCAGAAAGCCCGCTGGCCCACCGGCTCCGAACCCAACAAGCACCAGTGGAAAAACTTTGCCGTCCGCAACCACCAATACCGCCTCGTTGATCACCGGCTCTTCGACATGCTCAAGGACCCCGGCCAGAAAACCGACATCGCCGCCAAACACCCCGGCGTCGTCAAAGAAATGCGCGCCGCCTACGAAAAATTTTGGAAAGAAGCCCGCCCACTCATGGTCAACGAAACCGCCCCCATGTCCCCCACCCAACCCTTCCGCGTCGAATTCCAAAAGCAAATGACCGAAAAAGGTATTCCCAACTGGACTCCGCCAAATCTTTGAAAATGGGAAATGACGTAGCTTTATGAGAAATTGAGATTTTAAGGTAACTTGAATATACTACGCCCTATTCAAGGCTATCTGCCTCCGTGATTCTTTGCAAACAGCACCATTTCAATGCGATTTCTCAGAGCAGCCTATTGGACCTATTTTGAGGGAAGAATGAACACCCCCAGGGAATATCCCCGCTGGCATTCGCAGCAAACCTCAGCATGGCACAGCTATGCACGAGAATGTTCTCTGTGGAAATAGACTTAATGATGAGCCTAGGAGTTCGGTTGACTTCAGAGGCAATTTGGAAGCCGAGATTGGACTGATCATCACTAGACTCCCTAGCAGTCCCCCTTTTCGCCCCTCCTAAAAATTTAGATCCCAAGAAGGATACTCTCTAGAGACGACGTCTCAGAAAGAGTATTCCAGATCCCAAAATACCAAATAAGGCACCGCTTGGCTCCGGAACTGGATTGATGGCAATGGGATTAGTCGAAAACTGCTGAATTTCTGAGGGGGTCAGCATGCGATCGAATACAGCAAAGTCATCGATGAGGCCATCAAAGCCATTATTATTCGTCACACCCTCAGATCCGAGGGTAATAATCCCTTCGAATGCATCCAGTGGCTCAGCACCGGGCGAGCTGGCTGATAGAGCTCCATCAACCCAAATTTCCATATTACCGCCGGCGTCTCGTTGGAAAACGAAATGTTGCCAGACTCCAGGCACGATTCCCTGTCCAGTGAGTCGCTGAGTTGGCGAGGCGCAGCATCCAGATTGGTCAAAATAGATTGTTCCGTTGCTCCAGGGTGTATGTGCCTGAACACCACGATCGCCATTCCCAGCTGCGACTGAATGGAGCCAGAAAGCGCTGCTATTCTGAACGTTGTTGTTCAGTTGGTGAAAACTTATGGATATCGCATTATTAGCGAATGCGCTGTCAAGATGGGTTCCCCCAGCTACGATTGCATTCGAAGACGAACCCTCAGCAGCGCCACCCGCGTTTCCGGCTGTCAAATCAAGTGCCCCCCCAAAGCGCCCAGCCGAATTTATCACTGCTCCGTTGTTCAAAACGGCTTCCCCGGCATTCCCGGTGGCGTCGTTGCTACTTCCATCAAAGGGATAGTGCACCAGAAGGGCCCCACTGGCTACGGTCGGCAGGGCGGTTACCGACATGGCTAGGATAAAAGGACATGAAGTTCTCATTTTAGATATCATGCTCAGACAATATTGAGGAAGTCCAGACGGAGTCAATTTTTTTTAGATCTAAATCAAAGATCTTACCCCTCTTTCAGAAAGTTTACCATTCGCCACACAACAACGAATCGTTCGGCTAAAATTTTTCCATCATAAACAAGTAAAACCAATTTGTAGATTAGGATGCTAGAGCGAAGTCGATCATTTTGTCCTTTTCATACGGTGGTGTTGATGACGATCTCTCGAAACTCTTTTAGCTGTTTGGAAAATGGGTTAAAAACTAGAACACCTTTACCGCTTCAGCGCTGACCGAGTTTCCGGCTGTCAAATCGAGCGTCCAGCCAAAACGGCCTGCGGGATTTATCACTGCTCCATTGTTCAAAACGGCTTCCCCGGTAGCGCCATTTCAATCCACCCTTAAAGCACAAAAGAGCAGAAACTGAAGTCTCAAAAGTCATTTTCGATAAAGAAAAGCGTCGGAGGTAACCAGCGACAAAATCAGCGCCTTCATGCTTCCGCCACTTTCGCGGTAGGCCCGATGGGCTTCCTTCAAAACGGGTGCATCATTGAGGGTTTCATTCCGCCCCATCCAGTATCGAAAAGCGTGACGCACAAAAACCTGCTCAACCCGCTCGCTCTCTGAAAGTTTCTTAATGAGATCCAGCGCGTTCTTCACAGGGCCATCCAACTTGGGATCGCCGGAATCGATAATCGCGCCACTGGTATCAACCGGCTTGCCCAGTTCCGTGGTGCGCAACAAACCCGCGTGATTATACATCTCAAATGGAAGACCCAGTGGGTCCATCTTCTCGTGACAGGTCCAGCAATACGTCTCACGCGTCACCCGCATCCGCGAGCGCAAAGTAGTATTGGGCTCGTCCGGCAACATCGCGTCGACGGTGATGGGGACATCGGGGATCCCGCCTCCCAAGAGTCGCTCCTGAATCCAACGACCTCGCAGGATCGCGTGATTATCCATCGCGTCGGAATGCGAAACCAACCACGAAGGATGAGTGAGAATCCCCATCCGTTCGCCTTCGGGGACGGTTGCCAAAGTCCGCTCCGGCTTCATCGAACCGTTTCCAAAAGAACGATGACTGACACGCGCAAAAATCTTGGGACCCGATAACTTGGCCTCCTTCACGGCAGGATTCCCGCGATTTCCCCGGCCTTTCCTAACGATATTTTGGGCCCTCTTCCTCGCTCCTTCCAACTGCTTCTTCTTGCGGTCCAGCACCTTCTTTGTCCCGCCATCCTTGGCCGCTTTGATTTCCTCATCTAGCGCCGCCAACTGCGTCTTGAGAGCTTTCAGTTCAGCCGCCGCCTCTTCCTTGGCGACTTTGTCTGCCTTCCTTTGTTCTGCGGCTGCGGCATTCCTTTCCTCCTTTGTTTTCTGCGTCCCGAAATACTTATTGTCATTCCGGGTCGCGACCACTTTCTGGGTCGTCAATAGCTCCTTCAAGACATCCTTGTCCTCCTCCAGGATGAGCTCAATGAGACGATCCGTGCTCGCGGTGGCATCAAACATTGCCCGATAGTGATTATTCCCCCGCCCCGCAACTCCGGTCGCGGCCAGGGCCTTGTCATCCTTGCAAATATAACCGCCGAGATCGTGATCAAAGTAGTCGCGGAAGAAGCGCAAAATCCGGGGCTTCCGAAAACTATCATCGTCTAACATACGCGTGACTTCGCGCTTCACATCCTCCTTCGTCCGCATCCGCCCTCCGACAATGGCCTCACCCAACTCATCGTCCGGCTTGATGTAGGAAAGGGCATGATTCACGGCCAAGCCCAATTCCCAATCCTGCAACATCACCCGACCATCTTTCGAAGGCTTTCCGCCTTCTCCCAGCTCCGGACGGAACAAGGCATCTCGATCGAGAAAGATCGCCGAAAGCCCGATGAAGACTCCATCTTCTTTTCCGACTCTTTCGATCGCTTCGGTTACGACCAACAAGTATTGCCCGGACTCCTTCTCGGTCGGCGGACGAAAGGTCACCGCCTCAAAGACATAATCGACCGCGCTTCGCAATAACTCCTCGCTCAACTCCGGAGCCTTCATCAACTCGTAAACCGGAGTCAGCGGGCGTTTCACCTTCGTGCTATAAACCAAGGCTGTCGGAAGCCCGCGAAGATCGCCCTTCGGTCTTACCTTTTCATAAGTCGCCGGGTTGTCGGTAATCTGTTCCGGATTCGCGATACTCAACGGACCATAAGCCATGTAACGAAGAATGTCCTCGGCCTTGCCCAAGATCTGCGTCGCCTCGGCACTATTGACGGTATAAAAATTGGGATAGTTCTCGAAGCCGTGCTTGCGTGCTGAAGAAAGCACCACCGGCACACTCTTCACCGAAGTCGCATAAGCCACCGTTCCGCCCTGCCACTTGATGATCCGGTCTGCTCCGAAGTAGAGCTTCAATTCACCACCGTGATTTGTTGGGACCACGTCACCGCGCGTCCGCACGCCCGGCTTTTTCGGATCATACTTCGGCTCGGTATTGATCAACTCATTAAGCCGTGTGATGTGCTCCTGCGGCGTCACCCGCCAAATCCTTTTGGGAGATGCCGGTGGGGCCAACTCGATTCCTTCCGGCAATTTACCGAAGAGCAAATCGTGCTCCAAAAAGTTTCCTTTGAGCGGATCAAGATGAGCCTGAAACCCGCCCTTGTCTTTCATCACCCGCTGAAGCTCGCTCACAATCCAATCGGAAAACTGGAGCCGCTCGACCACTTCCGGCTGCTCCTTTTTCTTGGGAGGCATTTCCCTCAGGGAAACCTGCGCCCAGATTGACTTCCAAAGCGCCGCATTGGTTTCATCGACGGGACCCAAATCCTCCAGCGACAAATCCCCCTTCTGGGTAGCATCGTCATGGCAGTCCAGACAATGGTAGTCGAGGAATTCGGACGCGAAATCCTTGAAACCAAGCTCCACCGGCTCACCGGGCGTGTAAGGTTTTGCCCAACCAATCCCCGCGCCGAGCGCGCCTACCAACACTCCGCAAAAGATTATACTCATCTTTTTTACGCCAGGATTTCCTTCAGAGGACCGCTGCCCGAGTCGAATTTCTTCGCCATTTTCTCGCCCATATTGAAGCGATCATTGTTGACCCCGACCGACCGAAGAATCGTTGAATAAAGCGCATTAATCGGACGCTTGCCATCCACGTGGGTAAAGCAACCAGTCTTGAAAATTCCGTCGCAATTGCCCAAAAGCATCACCGGCCAATTGGCACCATTGGTGTGCTGCTTGTCAGCGTTGTTACTGGTGTAAACGATCAGAGTGTTGTCCATCATGGTACCGCTTCCTTCAGGCACGCTTTCCAACTCCTCCATGATTTTCACCAACATCTGTGAGTTGTATTGGCGGATCTTGATCCAGATCGGGTTATCCTTTTGCTTCATGTGCCCCAGGTTGTGACCCTGCTGCTCAATCCCCAATCCCTTCCATGATCCGAAGATCTCACCGCGGCCCGACCCAATCGTGAGCACGTTCGTGATCCCCGACTTGAGCGAAGAAATTCCCAGGTCCAAAAGAGTATCGTGCCAATCGGTCTCAAACTCAGGAGATGAATATCGGGAGTCCACCTTTGGAGCAAAATTCCGCAAGTGATCGGAAACACTTCCAAGCCGCTCACGCAACCCGTTCATATCCTCAAATCCACCCACAAACTCTCCGTAGCGTTGCTTGTCTGACGCCGGTAACGCGCCCCCTTTGGCAGCCGCCAACTGACCAATCCGATCGAGCATTCCGGAACGCGCCTCGTGCTGTTTGCGAATCTCGCCCTTCGAAATCCCACCGTAAAGCGTCTGATAAAGATGGTTCGGGTTTGAATGCATGAAGATGGGCTGTCCCGCCCCGCTTGCCGAAAGATTCGCAACTGTCGGCTTGGTCTTCATGTTCTCCAGCGAATCCATCCCGATGCAAAGATGAGGCAACAAGGTATCGGGCAATGCTTTGCTCAACTCATAATCAATCGTTGAAGCACTGGGTGGCACCCCGTCGCTCCCACGATATCCGCCCAGGGCTCCGAAGAAGGCACTGTGGGAAGGGCTGGTGTGAATCCCATGAAGCCCGCTAATGATGTGTAGTCTTTCCTTAAATGGCTCCAGCGCCTCGATTGGCTCCGGCAGCTTGGCCTTGGCCAATGAGCCGCTGTTTGCCATGCCGGCAGGAATACAGGTCTCAGGCTCAAAACCCTGGTTCTGCATGAAAAAGATCACTCGTTTGGGACCGCCAGACGAAGAAGAGCTAATCCCGCCTCCATTGCCAAAGGCAGGCAGAACGGCTGAACCAAATGAAGCGCCCAGGCCGGCGGCCAGGCTTTGAAGGGTTTGTCGACGGGTCATCATAGCGAAATCGGGTTCAAATCGGGTGATTTTCCAATTCTGGAACTATAGCTACGTTCACCTTTAAAACAGACTATCAAAGCAAAAAAATGATTCCCATCAACCCGGAGTCCTCTTGACCCGCTCAAAACAGCGGGCTCTTAGGGGAAAACACATAGGCTCCGATCGGAAGCATTGAGGAATTCCTGCTAGTTTTCCCTGATCACAAAGAACGCCTTGGGAACCGGCGACCCGCCCGGATCGTCTTCCGGTCTCGGAACAGGAAAAGTGTAAGTGGTCTGATTCTCCACCGCATCCGCACTGATCGAATCATCGACTTCAGTGTAGTCCGGACCACCTGCCAAATCAGGAGTCCAGAATAGGGAGTAGGTCCTTCCCGGACGTGAATTAAAGGTAAGCGACACCGTTTCAGTATTCTGATCGACGCTGATATTAGTGATTTCAAGTCCACGAGGGACGGATCCGCCCGAAGGAATCATTGCCGCCTGGATCATCTCCGCAGTGAGAGCTTCGTCAAAAACCTTCACCTCGTCGATGGCCCCATTGAAGCTCATCCCGGCGGGGTCGGGCGCATCCCGACCGTGTCCTCCGACAATAACCGGTAGGGCCTCCGAGCCCAACGGGCCTCCGGCCCCGCGAAGAGTTTCCTCTCCGTTAACGTAAATCACTTTGTCTGTCCCGTCATATTGGAAGGTCAGGTGGGTCCATTCCCCGGGGGTCACAATCCCGCCGTTGTTGAGGTCATTTCCCCACCCACCATAGTGCGCGTGCGACCCGTCAGCCTCATCACGAATCCCGAGGTGGAGCATGGCATTGTTCCCTGGTCCGTCTTCCGCTCCAAAGATCATATGGTCACCCTGCCCACCTCCCAAAGAGGTCGTTCCGTTCCAGTTAACCCAAGCCATCGCCGTGTAAACACCGCCGCTGGCGCTTGAGGCCCCCATCCCAAGATCAATTCCGGTCAGTCCGGTTTGAACGTAAGCGTCATTCGCACCAGCTCGGTTTCCAACAAATGCCCTTCCAAACGTTTCATCCCTACTGTCGACATAAGTCATTCCTCCGACAGCAGTTCCGTTTTCCAGAGAGCCATCGTTTTGCACAACGGTCCCGTTCTCAGTATCGAAGGAATAATACAGCAGCAGTTCTCCGAACGATCTTTGTATGGACGTAATATTCAATAAAATGGCCGTGATGGTAGTGAGGCTAAAATTGACTCTATTGGATGATTCTTAAAGCAGCAGCGGGAGCTTATTCCGGCTGCTTAATTTTCAGCGATTCCTCCGCCAGATCCGACTGATGTTGACTCTCACTCCCGTCAGGCCAGCTGATGGTGAGGTTCATTTTTTTCGCACCGTCCGGAATAGAAAAACTCAGGGATGCTGGAGATTGAGAAAGGTATCCTCCCCCACCGTAGATTTCTTCAACAAGGATTTGCTTCGTATCGAATTCGACCCGGATACGTGCACCCAGTGCAGTAGGATTTCCGGTCGCCCCGCGAAGATTTACCCGAATGGTATTTTCCTTCCCTGCCCCCCTTTCGAAGACCTCGAGCGGACCGTTGTTTTTTGCAATAACAAAGTCCATTTCCCCATCTCCGTTCACATCTGCTTGGGTTAGGCTGGCGGCATCACCCGGGACCCAAAGCCCGCTTTGCTCTGCCGGAATCGGCTTAAAGCTGCCATCACCCTTTCCAAGCAAAAGCTGGCTCAAACCTCCCGACATTCTCCCCGTTTCGACCTGTGGGCTATGGAAGTTCTGAGCAAGATAGAGGTCGGCTTTTCCATCATGATTCACATCTTGAACCACCACTCCAAATGATGGCGCGATTTGAGCAATTCGGGGTAGTGCCTTAAACGTGAATTGAATTACTCCGCCGACTTCGGAGTCATTGATCAGTATCCCTGATTCAAAAACCGCGGCATTGAGCTTCAGGGCATTTTTCAAACGATCCGGTTTGTAGATATCCGTCAACTCCGCGCCCGCAAATTGCTTGAATGAGGTGAAAGCTTTTCGCAGATGCGGCATGGCGTTGCTGGAACAACTCCGTCCCCGTCCCGGGTAGAGCACGTCATCTTCGAACTCTGCCTCCACAATTCTTTTACGCCCCAAATTCTCAAAATCCCCATAGTAGATTAAGGCAGGATACTCCTCTGAGGCGTGATACTTCGTATTCAGTCCAAAATTGGTAACCGCGTAGTCAACATCCCCGTCCCCGTCAAAATCCCCTCCGGCGAGACCATTCCACCACCCGGTTAGCCCTGCATTTCCAGTCGACTCCGTGACCTCGACAAGCTGTCCTTCCTTGTTCTGAAAAACCCGCACCGGCCCCCATTCGGCGGTCACGAGGAGATCCAACCAACCGTCCCCGTTGGCATCCGACCAAAGAGCCGAAGTCACCAGTCCTTTGACCTCCAAACCGGCGTCCGAAAACTTCCCCCCGCCATTGATGAGGAGCGCGCTCTGCGCAGCCTCCGGATAAGCACCCGGAATCTGACGCCCTCCCACGAAGAGATCAACGTCACCATCACGGTCAAAGTCCGCTCCCACGACAACTCCTCCGCTGATCCGGCTGGCCGGAATCGCTCCGTCGGGTGCCGGACTGAGCTCGCCACCTTTATTCAGGTAGAGACGGTCGCCCAATTCCGGATCACCGGGTTCAAAGTCCGAACCTCCACTCACAACATAGAGATCCAGCGTCCCGTTGCCATCGGCATCAAACCAAAGACCTCCCATGTCCTCAAACCCTGCATCATCCGCCAGAGCCTGCGCGTTCATTTTTGTGAATGAACCAGCTCCACCGTTAATCCAAACCTGACCCGCCGACCCGGCCGCTCCACCGAGCCAAAGGTCGTCATCGCCATCTCCATCGAGATCGCCCCAGGCCTGTCCGGGTCCAAGTTGGGACATTTTGTTTGGCAACAGGGGCTGCCTCACAAAGTCATCAAACTCGTTTTCACGATGACCCGCTCCTTCAAGTGTTTTAGCCTTCACAAACATCGGCTCGATATCACCTTCCGCCGGATCGACCGGAAGACTCTCCCCGCTCTGGGAAATGGTATAATGATGGTTCGCTTTCAGATCTCCAACTTCCTGTCGATGTCCGTCCGCCCAATCAATGATAAGGCTCTTCGGCTGGCGTTCCCCAAGCCCAAAGTGAACCAAAGGTTCGTTCGACGCCAAATAACCCCGCACTGGAATCAACCGCCGCTGTTGGGTCGTGTCATCATCCATCCGGAGGGTCACCTTGGCTCCAACCCCAAACTTATTGGATTTCGAGCCACGGAGCGAAATCACCAAACGATTTCCACGATTGCTGTTGTTACGATAGATAGTCGCTGCTTCTCCGAGATTGCAGACGATCATGTCGAGATCTCCATCCCGGTCGAGATCGGCATGGGCGGTTCCAAAACTCATTCCAACATGATCCAGCCCCCACTCCTGGCTCACATTGGCAAAATTCAAATTCCCATCATTCCTGAAGGCCAGGTTTTGCTCCCGAAGTTCCCCGGTTCCCGCACGCACGTGACGGTCCCACTCAGTCTCATTGGGTTCGGGCTTCACTGCGGCATTGTCCGATTCGTTGAAATTCTTCGACATGCCATTGGTCATGAAAACATCAACAAGGCCATCACAATCGAAATCACTGAGCTTCACCGTCCAAGTCCAATCGGAATTGGCCAGACCCGCCATCTGGGCCGCCTGCATGAGTCGTTCCCCGCCCGTTCCGAGAAATAGCGCGTTTCTCATATACTGTTGGGGATTTGCCGTTCTAAGAAACTCAGCCTTGGCTCCCATCGAACCCATGTTTGTCTTCTGCTTGAAGTGATTCGTTCCCGACATATCGGCAATCAGAAAATCAGGCTGACCGTCTCCATTCAGATCCGCAAAATCCGCGCCCATCGAAAACCATGAGGTGTGCGGCACGATCTCTTTCACGACATCTGTGAATGTTCCATCTCCGTTATTTCGATACACCCGGTCGGGATCATCAAAATCATTTCCAACCCAAAGATCGATCCATCCGTCTTGATTGTAATCCCACCAAGTCGCGGAAAGACCAAAACCCACCCCATAGATGCCAGCCTCCTTGCTCACATCGACAAACTTTCCCCCGTCATTGCGGAATAGCACGTCAGCCTGACCTACTTTCTGAATGTTGAAGATCGGGCGACCATCTGCAGCCTTGCCAGACTGAAACGGCCTGAAATACAGACCCAACTTCGGATCCGTGTATTTGATACGCCCGGCTCCATTCACCACCTCAAAACGAAGAACCTCTTCCGCCTCGGGCTGGCCCTTGGGCGAATGGAAGCGATTCGTAAGCAAATAGAGGTCTAAATCTCCGTCTTTATCATAGTCACAGAAGGTGGGCATGTGGCTTGCGCTCACATGAGCCAATCCAAATTCCGATGCTTTCTCCTCAAAAGTCGCATCCCCCTTGTTCACATACAATTGGTTGGCTTTCCCATAGTTGGCCACATAGATGTCCAAATCCCCGTCGCCATCGATGTCGATCATCGCCGCACCCGCGCTCCAGCTATTCCCGGTGTTCAGTCCCGAAGCCTCGGTCGCATCCTGGAACTCCATTGCTTTTTTCTGCAAGAACAGCCCATTCGCCGAAGGACCATTTGTAAAAAAGAGATCGGGTAATCCATTCCCGTCGATATCACCAACAGCCACTCCCCCACAAACCTTCTCCGTCGCATATAAATAGCGCATCGGGTGGTCTTCAATAACAAGATTTTTAAAACCCACTCCGGTCTGATCAGGAGAGAGACTTTCAAAGAGCGGCCCCTCTCCCTTCCACTCGGGGCGAGCTCCCAACTCCTGACAAATGATTGAACCTAAATCACTAACGGCGAGGGGCTCCGAAGATTCGGGCTGGTCACCCACTGACGAATTCTCTTCAGGATCGGAACATGAGATAAGAAGAAAAAAGGGAAAAGTGAGAGCGATTTCAGAGAAAAAAGTACGCGATTTCATCATGGTAAGAAATACCGGTTCTGGACGCAGAAAGACCGGTCCCCGCGTTGGAGGACCGGCCTGAAAACTAGTTTTTAGTGGGCAAAAACATTTTCCTCGCCCTTAGCGGCGGCGGCGGAGGAAGAGAAGACCGGTCAGCGCGAGGAGACCCATCGAAGACGGCTCGGGAATGACAGCATTCCTTGCCGCGAGGATTTCGGCAGCGGTAAGCGGCTCATCATAGATCCGGACATCATCAATCAGGCCGTTAAAACTCATCCCGGCTGGATCAGCCGCGTCCCGACCATGACCACCGATGATGACAGGCAAAGCCTCTGAACCAAGAGTTCCGCCAGCTCCGCGAAGAGTTTCGACCCCGTTGATGTAGATCACCTTATCGGTCCCGTCATACTGGAAAGCCAAGTGGGTCCATTCTCCGGGAGTCACGATTCCTCCGTTGTTCAAGTCGTTGCCCCAGCCACCGTAGTGAGCGTGAGAACCGTCTGCCTCATCACGAATTCCGTGGTGCAGCATGGCATTGTTCCCTGCTCCGTCCTCGGCTCCAAAAACCATGTGATCACCCTGCCCACCTCCCAAAGAGGTCGTTCCATTCCAGTTGACCCATGCCATTGCAGTGTAGGTGCTACCCGCTCCAAAGCCGAGCTGTGTTCCAGAAAATCCTGTTTGAATATAGGCATCATTGTCACCGGTCCGGTTTCCCTGCCAAGCGTTTCCAGCCAAAGCACCTGCGCTACTTGGAACATAAGAACTGCCGCCGACAGGAGTTCCGTCGGCCAAGGTGCCACTATTTGCAGCGTCGTTATTATCGAACGTATAATGAACGAGAAGGGCGGCATTTGCTGCCGAGCCGACGATCAGTGGAGTGCTGATCAGCATAAGTAATTTTTTGTTCATGTGTGTTTATTCAGGGAATTAAGGTAAAAACGACCAACCGGAATAACCTTCCGACAGCCAAGCGCCGATCTTGTTAGAGGAAAGAGCAAGGCAAAGCAATCAGAAATTGTCTGAAAATTCTCAAACCTAGCTAAAATCAGCGACTTAGGCCGAATTCCAAGGAACCCTACCAATAAATGCGTGAGTTTCCCCCAGCTTTTGGAGTAGTTGGGCACACGTCAATGCCCGAGGATTCAAAAAACTCTCTCCATGATGATCGCTACGAAGCTTTCATCCGGGTTTTCACGCACTCCGAGCCCGATCTACGGCGCTTCATCCGGTCTCTTCTCCCCACCTCAACCGACACCGATGAGGTTCTCCAGCAAACCGCCCTTGTTGCCTGGCGGAAATTCGATCAATTCGACCGCGACACCACCTTCATGAAGTGGGCCTGTGTCATCGCTCGCTTCGAGGCCCTCGCCTATCGACGCAAAATGGCCCGCGACCGCCTCGTCTTTCGCGAAGACGTTTTCGACCTCATGGCCACGGAGGGAATGGAGGAATTTGATAATCGCAGCGAAGAACACTCCGCACTTGAAGGCTGCCTTGCCGCACTCCCTGCCGAGCAGCGCAAATTCATCACCCTCGCCTACACCCCCGACATCAAGGTCAAGGAACTCGCAGCCGAAGCCGGCTCCACCGCCGCCGCATTCTATATGCGCCTCAAACGCATTCGCCACCAACTCATGAAGTGCATTGAGTCCAAAAAAACCTCGTCCCAAATCTCATGAAGAATTCGTTCTCAAATCTTTCCACCCGCGAGAAAGAATGGCTCGACCAATATCTCAACGGCACCATCGGGACCGCAGACTTCGAAGCGATGCAAAATCACATGGTGGAACATGCCTCCTTCCGTAAAATTGCCCGCCAATACCTCGCCCTCGACGACTCACTCGCCAAACTCGGAGAAACAGGCGAAGAGCTTTCCTCCTCGTGGGAAAAACCACCCGCTGAACCCCGCGAGAAGATCGGCTCATTCCCCCGCCTCTTGCCACTCGCAGCAGCCGCCGGAATCGCTTTCCTCCTTGGCAGCGGACTCATGTTTTGGCTCGGAAAATCGGAGACACCTGCCCCAGCAATCGCCGACTACGAGAAAACCGATTCTCCATCCGCCAAAGGATTCGCGGTCGTTAAAGCACTCTTCGCCCCGACATGGTCAAACGACTCCGAACTTCACAACACCGGTGACTCACTCGGTTCAGAAACCTTCCACCTCGCCTCCGGCACTGCGGAGATTCAATTTTACTCCGGTGCCCTCATGACCATCGAAGGGCCGGCCGAAATCTCCCTCAAATCAGCTTGGGAGGCCGATTGCCGCGAAGGAGCCGTCCGCCTTCAGGTTCCGCCCGCCGCCCGCGGGTTCAAACTCAACAGCCCTGACACCAAGATCGTGGACCTCGGGACCGAGTTTGGCCTGGTCGTCAAAGATGGCGAAAGTAAAGTCGAAGTCTTCGAAGGTGAAATCGTCCTCAGTCATCTCGACGCGCAAGAGAGGCACCTCTTCAAAGGCGACGCCCTGACCCTCACCAGGAGTGGCCCACCCGCCCCTCTGGAGTCCGGTCAGATTTCCATCCCCAACAGTAAAAAATTCCGCCCGCGCGCCACCGAGCTAAATCTCGAAAGCTTCCGTACCTGGCAGAATCATCGCGACGAGTTGGCACGCGATCCCCAACTCATCGCATACTATGGCTTCGACCACAATATCGACACCGGCTTGATGCCAAATCTTGCCCTTCCACGGAACCCTGATCTCGACGGAACCGTCATTCTCGCCGAACCTGTCAGCGGGCGTTGGCATGGGCTCAAGCCAGCCTTCGAATTCCGCCGCCCCGGCTCAAGAATCCGCGTCAACATTCCCGGCGAATTTGAAGCTCTCACTTTCGCCTGCTGGGTTCGCATCGATAGCCTCGACCGCCGCTACAACGCCCTCTTCATGGCTGATAGCTACGAGGACGGAGAACCGCATTGGCAGATCCGCGACGATGGTAAACTCATGCTCTCCGTCATGGTCGATGAAACAGGCCGTCACCCTGTCTATCCACAGAAGAGCCGCTACCACCAGATCTACTTCTCGCCCAAAATCTGGGACCTCTCCATGAGTGGTCAGTGGATTCACCTGGCTTCCGTATTTGATCCCGCCGCCCGCGTAGTCGCCCACTACATGAACGGCGAGGAAATTTCCCGTGAGGAGATCAAGGCCGACTTCGTTGTCGAGACCCTCCGCATTGGTAATAGCGAAATCGGAAACTGGAGCCAACCCTTTCGCAAAGATCCCAACTTCGCCATCCGCAACCTCAACGGCCGCATGGATGAACTAGCCATCTTCCAGTCCGCTCTTACTTCTCCGCAAATCAAACAACTCTTTCAACACAGTCGATCCGACCAGTGATCCCCCTCTCCAAACCAACAGACAAACCATGACGACCAAATTTCTTCTTCCACTTCTTGCGGCAGGCACCCTCGCCTCACACGCCAGACTCGCTGCCTGGTATCCCCTCGATGAACCAACCGCTGCGGCCGCTTCCGAAAATATCGGAGGAAATGATGGCACCCTGATTGGAACTGACTTCATCACCCAAGGACACCCTTCCGCCTCCAATGTTCTGGGAACCTCGTACTTACTTACCAAAGGTGGAGCTCTCAACCTCGGCTCCAACACCGCAGTCCAACCTACCGATCAATTCACCATTTCCTTCTTCTATCAACCCGGAACCTTCGATGCCTTTGACCGTATACTCGAATCACAGAGCACCAACACCAACGCACAAGACGGAATTCGCATCGACACCAGCGGCCAAGGCAATCGCCTCCGGGTCCTCATCCGCTCAAATACCGCCGCCAACACCCAACTCACTCACCCCACTGTCCTCAAAAACGACGGCACCTGGTATTTCTGCGCCGTCCGCTACGACTCAACCCTCGGCGATGGCTCCGCCCTCAAACTCACCGTCGTCGAGATGGACGGCGCTCCCATCGATGAAGCCTCCATCACGGCAGGAACCAGCAACGCCACCGCCTTAAATACCGGTGCGATTGCACAACCCCACGCCTTGGAAACCATCCTAGGTTCCGAAACCCTCGACGGAACCGGCGCCAATGCCCTGAACGCCGCCCTCGACGAATTCGCCTTCTATGACAACAGCGACAGCGAAGGAGTCCTGACCGATGCCCAACTCGCAAACGGCGCCAACTTTGGCCCTTCCGGGGTCGAAATCGTCACTGCCTTCACCACCGATAGCGAGACCGCCTCAGCAGGAAATCCCGCCACCCTTTCGTGGTCCCTCAACGAGCCCTTTGACTCCATCTCCCTCATCGACGATCAGGGTAACTCCACCGACCTTGGGCCACTCACAACAGCCGGCAGCGGAACCACTACCGTCGCCCCCACTCAATCCACCACTTACTATCTCCGCGGAGTTTCCGGAGACGCGGCCAACGTCCATGTTCTCAAAATCATCTCCGGCGCTGCTCCCGAAATCGTATCCTTCACCTCCTCAGCACCCATTGTCCCGGTCGACGGCGAAGTGAACCTCATCTTCGGAGTCAACGGGGCCGAGACCCTCACCCTCGACCCCGGAGGACTCGATGTCACCACGCAAACCAGCACTACCCTGACAGTCAGCGAAACGACCACCTTCACTCTCACCGCCACCAATTCATTCGGCACCGCGTCAGAGCAAATCATCGTCACCGCGACCGACGGCCCCATCCCGACCCATAGCTACAGCGCCGCCACTCCCTCCAACTCGTTCAGCCTTTGGCAGGAGCCAATCGCCAACCGGACGATGAACCTAACCGCCTTGAACCTTGATAACCCGCTCGCGCTCCCCAGCCCCAAAACCAATTTTACTGCCGCCTATCGTTCAGATGGCGGCCCGAGCGGTGGCACCGTCGGCGCATTTCAGTTTGTCGACTCCAGCTTCGAAATCTGGTTCCGCCCATCCGATATCACCACTGATCATCAGGTCATTTTCGAAACCGGCGGCGGCCAAAACGGCCTCGGCGTTCTTCTCAACGAAGACGGCCTTCGCTTCATCGGCAGCGCGCTTAATGTCCGCACTCTTGACGAAGTAATCTCGCTCGAAGGCTTCGACTTCAGCGACTTCATTCAAGTCGTCTTCTCTGTCGGAACTGAAACCGACACCTTCACCGCCACCGTTCGCGACACCTCCGGAAATATGATCACTTCCACCGCAACCGGCGACGTCGTCTTCGGTGGCAACGGAGCCACCGCCTTCAACTGGGGGGCAGGCGTCATCGGCGTCACCGAAAACAACCTCGGCGGGCGCACCGAAGCCGTGGATGCCTCTCCCGAAGGTCTCACTCCCTTCGCTGGCGAAATCGCGCTCATCAACGTTTACAATCGCATCCTGGGCGAGGCCGAAATCGAAGCCACTTTCCGCGCTGTCGCCACCAATGCCTCCTCATCCGGTGAACAAAATGCCATCACCAACATCAGCTACGACGGAACCAACCTCATCACCCTCACCTGGAACTCCAGAAACGGCTCGACTTACGATGTCGAAATCTCCAACGATCTAAGCGATTGGACTCCTCTCGATCAGGAAATCACCGCAAGTGACAGCGAAACCACGCAGAACTTCGGCGTCCTTCCAGGGCAAAAAAAGTCCTTCTTCCGCATAATCGAAGTCACTCCATAGTTTCCTACGCCAAACAACAACGAGCCGATGACAGCACGCGACGGTCATCGGTTTTTTCTTTTCCACTGCTCAGATTTTCAAATCTCTTTTGCGTTAGTTTTCCAATCAATGGTAGTAATCTTGCGATGGCCCGCTTGCAATTCTTCCCCAAAGCCCTCCGCTACTCATCTGCTCTGCGTGCCCCCCTCCGCCAACCAGAAAATCCAACCAGTCCCACCAACCCAAAACGCTTAAAATTCTCCGCGTCTCTGTACCTCTCCGTGAGCCTTCTCCTCATACCGGCCCCCTCGACCAGAGCCGCAGTCTCCTACCAAAAAGACATCGCCCCCATCCTCGCCGACAACTGCCTTAAGTGCCACGGCGAAGAAAAACAAAAATCGGCTCTCCGCCTCGACCAACGCCCCCTCATGCTCAAAGGCGGCGACTCCGGTCTCCCCACCATCGCCCCCGGCAAACCCGAAAAGAGTTTCCTCATCGAAGTCATCTCCGATCCCAATCACGAAATCGCCATGCCCCCAAAAGGCGACCCGCTCAGTAAAGCCCAAATCGCAACTCTCACCACCTGGATCGCCGAAGGAGCCGACTGGCCCGGCCAGATGGACAAAAAACTCGAACTGAGAACCGACCACTGGTCCTTCCAACCCAAAAAACGCCCCCAAGTCCCTCCTTCAACCAACTTCAAAGTTGAACGTTCCCCTTCCCCCATCGACGCCTTCCTCAATCATAAGCTCGAAAAATCCGGCCTCACCCCCAACAAAACCGCCGACGCACGCTCCCTCATCCAGCGCGTCCACATCACCCTCACCGGCCTCCCCCCCACTCCCGAAGAAGTCCAAAAATTTATAACCGCCTACTCCGCTAACCCCGAAGCCGCCTACACCACCCTCCTCGACTCCCAACTCGCCTCCCCCCACTTCGGCGAACGCTGGGCGCAGCACTGGCTCGATGTCATCCGCTGGGCCGAAACTAACGGATCCGAATCCAACCTCTACCGCAAGAACGCCTGGACCTACCGCGACTACGTCATCGGCGCCTTTAACAACGACACCCCTTACAACCAATTCATCACCGAACAACTCGCCGGCGACCAACTCGGCGTCGGTGAAGCCACAGGCTTCCTCGTCGCCGGCCCCCACGTCCCCGCCGCCACCGTCGGCCGCCAACCCACCGCCATCCGGCAGGCCCGCGCCGACCGCATGGACGAAGTCATGCAAACCATCGGCGCCTCCATGATGGGCATCACCGTCGGCTGCGCCCGCTGCCACAATCACAAATTCGATCCCATCTCCATTCAAGACTACTACTCCCTCACCGCAGTTTTCCAGGGGGTTGAATTCGGAGGCCGCATCCCTGAACTCAAACCAGACCACCCGCGCAAAAAACGGGCTGCCGAAATCCACCCCCAACTCGATGCCGAGCGAAAAATTCTTCGCGAATCTCTCGGCACCTGGGAAGAAAACTGGGGCGCGCATTCCGACCTCGCCTTCACCAAAACCACTACCACAAAACTCCGCGTCGAATTCCTGAACAACAAAATCTTCATCGACGAACTCGAAGTCTTCGGCCCCGCAGACTTCCGCAAAAACCTCGCCCGCAAAGCCACTCTTTCCGAGTCACCCGAGATGCTCCAAAAAGGCTCCACCGTTAAAAAAGCCAACGACGGTGAATACGGCACCATGGTCTGGAAATCCTTTGCTGCCAAAGACTCCAAGGAAAAACCTTGGGTCGAAATCTCCTTCCCCGAGCCAACCGCTGTCAACCGCTTTCGCTTCTCCACCAACCGCGAATACTACCTCGAAACCGACTACCTCTCCAAGATGCCCGGCGGCAACTTTCCCGCCCTCCGCATCCTCGCCCTTCAGGACGACGGCACCTGGAAACATCTCGGCGGCACCCACCAGATCCGCAAAACCCTCCAACAAAAGCCCGAACTCAAAGCCGCCTCCCACCGCCTTCACCAACACATCCGCACCCTCGCCGAAGAAGGCCCGCAACACTCCTTCATCGGTCGCTTCTCCCAACCCGGCCCCACCAAAGTCCTCCACCGAGGCAGCCCTGAAAACCCACGAGACGAAGTCCCACCAGCCGGATTCGCCATCATGAACGGGGACCTCGGACTCGACTCTAGTACGAAAGATCCCCTACGTCGGAAAATATTTTCGGATTGGCTCACCAACCCCAAACACCCCCTCACTGCCCGCGTTATGGTCAACCGTATCTGGCACCACCTCTTCGGCGTCGGCATCGTCCCCACTACCGCCGACTTCGGCATCGCCGGGGCCAAACCAAGCCACCCTGAACTGCTCGACTGGCTCGCCTCCGAATTCATCGACCAAAAATGGTCCACCAAAACCATGATCAAACAAATCATGCTCACCGACGCCTTTCGCCGCTCCTCCACTCCCCACAGCGCCGCCATCCAAAAAGACGCCTCTACCCAGCTCCTCTGGCGCTTCCCCCCCCGCCGTGTCGAAGCCGAAGTCATCCGCGACGGCATCCTCCAGGCCTCCGGCAAGCTAGACCCAAAAATCGGAGGTCGCAGCTTCCGCATCCACAACGTCAAAAAAACCTACGCCCAGTGGGAGGTCACCGACAACCACGGCCCCGACACCTGGCGCCGCATGATCTACCAAGAGAGAATGAGACGCGTCGACGACCAAATCTTCACCGCCTTCGACTTCCCTGACTGCGGCCAGGTCCGCGCCAAACGCCCTGTCTCCACCACCCCTCTCCAGGCCCTCAATCTCCTCAATTCCCCCTTCGTCGTTGAACAATCAAAACTCATCGCCGAACGCGCCCATCAAGAATCTCCCAACGATCCCATCACCCGCACCTTCCAACTCATCCTAAAAAGAAGCCCCACCCCCGAGGAACAAACAGCCGTCCAGACAATCCCCCTCAACATCCTCGCCCGCTCCCTCATTAACTCCAACGAATTCGCCTTCCTTCCTTAGAAAAAACCTCACGCGGAGGCGCAGAGACTATGAATATCAATGAAATCAGCGGAGCAATCATCGACTGTTCGATGAAGATTCACAAATCCTTGGGGCCCGGCCTGTTGGAATCAGTCAACCAAGGAATTCTCATGTCCGAACTCCGCAAGACTGGACTCACTGTCGAAAAAGAAGTCCCCAGCCCTGTCAATTGGGACGGTCACATCATCGACGAATCTTTCCGAGCCGATCTCATCATCAACGGTCAAGTCTTGGTCGAGCTCAAATCCATCGAGCGCCTTGAACCCGCCCACTCCAAACAAGTCCTCACCTACCTTAAAATCACCAAACTCCCTCTCGGCCTCCTAATTAACTTTGATGCCCCCTACCTCAAAGAAGGCATCACTCGCCTCGTTAACAACCTCCCAGAAGACAAAAACCCACCATCCCTCAACCCATAAACCACACCCTCTCTGCGCGTCCGCGTCTCTGCGTCTCTGCGCGAGATTCATCCATCTACCATGAACTCCACCAACCTCTCCCTCTTCGGCCGCAATCTCCTCAGCCGACGCAACTTCATGTCCAACACCGCCTTTTCCCTTGGCGGTCTCGGCCTCGCCAACCTCCTGGCAAAAGACAACGACCCTACCAACTTCACCGGCAAGACTCCCATCCGACCGGAGATTGACCCTGACTCGCCCTACCTCGCCCGTCCCTCCCACTTTGAATCAAAGGCCAAACGCGTCCTCGTCATCTACTGCCCCGGCGCCGTCTCCCACGTCGACACCTTCGACTACAAACCCGACCTCTACAAATACCACGGCCAAAAGCCCCCCGGCATTCCCGCCGTCACCTTCGAAGGTCCCACCGGCAACATTGCCAAGCCCTTCTGGGATTTCAAACCGCGCGGCGAGTCCGGCAAAATGATCTCAGATCTCCTCCCCCATCTCGGCTCCCATGCCGATGAATTCTCCTTCATCCACTCCCTCCACACCCAGACCTCCGCCCACCCCCAGGGCGAAAACTTCATGAACACCGGCTTCACCATGGAAGGTTTCCCCTCCTTCGGAGCTTGGGCCACCTACGCCCTCGGATCAAACAACGAAGACCTACCCGCCTTCGTCGCCATCAACGACCCCCGCGGCATGGCCCGCTCCGGAAAAAACAACTTCGGCAACGGTTTCCTCCCCGCCTCCTTCCAGGGCACCGACTTCAACGCAAAAAATCCCCCCGCCAACCTTCGCCGACCCAACGGCTACTCCGCCACTGACGACAAGCTCACCGCCGAAGTCCTCAAACGCCTCAACGGAAACCATCTCGAAAAATTCCCCGGCGACGCCGACCTCGCGGCCCGCATCGCCAGCTACGAACTCGCCGGCAAAATGCAGATCTCCGTTCCCGACATGATGGACCTCAAAAACGAGCCCGCCTCCATCCACAAACAATACGGCACCGACACCGGATCGGGCCTCAAAAAGGAATACGCCAAAAACTGCATCCTCGCCCGACGACTCCTCGAAAAAGGCGTCCGCGTCGTCCAACTCTTCAACGGCTCGGACCCCGCCGGCGGGAACGGCATCACCAACTGGGACTCCCACTCCAACATCAAAGACACCCACGCCATGCAAGCCGAGATCATGGACCAACCCACCGGAGCCCTCATCGCCGACCTCAAACAACGTGGCATGCTCGACGACACCCTCATCGTCTGGGCTACCGAGTTCGGCCGCATGCCATTTTTACAAGGCAACGGCACCGGCCGCGACCACAACCCCGACGCCTTCACCTGTTTCCTCGCCGGAGCCGGCGTCAAAAAAGGCCACAGCCACGGCACCTCGGACAACTTTGGCGCCAAAGCCGAAAAAGACCCCGTCTCCGTCTACGACTTCAACGCCACCATCCTCCACCTCCTCGGCCTCGACCACGAACGCCTCACCTATTACCACAACGGCCTCGAACGTCGCCTCACAAACGTCCACGGCCACGTCATCAAAGGCGTTCTCGCTTAACACCCCATTCCTCTCGCTCAGCTCCTGAGGCAAGACGACGTGAAACACCTGGAAAGCCACTTCACCTAAGACCTGAAGAAGGTGCCGGTTGAAAGGATCTTTGCAAATAGCGGGGAAATCAAACACGACGATGTTCCTCGCAAATCTAGCGGAAGAAAAGGGCATTGAAATCCCCGGAAACCCGAACTCAAAAGACAACCCTTGGGTGCGCGCGGGGAAGATCTTAAAGGAAGCTGAAAGCAATAAAATCTTGGTCGATAATCTCGTGTTCTCACGGTTCGAAACCATCGATTTTGATGCCGCAATTCGAACAGTTAAGGGCCAGCGCCTGTGCGTCCTTGATAGGCATCCCAATGGATTCACGGTGCGGAGGGCAGGAGTTGATCAGTAAAATTGCCGGAAGGATCAGAATCCTGACTAAAAATTTCATCACTACTTTCTGAGAAACCTGATCGAATCTGGCAAACGATTTCCCGCAAGAAACCGTCCACCTCGATGATTGGCCGCCACCAGAGAAAATGGCCCATGTTGAGTGAGAAAATGAGTAGAAAAAAGGGACACGCACCCGACGAAATATAGCGAGCTTCGACCTCACCGGAGTCTGGGAATGAAAATGCCGGAAGAGTTTGCGAAAATTAAAGGGAGGACATCTTTTTCGGAGAGCGCTCCTTTCCTGTGAATCAGATTTATCAAAGTCATGAACTATCCTCCTTGTATTGAATTCCTGATTTCGTCAGTCTTGAAAATCCAGCGATTATTCATCCTGGTTACTTAGGATTATGACCATTCCAAAATTCCTTCTGAAAGAATCGATCGTGGCGAAACCCGGTTTCAACCGCTGGTTAGTGCCGCCCGCTTCGATTGCAATTCATCTCTGCATCGGATCGGTTTACGCATGGAGCGTTTTCAATGCGCCTCTCTCAAAGGAATTGGGAGTAGTAGGCCAGGCCGCAGGAGATTGGCAATTTGGCCATATCGTTTGGATCTTTAGTATCGCGATTGTCTTTCTGGGTTTGGCTGCTGCTGTGGCCGGCAGATGGTTGGAGAAAGTGGGTCCACGGTGCGTCGGGGTGGTTGCGGCCTTGCTCTGGGGCGGGGGCTTTCTGGTTGGTTTTCTAGGGATCAAGTTCCACAGTCTTCCCCTGCTTTATCTGGGATATGGGGTGCTGGGTGGGTGCGGGTTGGGGTTGGGATACGTCTCTCCGGTGAGCACCTTGATCCGATGGTTTCCAGATCGTCGGGGTCTCGCTACCGGTTTGGCTATCATGGGCTTTGGGGGCGGTGCCATGATCGGTGCTCCCTTGAAGCGTTGGCTTTTGGATCAATTTGATGAAGCCCCGGAATACCTCGGGACCGCTGAAGAGATCGCGATGGTCACCGAAAACGGCGTGCGCTATGTGGAATCGGCAGCCGGCAAGCAAGAGGTGATTGTGGCCTCGGGCGGTGATGTCTCTGCTTTTTGGGAAAAGGCAGATGCGGGAGTTTACGTTGTGGGCACGGGTGATACTGGAGCAGCGATGACCTTCCTGGTGCTTGGACTTTTGTATCTCGTTGTGATGTTGGTCGCGGCCTTCGCCTACCGGGTTCCTGCCGAGGACTGGAAACCAGAGGGGTGGAGTCCTAGCGAGGGGGCATCGCGCAAATCGATGATTTCCCGTAACAATGTCGGTATTTCGTCCGCGATGAAGACTCCGCAATTCATTCTTCTCTGGATCGTCCTATGTATGAATGTCACGGCGGGAATTGGGGTGATCGGAGTGGCCAAAACAATGATCGGAGAGATCTTCGGGACGCAATTGTCGCAAGAGGCGAAAGAAGGCTTCTTTTTTGCAAATTATGTTTTGATGATCTCGGTTTTCAATATGGTAGGTCGGTTTTTCTGGGCCAGTATATCGGACTGGATTGGACGAAAGGTCACTTACACAATCTTCTTTGTGCTTGGATGTTGTCTTTATCTATCCATCCCTTGGGCTGCGGCCAACGCGGGTGCGAGCACGATGTCGACCTCGTTTATTACCTTTTACGCTGCAACCATGATCATTTTCACCATGTATGGGGGGGGCTTCGCAACCGTTCCAGCCTACCTCGCTGATCTGTTTGGTTCGAGGTTTGTGGGCGCGATTCACGGAAGGCTTCTGACAGCCTGGAGCACCGCCGGCGTCCTGGGACCTCTGGCGATCTCAAAACTAAGGGAAGCTTCCATATCAACAGCGATTTCCGATCTCGCTTCCAAAGTAAGCGCCGAAAAATTCGCCGAAAAATTTGGAGCTCCCATCGGCAAGTTGGACGAGTTGGTGGCGGCAAAAACGGTAACCGTTCAAAAACTCATGGAAATTGCTCCCGAGGGAACAATTGACCCCACGCCAAGCCTCTACAACACCACCATGTATACAATGGCCGGCCTTCTTGTGATTGGTTTCTTTGCAAATATCATTATGAAACCAGTTGACTCCAAATATCATCTCTAATTTTCAACCAATCAATCGAACTATGAAAAAAACAAGTATTCAACTCGCCAGTGCAGCCGCCATGGGCGCGGCCATGATAGTCTCTCCGGTCATTGCGCAGAATAGCGCTACCAAAATCCCCTCAAAAACCGAGGACGTGGCCCAACCCGGAAAGAGCAAATTGCCCAAGCCTGTCAAGATCGCCATGGTAAAAGTAGCTGGTGATCTGATTGATCCCATTAACGTGGCGTCGGCGAATGACGGATCGGGACGGATGTTTATCTGCGAGCGGCATGGTGTGGTCCGTGTTCTCAAGGACGGCAAAATCTTGAAGCGCCCCTTCCTTGATATTTCCGATACAACCGTAAGTTCATTTTTGGAACAGGGCCTTTACGATATCGAATTTCACCCGAAGTTTAAAGAGAATGGGAAGTTCTATGTCCATTATTCCGACATGTGGTTTAACGGCGATTCCTTCATCGTGGAATATCAGGTGAATAAAAATAATCCGGACAAGGCCGATCCGAAAACAGCACGGGTGATCATGCAGATCGATCAACCCTACGCGAACCACAACGGAGGAGAATTGGTATTCGGTCCGGACGGTTATCTTTACATAGGATCCGGTGATGGAGGTTGGGAAGGCGATGTTCTGGGCGCTGGCCAGGATCTCAGCACCTTGCTGGCAAAAGTCCTGCGAATTGATGTCGACACTTCGACTCCCGATCGTGCCTATGGCATTCCCAAAGATAATCCTTTTGTGACCCCTAAGACCTTGATGGTTCTTTTTGGAGTAAGTGAGGAAGCTTTCGCGAAAATTCACCCGAATGCGCGTCCTGAAATTTGGGCATATGGAATTCGTAATCCTTGGAAGATGCACTTTGACGGTAAGACGGGCGACCTTTACATCGCAGATGTGGGCCAAAATCATTGGGAGGAGATCAATTTTCAACCCGCCGGTTCACCGGGAGGTGAAAACTACGGTTGGAAATTCATGTGCGGGACCCAGCCCTTTCCGGCGAGTCTTAAGAATGCCCCTCAAGTCGGGGTGCTGCCGATAGGAGAATACACTCATGCCGGCGAGGGGATATGCGTCACCGGCCTCGGGGTCTATCGAGGAAAAAAGTATCCTTCACTTGATGGCACCTATTTTGTCGGAGACTGGGGTTCCGGAAAAATTTGGGGAATGCAACATCAGGAGGACGGAAAATGGGCCATGGAAGAACTTCTAAACACGGCTCTCATGCCCTCCGGCTCGGGAGCAGGAGAAGACGGGACCATTTACATGACCACCGCTCACGCGAACTATGGTGGTCCGGTAAAGCCAGCGGATAATGCGCGTGGAGCACTCTGGATGCTTGTTGAGGCCGATAAGGTTCCCGGTGGTGCCGAGACGATCCCACTTGATAAGTAAGCCGTAGTCTTCACACTTCAACCACGTCTTCTACCATGAATGGAGGCGTGGTTTTTGTTTTAAACTCCCAAGACCTCTCAAACGATGAAATCTACCAAAACTCTTCTTTCTCTACTTGCTCTTGTTCCTCTTTCCTCCGCACTTGCAGAACCGCCTGCCGCGGATACAAAAGGGAAAGAAGAAGCTCCAAAGCCGGGAGGGCGTTGTTGCACGGTGTTGCCGAAGGGTGAGATTAAGAATCCGGTCTTCCTCAGGCAGGATGCAGCGAAGAAGGTTGCCGAAGTTTTCATTATTGCGACCTTTGACAAGTCCAACTACGGGATGAATTTTAATGGCGTTTTCAAAAGTGAAGGCGGCTATGAAATTCCACTGGGTTGGAAAGTGAAGGTCACGTTTTGTAACAATAGTGCGGTCCCCCATAGCGTGATGGTTGTTGAGGAGGATGTTGCCGAGACCAAGATTAACTTGGGCGCTGATCCTTACTTCGATGGCGCGGCAACACCCAAGCCCAACACGCTTGGAACCACCAATAAGATCGAAAAGTTTGAGTTTACTCCCGATGAAGCCGGTGACTTTTCCTTTGCCTGTGGATTTCCGACGCACTCGGCCAACGGACACCGCATTTATCTCAAAATTAAAAAGGATCTAAAGAAAGCGGCCTTCATCATTCCGGAGAATAAAGAGAAGAAAAGTGAATAAGAGGGTCTCCTTCTTCTGGCCATTACTTTGTTAGTTTGCTGATGGTTGGTAACTGGTCCATGCTGCGAACACTCCCCCTGTCATCCGGTTTTTCTGCCTTCTAGTGCGTGGAATACAGTTCGACCACAGGTGCGTGTAGTCGAGGAGTTGGTGCATCCACTCGTATTTGTAGCCCCCCATCCCATCTCGAATAATTCCAGGCTATTCTCCTATGTTGTTGTAGAGCTGAATCCTCTTACTTTACAAACTCCGCCAAACAACTTGTCCCTCCAGCGACTCTTTTCATCAATGCTCACTGGGATGTCTTTTTTCGTCAGCTGGTCGATATAGTGTAGCGGCGAGAATAGCCCCTCTCTGCTCCGGTCCGAATGCACCTGCTGGCCCCAAAACCCGAGATATTTATACTTTAAGTAGTCTCGATACCGAAAACCACCCTTCAAAAATCATCGACCACCCGGGCGCTGTTCCTGCCGGGGGACAATTTTGTCTGCAAGTTCATTAAGGTAGAACTCGATGTGAGAATATCCCAAGTGCCGGTCGTTCAACGATTCTCCTGCCGCAACTATTTTAGTGGCGTCGTCGGGATTGTTAGGATTCAGCTTATGTGACTTCTCCCACGAATCCGGCAGTCCGTCGCTGTCGGAGTCGATGGCGACCTTGACGGGTGTAAGTCCCTTGAGGAACCAATCGTCGGCGGGCTTGAGCGAGGCGTTGCGCCCCCACCTCCCGGTTTTGCTTTTGACTTCGCCAACAGTTCTGGTGGTAACCCGGTCTCGGGGCCAACAACCCGCCCTCGCGAGCACCAGATCGAAAGCTTCTTTCGCATCAACCAGCTTGATTTTTGGCGTCTCGGCCGGGGCATCCAACTCGAGACCGTTATTGTTAAACTGAACCCACCGCGGCGCGCCTTCAGAGCCGCCCCACTTCCAATGTCGGGGATGGCCTTGATAGCCCCAACCCTCGAAGTAATTTTCCCGGACGTAGTAGCTCATCTGCGGCGACAGCGCGAATGGATAAATTCGATCCTGCGTTTGCGGCCCGCGACGATAGTAAGTCCGATAAAGGTTGACCGGACTTTTAGCCCGAACCCCGTGACCGTCATCCACGTAGCCGCCACGACAATTGTAAATCAGGTTGTTGGCGAACTCGCTCGCGGCGTTCTTGCGATAGGGTGCCATACAGGGAACACGACGTGCATGATGTGCCCAGAGGTTGTGGTGCACCGAGACCGCTCCATTGTCTTCCGCGGCTGAAATGAAACCAAAGTTATGCGCTCCCTTACTGTGTCCCTTGTCATCGGATTCCTCAATCGTGCACCATTGCACGGTCACATCATGAGCGTGATAAAGATCAATCATTTCGTCGTTGCCCCAGCTCAGTGATAAATGGTCGAGGATGATGTTGTAAGTCCCCGACTTCCTGGGACCGAGACCACCGAGCTGAATACAATCGCCGCCACTACCGATGTCGCGACGGGGCCGAACGCGGAGATGCCGGATGATGATGTCGTGAACCCCGTAATCATAACTCGAGATGACACCCTCGATTGTGATGCCAGCGCCCGGCGCAGTCTGGCCCGCAATCGTAATAAAGGGCTTCGTGATCTTGATGTTTCCGCGGATGACGCCACTCACTTCAAAAACAACGATGCGTGGACCATCCGCAGCACAGGCTTCCGCGAGACTCCCCGGACCCGAGGCTTTAAGAGAGGTCACCTTAATCACCCTGCCACCCCGCCCACCTTTGCTGGCCGCCCCCCAGCCTTCAGCGCCGGGAAAGGCCTTGAGATCAGGGATATCTTGGGCAGCGGTCGACTTGCCTCCCAAAAACACCAACAAACAGACAAGGGTAATTATCCAGGTCATACCGGAGATGATTCGAGGCTTCTTTTGCATGGCTTCCAGAAAAGCTGATCCTTTCCCCAAGGGATTCAAGGTGAAATCGAGTTTGGGATGCGCAGTCCCGGCACGGGACTGCGGGACAGGATCTCATCATCGACATGTCCCACGGTTTTGGGGGACAAAACGGTTGATTTTTTTTCAATCAAGACCAACCGAAGGTTTCGTTGACTTCGAATTGGAAAACGGTGCCGGGATTTCTTCCTCCACTCCTGTCGACAACGGAAATGAAACTGAATCCATCACCGCCTTTCTCTACGGAGATGATCCCGATCCAACGAGTGGCTACCTTCGGGTTCAAGTAGGCAAATGACATCACCTTCGAAGACCTCTAAGACAAACCTCTACCAGCCATCACCTGCACGTCCCGTGATCATTCGCCTGGTGATTTCACGATTGATGGCATCGTTATTTTCTTTCCACACGGCTTGGTTCGTCGTCGCGCTCCAATTATCGTTGTCGATAGCCGCACTCGGCGCCGAGTACGAGGGTAAATTAGAGGGTGCGGTCGGGGTGTGGCAGGATGACAACAAGCCTCCCAAAGCTGATGCCCACATTATGAATTTAGCCGATTTAACCATTCACTGGCGGATAGCAGACTAGAAAACTTTCGTCTAGAAAAAACTGTTAGAGTTTTGCTTCATTGGGAGAGTTCCCCCCGCCTTTTGAATTAAATCGGAGGGACGAGAATCATCGCGATTTTCACTTTGCGGACTTCATACAAAAACCCTTTTGTATCGCTGGTTCAGCCACGGGCTCTGTGCGCCTAAAATGCGTATGAATACCCCGGCAGATGCGGAGCTTCTGCACGCCGCTTTGCGTAGAGTTCATTGCAATCAAAACAGTTTCAAAAATTGTTTGAGGGCAATTGAAGAGCAACAATTCAAGAGCATGAAATTATCATCATACGAAACCAGGAAAGGGAGCACCTTAACAGCCATCGTAGCTGCAGCTTCCGTCGCATGCATCGGACTCGCCCAACAAGCTCACGCGGGTGTCACTTGGCTCGTCTCAGAATCAGATGGAGATCTTCTAGTGAAAACTGATGGAGGGTCTCTAAGAGTCGCACCAGCTCAGGGAAGTGCCTATAATCCCAACGCCACATATGGGCTGATCGGAGCCAATTCAAATCAGGTCATGGTGAACACCTCCACCGGTGGTGCCAAAAGATGGTATCAGGACTTGGGATCCGGGGCGATTTCAGGTAACAAACCTTGGTATCCGGGGGAACGCCACGTCCTATTCAGGTGATACCTTCATGTTCTCGAATGGTGATCTTTATTGGGCGACCCGCTTGGGTAACGGACCCGGAGAAATCACGCCAAATAGCACTTTGAGGTTTGAGGGATTGGACATCGCAACCGCCTTTGGGCAAAACCTGGACTGCGGCCCCGTTCTCCTTTGGACACACGGAACAACCGGAGATACCATATCGATTGGCCTCGCTCCAAATTTTGCCCAGCCAAAAGATTCCGTGAGTTTTCGCAATGGCGCGGTAGATCCATTTAGCAATACCAACATCTACGAGGGTGCGGAGGACACGATGATCTTGCAGAACAACGACGCTGCCGGACAGCGCAACCAGAACTATGGTGCACGTGCCGAATTTTTTGTCGGTGAAGCCTCGGCTGCCAATGGTTTTTGGCCAAGACGCTCGCTAATCCGCTATGATTTGAGTTCACTCGCGGGCGAGTATGAAAAAATCTGCCGCGTGACACTGCGCCTGAAAGTTTCTGATGTCACCGGCGACAAGGACGGAATTCTGAGAGTGCACCGACTGGCCGATGCCAACGCCGGTTGGGCCGAAGGCACCCAAACTGGCGCCGGAATCGGTGACCCGCCAGACATTGGAGAGACCACTTTCAACTATCGGATCGAAGACTCTCAAGAATGGGCCGGGTCGCCCGGCGCTGGTACTCCCGACGTGGATTACCTCGGAACTCCTCTCGCCAGCCTGGCGATCGGCAGCACCACCAACGGCTATTTCGATCTCGATCTCGACCCTGCGGAGATCGGCACACTGATTAACGACTGGACGACCAGCTCCAATGCTGGCTTGTTCCTGATCACAGCGGCTGAGGATAGCGATGAAATCCGTTTTCACTCCTCTGAAGCAGCGACTCTGGAAGACCGCCCGGAGCTAATTATCGAATTCGTGCCAATCGTGCCCACTCTCACCATTGCTAAAGTCGCGAACAGCGTCCGCGTATCTTGGCTGGTCGGTGGCACCCGATGGACGCTTCACCAAAGCACCGACCTCGTTGAGTGGAATCCCATCACGCAGATCCCAACAGCAAACGGCGAGGCTTTCCATGTGGATTTTCCTGCTGACATGCCGAAGCAATTCTTTCGGATCGAGCAAAATTAACACCGCTGTCTAAGCCCCCCTGAAAACAGCTCCAGCTCGACATCGCTTCTCATTCCACAGCCATACTCCACCTAACTCCCGATCTAATTTTATGACCCTATCGCGAAAAAGATCTTAGCAAGGCGACTCGACTTCTCGCGGTCTCGGATTAAGAAAGGCGCGGCGGACTTTCCATTCCACCAAAATCAAATTCCCAGCAGCCAGCTTTTAAGACCTCCACGCCTTATGTCCGAACCACGTTTCTTAACATCCGATCAATGTCGCCAAATTGCTCACGAGTTTCAAACTCCAGTCTACATCTATGAAGAGGCCGCGCTGAATAAAGCCGCGCGGGATGTCCTCGCATTTCCAGCAGCGTTCGGACTCACCGCCCGTTATGCCATGAAGGCGTGCCCGACAGCCGCATTGCTGACGCTCTTCCATGACTGGGGCTTGCAGTTCGACGCCAGCAGCGGCTTTGAGATCCATCGGGCTGTCCGGGCAGGAGTCCCCGCCGGACACATCAGCCTGAGTTCCCAGGAATTCCCCGCCGACATCGTGGAGCTCGTCAACATGGGGATCGCGGTAAACGCGTGCTCGCTCAGCCAGCTGGAGGCTTTCGGAAAAGCCTTCCCGGGAGGTCAAATTGGTTTGCGAGTGAACCCGGGAGTGGGATCCGGCGGCACAAAAAAAACAAACGTTGGAGGACCTTCTTCCAGTTTCGGGATTTGGCATGAGCTGCTCGATCAGGCGGAAGCTATCATTACCAAATATTCGCTCCGGGTCGTTCGGATCCACTCTCACATTGGTTCCGGGAGCGACCCCTCGGTATGGGTGAAAGCAGCGGAGTTGACCCTAAACCAGGTTCGGCGCTTTCCAGACGTGACCAACGTAAACCTCGGTGGAGGATTCAAGGTTGGCCGTATGCCCGATGAAATTTCAACCAATCTTCAAGTGATCGGCCAACCGGTAAAAGAGGCTTTCGAAGCCTTCGCTGCTGAAACCGGACGCGAACTTCACCTGGAAATTGAACCGGGCACCTACCTCGTCGCCAACGCAGGATGTTTGCTTGCTTCCGTGCAAGACAAGACGAGCACCGGAAACGAAGGTCACGTTTTCCTAAAATTGGATACCGGCATGACTGATATCCTCCGCCCCACCCTTTACGCAGCCCAGCACCCCATGACCGTGATCCCTCTGGAGAGCGACCGAAGCGAAACGGAATCCGTGATCGTAGTCGGCCACTGTTGCGAGTCGGGAGACCTGCTGACTCCGGACCCGAGTGATCCCGGACTACTTAAAGAAAGGGAGTTCACCAAAGCCGAAATCGGAGATTTATTCACGATCGATGGCGCCGGTGCTTACTGCTCCTCCATGCCCGCCAAAAACTACAACTCGTTCCCCGAGGTCCCGGAAGTCCTCCTCCGTGAAAACGGGGAATTCGCCCTGATACGTAAACGTCAAACGGCTGAACAAGTTTATCAAAACGAAATTCCCTTGAGCTAAGGAAGAGATTGGCGCCGCCAACCAAATTATTCCATCAAAATGGTGGGCGATCGTCGTTTGGCAGGAGGAAGTTAAATCAACTTTTCCTCAAGACGGGTCGGAACGAAAGCCAAACAGGCGTTTCAACGGTCGGCCGATATCATCGGCGACAAGGAGAGCGCAAGGGATCAAAAATAGCGTGATTCCTGTCGCAAAAAGAATACCGAACCCGAGTGACACTGCCATCGGAATGAGAAACTGGGCTTGTAATGATTGATCCATCAAGAGAGGCACAAGGCCTGCGAAGGTGGTCAGAGAAGTCAGAATGATCGGGCGGAATCGTCGCGCTCCGGCGGCAAGGGCTGCATCGACCAGAGGCATGCCGTCCCGACGCTTCCGATTCACAAAATCAACCATGACAAGCGAATCATTTACGACCACTCCGGCAAGGGCCAGCATTCCAAAGACGGAGAGGAAATTGGGCGTGATATCCATAATCAAATGCCCGAGCAAAGCACCGATTACACCGAAAGGAACTGCCAGTAAAACATAGATGGGTTGCAGCACCGAACGGAATGGAATCGCCAATAAAGCGTAAAGCGCGAAGAGCAAGAAGGCGGCATTGAGCCAGGTTTTCTTAACGGATTCCTCGTGTTCGGCCACATACCCGGTCCAAAGAAAAGAGAGCCCATCCACCTTGTCAGTGAGCTTACGAATCTCGGGTTCCAGCTCCGCCGCGATCCCGATGATGTCGACCCCATCATCCTGTGGCATCCCCCCGATTCGAACAACTTCGGCGCCATCGTTTCTCTCCACGAAAGTCGGCGCCTTGGTGAATTTAAAGTCCGCGATGGTATTCAAGGGAACCTCCGCGCCTCTTGGAGAACGAATCTTCAACCTCGATAAAGTGTGGAGCGAACGTCGATCGTCTTTGGGCAGCCGAAGCATGATGCGGATCTCCTCGCTATCGCGGATGATTCGCTGGGCCTCCTCACCATAAAAGGCCTGTCGCACTTGTTGGGCAAGCAGTCCCTGCGTGATTCCGAGCTCGGTGGCCCGGGGCTTTAGGGTAAATTCAATTTCGTCTTGTCCGCGATTAATCTGCGCCCACGAACCACTGATACCGTCATACCCACGCATCAGTTTTTTGATCTCCTCGGCGACCTGGTTTTTCGCCTCCGAATTAGGACCCCGAAGTTCAAGTTCCATGGGCTCGCCACTCACCACGTTTTCCCGATCCTGTTCGCGACGTCCTTTGCCCGTGATCTCGGCGTGAATGTAAAACGAATCCGCTTCTTCAATCTCTCCCACCAATTCCGCCCAACGCTTCGCGATCTTGGCATTGGTCGGCCCGGGTTCCGAACGTTCGCTCGGAGGCATCACTTCCACGACGACCTTACCACGTGAGGAGTCGGCACGACCTTCGAATTCAGAAGACCCGGTCACTCGGGCCACGTTGCGGATTAATGACTCTCCGGTGCCCGGATCCGTGTATTCCTTTTTTAAGACCTCGGTGGCGGCTGTGATCCGCTCGACGTAGGCGTGCGTACGCTCAATCGGCAGATCGTTCGGCAAATTCAGATCGGCTGAGATTCGCAAATTCTCCACCGAAGGAAACGAGGCGAACCCCATCCGACCGCCCGCCCAATAGCCAGTCATCGCCAGAGCCAGAGCGACAAAGAGAGCCAACACCGAGAGGCGGTAACGCACCGCAATTTTCAAAACCGGGGTATAAACATGGTCGACAAACCACTCCATCCCGTCGGCAAACTTCTTTTGAAAACGACCGAAAACACCAATTTTATTCCCCCTTGGCCGAACGTGTTTCAGGTGAGCCGGAAGAATGAGTTTCGATTCAACCAAGGAAAACAAGAGCACGGGAATAACGACCGGCGGGATTTGTTTGGCAAAGTCTCCCCACCCACCGCTGACATGCGACAAGGGAACAAAGGCCGCGATTGTGGTTAGAATTCCGAAAGTCACCGGGACCGCAACTTCTTTGGTTCCGAGTATGGATGCTTCCAGCGGATCCATTCCGGTTCGCAACTTCGAGTAAACATTCTCCCCGGTCACAATGGCATCATCGACCACCACTCCGAGCACAATGATGAATCCAAAAAGACTCATCACATTACCCGTGACGGGATAGATTTCAAAGAAGGGCAGATCCATCGACATGATCAGGACCCCGCCCGCAAAGCTGATTGGAATCCCAAGCACGACCCATAGCGCAACCTGGGGACGCAGGAACAAACCAAGAATCAAAAACACCAAAACGCAGCCTTGGAGCAAGGAACTGGTCAAAGTTCCGAGGCGTCCGCGGATCGACAGCGAGCTATCGTTCCACGTATAAAGATGGGTGCCTTCGGGCGAGCGGGTAGCAACGTATTCTTTGACGCGATCAGAGATCTCAATGGCATCCTCGCCCCGTGCTCGCCGAACCTGAATGAACATCGCGGAACGCCCATTGAACTCGACGATTTTTTGATCTTCCTCAAATCCATCATTCACCTTTGCGACCTCACCCAACATGACGTCGGAACCGTTGGCAGCCCGAATCGGAATCTTCTCAAAATCGGCAGCCTGATAGGCCTGCCCCCTGGCTTTCACAACGAGCCGACCACTATCGCTCCGGATCGTACCAGCCGTCAGATTGACAGATGAAGTGCGGATGGCCTCAGCGAGTTCACGAAAGGTCAGCTTGTAAGCGCGCAGCTTTTCCATGTCCGCTTCGATAGAGATCTCGGTCTTGCGCACGCCCTGAATATCGGCCCGACTTACGCCCTCCAACTCTAGGATCTCCCTTTGCACTTTCTTGGTCGCTTGAAGCAAAGCCGACTCATCCAGCTCACCGGTGACCGCCACGCTCAAAACCGGTAGGCGGCCGCTGGAATCCGGAATGATAATCTTGGCCCGCTCGGTTTCGCCGGGGAAGGTTGAGATGGTATCGACCCGGCTTTTGATCTCATCGAGCAACTTGTCCAGGTCCACTCCTTCCTTGGCTCTAAAATAGAACTTCGCCATTCCCGGCATACCGTCGGAATTAACCTCGCGAATTCCGCTGATGCCCTCCAGCGCACGCTCCACCGGAATCAGCACATTTTCTTCAATGTCCTTCGGCGTTCCTCCACGATAAGGCATCTCCATGTAGACGATCTCCCACGCACTCGATTCGGGAACGACTTCCAGAGGCACCTTGTTCCAAGCCGCATTGAAGCCCGCCGCAAGGATGGCGAACATTAAAAGATTGGCTGCGATACCATTATGGGCGAACCAGCGAATCATTGCTCTGTTTGGGAATCCTTGCCGGTGGTGACGACTGGGAGTTCGCTTTCCGAAGAAGAGTCCGGAAGGATTTCGACCTTGGCTCCTTCCGGGGTGTAAACAAGGAAGGCAGTTGCCAACAAAGTTCCATCGCCAAGGGATTCGTCCCGGATAATCAGATGAGAATCATTCTGCCAAAGCGGAGCGACGGTTCGCTTACTGATGGTTTGAGTATCGCGATCAACAACCGTAATTTGGGACAGTTGGCGAACCGCTTCGCGCGGAACTGCTACGACGTTTTCCAGAGGTCGCCCGGGTACCTTCGCCGTAACCGGTTGCCCAATTCGTAAGGGTGGATCTCCGGATTCGCGACCAAAGGGATCGTCGATACGCGCAATTGCAAAGAGGTCGAGCGACTCCTCATTCAAGGCTCCTTCGGTCCGCACAATCCACGCCACCCACTCGGTTTGGTTGTCCTCGTCGAGAGCATCGCGAAGGATGATTTTTACCGGTGGGTCACTTGCCTCCTCCGGCAATTCCAAAAAGCGCATTTGGCTGGCACCAATAGGCAGGCGCACTTCGGCGTAGTCGACGGCAAAGATCGTAGCAAGCGACGATCCTGCCCCAATCGTCTGGCTGACCCCGACCATGCGCTGCCGCACCCGGCCGTCAAACGGGGCGCGAATCTGGCAACGCTCAAGACCTCGCTCGGCCTGTTCCACCTGAGCGGTGGCAGCATCGACTCTGGCTTCCGCCTCCCGCAACTGAGGAACACGCAGGACAAGATCGCTGGGCTCCTCTTCATAGCCAAGGTCTTCCCAATCCAAACGAGCCTGCTTGGCCCGGGTCTCCTCCTGGGCATGCAACGCGAGCGCCTGGGCTTGTTGAGATTTGGCACTCGCAACTGCTGTTTTAAAATCCGCCTTGTCGAGTTCCACGAGAACCGCGCCCTTCTCAAAATAAGCACCATCTTCAAACTGAGGGTGGGTTGCCACAATGCGACCAGCCACTTGCGAAGTCAGCGTGATTTCATTGTGCGATCGCACCACTCCGCTGGTTTCGATTTGCGGTTCAAAATCAACAACCTCCAGCTCAACAACTTTGGTCTTCGGCAGTTGGGGCAAACCCGCTTGCCGCTTCTCCCTCGCTTCGGGTTTGATCCAGTGTCCAAATGCAAACCAACCGGCCGCCAGCAAAAGAACCGGCACAATTACCCGAAAAATTTTTGCTAGTAACCCGACCTCATGAGCTGTCGCAGATTGAGTGGGTTGGGGATCAGACTCTTCTGCCATTTGGAACGCTCGAGTTTTGGATAGCTTATCCGGCATTCTTCAGCATTCGATAAAAAACATAATCCCAATGGGAAAGCGTCTTACCTCTTGCCGGTGAGGTAGAGATTCCGTTTGGGGGATTGAAGAACGAGCGGGTAAATACAGTTCAGGAATGCCAGGAGGTGTCGGGCTTTCCATCGAAAGCAAGAAGTGCTGCCGCTCCCGACTGCTCTGACGAAGAAATCACCGACCAAGGATCTTCAGGAGCACTCCCGGAAACCACAGCCATTGAACTTGCAAATACCTCGCCACTTGCGGGATCAAAAGCCTCGAGAGCGATCTGCCCCTTCTCGTTACCAATTGTTCCGTGAAGCCCAAGCGAAACAATTCCGCGCCACCCTTTTGCAATCTCCTGTTCCTTTTCGCTCAGCGCGGGAACATTGATCGACATGATAATTTCCTCACCCGACCGAACACATGCCCCCTGCTCATTACCCGGCAATGACCACAGCTGCTTGGCGGATAAAGGCTCAACGGGAAGAGGAGTTCCGTGGATATTTTGCGATGCCAGCAGAGCAACAAAAACAAGAAAGAAGCAAAAAGGTTTCATGGGAATCTGAGACGGAAGCCTGACGAGATCAGGTTCTGAAACCAGCCTTTTTTCGGAGAGTCAGGGCTGGTGAAAATCATTCACAAACCGGCACCAAATTTGCCTCTTCAATTTCCCAACGATGATAGGCCTCGGCGTAGGCCGGACAATTCCCCACTAAATCCGAATGAACACCATCAGCTGCCAATTGCCCTTGATCAAAAAACAAGATGCGCGGAGCGTGGCGAAGGAGATCGATCCGATGGGTCACCAGAATGGTCGTGCCCTGCTCCTCTGTTTTACGAGTCAAAATGGCATCGTGAATCAGGGCCTCACTCTCTGGCTCCACTGACGCCGTCGGCTCATCGAGCAAGAGAATGCGTGGTCTTGTGAGAAAGGCCCGCGCGAGACTCAATCGCTGACGTTGACCGCCCGAGAGCTTAACCCCGTTTTGCCCAACCTGCGTTTCGTATCCATTCGGCAGAGACAGAATAAAATCATGTGCATTGGCTTTCCTCGCAGCGGTAAACATCTCTTCTTCAGCGGCGGTCGGCAGACCGTAAAGAAGGTTCTCCCGAATCGTGCCGTCGAAGAGATAGTGGTCCTGCCCAACATATCCAATCTGCTGGCGCAGCGAGTTTAGCGTCACCGCCCGAACGTCCTTGCCATCAATCGCAACCGAACCGGAATCGACATCATAGAACCGGGGAATCAAGTTAAGCAGCGTGCTTTTCCCGGAACCACTGCCGCCTGCCACCGCCACAAATTCATCAGCTTTAATTGAAAAACCCACCTGTTTCAAAATTGGCTTACCAGGCAGATATGAAAAGGTGACCTCCTCAAAATCAATCGCCCCGTTCACACTTTCCATCTTCCCGGCTTCCGTTTGATTCTCGATCGAAATCGGTTCATCGAGTAACTCCATGATACGTGTGGCTGCAGCCCGTGCCCGCTGAAGAATATCGCTGGTTTGAGCGATTGTCCTGATTGGGCTTTGCAAGCGCCACCAGAATCCGCGATAGGCGAGAAGAGCTCCAAGGGTGAACAAGCCACTCTCATTCATAATGAGCCAGGCTCCGAGTCCTAGCATGATGAGATTGTTGATGAAGCCGAAGATGGAGACGATGGGAAAGTAGGTGTTACGCAACCGACTCGCCTTCACACTGGAATCATAAAAGTGATCGGCATTCTCCTGAAATTGTTCCACCTCATACTCTCTTCGCCCAAACGACTGGGTCACCAATATCCCAGCGAGCCGGTCTTGTACGAAGGATCCAATATTTCCAAGCTTCTTTCGCACTCCGGCATAGAGTGATTTGACCTTACGATTGTATTTTCGAATGAAGATGAAGGCGAAAGCAAGTGGAATGATCGAAGCTGCTCCCACCACCGGGCTGATCCAGAGAACCATTCCGGCCACCACGATGAAGGTGACAAATTCCTCCAGCAATGCGGTGAGTCCCTGCAGAACCGATTGCTCCATGGCATCGACATCGCTGGTGATGCGGGTGACCAGTTCTCCCGTGCTGTGATCCCGGTGGTAAGCCACCGACTGATCCTGAAACTTGGCAAAAAGCTCGGCTCGGATATCCCGGACAAAAGCCTGCCCGGTCTTCTCGAGCAGGTAACTTTGCACCGCCCCTGCCGCGATGCCAATGAGATAGCTCACAAGCATAACCGCCAGCCAGACCCCCAAAAGGCTTGGAGTCAGGGTTTTGTCAACGAGGGCATCGGCCACAAATCCCCAAACGAGCGGATGAAAGTTCACAAAGGGCACCGAAAACACGAGAAGCGCCAGAGCTCCACCAATCCGTTTCCGATAAGGCCGCAGTCGCGCCCAAACCCGTCCCGCCAACTCACGGTCGCTCAAATCATACTGGGAATTCAGTTTCGTCATCGCCATCATACTAACGCGGGAATTTCGTCCGGTGCGAAGAATGAGAGATTTTTTCTAGTCGAGGAACTCTCTCCAGGTATCACTCTCAGCATAGGCTCCTCGAAACGTTTCTCCTCCATTCATGAATTATTTCCTGCACCCCTCTACCCTGTTGGGAATTCTACACGGCCTCCTTGTGATCACGATCGCGATCAGAGTCATCATGCGACGACCAGAGACCGGGGTCGCGCTGGCTTGGCTCTTCATCATTGGAGTGCTCCCCTACCTCGGGACACTTGCCTACCTGCTTTTCGGAGAGCGACGGATCAATAAAGGGAGAATCAGACGAATCGAAAAACGTAAGACCGACTACAAGGAATTAGTCGAGCTGGGAATCTCCAGAGGGCTGACTTCGATCAACTGGGACCAACATTCTTCGGACGCGAAAGCAATGGACCGACTAGGGTCGAATGAGGTGGGATTCCCAACCGTCACTGGATGCAGGGGAGAGCTTTTTTCAGACACCGGGGAAATCCTCTCCGCCATTGCCCGGGATGTCGACGAGACCAAGGAAACAATCTGGATGGAATTCTACATTTGGAACGAGGGCGGCAAAGCCGACGAAGTTCTCGAAGCCCTGATCCGGGCCGCCAAACGCGGCGTTTGCTGCCGCATCCTAATCGATACTCTCGGCGCCTCCACTTGGTGGAAAAGCGACCAACCAAAACGGCTTCGGGACGCCGGGGTCGAAGTCAGAAAGGCCCTCCCCGTGGGACTCTTTCGCACGCTTATTGATCGCACCGATCTGCGCCTCCACCGAAAAATTGTCATCCTTGATGGTCACATCGGCTGGACCGGCAGCATGAACCTGGTCGATCCCAAATTTTTCAAGCAGGATGCCGATGTTGGAGAATGGGTCGATGCCATGGTCCGGCTCGAGGGCTCGGTCGTTGCTCCGCTGGCTCTCACCGTTATTGGAGATTGGGCTCTGGAATCCGAAGAGGAGACTCAAGACTTAATCAAAGAGACTCATCTCGAATCCATCGAAACCCACGAGGGAAACGACATTCAAGTCGTGCCCTCCGGCCCGGGTGAAACGACTGACGGCCTTCTGCAAATGCTATTGGCGATTGTTCAATCTGCCGAAAAAGAACTCATCCTAACCACTCCCTATTTCGTCCCGGATGAATCCCTACTTCGCGCCCTTCGGGGAGCGGCCGCCCGCGGAGTTCTGGTCCACCTGATCATTCCGGAAAAAGTCGACTCCCTTCTCACCCGCTACGCAAGCCGTTCTTACTATGATGAACTGTTGGGAGCAGGGATTCACATTCACCTTTTCCAGGGCGGACTACTCCACACCAAATCGATCACCGCAGACGGAGAGATAACCATGTTCGGCACAGCCAACCTTGATATGAGAAGCATCTGGATCAACTACGAAGTCGTGCTCTTCGCCTATGGTGAAGAATTCGGGGAAGCTGTGGTGAAATTACAACAAAGCTACCTCTGTAATTCGGAAGAAATTGACCCCGATCAGTGGGCGGAGCGGCCCGTCTGGCAAAGGTTTATCGAGAACACCCTGCGACTCACCAGCCCTCTGCTCTAACAAATAGCTCTTTAAAACGTGCTACTCACCAACCAGCTGATTGAGGTATTCCTCGAGATTGGTATAGCCATCTCCATCCTTGTCGGCCGCACCGTCATTCGTCATCGGGTCCAAGCCATAAGATTCCTCCCACTCATCGGGCATTCCATCGTGATCCGAATCCGATGGCGGAGTCGCGCTGCTGAGCCCGGGCCAGCCACCCACCTCGTCGGGATGATTGACGCTCTTGCCGGTTCCGTTCGTCACATCCTTGAGGATCCGCTGATACACGGTATCCCGAAAAGGAAAGCTCGCTCCAACATTCTTCAGGACGGCATCGTAAGCCTCCTTCGCAGACAAAGTCGCCCCACCGTCAGCGAGTGGAGTTTCAAAGGCCGTCAGTGACTGATAGCCTTCCTTTGGAGCGGGATTTTCAAAGGATGAATTGAGGCCCACCCCGATCCATTCATCCTGCTCCAGACTTATTCTTCGAGGAGAAAGATTCCCTTTGAGGTAGAGGTGAGTGGACTCGGATTTCCCCAACTGAATTTCGTAGCGATTCAGCCGCGTTTCAGGTCGGGGTGCTTAGGCCGATGCTTTTTTTTAAGAAAATCGACGACTTTGAGATCCTGAAGATATTGGCGGTGGGGTTCGGTCACTGTATTAACGGCGAGATCCATATTTGCCATGATGGCAAGCCTCTCGTTTGGCTTCGCTTTTTTGATGCGCGCAACTGTCTCGCTGAGCCTTTCGAGATCGCCCTTTGGATTCAAGAGGGGAATTCCAAATTGCTTGACGTAATTTATCAGTCTCTCATCGGCCCTTTTGGCTAGCTTGGATTGAGCTTCATACTTTGCATCGAGGGCCGCCAAAACCTCTTTCACGCGCTGTGCTTGGACCACCTTTCGATAGGCGATGAACGCATCCGCCACTGCGTTTGAGGCCCTGCGCGCTTCTTCGAGAGTGGGTGCTTTGACAGTAATTTCGATTAAACGAGTCCCTTCTTTCTGCCCCGTGGTGATTCGCTTTTTAAGATCACCAACGGCGGTCGCTAATTCGTTTTCAGGCAGCTTGTGATTGAGTGCGATGACCGCTTTCTCAAGCGTCTTGGGTCCCACAATAGAGGCTTCTTCTCTGGCAAGATAGCCCTCCGCTTTAAAATCACCTGCAACGATAAATTTAGGATCAACTTCTATTACGGTCGTGGCTTCATGCCCGAAGATTCGGTGAAGAAAAAGGAGTGAAAACAGAAAGAAGATCTTCATCGTGGATCCATATTGAATAAAGAGGACCACGGGCAATTGCAAGAGGCACTCCAAGTCAGGGGCAGTGCAATTTTCAAATAAATTAGCAGGTTGAGTACGTCCGACAGACTGCTAGCTTTCGGCAACATGACGTCTGGGATCATCACTCTTTTGGCAGCAGCTTTCCTCGCTCTCAGCGCACGCGGGCTATCCAGTGAGCCGCCCAACATTGTCGTCATCGTAGCTGACGATCTGGGTTGGAAGGATGTCAGCTATCACGGTGGTGAGATCTCGACCCCGAATATCGACAAGCTCGCGGAGGAAGGAGCTCGTCTCGAAAATTTTCACGTCGCGCCCCTTTGCTCGCCTACCCGGGCCGGCCTCATGACCGGGCGTTGGCCCATCCGCTACGGCATGGCTGAATCAGTCATTACCCCTTGGCGGAAGTGGGGGCTGCCGGTCACCGAACACACCATCGCCGACATGCTTGCCAAAGCCGGATACAAAACCCGCGCGGCGGTCGGTAAGTGGCACCTCGGACATCACAAGAAAGAACTCCTCCCGCTTAGCCGGGGATTCACTTCATTTTACGGTCATTACAATGGCATGTTTGATTACTTCACCCACGAGCGCGAAGGCGAACTCGACTGGCATCGCAACGAAGAGACCTCGCACGACAAAGGCTACTCCACCGATCTCATCGGCCGCGAAGCAGCCAAGGTCATCGCCACCAGCAAGGCCAACGAGCCCTTCTTCCTTTATGTTCCCTTCAATGCACCACATGACCCCATGCAGGCAAAAGAGGCCGACTTGAAAAAATACCGTTCGATCCAAAACAAAAACCGCCAAATCTACGCCGCGATGGTCGATTCGATGGACCAAGCGATTGGAAAAATTCTGGACGCACTGGAGGAAAAAGGGATCGAGGAAAGCACCTTCGTCCTTTTCTTCAGCGACAATGGTGGCATCACCAAGTGGGCCAACAATGGCTCCTGGCGCGCGGGAAAAGGAACGGTCTACGAAGGTGGCATTCGCACTCCGGCAGTCGCTCGCTGGCCCAAAAAAATTCAAGCCGGGCGCGTTGAAAACACCCTAACCGGTTACATCGATATCTACCCCACTCTGAAGGCCGTCGCATCCAGCACGGCCGAAGACCCCAACCCACTGGACGGACAAAACCTTCTCGGCCTTCTGCAAGGCAAAGCAAAAGGAACTGCTCGGGATTGGTTCAGCTACATCGCGCAAGGAAAGCCCGATCAAATGGCGCTCACCTCCGGAAGTTGGAAATTGGTCGTGGCCGGACAAAGCGTCCTTACCGACGGTCCACCATTGGAGCTCTACGATCTTGAGAACAACCCCGGCGAATCAAAAAATCTCGCCTCATCCAATCCGGATCAAGCGAAGGCCATGCTCAAGCGCTTGCGGAAACACCGTCAATTGAAGCTTAAGAAAATCCCCGGCTTCCTGGAAGGCAAGAAAGGGTTCGTCGCCCCAAAAGATTGGAAAATCACCAAGTAAGCCAGCCTTGTCCACGATCTTTCAAAGGAGACTCAGCGTGCCAAAGCCGCGAACAACTGAGCCAGTTCCTCTTGTGCCTCCTTCTAGCTCGTCGTGGTATCTCGAAGATGATCGAGAATAAAACGCCGGAGCTTCACCCGGCCTCGCTGAGCCATCACTTTCACATTCGCTTCGCTGGCACCCAGTTCCTCAGCCAGTTCACGGTAACGCGTCTTCCCTCCACGTTGAGCCTCGAGGATGAGCGCCTCACGGGGAGCCTGCTCGCGCAAGCGAGCGAAAGCATGGTCAAGCACAACCGTGGCCCAGTCCCGCTCAAATGAATGAGCTTCTTCCTGCACAGGCTGCGCTGCCGGATATTCGGGGACAGGGTGACGTTTTTGGGCGTTCCGTTTATCGTATTCATCACAGAGGAAATGATTTACTGAGCTGAGTATAAAAGTCCAAAAGCGTCCCTTGGACGGGTCGACTTTTTCCATTCCTTTGCGCTCAATGAAGCGCCGAAAGAATTCCTGGGCAAGGTCCTCGGCATCATGCACTCCGTATCCTTTTCTTCGGATGTGATAGAAGACCGGCTTCCAATAGAGGTCAGCCAAGTGTTGTAGAGCTTCCTGAACAAGTCTCTCCGAACCATCGCGGGCCTGCAGAATACGAGTCCAGGCGGTCGGTCGGAAAGCTCCACTATCATTGGAAGCAGACGCATCCGGAGAGTTGTTCATCGGATGATCCATTTAGTCCGTTTCCACTCGTTCCGCGTTTTGCCAAAACTCCTGATCCATCCCGCGGGATTGGTACCGCTTCAATTCCTCGAGCGGAATTTCAGCACGATAGAGAGTGTCAGGCTCAACACCATATTCATCGCGGATCCGTCGTTCTTTTTTAAGCACATCTTCACTGTCTTCTTGCACCACTCGCTGGAATCCACTCATCGGAAAGGGAAGATGAAATCCCCGCAGAGGAAATTCATACTGAACTCTCAGAAGACCGTCTTCGAGTTCGAACTCGTGAATCCATAGATAGCCATACCAATCACGGAATTCCTGACTATTGGAGCTCGCTCCTCGAATAAGCCTCCGTGACGAGGGCATCCAGGCAGAGACAGCCTCCCCATCAGTCCATGCGCAGGCGTAGCGGTCCAGGCGAGTCAGCTCGATCAATTTATCGACGCCAAAAAGATTGTTCTCGAGATTGTCTTGGTAGTAAGTGAAGGCAAACCACTCGTCCGCCTCTTTCTCGTTGGAATGGAAGAGCGCTCTCAGATCGACCGGCTGGGACTTACTTACGAGTAAAGACTCCATCATTTGAAATTCATGCTTTCTAGCGTTCCTCCATTCAAGGGAAATGCTCCACGTGGCACCACCACAAAGCACGGTCCCTATCATCGTGGTCACCGCAGTTTTGAAAGGGAATTTCTTTGCCGGATCGTAAGCATAAGCTCGCAATGACCGGAAGACGGCACGCAAGCAGAGCAAAAGAAGAACTGCAGGCACGAGCATGAGGATGACGGCAATGAGATCTCCGGGCAACTCGAACTTCGGGAATGTCGGATGATCGACCCAGCTTCGCAATGACAGGGGAAGAACCTGTGCGATGATGAGAACCACAAGTAGCAACACCGGAGCCATCATGGAGGCCAAGGTCAGCACTCGCCCTTTGGAGCGATTTCCCTGCCGCTTCATCTGCCACAAAGCCAACAAGCCAAAGCCCCAAGCAAGCGCGGCCGAGGCGATGCTGGCGGGTCGCACGAACAAGGTGTAAAAATCGTTGTAGAAAAATTGACGCTCCTGAGCCAACGATCTCGCTGATTCGAAGTTCCACGAGCGCGCCATCTCCCACAACACAAACAAAGACATTAAGGAGCAGATCAGGCTCGCCCAAGCAAACCCAACGATTCGCGGACGGGACTTATCCGCCACCCTTTCTGGCGCAGTCTTCACAGGTGCCTGACCACGGGATGTTGTCAGCGCCTGCTTGATCTCACTGGCGCGTTGGTAACGCTGATTAGGATCATTCTCCAATGCCTTTAGAACCACCTCGTCGAGAGCGACGTCCACCTTGACCCGTTGCGAAGGGTTTTCAAAACGACCCAGCGGAAGCTCGCCAGTCAGCATTTCGTAAAACACCACGCCAAGAGAGTACAGGTCTGCTCGATGATCCACTCGGGCGGTGTGCTTTTGTTGCTCCGGAGCCATGTATTGTGGGGTGCCTAATTGCTGGTCCGCCTGAGGGACGAATTCCGGGCCAGTTTCGAGATCACCCCGCATGCGGGCTATCCCGAAATCGGCAATCTTCAGACTTCCCTCCCGGTCGATGAGAATATTCTCAGGTTTGATATCACGGTGCACCACCCCTTGGGCGTGAGCATACTCAAGTGCATCGCAAATTTGGGACACATAGCCGAGGGCATGCTCAGGAGTCAAATAACCGGCCGCCAGAATCTCCCGTAGAGAAGTTCATGGCGGTCAAATCGCCGCATCCTTGGTGCTTCGAGGCTTATCCAGCGTGGAAAAATCCCGATTCACCCGTGTTAAAGGAATCGAAAACAAAAGGTAACACGATCCGCCAAATAAAATTCAATTTCGCCAGCTTGATGCACAGCCCCCCCAATCCAAGAATTAGGGATTGGCCCCCGATGACTTCCTACCTAGTCTCTCCAACACTGCTCTTGATCCAGTAGTTATCACAAAGGAGACCATGTTTCGCACTATCCTACTGGCAACTCTGCTCGCTTTTGCCACGAGCTCGTGCCACGAAGCTGAGACCAAGTCCGCGAGCGAAGAATTCCCGCGCAAGCCCGTCAAAATCATCGTCCCTTTCGGCCCCGGTGGCGATAGCGACACCTTCACCCGCATCATTCAAAAAGCGGTCGAGGATCACGACCTCCTTCCGGAACCGTTGGTCGTGGTGAATGTTCCGGGCGCGGGCGGCACCATCGGAAGCCGACGTGTTCGAAATGCCGCGCCCGATGGCCACATGATCCTCAATCTGCACGAAGGAATCCTGACTTCAAAGTATGCCGGTCGGGTCACCTATGGCCCGGAAGCCTTTCGGCCAATTGCCGCCACCGCTGAGTCCAACCTCGTGATCTGTGTGCGCGATGATTCTCCCTTCCAAAAATTGCATGACCTGCTCCAGGCCGCCGCCGAGAAACCCGACTCGATTTTGTTTGGCATGGCGCCGGGAACACCCACCCATTTCGCCGGGCGCCGCCTTGAAAGCGCCGGCGGCAAAAGTAAATTCCGCATGGTCCCAAGTGGTGGCGGTTCAAAACGTCGTCACGACCTGGTTGGGAAGCATATCGACGCGACGCCATTTTCGCTCTCCGAATTCGTCGGCTTTGAAGGCGGAGGCGTGCGCGCCATCGGCTACCTTGGGCCGGAGCGTCATCCGTCCTTACCCAATGTGCCGACAGCCCGTGAATTCGGCTACGATGTCGTCATGCCTCACGTCCATTATTGGTGGGCCCCGAAATCAACCCCGGACGCGGCGGTCAAACGGATCGCCGACATGCTGGAGGCCGCCATGGCAACCGACTACGTCCGCGGCAAACTTGCCGAGACAAAAACCGAGCCCCTCTTCCTTCGGGGCAAGCAACTTGAAGACCACCTCGCCGCAAGAGAAGGTGAGTTTCAGGACGTCGCCTTGGTGCAATATCAGGGGCTTCCCGACCCGGTCACCCCGGTCCTCGTCCTGGTCTTTACCATTGGTGGCTGGGTCGTATTCCGAAGCTTCACCAATCAAGATGAAGACAATGTGTCTTCATGTGATTGGCGACACACCTCCCTCACGCTGGCCATTCTGGCTGTCTACCTTCTCTCAATGCAATGGCTCAATATCCCCTATCCCATTGCTACCATGATGTTTATACCGGCCCTGGCGATGGCTGTGGGAGCACGAAGCCCGGGCGTCATTCTGAAAGTCACCGGAGCCGGCATCGCCATCGCGTGGGGCAGCTTCTTTATTTTCACCAAACTCCTGGTCATCGACCTTCCCTGATCAAGCAATGGTTTTTGAAGCCCTCTCCCAACCATCTCTGATCATGCTTGTCATGTTGGGAACCGCTTTGGGCATCGCGGTCGGCTCAGTCCCCGGTCTCACCGGCGCCATGCTGATTTCATTGACCCTCCCCCTCACCTTCAACATGGATGCGCAAAGCGCCCTCGCTTTACTCGTGGCAATGTATGTCGGGTCTGTCAGCGGAGGCTTAATCACCGCCACCCTTTTGCGAATGCCGGGCACTCCGGCCTCCATCATCACCACCCTCGACGGCTATCCCATGGCCAACTCCGGGCGCGCGGGACGCGCCCTCGGCCTCGGAATCGGCGCATCCTTTGTCGGCGGCCTGATTTCCTGGGCCGTGCTCGCTTTGATCGCCAAACCAATCGCCGAGTTCTCAACGGTGCTCGGCCCGTGGGAATTCTTCGCACTGGTGGTCATGTCCCTTGTCCTCGTGGTTGGAGTGAGTGGAAACTCACTCCCGCGGGGGCTCCTCTCATGCCTTTTGGGAATCCTATGCGCCCTTCCGGGCACCGCTCCCGGCACCGGAGAACTGCGGCTCACCTTCGGGTTTGGCGCCATGGATGACGGCCTAAAGCTCCTCCCCGTTCTCATCGGACTCTTTGCTCTCAGCCGCGTCTTTTCACCGCCACCGCGCGACAGCGACCCTATCACCAAAAATAAGGTGACCGACCCTATCACACTCAAGCTCCGGGAATGGAAATCGCACTGGCTCAACTTGCTTAGCTCCAGCGCCATTGGGTCCGGAATCGGGATCCTCCCCGGCATTGGCGCCAACATCGGATCGTTGATTGCTTACTCAACTTCGCGTGCCACCTCGAAGCATCCGGAAAAATTCGGCACCGGTTGCGATGACGGAATCATTGCTTCGGAATCTGCCAACAACGCCACGATCGGGGGAGCCTTGGTTCCGCTGGTCGCTCTGGGAATTCCAGGCAGCGTCATCGACGCCATTCTCCTCGGAGCATTTGTCATCCACGGCCTCCAACCCGGCCCCATGCTCTTCGCCAATGATCCCAAGATCGTGGGCACCATTATCTCATCCTACCTTTGGGCCAATGTCGCGATGCTCGTGCTCATGCTCCTGAGCGCCCGCTGGATTGCCAAGCTCGCCCGCGTCCGACACCACACCCTCATTCCCATCGTCGCCGCATTCTGCGTCCTCGGCTCGTTTGCTCTGGCCAATCGCTACTTTGATGTTTGGGTCATGATTGCCTTCGGAGTTGTCGGCTTCCTTCTTGAACGTTGGCGTATTCCACTCGCACCTTTTGTGATTGGCTTCGTTCTCGCTCCGCTTGGCGAAGAATCGATGGCCACCGCACTGATGAGCTCCGGAGGCAACTGGCTGCCCCTGGTCACCCGCCTGGGCTCGCTTTCCTTTCTCATCATCGCGGCTCTCCTTTTATTCTGGTCCCTGCGCCAACGCCGTGCCATGTCCCCCACCGAAAACTCGAATCGTTCCGCCTGAATTATGACTTCCCAAAAACCCAACATTCTCTGGTATTGCACCGACCAACAACGCTTCGACACCATCGGCGCGCTTGGCAATCCGCACGTCCATACCCCCACCATTGACGCTCTCGTCGAAGGAGGCACCGCATTCACCCACACCTATTGCCAAAGCCCGATCTGCACTCCAAGCCGCACCAGTTTTATGACCGGACTTTACCCCACGCGCGCGCACAACACGCGCAATGGAAATGAATCATTCGAAGGACACCCACCGCTCATCAGTAAGCTCGTTGCTGAAGCGGGCTACCATTGCGGGCTCATTGGGAAATTCCACCTGCAAAGTTCCGGCAAACGCACCGAACCCCGTCTCGATGACGGGTTTTCATACTGGAAATTCAGCCACGCTCCTCGTGACGATTGGAAGGAAGGGCACGACTACGCCGACTGGGTCAAAGAAAAGGGCGGCGACCTC
>CBFHQJ010000030.1:0-49677 GCA_965657795.1 Akkermansiaceae bacterium
TGGCTTATCGGGGGTGTTCGGGGCGCCGGCGATGGTCGAGTTGGGTTCGTTGGATGGCCGTTCGACATTGGTTGCGAGGGTGTCAGTCGCGAGAGTTCTTTCAGATGGGAGTCTCTTCGTTGACTGGGTGCATCGGGAAGATGGGAAGGATGTTGTTAAAGAACAGCGGCGGGCAAAGTTGTTGAGTTTTGATCGTGATTACCAGGATATGGGGGATGGACGGAGGGTTGAGATTTTTGACGTGCCACCGACTTTTTGGACTTTTTTGGCGGGAGAGGACGGTCGGAGTAAAACGCTTCGGGAACTATTCAAAGAGAATGGGGTTTCCTTGGAGAAGGAGGATCGAATTTTTTGGCTGCCCGGGGGAGCGAGCCTGGCGGTGGAGGCGGACAAGGTCTCGCTTGAGCTGATCGCGGGAATTACGATCGCTGCGGGACAGTTTGGTCCGGCTCCGGTTTTGGCGGTGCATTTTTCCGAACTGGAGTTGGAGAAGAAGTTGAGCGTAACGGATTTAGTGAAGGGGCAATTCCGAACAGTTCGTGAGATTTCGGCGACGGGACTTCCAGGGCAATCTGTGAGTGTTGATCTGGGGAAGGGGAATTGAAGGCGGAGGCGGAGTTGCAAACAAGTGGCGACGATAATTTTATGGAAGTCCGGTCTTAGTTGAAGATGGAAGGCCAGCCCAAGCTTGATGTGGAGATTGAGGCAAATGTAGGAGCGCCAGTTTTGATTCGTCAGGAAAAGGTGGGAGATCTCTGGAGGGCCTGGGTGGTGGTGTTTTCGTCCCAAGGAGTGGAGGAAATGGTCAAAGAGGCGCAATAAGGGCGGAAATCTTTCAGATTTGCCGAATATTTCCCGATTTTCGGCTTATCGGAGCTGCAAATCCGCTCTATAAACACCCATCCTACGATATGAGTAACCTTCGACTCAAACTTCAGCGCAGCCTTTTGTCAGGACTTTTGGTCTGTGGAGCTCCTGCTCTTGCGCAAGATTCCATCCTTTCTAAAGAGACTGCGGCAAGATCTGCTGCGGCCCGCGATGCCTATTCTCTTCTTGAGGAGGGTGACGATGCCTATCTCGAAAACGATTACGCGGCGGCGATCAAAAAGTATGCCGAGGCTTTGTCGAAACTTCCGAAAGGAGCCAAGGCGGTGATTGGTTTGCGAGCGACTGCAGTTCAACGATTTTCGCAAGCGTCATTGGTGCAGGCTCAGAATTTGATGCGGAAAGGGGATTCGAAGACGGCTCGTGCCTTGTTGGATGATGTTAAGGTCGTTGATCCCGGCAATCCCAAGTTGATTTCCTTCCTGGAGAAGATGGATGATCCGATCAGAAACGAGGCTGCCTTGACTCCAGAGCACACCGCAAATGTTGATCGGGTAAGACGTCTTCTTTATGAGGCTCAGAGCTACTACGACACGGGGCAATTTGATCGGGCTTACATGACCTTTGAGGACATTCTGCGAATCGATAAGTATAATAAAGCGGCTCGTCGTGGCATGGAGCGTGTGAACGCGGCCAAGTCCGGCTATTCTGCGGCGGCGCGGGATCAGGCGAGGGCCAAGATGCTGGAGGAAGTTGATGGTGGGTGGGAACAGAAAGTGCCGTCCATCTCCAGTCCTGCTTTTATCGGCGGAAATGACCCCGGTGAAGTGGATGGTCGTGCCAATATTCAATCGAAGTTGAACAGTATTAATGTTCCCGAGGTCAACTTGAACGGCGCGACTCTTGATGAGGCCGTTGATTTTTTAAGAGCTATCGCGGTGCAAGGTGACACAACCACGCTGGATGATACGCAAAAGGGGGTTCCCTTCGTGGTGCAGTTGGGGGACGAAACGATGCCGGAAGTGAAGAAGATCCGTGATGCACGGGTTAATTTGACTCTTCGCAATATCCCTCTCTCGCAGGTTTTAAAGCTGGTTACCGAGGCCACTGGCACGACTTTCCGCGTGGATGATTTTGCGGTGGTGATCAATGCCGCCGGTTTCTCCGACCCCACATTGGTTCGACGGGAATTCCGTGTTCCCCCTGATTTTTTGACGAGCGGTTCTGTTGGCAAGGCTGAGGGGAATGATGATCCCTTTGGGGATGATCCCGACGAAGGTGGCTTGATTGCGAAGAAGGTCTCAGCCAAGGAGAAGCTCCAAACCTACGACGTCAGTTTCCCTGATGGCGCCACTGCTGCTTACAACTCGAACACGAACAAGCTTATCGTTCGAAACACGGTTGCGAACATGCAACTCATCGAGGCGATTGTTGCGGACCTAGCGAAAAATGAGCCGTTGATTGTGACGGTGCGGACGACGATCGTCGACATCAGCCAGGATCAGTTGGAAGAGCTGGATTTCGACGTGATGCTCGGCCAATTCAATGTTGGCGAATATGGAATTCTCTCAGGTGGCACGACCGGGACAGGTTCACCTATCGCTGATATGATCGGGGGGCGCCCGGTGACTTCAGGAAATCGCAGCGGACAGCTTTCGGGAACCACCGATGGGCTGGATGCTTTGCTCAATCGGGTTTCTCCGCCGACTGCCTCTGGCGTGTTGGCGAACGACGGGGTTGGGAATTCCTTTTCTGATATCCGACAGCCGACCACTCCGGATAACTCGGGAACCCGGGCTCCCGGCGTCATCAGTCTTCGTGGGATCATCGATCAAACCGGTCACGAGATTTTAATGAGGGGACTCTCTCAGAAGAAGGGGGTCGACCTGATGGTACGTCCGGAAGTCGTGACTCGCTCCGGTCAGAATGCGGTTGTTCAGTCGGTCGTTGAATTTCCATATCCAGAGGATTTCGAGCCTCCCCAGATTCCGAACCAAGTTGCGGGTGGCGGTATTGTGACGCCAGCGACTCCAACTAATTTCACCACCCGAAACCTAGGAGTCTCATTGGAGGTTCTTCCCCAGGTGGGACCAGACCGAAAGATCATCGAGGTTTCGGTGAATCCAGTCGTTACTGATTTTGAGGGTTTTATTAACTACGGCACGCCAATTGTGGGGTCCAGCGACACCACAACCATCGATTTTGTGAATCAGACCGTGGCAACTAGAAGCGTGTTTGGTGAGATCACTGCAAATGCGATTCTCAAACCGCTTTTCCGGACGACAAGGGGAAGTACCAGCGTCAGGGTTGTGGATGGCCAAACTGTCGTCATGGGTGGATTGATTCAGGAAATTCGAAAAGAAATTCACGACAAAGTTCCTATTTTGGGTGATGTTCCTCTAGTTGGACGTATCTTCCAAAGTAACGGAATTTCGGTTGAAAAACGGGCCGTGATTATCTTTGTGAACGTCGAACTGACTGATCCAGCAGGAAATCCGTATCGCGATCGCTGATGAGCACGAACCTTCCCCCTCGTTCCCGCCCGCCCGAAAATACCTCCAGTTCAGCTCCTTCGGGACCGGACAAGGAGCAGTATTCACTCGATGAAATGATGAAGGCGCTCAGGGATAAGGAGCGTGAAAAGGAGGCCCAAGGCGAGGTCGTCACCCGTTCCGACGGTAGCATTGCCCGCAAAGTGAAGCGTCGGAGAAGACGCTCGGAACAACCTGACAAAGTCACTCCGGAGCGCGAAAAAAAACGCCTGCTCGTGAAGGTTGTGATCGCGGCGGTCCTGGTCCTGGCTCTCTTTCTCGCCGGATTGTTTTTGATCCTCATGCAGAATAGCAAGGGGCATCGCGATAAACTGGCTGCGCAGGCAGCCGAGTGGAGCGGAGCCGAGGTCGAACTCAAGGGCTTGAAGAGAATGCCATTCTCGGTCTCGCTTAAAGAGGCGAACTTTAAGTGGGATCAATCATACTATGTTCGTGATCTGGCTCTCACAAATATCAAGGGGGATGTCCGTTTTTTTAATTATTTGGGAGCCCGGCCGAGTGGATTGGAGATTGGGGGAAAGAAGGGGAGATTGGTCCTCGGAATGCCGACGGCCACCAATGTCTCGAGTGAGACGAGTGAGTCTCTTGAGGAGGAAGATTTTCCATTCGGCTTCGACCAGTATTATTGCAACGCGCTTGATGTGATGTTTGGGACGGACGCTCCAATTGGTATGAGTGGGGTCAATACCATTTTTTCCTATGTTGGTGGTGATGGCTATCAAGTCACTCTCGATGAGGGCGCATTCCGGGTGGACGGCTGGGACGAGTTTTCAATCTCAAAGGGGGTGATGCGTTACAAGGGCGGCGTTTTGAATCTAAAGTCTCTTTCTCTGGAACATCCCACCGAAAACAAGACCTCTTTGGCCGCTGATTTGGAGTTAAGTGGCGAGATTTTTATGGAGTCTGGGAAGGACTCGACTTTGAAAATTAGCTCTGAAAAATACCCGATGGGTGGTTTGATCGGAAAAGAGCTGTCTCGTTTCTTCAGTGGGACAGTGGTTTCGTCGACCGGCGAGGTTCGATTTACCGTCGGTGACGATTACTTTAATGAAGTCGAGATTGAGCTGAAAGCAAGCTCGGCAAAGATGAAGCGGCTTCCATTTTTGACGAACTTGCATTCGCTTTTTCCAGATCACAATTTGGATATTTTGGAGTTTCATGAGGGGGTGACCAACTCTCCTATTTTGGGAACGGTTAGAGTTAGGCCGGAAGGCGTGGCTTTTGAAAATTTTGAGATGTCAGAGAAAGGCAAAGTATCATTGCAGGGTGGTTTGATCATTGCAAACGATGGCAGAATCGCCGGGCGCATTAAGATTTTCATCAATCGTTTCTATCTCTCGAGTCAGGATCGATTCAAGAATAGCCCGCACTTGGTTGGTTCCGATACTACCGGACTTGTCAGTTTTAGCTTCGATATCGGTGGAACCGTTGATCAGCCGACCGATACTTTTCTTCAGGTGATTGGAGTGGATTCCACGAGTCTTCCATCCACCAATCCGGCTGACGGCACGGGAGGGGATATTTGGAAGAAACTCTCAAACCCTGTGGACGAAGATCCTTCGATTGCCCCTGAGCCTTTCAATCCACTCGAGGGCGAATAGCCAGATTTTTCCTTCTAGAAATTGCCTGAGCTCTTTATACTTCAGGCAAAGATGAATAATCCCTTCACCTCTAATTTTGAATCTTTTGAAGGGCCAATCAGCCCCCTGGTTGAGACTCTGCATGGTGCTGAATTTGATCAATTAAAGGAACTCATAACTGGCGACGATGGGGTACTGATTTCTCTCCGTGCTCCGCGTGCGGGTTTTGGGAAAACAATGCTTCTTTCCCGCTTACGTGAGGAAATCCAGACGGTTTCCTGGATCGTTCCCGTTGAGCTTTCGGCTGATCTGCGTATCGAGGAGAAAAATATTCTGGGACGTATTCTTGATCAATTAACAACAGTCCTTTCCGGGAAGAAAAATCTCAGCGGATTGGATTTTTGTATGCGCCGCCTTTTGGCGCATGCATTGATTCCGTTGGTGGAGTCAGGTGAGGTGCCGAGCCCGAACCGAACGGAGTCTCTACGAAGTCTCCGCGAACGCCCTGAGGAGGTTTTTGATTTTCAGAATGAATCGGCAGCAGTTGCGCAATGGGTGAAGGCCCAGTTTTCTGCTTTATCTCCTCGACTCGTCTCGGTGATTGGCCAGAGCTGTGGCGGAGTGACAGGAGATTTGTCACATTGGTTCAGCGCTTTGTCACGATATGCCATGATCCCGATTGAAAAGCGGGTCAGGAATCGCAACTTACTTCAGGAGGTTCTTGGGAAAGGGGGACTTCTCCAGACGGGGTCAGGGAGTCATGGTGCGCTCACCTCATTGTTAAAGTTAATCACAGCGACCGAGAATGTGGTTCTGGTGGTGGATGAGATGGATGGTTTGTTCGGTGATAGTGAAGCGGCTCTGCGGGTTGCGAATTCCTTGATCGCAATCAGGCAGGCCGCATCGAGGACCAAGGTGATTTTTTCAGTGAATGACGATGTCTGGGAATCTGCATTTGCCAGGAGAATTCCACTTGGAATGCAGGACCGTTTCGAAGATCACGTCATTCGTTTAAAGCCTCTTGATGAGGAAGGCGTGATGGCGCTTTTAAAGGTCCGGCACCTTGGTGCAGCTGGCGAACTCCGTCAAAAAATTCAGTTGGACGGAAACAGTTTGTATCCGAGAGCTGTGCTTTGGGCTGCTCGTGATGTTTGGGTGGAGAGAGTTTTGCTCGATGAGCGGCAATCAGGGAGTAGCGGAAATCCCGGGACGAGCTCGATTAAAAATAAGGATATTGGTTTTGCCGAAGTTCCCCCGGAGAAGTTGGTAGAAACCGATTTGACGGAATCTGGCAAACCGGATCTTCCTTTCGCTGTTCCGAAGGTGAAGATCAAATATCCGCCGAAACCTGTTCAGAAGGTGGCAATCCCCCGCAGATATATGGTTGAGCGGATCCCTCAGGAGAATGCTTCGGATCGTATAGCCATGAATTATCCTCCGAATCCAGTTCGGAGAGTGGGTATTCCTCGAAAGTTTTCGATTCAACGGATTCGGCAGAAAAGTGATTCGGTTCGAGTTGCCTTGGCGTCTCCAGTGACCGCCGAATTCAAGAGCCCTTTTAAAATTGCGGATGCCTCCAAATCGGCTGCCCCTCATCGGGCCAAAACAAGCCCACCTCCACTGCCGGATGATAAAGCGGAAAGGGATAGTATTGATGATTTGCTTCGCAAATTTCGGGAGCGTTATGAACCCAAAGATCTTTATTAGGAAAAGATCTTTCGGAGGCTCGATTGCATCTCACACTTGATTTCCTCCATGGAAATCGGGCGGTGGATTTCATTTTCGATACTGGTCATGGAAACGCCGGCGATGCCGCAAGGCGTAATCATTTGAAAGGGTGGAAGAGAAATGGCCTGCACGTTTAAAGCGAAGCCATGAAGGGTGACCCAGGAACGAACACCTACTCCGAGGGAAGCGATTTTGCGATCCCCAACCCAGACTCCGGTTAGCCCGTCGCGTCGACTCGCGGTGATTCCGAGATTACGAAGGGACATGATGATGGCTTCCTCCAGATTTCTAAGGTGAAGGTGGAGATCCTTTTTCCGATCGGCAAGATCCAGGATGGCATATCCGACGAGTTGGCCGGGACCATGGTAAGTTCCTTGCCCACCGCGATTGATTTCGACAACGGGGTGAGGAAGGTGCTGATTGACCTCCAAGCTGGTTTTGTCCCGGGTCCGGCCAATGGTGTAGACGGGTGAGTGTTCGAGGAGAAGGATGGTATCGTCGATCTCCTGGTCGCGGCGGCGCTGGACAAGATCCTCTTGAAGGTCCCAAGTTTTCTGGAAATCCAAGCCTGCCCCAAGGTCTTGAAACTTGAGCGGACTCATCGCTTTGATTTGGGTAAGGCGAGCCAAGCTTGCACTTCGGTAAGCGATTGGCAGTTCAGGACGTCCTTACGACGCAACCACCCCTTGCGGGCCAGCCGGGCACCATAGGCCAGGAATTGTAATTGTTCGGTGGTATGGGCATCTGGATTGATTGAGGTGAGAACGTTTTTGTCACGGGCGCGATGCCACCAACGCCAATCCATATCGAGGCGCCAAGGATTACAATTGAGTTCGATGACCGTTCGGGTCTCGGCGGCGCAGTCTATGATCTTTTCCATGTTGACCGCGTAAGGATCACGCTTGAGGAGGAGACGCCCGGTGACGTGGCCGAGCATGGTGACGTGCTCATTTTCCATCGCACGGATAAGGCGGGCGGTCATTTCGTCCTCAGGAAGATTAAAGACGTTGTGAACGGAAGCGACACAGTAGTCGAGTTGAGCAAGCAGGCTGTCGTCGAAGTCGAGCGATCCGTCTTTGAGGATATCGACTTCGGAACCGGGAAGGAGAGCGAAGTCTTCGAAGCCTTCGTTCAGTTTTTTAATCTCCTCAAGTTGTTGGGTGAGTCGTTCTTCGCTGAGGCCGTTCGCCTGGAAAGAAGACTTCGAGTGATCGGCAATGCCGAGATATTCCAGGCCGTGGTCCTGTGCGGCGGCGGCCATCTCTTCGAGCGTGTTTTTTCCGTCGGAAGCGACGGTATGGTTATGGAAGGTTCCACGGAGATGGCTGAGATTAACGAGATCGGGGAGATTGGAGTCGTGAGCAGCTTCAATCTCACCTCGGTTTTCGCGGAGTTCGGGAGCGACCCAGTCGAGTCCCAGCGCGCGGTAGATGTCGGCCTCTTCTTCCACTTCGGGAATCTCTCCTTCACCGGTGAAATCATATTCGTTGAGCGAGAGGCCTTTTTTTAAGGCCAGGGAACGAAGCGCGACGTTGTGCTCTTTACTTCCGGTGAAATACTGGAGGGCAAATGGGAAGTGAGCGTTGCTGACGGCACGGAGGTCGCACTGGAGCCCGTTTTCCAGCCGGATGGAGGCCTTGGTGTCACCGTGGACAATGACTTCGTGCACTTCGGGAAAGTCGGTGAAAAATTTGGTGAGTTTGGCTGGCTCTTTGGTTGCGACGAGGAAGTCGAGATCATGGAGGGCCTCTTTGGCTCGACGATAGGACCCGGCGATGGCAGAGCGATTGACTTTCGGGTGGTCGCGGAGGCGTTCGAGCAGGGTTTCGGCAAGAGGCGCGACGTCGCCGAGACGAAAGCGGTCGGCGAATTTTTCGCGGTTTTCGATGGCCGCGAGAATCTTCTCCACGGTCTTGGCTCCAAAGCCCGAAAGATCGGAGATGGCCTTTCCCTGGCAAGCTTCCTTGAGTTCGGCCACTGAAGAGATTCCAAGCTTATCATGGAGTGCTTTGATTTTCTTTGGGCCGAGGCCCTGCAGTTCGAAGAGTTCGAAAAGGGCGGGGGGGAATTCGGCGCGGAGGTTTTCGTAGTATTCCAGCTTTCCGGTTGAAGCCAGCTCGTGGAGCTTTTGCTGAAGGGCATCCCCGATTCCTTTGATACCCTTGAGGTCGTCATCGGCAGCGCGGGCCACGATGTCGCCATCAAAGTTTTGCACTACTTCCGCCCCGTTACGATAGGCTCTCGTTTTGAAGGGGTTCTCGCCCTTCAGTTCCAGAAGAAGGGCAATTTCCTCGAGGGTGTTTACCAGTGATTCGCGGGTGACATCAGCCATTTGGCATCAAGATGCTTCGATGACAGCGATTTGCAAGACTAAGGCCTTCGCGGAGGGGGCTGGATCTGCTAACCCTTCGCCCATGAGCACTCCGAACGTGAAGTATTACAACGCAGCTATTGAAGCGGCCCAGTCTGGCGACATTCCGGGAGCCCGGACCGCGATTGAGTCGGCTCTCACCGAAGATCCGAATGATGTCCAGAGTTGGCAACTTTATGGGGTGATTCTCAATGCTCTTGGAGAGACCGAGAAGGCGGAGAAGGCCATGGCAAAGGTAAAGGAACTTGGCCTGAGCGAAGTGGATGAGCTTATCATGAAGGCGGCGGATGCGATTGGTCAGAACAAGTTTGGGGTGGCCATTACCTGCTATGAAGACGCTCTCGAACTCGATCCAAACCGTCCTGAGGTTTACGTCAGCTATGCGCTGGCTTTGATGCACGGAAATTATCCTTCGGATGCTGAGGAGGCCGCCAAGAAAGCGGTGGAGATGGCTCCGGATGACGCTTCTGCGTGGTATGCCCAAGGCCGGATTCAAAGATTACGCGGGAAGAAAATCGAGGCGCTGACCAGTTTGAAAAAAGCGATCGAGCTCCAGGGAACTCTCGTTTTGGCCCGCTACGAGTGCGGGATGATCCTTGCGGAAATGGGGGAGTTGCAGGCCGCCCTCGAGTGTTTTGAGCAGGTGTTGGTGGATCATCCGGATGATTCAAATGCCATCGAAGCCAAGGCTGCGATTCTGGCAAAGATGGAAGAGTTAAATTCCTAGTTGATAAGGGTTGCATGCCGGAGCCGGAAAGTCAGGATGCGCGAAACCACAGGGAGAAGAGAATGATGAGTCGTAAAATTTGGTTGGACGGAAATATCGTGGACGAAGCTGATGCGAAGATTTCGGTCTTTGATCACGGTTTGCTCTATGGCGATGGAATCTTTGAAGGGATTCGGTTTTACAATGGACGGGTCTTCCGGCTCACAGAGCACATTGAGCGGCTCTATCTTTCAGCGAAGGCTCTCCTTCTCAAGATGCCTTGGAGCCTTGAGGAAGTCTGCGAGTCAACATTGGAGACGATTCGGGCCAATGGTTTGACCGACGGTTATATTCGTTTGGTGGTGACACGGGGGACCGGCGACCTGGGTTTGAATCCTTATCTTTGCCCGACGCCATCGATGTTCATTATTGCTTCCGGGATCACTTTATATCCGGCGGAGCTTTACGAAAACGGACTTGAGGTCGTCACTTGTTCGACGCGTCGGCCCACTCCGGCCAGTCTGAGTCCCCAGGTTAAGTCACTGAATTATCTCAATAATGTCATGGCCAAGGTGGAAGCTTTAAAGGCGGGGGCCAAAGAAGGTCTCATGCTCAACGAGCAAGGATATGTGGCCGAGTGCACCGGCGACAACGTATTTATCGTAAAGAAAGGGGAGGTGATCACTCCTCCGGTATCGGATGGAAGCCTTGATGGCATTACCCGACAGGTGATTTTTGAGCTGTGCGAAGAACTTGGGATTACGATTCGAGAGGCTTCAATGGCTCGCTACGATGTTTATACGGCGGACGAGTCGTTCCTGACGGGAACCGCGGCCGAGACCATTCCAATGGTGAAGCTTGATGATCGCGAAATCGGAGACGGGAAACCGGGAGCGGTCAGTCTTAAGTTGATCGAAGCCTATCGCCAAAAAGTGCGTTCCGAAGGAACTCCATTTTAGGAACTCGCCAAGGTGATCGGCTGGCGATAGCGTAACCGGATGAAATGTTCATCCATTGTTTGTCTGTGCCTGATCCAATCTGTTTTCGCTGCTCCTTTTGGCGAGCAAATTAGCAAGTTTGGCATCAAGCACTCATTCCTGATCACTGGTACCAAAACCGCAATCGTCGATGAGGGTTGCGAAATCGTGTGGGAGGTGAAAGCCAAGTCGCGGGACGGCGAGGTTCTTCCCAATGGCAATGTGCTGGTGGCCTTTGCAAAGGAGGTGAAGGAATTCACCCGGGACAAGAAAGTCGTGTTTCACTACAAGTTGGCCGACGGAAATAAAGAGATTAGTACGGCCAAGCGTTTGGAGAGCGGGAATACTCTCATTGCTGAAATGGGAGCGAAGCCGCGAATTCTTGAGATTACCCCCGAAGGGAAAGTTGCGGTTGAAGTTCCGGTCAAGCCCGAGACCGATAACACCCACATGCAGATTCGGATGGCCCGTAAGCTGCCGAATGGAAACTATCTTGTCCCCCACCTGTTGGCATTTGCGATCAAGGAATATACGCCGGGCGGAGAACTGGTCCGCACAATTAAAACTGATTTACCGGAGCTGGGTGGTCGACCGAAAAAGAATTGGCCGTTTACAGCGATCCTTCTCGAAGATGGCCGGGTCATGGCAAATTTGACTAACGGAAACAAGACGGTGATCTTTGACAAAGCAGGCAAGGTGAATTGGGTTTTTGCGAATGAACAGTGCATGGATCCTTGCGGTGGACAGCTTCTTGCCAACGGAAATATCGTAGCCTGCCAATATGGATCGAGAGGGGATGCCAAGCCTGATGCGATTGAGATCAATCCTGCGAAGGAAGTCGTTTGGGAATTCAAGGTGCCAAAGTTCCGTGGCGTTCATGAGATTCATGTCCTGACCACAAACGGGAAGCCGGCAGGTGGGCGTCGTTAGGCTTGCATACCGATGAACCTGACGCCATTTTTTCGACCCAAGCGAAGACGGTAGCGGCAAGGGTCGAAAAGTGGAGCGCGAAAATTCTGTTTCGTTTTCTTCTTTTTTACCTGGGATCTTATTTTCTTCTTGCCGCTTTTGGTGGTTATCGCCTGGTGATCATGGGTCGATATCATGATCCGGGTGCTCCAACGCTTCTTCTGCCCGACACGAAGCGGTGGATGCCGGCGTTCGTATGGAATAAGCGAAGGCCGGGTAAGGGGCAGGATCTTTATGCCAATATCCCCGGGTATTTTTACCATCCCCTTGTTGTTTTGGACCGAGAACTTTTTCACCCCAGCCTGAATTACGATGATGAGATCAGGATGTGGATGGGACTAAAAAGAGCACTATTCGGAAAAAAACACTGTCTATACATCAGTCGCTCCGGCGGGGGCGGGCGCTCATGATGAGGCGAACGGCAGCGATGGGGAGTAGGCCAATGACGGCGGCGGCGGCGGCGACCTTGAGGCCGGGGTAGATGCGAGGGCGATCCTGGAGGAGAGCCTTGATCGAGTCCCTCACGACTTTATCTGCGGGGACGTAAAAAGATTCCTGAACGGGAAGTTTGCCATCGTTTCCACGGCGAGCGACTTCGCCAAATCCGGTCTTCACCGGACCGGGACAGACGGCGAGAATCCGCACGCCTTGGTCACGGAGTTCGAGTCGAAGGGCTTCGCTGAAGCTGGTGACGTAAGACTTGGTCGCAGCATAAACCGCGAAGTCGGGAATTGGCAGGACGCTGGCGAGCGAACTGACATTGAGAATGGCTCCACGTCGAGCCATGAGGCCCGGGAGAAGGGCATGTGTGAGATGAGTGAGTGCCTCCATGTTAAGGCGGATCATCTGTTCGATCTTTGACCAATCAGAAGTACGAAACTCTCCGTAGTCCCCCATGCCTGCATTGTTGATGAGGCAATCGGGATAAAGATCGGCTTGCGAGAGTGCGTTGATGAGGTGGTTTCGGCCGGCGTCTTCAACGAGGTCGGAAGCGAAGACCTTGACTCTCAGGCGGGGAAACTCAGTGACCAGATCAGTGGCGATTTCCTCGAGAAGGTTTTCGCGCCGAGCGACGAGAACGAGAGTCTCGACGCGTGGCGCAAGTTGGCGGGCATATTCCAGACCCAGCCCGGAGCTGGCTCCCGTGATGAGAGCACAGCGGAATTCAGGCGGGGATCCGGCAACTGACATGATCCTTTTGGATTAGCCTTGAGGAGGCTGACCTTGTTGGTTTTCGTCCACTTTGATGATTCGAAGTGGGAGGCGCTGGATGAGCTCGTTGTCGACGAGAATATCAACCGAGTAAACTCCGGCGCGTGGGAAGGTGAGACCTTGGAAGCCAACGATGAGGTGGCGGGTCATGAAGGCGACATTGTCAGGCATTTGGACCGGCATGGCACCTTTAATGGGCATCTTTTCGTTGATGGGCTTGCCATCTTCATCAATGATCGAGATCTGGAGTTCATGATCGCCGTCGTCCTCGGGAGTGAAGCAAAAGCGCATGGCGAGCGAGCACTGCGGGTGCACGATCGGGGTGGCTTTGGCGGCGAGGGCGTCGAAAGTACCGGAGATGACCATCTTGCCTTGATATTCGGCGGCGAAATCGCAAAGAGTTGCTACTTGTAAGTCCATAATTGTGTTTAGAGAGAGGTGCCGAAGGCGGCACGCCCTTTACGTGCCTTGTCCGGTCGCCGAGGTAAAGAGCAAAGCCGCAAATTAGCGGTCGCCCGGAGTCTCCGCGGGTTTGCGGGGAGTGTCACCGGGAGTTTCCGGCTCTTCGGGATTCACTGGAATCGCTTTCGGAATGATTTCTTCACCGGGGACTGTTGGAAGCGGAGGCTTGTTGTTGGGATCGTCCGAGGGAACGACTGGAATGGCTTTGGGAATGTCAGCCGGTATTTCGGTGCTGCCAGGTGTCGGAGCTGGAATATCCGGCTCGCTCATCAATTCTTCCTCGTCTTCAACGATAATGGCCCTCGGAATGGTGCCCTCAGTAACAACCGGTTGACCGTCCTCCTCACTTACGATCATGGCACGGGCGGCTGGTTTAAGATTCTCTTCAATCTCGGTCCGAAAGTTGCGGAAAAATCGTCGGACCATGGGGGCGGCCTTGCGTCCACCACTCACGTTTTCTCCAGGCGAACCTTCGTAAACGACTGCAAACGCGTAGCGGGGATTGTCATAGGGGAAGAAGCCGGAGAACCAAGCCAAGCCTTGTTCCGGATTGTCTTTCCACTGGGCGGTTCCGGTCTTCCCACACATCGTGGTGAAGCCGAGATCCCCTCTTTGTCCGGTTCCGTAGCCGGCGTGAACAACGTCACGCATACCGTCGTGGGTAATGTTCAAAGCTGCAGGGGAAAGGTTGAGATCGTTTCGCTTTTTGAAAGTGGGAGCCTCAATGACACGACCATGGAAGTCTTGAATTTGGCGAACCAGCTGGAGTTCCATGAGAACGTTACCATTGCCGATTGCTGCCATGGATTGGGCGACCTGAAGGGGAGAAGCGAGCATCAGACCCTGTCCGATCGAGAGGTTGGCCGTGTCACCGTCAGTGGTTGAACGCCCCATTTTTTTCATGATGTCGTCGGCAGTGGGAGCAAAGCCGGTGGCTTCACCAACAAGTGGTAGTCCGGTCGTGGAGCCGTAACCCAGTTGACGGGCAACGGAGAGGAAGGCCTGGGGGCCGGTTTTGATTCCCACCTGGTAAAACCAAGGGTTGATTGATTTGGCAAGAGCGCGGCGGCCTTCAACCCAGCCCTGGTGACCTGCCGAGTGGTTTCGGAACCATTTCTCACCGATTTTAATTTTATAGGGACAATCAAATTTCTGATCCGGACGGATTGAGCCATTGTTGATTGCCGCAAGAGTGACGACTGGTTTGAAGGTTGAAGCGGGAGGGTAGTTTGACTGGAAGGCTCGACCAAACAAAGGTGCTGCCGGATTATCTCTGAGCTCGTTGTATCTTTTGGTGGTAATGTAGGGGACAAATTCGTTGAGATCGAAAGTCGGGCGGGACGCCATTACCAGCACTTCGCCGGATTGGATATCGATGACCACAAAGGCACCGCGTTTACAGCCTTCGCGGAGAACGCGTTCGGCGTATCGCTGCCAATCGAGATCAAGAGTGGTGACTACGTTTCCACCGGGGCGGGGTCGCTTGATGGGCTCATCGAGGATCTTATCTCCGTTTTTATCGAAGATCATTTTTTTGAGTCCGGGATCGCCACGGAGCTTCCGTTCAAAGAGCTGCTCAAAGCCGGATTTCCCCATGACCGACTGGAAAAGCGGATCACCGTCGTTGATCGGGCCTGAAGGGAGAACAGTCTTGGCTCCAACATATCCTATCAGGTGGGCCGCCAGACTCTTCTCGGGGTAGAAACGTTGATAAACCGGAAGCAAGGTGAGGCCATCCGGAAGTTTTCCTTCGAAGCTCTTGGCTTTCGTCTCGCTGAAGATTTGGGAAATTTTCCGGGGAAGCCAACGACGGTTGCGGTAGTAGTTCGTGAGCTTGGCGTCACTGTATGTTTCATCGCCATTCACGAGGGAATTAGCTTGGGCGATCCTAGTCTGAGCCCACTTAACAGCTTGTTCCGGATCGACTGGTCCCTTGTACGCCGTGAAATCGAGCGCTAGGTGATAAGCCATCTTGGTTTGCGCCAGCGGTCGCCCTTCACGATCAAGGATGAGTCCTCGGGGAGCAGGGATCGCGATATTCATGGTTCGCGCCAAGCCCTGGTTGAAAACCGAGGCGTTGGAAGCCGCCGAGCCTTCTTCTTCCTCCTCAGCAGGAGCGTTTGAGGGCGGGAGGTTTGGTTTGACCAAGAGGGGAGCCTCGGTGGATTCCTGCGCGCTGGCGAACAAGGATGCCGAGAGACCGATGAGAACGAGCTTCTGAAGCATGGGGTAAACTTAGGTTGCTTTTTTAACATTTACCAGTCCCACTCTCGGGGATTTCCGCGGAAGTTTTTGACGATCTCGACCGGAAGGAAGATGCTTTCGGTCGTCCATTTGGACTCGGGTTCGAGCTCAAATAGAAGCCACTTCGACTCGGTTCGCCCCTTGGCTCGGACGCTTACATTAAGATGGATTTTGGTTTTTCCGTCTTTTCTTGGAAACACAGTGAGCTTGCCAGGTATCTCGAATTTAGCAAAAGCCTTTCCCTCTTCGCCGGGAATAGGGACAAATTTGGACTGAGAGCCCAAATATTTTCGGGGGTAGGGCTCGCTTCGCTTTGTTTTCTCAGTAGTGACCCGGGCTTGATTGACACGAATCCATTCGTGCTCGCCTTCCACGCCTTCCGCCTCGACTCGCCAGCGAAACGGGCCGTCCAGACTTCCCGTTCCTGCCGCATAAACCATGGCCGAGAGGGAAATTCCGCCTTTGCCACCCAGTGGTTTGAGCGCGCTGTTCACTTGGGCGCCGTTAATTTCGACCGCTTGAGTCTTTTTGAAGTTGTGATCCTTCATTACAGACTGAACACAGCTCTGAAGAAGAATCCCGCAAAGTGCGAAAAAGAGGAGCGGTTTGCTGTTCATGCTGACAGGGAAAATAGGGTTGTTTCCGCCTGTGTCAAAGCCTGACGGGGGATTACGGCTTGCCTAAAATTACGGGAAACCTACCTTTGCCTCGGCGGAGGCTTTTCCGAGTTGCTCGGAGTCGCTGCCAACTCATCGTCGAAAAGTCCGCTTTTCGGTCGTTTTCAAATCAATCTTTATGCATCGGAGGCCTTCTCAGCCAATCATCGACACAATTTTGTGCGATTTGGCTACTCCGGAGTGCTTGATTTTCATGGACCGGAGCTTTTCGACATCCAACGGGTCAAAGCATCCAATCTGAACAATGTCAGAATCAAATAGAAACACGTCGTCCGGCCAGTCCAATCAGGGCTCCGGGAATCAATCCGGCAATCGTAACCGGAATAGAAATCGCAATCGTAACCGAAACCGAAACCGTAACCGTAACCAACAGGGCCAAGGCCAGGGGCAGGACGGTGGAAATCGTGAGGGAGGAGGCGGAAACCGCAACAACCAGCGCCGCCGAAACAATAACGGTGGAAATGGTGGAAACGGCTCACGTCGTCGTGCTCCCAAGCCGAAACCTCTCACCTTGTTCGAGAAGATTAAGAAGTTCTTCGGTCTCTACAAGGAGCCCGTAAACAATCAGACTGCCAAGAAGATCGCCAAAAAAGCCGCTCGTCCCCGGAAGGAAAACGTGCGTGATGCCTCCGGTCGTACCTCTGATAAAGGTTCCTCGGGAGGTAAAACCGCCCGCGCACGTCAAAAACCGCGTCCAACTCCGGACAGTTCACAGGTTGAAGGGAAACGTCTTTATGTCGGCAATCTTTCCTATGATGCGGCTGAGCACGACCTTGAAGATCTTTTCAAAGGGGTGGGAGCGGTTCGCAAGATCGAGATTGTCTATAACCGCAATACTCATCGTTCGAAAGGCTATGGCTTTGTGGAAATGGCACGGGTTGACGAAGCCAAACGCGCGGTTGAAGTCCTCCACGACCAGCCTTTCATGGGGCGGACTCTCATCGTGAACGGAGCCAAGTCCAAGGGTCCTGTTGATGCCGATGGCGATCCTGCTCCACAGGAAAATCCTCCACCGAATCTTCCCGAAAACGAGGGGTAAATTCTCACTTTTTAAAAACTTCAGTCCGTTCGGTGTTTTCCGGACGGGCTTTTTTTTCCACACTCGTCCTGTGATTCCGTCGCGATTATTTCTGTGTGGCCCGACTGCTTCCGGTAAGACGGCATTGGCGCTGGCGCTAGCGGAGGCCTGGGGCGGTGAGATCGTGAATGGTGATGCCTTTCAGGTTTACCGAGGTCTCGAGATTCTGAGCGCCGCTCCTTCAGCAGAGGAGCAAGCTGTCTGTGCCCATTATTTGTTTGGAATCACAGATGCCAAGGAATCGATGGACGCAGCGAAGTACGCCGCTCTGGCGAATCCGGTGATTGCAGAGATTGAAAGTCGTGGGAAAACCGCGATCGTGGTTGGTGGTTCGGGGTTATATCTCAAGTTTCTCACCCACGGGATTGCCGAGGCTCCTCCGGGAGACGAGGTTATCAGGGCTGAGCTAGAGGATTGGTCTGTCGAAAAAATTTTCACACGCCTTCAGGAACTCGATCCCGACGAGGCTGCCCGGCAGAATTCGAAGAACCGGCGTCACTTGTCACGCGCGCTCGAAATTTGCCTCGTCACCGGAGGAAAGGCCTCCGAGTTGCGTCAAAATTTTGAGGACCCGGCATTGTTGGATGGCTTGCAGGGGGTTGCTCTGACCTGGCCCCGTGATGTCCTTGCCGGGCGCATTGCCCTGAGGACGAAGGTCATGCTGGAGACCGGAGCGATTGATGAAGTGAAAGCGCTTCCTCTCGACGCGGGAACGATCCGGCAGGCAATCGGCGTGCGGGAAATCGAGGCTTATCTAAAAGGCGACATGACCTTGGCGGAATGTGAGGAACGAATCACGATATCGACCCGGCAATACGCGAAACGCCAGCGAAACTGGTTTCGCCGCGAGAGTTGGCTGCGGGCAATCGATGGGAGCTTGCCGCTTGATCAGCAAGTCGAACAAGTCACTCGGTGGGATTCGCTTCAATCCGATCACTCGTGATGCGGACAACAACGGAATACGAATTTCCTTCCTGCCCTGTGCCCAACAGGACGGAGTGACCATCCTCGGTGCGCCAGAGGTGGGAGCCTAGAATGAGCCCGTCCTGGAGGTCGGCTGAGTTGGGGTAGGGAGCTCCTTGCACCGCATCACCGTGAAGGATGGTGAGGAGATTGATGAGTTCGGTCCAGTTGCCCCGGAGGCTGCCACCATAGGCGTCCCGCGATTTTCCTTTTGTGCGCAGAGTGACCTCCTTGAGTTTCGCGTTGTCATCCCAGTCGAAGTAGAGGTGGCAATGAAGTCCTCCAATGGTTTGCTTGGTTTTGAAAGTTCCATTTAATCCGACCCTGGCGATCATGACGGCTGGAACGGAAGATTCGACATTCGGGCTGTTGCTGAGTTTTTGGACGACCTCTTTGCGGGTATCTCCGAATTCGAGGGTATCAAAAGCAGCACCCTTGGGGGCCGGACCGGCGGGTTTGTCATTACTTGGTTCTGTTTTCTTAGGTGGGTGGTTTGCTTTGAGCCATGCCTGATCATCGGTGTGCAGTTTGGCAATTGCGAAGGTCAGGATACGACCACCTTTACGGAGAGTGACCAGTTTGCCGTCGTTGGAAACGTAGAAGGCGTCGAAGGATTTATCGCCGGAGGCACTCTTCCAGGTTCGGGCTGAAAGTGAGCTTGCAGAAAAAAGGAGAGTGGCGAGAAGAATGAAAACGCGCATGATAAGAGCTGATGGAACGGTTTGGTGCGGTGAATTCTTAGCAAGAAAGTGTCAGGAAGAGCTAAAATGAACAAGAGCGAGATTGAAGCGAAACCCTGTTGGTCCGAGGTATTGGCTCAGGACGGCTCCGCCTTGTTGACCGAAGGAAACACGGTAACTCTCTATTTCGAAGGGGATGATGTCTTTGACGACATGTGCCGGGGAATTGCAACGGCGAAACGTTTTGTCAATTTGGAGATGTATATGTTCCTTTCCGATGGCATTGGCCTGATGATAGCAAAGGCTTTGTCTGACAAGGCAAAAGAGGGGATTCGGGTCAGAGTGGTTTATGATGCCATTGGGTCGTTATCGGCTGATGAACGGATGTTTGAAGAGATGAGGGAGGCTGGAGTTCAGGTTGAGATTTTTCGGCCGGTGGCCCCATGGCGGAAGCGGAGTGGGATTTTGGGTCGGAATCATCGGAAGAATCTCATCGTCGATGGACGGGTGGCTTTCACAGGCGGTATGAATTTGGGGGAGGTCTGGTCGCGAAGACATCGCGAAGATGCCTGGCGTGATACGCACATGAAAGTCGAGGGGCCGGCGGCTGCGGCGTGCCAGCATTTCTTTAAGGAATCGTGGCAAAAGGTCTGCGGTAAGCCGGTCGAGGAGCCTTGTGAGTATCCGCTGGGCAAGCCGGGGCCTGGGACCAGCGATTGTGTGGTGGTAGGGGGGAGTGGATTTTGCAAACGGCGGGCAATCCGGCGGCTTTATTCCAAGGCTTTTGCCAGTGCGACCTGTGATGTCGTGATGACAGTCCCTTACTTTGTTCCGCCTAGACGGGTGCTCAATGTGATGCGAAGGCGCTCGCTGGAAGGGCTTCAGGTGAGGCTGCTCGTTCCAAGAAATTCTGATGTGGCCTTTGCCGATTGGATTCGAGAGGGGCTTTATCCGTCCCTGATGGATGACGGGGTAGAAATCCATGAGTATCTGGAGCGAGTGCTTCATGCCAAGACCATGGTCTTCGACAATCGGCTCGCGGTGGTGGGAAGTGCGAACTTTGACTATCTTTCGATCTCGATGAATTGGGAGCTTGGAGTCGTGGTCGATGATCCGGAAGTCGTCCGGCAGCTTATTCAGCAGTACGAAAAGGATCTTGAGTCGAGCGATGTTGTTCGGTGGGACTGGGCGGAAGATCGTCCCTGGTGGCGCCGAGCCCTCGCCTGGATTGGTGCTGCGATCATCCGAAAGCTCTGAAAGCTGTTGGCGACCGGGGATGAAAAAAGCCGCATCCCAAAGGAAGCGGCTTTCTGAAAGTTAGAGAGAAGAGATTCTTACCACTTCTGTGAGCGCGAGTGGCTGAAATAGGTCTCGAAACCAAGCTCGGGCGGGAACTCGGAGAGTCCGTCACGAGGATTCATCTCGATACGGTCATCAGCGCCGCAGCGGGTGTAGGGTGGCTTGAAGGTGCCGTGATAAGTTGGGCAGTGGAAGGTCACGAGTTCGTAGACCCCGTAGCCGATACGCTTGAGGGCGCGGCGTGAACCGTCGACGACACCGTGGGACCAGCCGGACTTACGGCCTTCAGTCTCGGATTTCCGGACCATTTGCTCTGGAATCTCAATGACACCATAGAGGATGTTTGCGACAGCCCGTCCGAGCTTACGCGAAGAAGTGTATTTTGTTCCCGGAGGGGCTTGGATGTCCGCCTGTGCGGGGACGGCAAAGCCGAGTGCGAGTGTGATCAGTAGGAGCTTTTTCATTACGTCTTTTATTCCACCGAAGATCTTGAGGCTTGGCAATGGAAAATTGGCGGCTGGAGCGAAAAATCTCAGATTCCTGATGGGACTGGTTAAATATGGTGCAATTTCAGCCTCCTCCAATGACGATGGTCTGCGGTTTGAAGATTCTTGCTGATCTGCATCGGTAGGATAGAACGAAATGAGCACTCTGACTCCGCAATCTCATCAATACAGGGCCGCTGACTCTTGAACGCTTTGTCTGAAAGCCATGAAACATAAATCAATCCTTCTCCTCTTGGTCGCCCTGTTGATTCCCTCCTTGTCCGTTGCTGACGATGAGACGAATTCTTTGCCGGAATTTGAAAAATTGCTCCCATCGGAGAAGTTCTTTAACAAGGAGGCCCTCGCGGTGGGGCACACCTATGGTTTTGCCACCAATAAGAGTATTGGGGGAATCGAGAAGTTGCTCCTGAAGGCCTTGGGAGACGGTTGGAAATTTAAGACTGCGCCTGCTGACTATATCGAGTTGATCAACAAGAATTCAGAGGTGAAAATGGATGCCGTGGGAAATCTGTCTCACGACGACTTTAAAAAAATACTCGATCGGGGTCACCTTGGTGCCGATTCCCAAGAATCAGAGTGAGGAGTTCAAGGGATACAAAAAAGTATTGAGTATCGTAACGGTGGACTTGGAAGTTACAGCCAAGTTGAACGCCGAGGCCAAGAAGGAGGCTGAACAAAAGAAGAAAGATCCCGCAAAGCCCGCTCATGCTTCAAAGCCTGCCGCGGACGAGTGATCGGAGCGTGAGCTTGGCTCAGCCGCGACTATCGCGGGATTCGGAGTTGTCTTGGAGGGGCAATTCACTAGAGTCCTTCCCGTTGTCATGAGAGTCCGGTCCAAGTTATGCCGCTTTACGAAGCCTTTGCTCGCTGTTTTGTGTTTGCTGGTTGGAGCGGCGCAAGGTGGAGAAAGTTATATCGCGGTGGAGTCCTTTAGTGGGAAAATCGTTTTGGAGCTGGATGCTGATAAAAAGCGCCCGGTTGCCAGTCTCACCAAGATTGCCACCGCGATGGTGGTTCTGGATTGGGCCAAGTTAAGCGGAGCGAGCATGGCTGAAATGGCCATCGTTCCTCAAGGGGCTTCCTTGCTGGGTGGTTCGAATCCGATGGGACTTATCCCCGGGGATCGTATTTCGCTGAGAGAGGCGATGTATTCCATGCTTTTGGGTTCTGATAATGTGGCTGCCTCCACGCTGGCAGATCATGCCGGGCGCTCGATTCAGAACCGGTCCGGGGGAGCCTCGCCGGAAGTCGCTTTTGTGACCGAGATGAACAATCTGGCCCGTGGGATTGGGATGAAGCGCACTCGCTTCGTGAATCCACACGGGATGGATACGATCAAGGCGCAGGGAAATTCAACCGCCCGCGACATGGCCCGTCTGGCGATCTATGCCATGCGTGATCCGGGATTTCAGTTTTACGTGAAGCAGACCGAGCGAACGATTTCCTCGTTCCGAGTGAATGAGAAGCGGTCGTTCAAGGTTCGCAATACCCACGCGTTGATTGGCCGCGGAGATGTCAAAGGGATTAAGAGTGGGAGCACCGTGCTGGCGGGGCCTTGTGCGGCGACTAGTTCCGAGAAGAAGCCGATTGTGAGCAAGCTGCCAACTGGTGCGACCCAATTGATGGGCCGCCGCTTAATTATCATCGCACTTGGGAGCCCGGATCGCTGGGCGATCACGCAAACCTTGATCAATCAGGGATGGGCTGCCTATGACAACTGGCAGCGGCAAGGGCAACCTGTGAAGGAGGCACGCGAGCTGCTGACCGTTCCCAAACCTAAATAAATTAAAATTTTTTACACACACTGAATCATGAGAATTGGAATTCTTAATTGCGGGGGCGACTGCCCGGGGCTGAATGCGGTTATTCACGGCGTTGTTGGCGCCGCGGCTTCGAAAGGCTGGGAGACCATCGGTTTTCGGGATGGATTCGAAGGACTTCTTCCTCCGGGAGATTTCACCTTTCTCACGCCCAAAGATACCGAGGGAATCTTGAAGCAAGGTGGCACCATTCTTGGAACCACGAATAAGGGGAATTTCGCCGCCAAGATCGGTGAGGGAGACATCGCCCGGGTTCCCCAGGAGATTGTCGATCGTGCCAAGAAGACTCTGGATCAGCTGGAAATCGGCGCTCTGGTCGTGGTGGGTGGAGATGGATCCTTGACGACGGCACATCAACTTTACGAGCAGGGTTGGCCGATCATTGGGGTGCCCAAGACGATTGATAACGATCTCAAGGCGACGTCGATGACCTTTGGATTTGATAGTGCTGTCAGCACGGTCGTGGACGGACTCGATCGTCTTCACACCACGGCGCAGAGCCACAAGCGGGTCATGGTTCTCGAGGTGATGGGGCGCCACGCCGGCTGGATTGCTCTCTGGGGCGGTATGGCGGGAGCGGCTAATGTGATTCTTCTTCCGGAGATTCCGTTTACTTATGAAAAAGTGGCTGAGCACCTCAGAAAGCGCGAAGCGATGGGTTACACCAGTTCGCTCGTCGTTGTCGCTGAGGGCGCTAAAAATCCTGATGGAAATATTTCAACAATTGATCCCAACTCCGGTGGCGAAGTCCGTCTTGGAGGGATTGGAGAGCAGGTGGCCCGCAAGATTGGCGAGATGACTGACAAGGAGACCCGTTGCACGACCTTGGGACACATTCAGCGAGGAGGTACGCCTACTCCGCTTGACCGGATTTTGGGAATTCGCTTCGGAGTGATGGCTGCTCATCTCGCCGGTGAAGGTGAATTTGGCCAGATGGTAAGCTACCACAGCTATCATGTCGGTTCCGTTCCGATCAAAGAGGCGGTGGAAGAGCTCCGACTCGTCGAGGCCGATACTGAAGTGGTGAAAGCCGCCCGCGCGGTTGGAGTGTGTTTCGGTGACTAATTTTGATCTACTGACATGAACCAGCTCCTCGATCTCCTGCGGCGCAATGCCCGACAGTCCGATGCCGATTTGGCAGCCCAAATTGCTTCTTCGGAAGAAGCGGTGGCGGCCCAGATCGCGGCTTGGGAAGAGGACGGAACGATCCGTGGTTATCGCGCCATGATCGATCCAGCCTTGGATGGCGAGGATGATGTGACCGCCTTCATCGAAGTGCGTCTCACTCCGGAACGTGGAGGCGGATTTGATCGTCTTGCCCGACGGATTGCTCGTTTTGAACAGGTCACAAGCTGTTACCTGATCAGTGGAGGATACGATCTCCTTGTGATGGTTGAGGGCAAAGATCTCCTTTCGGTGGCTGCTTTTGTTTCCGAAAAACTCAGCACAATTGAGGGTGTCATTTCGACGGCCACTCATTTCCGGCTGAAGTCTTACAAGGAAAAAGGCTTCCTCTTCGGAGAGGACCTCGAGGCCAACCGTCTGCCGGTGACGCCTTAATTTGAAAGGTTCAGGATGAATATTGATTCCAAATTGGCCACTCACTTGCAAGCCATTCCCCGGTCGGGGATTCGCGACTTCTTCGAGCTCGTGATCGGGCGTGATGACGTCATTTCCCTCGGTGTCGGTGAGCCCGACTTTGCCACTCCCTGGTCGATCCGGGAGGCAGCCATCTACTCGCTTGAAAAAGGTGAGACGAGCTACACTTCCAATCTGGGTTTGCTGAGTCTGCGTAAGAAGATCTCGGAATACGTGGATGACTTTTTTCACGTATCCTACGATGCCGATTCGGAGGTGCTCATCACCGTGGGTGTTTCGGAGGCTCTCGATCTCGCGCTTCGCGCGCTTTTGAATCCGGGGGATGAGGTGATCTATCACGAACCCTGCTACGTTTCCTATTCGCCAAGTATCGTCATGGCTCACGGAGTTGCAGTCCCGGTGGCGACGACGAAGGAAGATGGCTTTTCGCTGAAGCCGGATGCGCTGGCTGCGGCTATCACGCCGAAGACGAAGATCGTGATGCTGAACTTTCCGACGAATCCGACGGGGGCGGTGGCATCACAGGAGGATCTCGAGGGAATCGCGAAGCTGTGCGTGGAGCACGATCTCATTGTTTTGAGCGATGAGATTTACAGTGAGTTGCGCTACGACGAGGAAGAGCATGTCAGCATCGCGACCCTTCCGGGAATGCGTGAGCGGACGATTCTGCTCCATGGGTTTTCGAAGGCATTTGCCATGACCGGTTTTCGGTTGGGCTATGCCTGTGCGCCGGCTCCGCTGATCGAGGCCATGATGAAAATTCACCAATATGGAATTCTCTGCGCTCCTATCACCAGTCAGGCTGCTGCGCTCGAAGCTCTGAGCGGGGGGCGTGATTTGTATGCTCCGATGAAGAGCGAGTATCATCAGCGGCGAGACTTTTTGGTGAACCGCTTGAACGGAATGGGTATCGATTGTCACTCGCCGGGTGGGGCTTTTTACGTCTTTCCTGATATCCGGAAGTTCGGCTTGTCGAGTAAGGACTTTGCCTTGGGGCTCCTGGAAGCTGAACAAGTTGCGGCCGTGCCGGGTGATGCCTTTGGCGAGTGCGGAGAAGGGTTCCTGCGCTGCTGCTATGCGACCGGGATGGAGGACTTGAAGACTGCGATGGATGCCCTGGAGCGCTACATTGGGACGCTCGCCTAAGGCATGAAGGATCAACTCAAGATTTGGCGGGAGGACCGGACACTGGCGCATGTCGTCCCGTTCGCGGCCTTCATGATCTTTAACTTGGTTTCCCAGTTTGTCGGGGAAGCAATTTTGTGGGAGCACGACCGGGCGCCCTGGTATCGACACTGGCCGGACCAGCTTTTCTATCCAATCCAAACCTTCGTGTGTCTCGGTGTGCTGGCTTTCTTCTGGAAGCACTACGACTTTCGGTGGAGCAACAAAGTCTGGGTCGGGGCCGTGGCGGGATGCATTGGAATCGGCTTCTGGCTTCTTCCAACTTCTCTCTATGATTGGTTGGGTATGACGGGGAAGCCTGATGGTTTTTTTGAAAAGCTCACCGGTTTGGCTCCGCGCCGAGAGGGTTTCGATCCCGGGGTCTTCGAGAACCCGGCGGCTTACTGGGCCTCGCTGATTTTTCGTATGACGCGCGCGGTGATTGTGGTGGCCCTTGTTGAGGAGATCTTTTGGCGTGGTTTTTTGATGCGCTTTCTTTTGGATATGGACGGGCATTACTGGAAGGTCCCCTTTGGGAAACCGGCGAAGATCTCCTTCGTGGTGGTGACGCTCGCTTTTGTCCTGGCTCACGCACCCATCGACTATGCCGGAGCTCTTGTTTATGGCTCGCTTACCTACGCAGTGGCCGTTTACACCAAGAGTCTTCTCGCTTGTGTGGTGATGCACGGAGTGGCCAACGCGACGATGGGAATCTACGCCCTTCAGTATGGCAAACTGGGTCTTTGGTAGGACGTGGGTTTAGGGTTGGCCAACTTGGTGAAATGAGGCAACTTTCGCTCCGTGCCTGACATTGCTCCCCCCGAATTGTCTGTTGAAGCCGCTCGCAAGCAGCTTGGTTTTGAAGAGGGCGAACGACTCGAGGATGGTCTTTCCAAATGGAGAAAGGTGGAGTCTCGGTTGGCCTGGATGGCGGAGAGCGCAACCAGTCGGACAGCTAAGGTCAGCTTTGAACGGGACCTCGCGGAATTGCGTAATTTAATCAAGGCTGCGACTGTGGAGGTCGTTCAAGAAGAGCCTCCCAAAATTGTTCCGGTTCAGCAGGAGATTCCTGGTCCTGAGAAAGCTCCCAGGAAACGAAAGAGGGGATTTGTGACCTTTGCTCTCGGGCTCGGATTGTTGGGCGGTGGGGGGTATTATACCTATCAGCAGGACTTGTTGGATTTCGGCTCCGCCGAGCAGGAGGTGGTGAATCTTGAAACGCTGCAGGAAAGTTTCAAGGTGGCCATTGAAAAGCGGCGATGGGATGAGGCCGAGGACGTGATCGCACTTCTCAAGGAAGGTGGAGCCAACAAGGAGGTGCTCGATGATGCCGCTGCTGAGATTGAGAAAGGTCGGGTCGAGGAGAAGGGGCAGCAAATTGCCTTTTTAATCTCAAATGCCCAATCAGCGTTGGAAGCTGGCCAGCTTTCGGAAGCTGAAAATTTTTGTCAGGAAGTGGAAAAGCTGCAACCGGGGCACGCCATGGTTCCGGTCATTCGGGAATCAATCCGCGAAAGTAAGCTCGAAGTTCGCAGCAAGCTGATGGTGGATTCGATCGAAAAAGCGATGGAAGCCGAAGATTGGCGGACCGCGAAAGGACAACTGGAAATGCTAAAAAAGGCGAATCCGGAATACACGCGTATCCCGTTCATCACGGCGACTTTAAAGACTGCTGAGGAAGAAATGATTAAGCGGAAGGAAAAGGCTGCGGCCCTGGTGTCTCAGGCGAGAGCCTTGGACGAGGGGACCTATTCTGCAGAAGCCATTACTTTCCTGGAGGAAGCGGTGCGGCTCGATCCGTCCGAAGCAAATCGCGAACTCTACAAGCGGATGGCTTCTTATGGTAAGGTGGTCAAAGTCCCCGGTGATCACGAAACGATTTCAGCTGCTCTCAAAGCGGCCAAGAAGAATGATCGAGTCTTTGTTTCGAAAGGGGTCTATCACGAGTCTCTCGTGATCCCCGATGGCGTGCAAATTGTGGGAGAAAGCCGGGTGGATACCATCATCGAATGTCCCGCTGATGTTGGGACTGTCGTGACCGTTCCCATGGATGCCAGGGATGTTCGCGTGGCTTCGCTGACCTTAAGGCACTCGGGCTTGGTCAATGATGACGAGAGGTCCCCGGTTGTGGCCGTCGATGGTGGCGTGATGGAAGGGGAGGATCTTTCAGTGTTGCGAGCGAGTGGGCATGGCATCGCGGTGCTCAGCGGTGGCAAAGCGACCTTATCTTTGTGCAAGGTTTCCGATTCCGGATGGGATGGGATTTCAGTCACGGGTGAAGGGTCAAGCGCTGATTTGAGCGAGGTGACTTGTAAAAAAAATCTGCACCACGGGGTGGATTTCTGGGATGGCGCAAGCGGCACCGTGAGCGGCTCGTTGCTGGTCGGCAACGGTCGCAATGGACTCTTTGCAATTGAACCGATGACGGCGATTCGTGTGGAGACCACCCGGAGTGAGAAAAATCGAGAGGTTGGGTTTTACTTTTCTGGAGCGAAAGGGATCGCCTTGAGTAACTGCCAAGTCAGCGAGAATTTTCTCGGAGGGGTGCTCTTCGACCAAGGATGCAAGGGGGTCTCGCTGAAAGGGAATCAAATCACCAAGAACGGAGAAGCAGGCCTTGTCTTTGAAAAAGGGGTGGAGGTCATCAGTGAAGACGACAATCGAGTCGAAGAAAACACGGGGAAGCAGATCTGGCGCGATGCCGTGTTTCCAACGGCGAGTGGCGAAGATACTGTTTCGCCGCCACCGCCTCCTCCTCCCTTGAAAGAGGAGGAATCGAACTAAGCTTTCCTTTCTAAGGTTGTAGAATCATGGAGTTTGAAAAGCCAAGATAGGCAGCAATCCCTCCAAGGATAATCGCGAGCACATAGACTGCAACCGGTGGGAGAATCTTGCGTTTGATTAGGGCGATCGATCCTCCGAGAGCGAGGAGGATCACAAGTTTGCCGATCATCCAGACAGGAAAACCAAGCTTTAACTTGGCCTGTAATCCAAAACCACTGACCAAGATCAAAAGGAGGCCAATGCCGTGAATCATTGCGGGCAGGCGAAAAGCCGCAGGCTTTTTGGGATCGGCGGTGATGAGTGAGCCGATACCGAGAAAGAGGACGATAAGTCCCACGAAGTGGATGATTTTATAAATGCCGGGGTCCATGATTTGAGAGTGACTATTATGCAGGTGCTTGTTCCTTCAAGTGAGGAATCGCAGAAAGGAGTTTGCGGGTGTAATCGTCTTTCGGGTTATTGAAAACTTCATTGGCTTCACCGTATTCGACGATTTTCCCGGAATACATCACCGCAATGTTATCGGCGATGTAACGCACGACCGAGAGATCGTGGGAGATGAAGATCATGGTGAGACCCAACTTGTCGCGAAGATCGAGGAGGAGGTTCAGGATTTGCGACTGGATGGAAACATCGAGGGCCGAGACCGGCTCATCGGCGATGACCAATTTGGGTTCCGGCGCGAGAGCGCGGGCAATGGCAATCCGCTGTCGTTGTCCGCCTGAAAATTCGTGCGGGTATTTTTTCATGAAGCGGGGATCGAGTCCGACGGTGCTCATGAGTTCGACCACTTTCTCAGTCAGGTTGTCGGCCTTTTTGAGTTCGGGGTGGCGTTGGCAAATCGCTTCGGCAAGCGTAGAGAAAACCGTCATGCGTGGATTGAGCGACGCATAAGGATCCTGGAAAATCATTTGGAAATCGAGTCGTCGATTTCGCACTTCTTGTTTTGGAAGCGAAGTGAGCTCTTCACCATCCAAGGTGACTGTGCCGCTGGTGGCGGGCTGGAGTTGCATCACCGTCCGGGAAAGAGTGGATTTTCCGCAACCGGATTCGCCAACCAATCCGAGGATTTCTCCTTTTTCGATTTCAAGCGAAACTCCGTCGACCGCCTTGATGGTTTCCGTGGTTTTGGAAATCAATCCGCCGCCCCGGACGGGGAAATGGGTCTTGAGGTCTTGCAGCTTCAGAAAGGACACACCGACAATCTGGCTGCTCGGTCAAAAAATTCAAGAACTAGGAACGCGACTTCCCGGGAAGCTGCCGGTATCCCATCATGTAGTACTCGTAACCGGACCAAATGGTGAAAATGGTCGCCAAAATCGTGGGGTAAATCAGGTCGACATGAGTGAATTTCAGCATGATCCAGCCCATTGCGATCATCTGGGTGACGGTGCACACCTTGCCCGTCCAGTGGGGTTCGATGGGGACTTTTTTGTTAATCCGGTAGAGAATCAAGATTCCCCCAATGATTTCGAGATCCCGGGCGATGACGAGAGCAATGAACCAAACGGGGAGATGCCAATCGATCCCCCAGTTCACGAAAGTGGCGGTCACGAGGCCGGTCATGAGGAGGGCCTTGTCGGTGAGGGGATCAAGGATGGCTCCGGTGAGCGACTTTTGATCGAGGTGTCGGGCAATCCAGCCATCGAGTCCGTCGAGAACCGAAGCAAGAGTGTAAATCGCAACGGCGAGCCAGCGGAGGGATTCGTCCGCCAGATCTGCATCGACCGATCGACCATAGCGCATAGCAGTCCAGGCAAAGACCGGAATGAGGGCGAGTCGAATCAGGGTGATGACAGTGGCGAGAGTCACGTTGCGATTCCTTTTTAGTGGACATTCGGGGTTCCGGCAATTGAAAGGGAGCGTGACCGCAAGCGAACTGAAAGAGGTCCTCGATGAGGCCGGGGTGATTCCTTCCAAAAGATTGGGGCAGAATTTCCTCGTGGATCAAAATACCGCCGAGTGGATTGTGGGCCAATTGAACCTGCAAGCGGACGACACCATTGTTGAGGTAGGCCCGGGGACCGGAGCGCTCACGGAGCATGTCGTGGGAAAGGTCGCTCGCGTGATTCTCGTGGAGTATGATCGCCGTCTGGCGGAGTATCTCACCAAGAAATTTGCTGATCGTCCGGAAGTGACCGTGATCAATCATGATGCGGTTCGAATCGACGTTCGTCCGTTTTTTGCGCACAAGAATGTGAAGCTTTTGGGCAACCTTCCGTATTCCGCCGGGGGGGCAATTCTCCGGAACTTCCTCAAAGGACCATCTCCCTTCAAGCGGGCGGTCCTGATGTTGCAGAAGGAAATGATCGACCGGATTTTGGCCGGGCCGCGTTGCAAGGATTACGGGGTTCTCACTCTCCGAATGCAGTGCGAGTGGCAGGGCGAACCGGTCAAGGTGGTGCCGCCCAGTTGTTTTATTCCGAGGCCCATGGTTGATTCCACCGTGATGACTTTGGAACCGCGTCAGGCCCGGTTGCCGGTTCATGATCGGCGCTTGTTTGATGAGTTGGTGCGGCGGGGATTTGCCCAGCGTCGCAAGCAACTCCGGAAGAATCTCCCCGCCGATATCGATTGGGAGAAGGTTTGTGAGAAATTGGAGTTTTCACCGACGGCACGGGCCGAGGAATTGAGTCTCGATGACTGGGTTGCCTTGACCCGGGAGGCTGATCCGTTTTTTGAGAAAGAAGAGGGACAGGGGGATGATGAGATGTTGGCCGTTGTAGACGAGGACGATCATGTTGTCGGTAGTGAGCGTCGCGATGTCATTCATCGTGATGGCTTGAAGCACCGGGCAGTTCATATCTTTGCCTTGAATCAGAAGGGGGAAATCTTTTTGCAAAAGCGATCTCGTTTGAAGGACAAGTGTCCTGGTTTATGGGATTCCAGTGCGGCAGGGCACGTCGATGCCGGAGAGGAATATGACGACTGTGCGGCGCGTGAATTGGAGGAGGAGTTGGGGCTCGCGGAGCATGATGTTCGTGAAGTTGGCAAGCTGGGCGCGAACGCCAATACCGGTTGGGAGCACGTCCGACTTTATGCCACTCTGGCCAAGGGGAAGATCCGTTTTCCGTGCGTGGAAATTGAATACGGCGAATGGTTCACCATGCCCCAGATTGAAAGCTGGGTGAACGAAGTGCCGGAGGATTTTGCACCGGGTTTTTTGGCGTGCTGGGAAGTTTGGAAGGAAGCGAACCCGGGACGATTTGAGGAAGGTGAGTGATTTTGAAGTCAAACCAGGTCGGAGTTTGGGGGTCGTTGGTCGCAATGGTTCGGGCAAGACGACGCTTGCCGCCACTCTTGCCGAAGAATACGACGGAACCTTGGTTTCCTTTGAGCTCGAGAACGAACTGCTCGAGCGCGAGATCCGGGAGGACGATAGCGAGTTTCTGGACCGGATTGATTTTGGCCGATCGGTGCGCGAATTGATCGAGGAGGTTTGTCCGGACGAGGGGGAGCTGGAGAAAGTGGCTGCAGCCTTGGGTTTGTCCAAGATTCTTGAACAGGGTTTCCTGACTCTGTCGACTGGCGAGCGACGGCGGCTCATGTTGGCACGAGCGCTGGTGCAAGATCCAGGACGTCTCGTGCTTGATGAGCCTTTTGATGGGCTTGATCAGGCCTTTCGGCAGCCCTTGCGGGATTTATTGGCGGGGCGTGCCCTGATCCTGGTGGCAAATCGTTTGAGTGATCTGGAGGGGCTGGTCGACGATGTCTGCTGTGTCGAAGAGGGGCGTATTATTCTGAGCGGTTCACTGGATGAGGTTCTTGGAAATGAGGCCTTCCAACAATTGATGGGATTGGGCGATCATGGTCTGGTCTTGCCGGACGGGGAATCGATTTCTCCGCCGCCGGGACCATTGGTGACGATGGATCAGGTTACGGTGGTGCATGGCGGGAGGGAGATTATTTCGGAGTTCGATTGGACCGTTGAGAGGAAGCAGAATTGGAAGATTTCCGGGCCCAATGGTTGCGGGAAATCGACCTTGGTGAATTTGGTCACGGGTGATCATCCCCAGTGCTACTCCAACGATGTGACCGTGATGGGGATGCGTCGTGGGTTGGGAGAGTCAATTTGGGACATTAAACGCTACGTTGGCATTGTTTCGCCAGCGCTTCACCAACAACATCGGATGAGTTTTAACGCGCTGCAGGTTGTGGCGTCTGGATTTTTTGATAGTGTGGGGATTTATCAGGATGTTTCACCGGGGCATTGGAAAGTGGCCGGGATGTGGCTCGATTTGGTGGGGATGACCCGCTGGGCTGATCGGCCCTTTCGTTCTCTCAGTTACGGTCAGCAACGATTACTATTGGTGGCGAGATCTCTCGTGAAGCGCCCTCCGCTTCTTGTTCTCGATGAGCCTTGTCAGGGGCTTGATCCCATGAATAGAGCCTTGGTACTGGGTGTGATTGATCGGATTGCCTCCACTAAATTGACGCAGATTCTTTACATCACCCACGAGCCCGAGGACCGGCTTGAGTGCGTCACTCATGAGCTGAGTCATGAGGGTGGGGAGTGGCTCTTCAACGAGGTTGGTTCTCGGTAAAACCTACCCAATTAATGGGTTGGTTCACTCTGTTGATTTCCAAGTTGTCGCTTGTTTTGCCCTCCAGGAATCGGGTTAATAAGGACGCTAATCCAATGTTTCCCAACTCGATCCCAGTCTTTCTGATTTTTCTGATTTTGTCCGGAGGTTTTGCCTCCGGTCAGGAGACAGGCTTTGGCGAAAAGATCGTGCCGTTTTTTCAGGAATATTGCGTGAAATGCCATGGCGAGAACAAGAGCAAGGGCGACGTGACTCTGCATGACTTCAAGGGAGGGTTTGTTGGTGAAAATGATCAGGATCTTTGGGAGATCATTTTGGAAGTGCTTGAGGATGGTGAGATGCCGCCTGAAGATGAAAAACAGCCTGATACTCGGTTGAGGAAAGAGGTGTCCGATTGGATTGAATTGAGTCTTCGGAATTCGGTCGCGAATGGTTTGGACGAAGAAGGCGAACCGACGACGCGGCGTCTCACTAATTTTGAATACGAGAATACATTGAGGGATCTTTTGGGGTTTGAGCTGAAGGTGATTGATGATCTCCCGAAGGATCCGACCAAGCCTTATCAATTTAACAATACCGCGGAGTTAATGCGGATTGGGCCGGAGCAGGTGAATCGATATCTGGAAGTGGCGCGCCGAGCGATGGCCAGCGCGATTGTTGATCCGGAAAAACCCGAGGTTCATCAAACCCGCAGAGAGTGGCAGCCACACGGAACCGACAAGGGGATGGCCGGAGACGAAATGGGGATCTGGGGAAATCGAAGAAATACTCCAGCGACCGGGATGGGATTGAAAAGTTTTCCGGAAAAAGGGGAGTTCAGGATTCGTTTGAAAACCTCGGCCATCCTCCCGCCCGGCGTGAGTGAAGTGCCTTTGCGGCTCATGATGGGGTATTCCCTGAATATCAATAGCGCGACCCAACGGGTTGAGCCGGTGGGAATTGTTCGTTTGAAGAATGGTCCGGATGATCCCCGAGTGGTGGAATTCAGGGGCCGGATTGAGAATTTTCCAGTTAAACCCGGAAAGATGCGGAACGGAGTCCGGCAACCGGGATCTCTCAGCGTTACTCCCCAAATTCTCTACAATGATGGTACTCTGAATGACCAGGGAGTCGCCCGGAATTTGGCGATGCCTCGTGTCGTGATCGAGTGGATGGAATTCGAGGGTCCGGTTTGGGATCAATGGCCACCCGAGCATCATCGCCGAATTCTTTTTGACTCACCGCTCAGGGAGTCGGATCCAGAGAAATATACTTATGAAGTGCTTTCGCGATTCATGTCGAGAGCGTATCGACGACCGGCGAAGGAAGATGAAGTGGCGCGCTTTGCCAAAATCTACGAACTCATTTTTCCGGAACTGGGGACGGTGGAAAAGGCGATGAGAGAGACTCTGTCCATGGTTTTGATTTCACCGCAATTTTTGTATCATTCGGCTGCCAAAGGGGGGAAGGGTACGAAAAGTTATGAACTTGCTTCGCGGCTGTCCTATTTCCTCCAAGGCACGATGCCGGATAAAGAACTTCTGGAGTTCGCGAAGACGGGGAAGTTGGGGAATCCGGAAGTGATGCGGAAGCAAGTCGCCCGACTGTTGGCTGATGAGCGCTCGAAGGACTTTGTGAGAAACTTCACTCAGCAATGGTTGAGTCTGGCGAAGCTGAAGACCGTGCCGATCAATCGCGACTTGTTTCCGCGGTTTTTGTATTATGTCTCACGTGGCGAACGAGCCGGAACGGAGGTTCCTTATTTGCCGACTATCAGAGATTATCTGGTCGATGAGTCGGTGGCTTATGTGGGCGAGTTGATCCGAGGTAACGAAAGTGTGCTCAAGATTGTCGATTCGGATTTTGCGATGTTAAACCAGCCCTTGGCGGCTCATTACGGGGTTCAGGGAGTTGAGGGGAATGGCTTGCGGCGGGTGTCTTTGAGGCCCGAGCATCAATTGGGTGGGCTTTTAACCCATGGTTCGATTTTAATCGCAAATGGTACGGGGTCGGCTCCTCATCCGATTTATCGAGCGGTTTGGTTGCGGGAAGCAATTCTTGGAGATGAAGTGAGGCCTCCACCAGCGGATGTGCCCGCTCTTACCGATACCGCCGGTGAGTCCGCTGAAAATGCTCTTACCATCAAGGACCTTCTGGCACAGCACCGGACCAAGGAGAGTTGCATGGATTGCCACGTTCGTTTGGATCCTTGGGGGATTCCATTCGAGCAGTATAACGCGATTGGTAAATATCAGATCAAAGTTCCCAAAGAGGGAACCCGGGTGAGAGGTGTGGATCTGAGGCAGGACAAGGATTTGGAAAGCTATTTCAAGTATCTCGATTCGATTTCAACCGAGCCGATTGAGGCCAGTTCGCGCTTACCCAACGGCCGGAAGGTCGATGGGATGAATGAGCTGAAGGCCTATCTTCTTGAGTCGCGGCGTGAAGAGGTCGCTGCCAATGTTTTGAGAAGGCTGCTGACCTACGCAATTGGCCGCGAGTTGACGGTCCGGGATCGTTTCGAAGTTGAGCAAATTTTAAAGAAGCTCGAAAAATCGCAGTATCCGCTTAAGGATATGATCACTGAAATCTGTTTAAGTCCGCTTTTCATGGGCTTGCACTCCACAAAGTAATGAAGAAAAAATCCTGGCATCTTGATCGCAGAGAACTCCTCAAGGGGGGCGGCGTGGCACTGGCCCTGCCCTTTTTAAATGGCATGGGCCGGGCTCTGGGAGCAAGCAGTGCGCCTGGTGCTCTCCCCAAACGAATGCTCGTGAGCTATTTTGCTTATGGAGCTTACATGCCAAATGGAGCGGGAGGAATTCCCGACCCCAAGAAGGAACATCACGATTGGAGTTGGTGGCCTTGTCGTGATGCCGGACCACTGACCTTCAATAAATCGTCCGAGCCTTTCGCAGATCTCAAGAACGAAGTGAGCTACCTGCAAGGTCTGGATCATGCCGGTGGTTGGGCTCTGGGAGGGCACAGCAGCGGCGATGTTTTTGCGACGGGGGCCGATATGGTGGGGTCACAAAAAACGAATAATATTTCCATTGATCAGGTGGCCGCGAATCTTCACGGCCAAAAGACAAGATATGCTTCGTTGGTTCTCGGCACAGAAGGGGGCACAGGATCCTATGGCTCCTCCAAAACCTTGTCTCATCGTGGCCCGGGGCGCCCGATTCCTTCGATGCACAAACCACAGGAGATTTTTAATAGGCTCTTCGATCCTTATGGTGGCAAGGGCGTGGATCAAGTTCGGGCTGGTTTAAAGAGGGAGGCCAGTATTTTGGATCTCCTCAAGGATCATAGCGGGAGCTTCAAGAAGAAGCTCGGACACGAAGATCAGGGGAAGGTGGAAGAGTATCTCGATTCAATCCGCTCGCTCGAGCAGCGGGTGGAACGAACAAGTGAATGGACTCATCAGTCTCTGCCCGAGGTCGATACCAAGGGGTTGAATCTGGAAGTCTCTCATAAGGATCCCAAGGAATACATTCGCTGCATGTATGATTTGATTTATCTCGCTTTTCAAACGGACTCGACGCGCTTTGCAACGCTCATGCTCGAGAGTGAGCAGTCGTCTGATAGTGAGATGTGGAACTACGCAACCTATGCCCTGGGTTATAAGGGGGCAACCCACGACATCGCTCACAAGCGCCCAGCGGATTATTCGGGGCAATGGGATCGCTGGCGGGCCGAGCAGCATGCCTACTTTTTAAAGCGCCTCAAAGAGACCCCGGAAGGTGATGGCAACATGTTGGACCGCACCGCCATTCTTTGGGGGTCGGCGCACCCGCATGCTTCGCACAGCACCAAAAACTATCCAATTCAATTGGCAGGGGGGAGCAAGTTGGGCCTGAAGCACGGGAAGCTTCATTCCTTTGCCGGAGAGAAAAAAGTGCCGCTGGCGAATCTCTTTGTAACGATGTTGAATTCCCTGGATGTTCCGACCGAGAAGTTTGCTGACAGCACGGGAGAAATGACCGAGTTAAAAGCCTGATTGGAATGAGGAGAAGACTTTTCACTTTGTTGCTTCTGCTGTTGCCATCTTTGGCGTTGGCAGAGAAAAAGATCCCCCGGGTTCTGATCCTGGGAGACAGCGTTTATCAGCAGCCGTCATCCGGAGCTGCAAGTATTCTGCAAGGACGGGTTGAGGTGGTCTATCGGGCCATCCCTCCCGGGGAAGTGCGGTACACCGGTCTGGCCTTGTTGAAATTGGATGAATGGTTGGGAGACGAGAGCTGGGATCTCATACACTTCAACTTTGGGTTTGGTGATCTGATTCACCGGGCGCCGGGGATGGAGACATTTCGAGTGATGCCAAGATTGGCTGGCGGAGTTCGCACGACTTCTCCGGCTGATTATGAAAAAAACCTGCGCGAGATTGTCCGCCGATTGAAAAAGACGGGAGCAAGGTTGATCTGGGCAAATACGACTCCGATCCGCTCTTCGACGACCGATGTTTTTGAGTTGGGATCGGAAGTGAAATACAACGAGATCGCGGCGGCGATCATGGCGGAGGAAAAGATTCCGGTGAACGATATGTATTCTTATGCGCTCGGGATCCTCGACATGGATCGCCCGGGTTCCCATGGCGTGGATCCGTTCTTCTTTGATCGCAAGCCGATGTATCCGCCCATCGTTCGGAAGGTGTTGGAGGAGCTGAATCTAATTCGGCCGGTCAAAGGTCCGGTGAAGGTGTTTCTGATGATTGGGGGGTGGACCCACATCGGTGGTGGGGTGGTCATTGATTCAAAGAAGCCGAGACCGGAAAGTCCGGTGGGAACGCTGGATGAATTGGTGTTGAATGAAAAGACGGCGGATCAGTTCAAGCACTTGTTGGGGGAGGATGGAGCTTGGGCAACGAGACCGGATGTTTGGATTCAGTTTGACCGTCGCGGGCCGAAGTCGGGTGCTCTGGGAATTGGATATGGAGGAGATCGGAAGCGGGGGATTGGTCCCGAGCTTTCATTCGGTCATGTCCTTGGAAATCATTTCGACAAGCAGGTTTGTATAATCAAGACGGCTCTGAATACTCCTTCGCTTGCGGTCGATTTAAAACCGCCTTCATCGGGGCAGACCGGGAAGAGTTACACGATGCTGCTCGACCAGGTGAAAGATTCACTTCTTCACCTTCAGGACAAATTTCCGGATTACACTGACGGATCACGCTACGAAATTGCCGGAGTTTGTCTGAATCTGGGTGAAGATGATAAGGATCCGAAGGCTTATTTAGAATCACTGCCGCTCTTGATTCGGGACCTTCGAAAGGACCTAAAAGTTCCTGCTCTGCCCTTTGTGATTGTTGGCTCGGGACGAGGTGGCGCATCAGAGCCTGCTTATCCTAAAATCTTGGCGGCCCAGCAGGCCCTGGCGAAAAGCGCGGAGTTCAAGGGGAGCGTAAGCTACGTCGAGACTCGCGAATTTTGGCCGGATGAGGATAGTCGCGCGGCATCAAGGAGTCCTTCCTTCGAGCGATGGTATGACAATGCGAGAAGCTTTTACTTGATGGGGGAGGCCAGCGGGCGAGCGATGTTGAAGCTGGTCGATTAGGGTTTTGTCTTGAGAATTCTTGCTGCCTGACAACGATCTGGTGTGATGGGTCGAGTTTTTATACTGAGCTTCTTGTGTTCCGTTTTTTTGCAGGCGCAGAAATATGTTCCGACGGGCGAGGTCGCACCGATGGTGCCCCGTGAATTTCGGGCGGCCTGGGTGGCTTGCGTTTACAATATCGATTGGCCTTCACAAAAAGGAATGGGAGCGGCGACCCAGCAGGCTGAATTGAAGGCAATCCTCGACCGAATGGCTTCGATGAAGATGAACGCCATCATCTTTCAAGTTCGTCCCAATGCCGATGCGGTTTATCAGTCGCGACTTGAGCCCTGGAGTCATTGGATCAGTGGAGCGCAGGGTCGTTCGCCAGGCTATGACCCGCTTGCCTATTGCATCCAGCAGGCACACGCGCGGGGGATTGAGGTCCATGCGTGGTTCAATCCCTTTCGGGCCCTTCCCAACAGTAAGATCCCCACGGCGAAGAACCATGTCGTGAAGACCCACCCTTCGGTGATCCGGGACTTTAAGACTTACAAGTGGATGGACCCTTCCAATGCCTTCACCCAGTATCGTGCTCTTTCGGTCATCATGGATGTGGTCAGTCGATATGATATCGATGGCATACACATCGATGACTATTTTTATCCTTACCCCGACGTTGATCCCCAAGGGCGGGCAAAGCAGGTCTTTCCCGATGGTAAGACTCCGGCAGCCCGGCGGGTGGCCTCGGATGGGTTCGTGAAGGCGATGTATTCCAATATCAAGGCCAAGAAGCCATGGGTGCGTGTTGGTATCAGCCCCTTTGGGATTTGGCGTCCGGGAGTTCCGGCTGGAACAACAGCAACAATCGATGCCTATCATCATCTGGCGGCTGATTCGCGGAAGTGGTTGCAGCAAGGATGGTGCGATTATTTGTCGCCCCAGCTTTACTGGCGAATTGAGAGTCCCCAGAGCTTTAGTCGACTCATTGCGTGGTGGCGATCGCAGGGGACGCGTCCGGTTTGGCCCGGGATCGCATCGGCGCGGATTAACTCAACCGAAGACCCGGGGCGCCCGGCCAGTGAGATTGTCAATCAAGTTTCCCTTACGCGAACCGTCGGGAAGAACTACGTGGGGCACGTTTTTTGGAGCATGAAATCTCTGATGGCCAACAAGGGAAACATTAGCAACGAGCTGGTTAAGAATTTCTACCAGGAGCCGGCTTTGGTTCCGCCCATGCCTTGGTCGAGCCGCAAGCTCCCAAAAACTCCGAACGTTCTGGCTGGCGGGTCTAAAGGGAATTTGAATGTCGTTTGGAGCCCGGTGCCGGGTTGTTCGCAATACGCAATTCAGGTTCGAGTCGGGCGAACCTGGCGTCTGAGCACGATCACCCGGGGCACCAAAATGATCCTAAAAGGAATGCCTGACGCCGTTGCGGTGAGCGCGGTGGATCGCTTTGGCAACACAAGTCATCCCCGGGTTCTCGGGAAACCTTAGCCGTTATTTTGCAGGCATGGTGTAGTCGAGATATTGCGTCAACTTACGGCGCATGTCCCGACGTTGCACGATGGCATCGACCAATCCGTGTTCGAGCATGAACTCGGCGGTCTGGAAGCCGGGAGGGAGGTCCTGGTGGGTCGTTTCCTTGACCACGCGTGGTCCGGCGAAGCCGATCATACACTTGGGTTCGGCGATGTTAATGTCCCCGATTGTGGCGTAAGAAGCGGTCACCCCTCCGGTGGTCGGGTGGGTGAAAATGGAAATGTAAGGAAGCTTGGCTTCAGAATGAAGTGCGAGTGCTCCGCAGGTTTTGGCCATCTGCATCAGCGAAAGCATGCCTTCCTGCATGCGGGCGCCGGATGACGATGAAAAGATAAGGATGGCGCGCTTTTCAGCAGTCGCTTGTTCAATGGCACGGGTGATTTTTTCACCAACGACCGAGCCCATGGATCCGGCAAAGAATTTGAAATCCATGACCGCGGCCATGGCGGGATTTCCACCGATTTCGAGTTTTCCGGTCACAACGGCATCTTTCAGTCCGGTCTTGGCTCGGAGGAGCTCCGTCTTTTCGGAATAGTTGGAAAAGCCGAGCGGGTTGGTGGAGATCAACTCGGTCTCGGTTTCCTCAAATGTGCCTTCGTCGGCAATCAGGTTGAAGCGGTCGTAGGCACCCATCAGGAAGTGGTGGGAGCAATTGGTGCAAACAAGGTCGTTCTGCTTGAGGTCAAGGGTGTGCAGGAGTTCCCCGCAATCGGGGCACTTGGTCCAAAGATCGTCGGGAACGTTCTCGCTTCCTTTCGAAGCGCGCTTGAGCCGTGGTTTGTCGAAGATGCCCATGAGGGAGGCAGCTTAGGCCGGAATTTCCACGGGCGAAAGAGCAATTTATGCCGTCATTGTTTGGCTCCTGGAGACGGGTGGCGGCAATGGATGCTTGTCGTGAGGGGATTAGTGCATCCAGGCTGTTCCCTGATGAAAATTTTACTTCTTTTGGCTCCGCTCGTGGCCCTTCTCTCCAGTTGTGGAAATGGTCCACCGTTGCGAAAAGATTCAGTGATGGTGGTCAAGGAGGTGAGTATTCCCAAAAGCGAACCCATGGTGGCGCGATTTGCACGACACACTTGGCTCGACTATCGGGAGAACGCGGACTCGAAGTGGCGGCGGATAGAGATCGTGAATAAGAACAGCGGGCTGATTCATCGGGAACTACAGCCGGGAGAGTTTGAGGAAAAGACCCGATGGGGCGGGAGAATCGTGGTGCTGGGACAGTCGGACGGGAGGGCGAATCCGGATTATGTTCGTGAGATCGCTTCCATCGCAAAAAATTATGATGCGAGGATTTATCGGGCCTACCCCGGGCCAAACAGTAATACTTTTGCCGAGAGCTTACTGCGCGATGTCGAAGGCGTCTCAGCGGTGCTGGATCACAATGCAATCGGCAAGGAATGGGGATTCCATCTGGGCAGGACTGCGGGAGGAAGTGGAGTCGAGGTCCAAACTCCGCTACTTGGCCTGGCTCTGGGAATTCGAGAAGGAATTGAGCTGAGTCTGTTGGGTTTCAGTGGCGGCATCTCGGTGTTCCCGCCTGCCTTGAAAATTCCGGTCCTCCCGCCTCTACCGAGGTGGTAGGGTTCACTGCTGTCGCGCAGGCCTTGGAAAGGTTCGGGTGGCTGCGATGCGCTCTTTGACCCATTTTGGTGACTTGGGATTGGATCCTACCGGGAGATAGGTTGGATACCAATCGTAGTTGAAGGAAGCGCGGAGATTTTCATCCCAAATCTCCATTCCTTGGTCTGGAAAGACAGGGTCTCCGACTTTGACGAGATTCCTCTTAAGGTGCCGATAGCTGAAGGAGTCTTGGAAGACGACGGTTTGTCCGGGAGCCGCTTGTACGAGATGGCTTTGATCTGCCCGGATATAGCTGATCAATGGAATATTCACGGCTCGGTCTTTTGAGCGGTCTGCCGCGAGAATCGAGATGTTTTGGTGATCGGGGTGCTGAACGAAGGTGGCAGGTCGACCACTTCGATTGGTGACTGAGACTGTCACGGTAAGGAGATCATCACCTGCATGGTCCTTCTCTATGATGGTGTCGATTTCACATGGAAACTTCGAGTTGCTCGAATGAGTTTCGCTTTCGCTGCTGTCGGGAGCGGTTTGGTTCTCCACGCAGGAGCAGACTATAATGGCAACTACAAGAAGAAGGTGGTGAAGCTGCATCGGAATGAAGAGGCTTATCTACCCTCGGGCATGACGGGGAGAAGCGTGAGGAGCATTTGGTAGCGGTTGCCATCGAACTCACGTTCATCGGACATCATCGCTTCGATCTCATCGGCGAGGCAGAAGGCGAGCATTGCTTTGGCCTCGTCCTCCTCAATATCGGGCTCGTTGAGAATCCGCTCGAAGGCCTCGCGCACGTAAGGAGTCTCGGGAGAGTTCAATTGTTCCTCGATGGCGGGGAGGAGTTTTTCGACGGCTTCGTCCATGGGGGGAGTTCTTTAAACAAAAAAGGCGGCTCGGTGAAGAGCCGCCTTTTTGAAAGTGTAGGAAACAGAAGTGTTTAACCTTGGGCCCGGGTGGGCTTCTTGGCACGGCGCACCGAGCCGAAACGCTTCTGGAACTTGTCGATGCGACCCTCTGTATCAACAAAGGTGCTCTGACCAGTGAAGAAGGGGTGCGAATCGGCCGTGAGGCCCATCGAGATGACGAAATGCTCAACACCATCGATCTCCTCAGTCTTGTCAGACTTGGCGGTGGATCGGGTGATATAACGGTGACCGGAGGTCATGTCTTGGAAGATTACCGGGTGGTAATCAGGATGGATGTCTTTTTTCATGGGATGCCCTTAAAGTTCGGGGTGCGACGTTACCGACGCCGCGCGGGCGGGGTTTAGCCGGAAAAAGCGCTCGCTGTCAACCCGATTCAGCCTTATTCACCGTTCCGGCATGAATCTCAAATCCTTCGAAACGATGGACCCCCACCTTCTCGTAGGCCTCGTCAACACCGAGCTGCGCAATCACGCGAGCTCTCTTGATGATCTTTGCAAAACGCACGGTGTTGATGAAGAGACCCTCACCGAGCGTCTGGCCAGTGCGGATTACCATTTTTCGAAGGAGGCAGGGCAGTTCCGGTAGGGGGGATTAAGCTGTCGTTACATTCTTCCAGTTTCCGTTGGGTTGGATTTGGTAGGTTGACTTGCCTTCGTCCTCGATGGCGAAGAGGAGGATCCAGCCGTTTTGGACGAGGTCTTTGACGCCTTCATGTTTGTCGAGGATGGCGGACATGCTTTCGCGGGGAGCCTCGATCATGACGTGGAGTCTTAGGGGCTCGTGGATCCACTTCTCGCCGTCGTGGACGGACTGCATGGGGAGGCCGGTTTGGAGGTCTCCGACGTTGCCTTGGCAGACTCCGAGGGTGCCGGTGACGTTGTGGGTCACTTTGTTTCCGCTGCCGAAGACGCGGTTGTTCACGGTGGAGGCGAAGTATTGCAGGTTGATCCAGCTTCCCACAACCATGGGGGCTGTGAGGATGAGCTCGAGGGTGGCTTCGTCGGTGTCGCCGGCGTGATTGTAGTCGTGCAGGAAGACGCGACCGCCAAGTTGAGCGTTCTTCGTACGTGCCCGCGGGGCGGCGACGAAGGCGGCGTTTCCGGCGAGTCCCCACTCGGGGCGGACTTCGGTCCAATCGTGGGCTTTGGTCCGGACTTGGCTATCGAGCGCGTTGTTGTCCGGACTAAGTCCGAGTGAGGTGGCACGTTCGAGCCGGGCCGTTTTGCCGGCTTCGGCGAGGGCTCTTTCAAGTTCGGCGAGGTCTTCGGCATGGCTGGACGGAACCGCTTCGCTTCCGAAGATGGTGACGTCGTCGGTTGTGGTGTTGTGAAGTCCGGCGAGGAAGTGGGTGTCCTCGGGGATTTCGATTCCGTTTTTTGCGATGGCTTCACGGACTTTTGGATCGTTGAGAATGGCGGCGGCGACCCGGGCGTTGGCATCACCGGCGTGGCCTCCGCAAGCTCCGCAGTCGAGACCGGCACCGTAAGGATTGTTGGTGGTTTCGCTGCCGTGTCCACAGATGAGCACGAGGCGGGCGAAGTTGTCCTTGAGACCCATGTGGGAGAGGGCTCCGGTGCCGAGGGCGATCCGCTCTTCGAAGGGAATGCCGGTGGCGTCGCCGTCTTTGCTATCGAGGGTGAGGCCGTGATTGTGATCGCAGGTGGACTTCTTACCGGATGGGGTAAAGGAGTTTTTGAAGAGCTTGGGTGAGAAGGCGACTCCGGCGGTTTCGACGAAGGAGAAGCAGGAGATCGCAGAGCTCTTGAAGGAGTTCCAGGAATACTGGAGCCGCTTGCCAAGTCTTTGCTTTTTCCAGGCTTGGTCGAGATCGGTGTTGGCCGGGATCTCGCGAATCTTGTAGGCGGGGTTCAGCAGGACGGGGCACTGGGTGTTACCGTCGTGTTGGCCGAAGGGGACGTATTCGATGGCCATTCCAAAGAAGCCGGCGAAGCCCATGGTTTGGATGGAATCGCTGGCGGATTCGAGTCCGCGCCGGAAGACTTCCGAGCGGACGTCGATGCAGAAGACGGCTTGGGCGGAAGGTCTGGTGGGAGTGCTTTTTGGTTTGGCTTCGATCTGGGTGAAGAGCTGGCGTTGCCAGGCGTTTTCGTGGGCGAGTTGCCAGAGGAATCGGATGAGGACGGTGTCTGATGGCCCGGCCTCACTATAAGGGGTAGCGCTCCAGAATTCGCGAAGCGAGGGGCTGTCGAACTGGGCGAGGAGGGCGGTATCGTAAGCGAGTCGAATGGCAAGGAGGTGCATGAGGGCGTCATCCTCTTTTCCAGCTATGCCGTTTTCCCGGACGAGATACTGAACGTGACCGGCCCAGCCGCGGATGCTCATGAGTTGACGGTGGAGGAAGTCGGTGGCTTCGTTGGGGGCGATGCCGAGGGTTTTGGGAGAGTGGGTGACGGCTTCGTCGGCAGTGTCGGGGAGTGACTGAACGTGCTTGCGGAAGTTTTTGATTCCCTGGAACTCGGGCTTGGCATCGAGGCTGGCGGTTTCGCGCCAAGCGGTGAAGAGGGGCTGGTCGAGCCAAGGTTGTCTTCAGGCGGATTGGCCACGATCGTAGTAGCTGGCGCAGAATTGCGAGACGACTTCGATGATGTCGTTGTTCCAATTGCTGCCGGAGGAGCGGTCGAGAGCATCGGCGATGGTGAGGATGTCGATTTCGTCGAAGTCTTCACTAGGATGGTCAAGGGCTTTGATGAGATCTTTTTGATTCAGTAGGGCGACTTTTTCGGCCCAAGATGCTGGCAGGGTGTCGACAGCGTGAGCGAGGGCGGCTTGCAGGTCTTCCGATTGGATTTCGGCGTTGTGGTATTTGTCCGAGTAGAAATCGAGGGGCATTTGCATGCCTCCGGGAGCGATTTTACGGACGAGGTTGCAAGCGTCGACGAAGGGCTTGTCGGCCATGCCGAGGAAAGGATTGACGGCGACAAAGTTTTGAAGAGGCCAGAGAGGTGCGATGCGCTGACAGGCAGCTTGAGCGGTTCGTGTAAGGGTGAGAGATTTTGAAGGAGCGGGAGCAAATCGAGTGGACATGGTTTTTTAAAGTTGGAGTTGATTAGGAGTGGCTCTTTTTGAAAACTGCGAGTGTGAGGCGATTGAAGATAGTGCTGATGTAGAATCCGTGGGAGGCGTGCACATAGAGTTTTCGACCGAGCTTGGTGGTGGACCATCCCGGCAGCTGCGATTGCAGGACGAGGACGGCCATGAAGGCGAGTCCGACGAGGGTCATGACGATGATTTCAGTGGTCGACCGCTCGGGAGCGTGGGTCGCGGCGACGTTTGCAAGAAGTTGATCGAAGAGGGTGTGGGGTGTGGAGTGTGAAGTAAGCGGTCGCGGTCACCCCGGTGATGATCAGTCCCCAAACGATGAGGCCCGAGCGATGGGAGGAAGACCAGAGGTTCCAAAGGAGGTAGGTCAGAGCCATGATGAAGATGGAACCGAGGAGGAGAACTCCGGCATCGCCTGCGGCGTGGGTTCCGAAAAGTGAGCCGATGGCGAAGGTGAGTCCAACTGCGGCGAGGAGAGTGGAGACGAGGACGAAGGGGAGGGCGCTGGGTCGCTCGGAAGGAGTCCAAGCTGACTTGCTGATGCTCACGATGCTTCCGGAGGAGAGGAAGGCGTAGGCTTTATACAGCGAGTGGGCGACGAGGTGGAGGATGGCGAGAGCGAAGGCTCCGAGTCCGCATTGGAGCATCATAAAGCCCATTTGTGCGATGGTTGAGTAGGCCAGGGAACGTTTGACGCTCGTTTGTGGCAGCATAATGACCGAGGCGAAGAGGGCGGTGAAGGCACCGACCAAGGCGAGGGCATTGAGCGAAGCGGGCGAGAAGGTGATGATGGGGCTGAAGCGGACCACGAGAAATCCGCCTGCGTTCACGATGCCGGCGTGCATGAGGGCGGAAACCGGAGTGGGGGATTCCATGGTGTCGTGGAGCCAGCTGTGGAAAGGGAATTGGGCTGATTTGAGAAGGGCGCCAACGACGAGGAGGAAGGCGGAGAGTCCCATGGAGCTTGCATTTTCGAGTTGAGCGCGGGCGATTTCCCCAGCGGAGAAAATCTTGGAAAATTCCCAGGTGCCGAAGCATTGGTATGTGGCGAAGAGGGCTCCGATGAGCGCGGCGTCTCCGAGCCGGCTGATCATGAACTTTTTGTTCGCGGAAAGCCTGGCGGCGGGGCGGTCGGAGTAGAAGGTGAGGAGTTTGTGGAGGCTCAGGCTGGTGGCGATCCAGGCGAGGGTGAACATTAAGAAGTTGCCAGAGATGGTCAGAATGAGGACGGAGCCAACGGTGAGGCACATCCAGCGGATGAAGCGGCCTTGGTTGGGATCTCCGGCGAGGTAGTTGCCCGAGAAGCGGATTACGATGGCTCCGAGGAAGGAAACGAGGAGGAGCATGATGGCCGAGAGGGTGTCGAAGAGGAAATCGATGCGAACGGGGCCCTTAAGTTCGAAGCCCACATCGATGGGGCCGGAGATGGTGAGGTCGATGGTTGAGATGACGGCGAGGCCGAAGGCGACGATGGCCGCGAACGAGGCGTTCTTGGCGAAGCGTCGACCGATGGGGTTCGAGACCCGGTCGGGGATGAGGCCAAAGGCCAGGACAAGGAGCGGCCCGGCGATGATGAGCGCGGGGTGGACGGTGGCGGCAGCGTTTGCAAGCATGGGTGAATTCATGTGACGGGAGGAGATTAAGTCGAAAATCGTTATTTCATCCAATATATCTTTAGGTGAATATCGTTCTTAAAAAACGAACGTTTAAGTAGCGGGTGAGGAGAAAAAGTTGTCATGAAAATATTTTCGTATTTTCAGAGGAGGGGAGATCGTGCGTTTTTCTGCTGGTCCGGTTAGATCCGGCAGGTTTTGATTCCCGCCTTATGAAGAAATTTTTGGCCTGCACGGTAGCGCTTGGCGCGTTCGCATTCTCTGGATGTGGAGAGAAGAAAAAGACGAGTTATGCGCTGGTGACGACTGGAGTGGCTTCGTTCTGGGATATTTGTAAAAAGGGCGGCGAGGATGCTGCTGCCGAGTTGGGAGTGGAGGTGGAAGTGCTCATGCCGTCATCCGGTGATGATCAGAAGTCGAAGCTCGAGGATTTGCTGGCGAAGGGCGTGGACGGGATTTCGGTGGCGGCTATCGACCCGATCAATCAGGCGGGCCTGTTTGACGAGGTGGCTGAGAATTCGATTTTGATCACAATGGACACCGATGCTCCCTCCACGAAACGGCAGGTCTATGTGGGAATGGACAACTACGATGCGGGTTGGATGTGTGGCGAGTTGGTCAAAGAGGCGATTCCAGATGGAGGAGAAGTCGTGCTTTTCATTGGTCGGCTTGAGCAGGACAATGCGAAACGTCGACGACAGGGCGTGATCGATTGCCTTCTGGGGAGGGAAAAAGATTCCAGTCGCTACGATGCTCCGGGGCAGTCACAGATCGGCACCAAATACACGGTGCTGGCGACATTGACCGATCAATTTGATCGCGCGAAAGGAAAGGCCAACGTGGAAGATATGCTGACGAAGCACGAAGGGGTCGCTGCGATGGTGGGTCTCTTTGCCTATAATCCGCCACTCATTTTGGAGGCGTTGAAGCAGGCCGGAAGAGTCGGGGAGGTCAAGGTGATCGGTTTTGACGAGGATGAGGTCACGCTACAGGCGATCAAGGACGGCTCGGTTTATGGCACGGTGGTGCAGGATCCTTACGAGTATGGAAACCGCTCTATCAAAGTTCTTCACGCTCTGGCCAACGGCGACACTTCGGTGATTCCTGAGAGCAAATTCATCGATATTCCGGCGCGCCAGATTCGGAAGGCGAACGTGGAAGACTTTTGGAGCGATCTGAATTCCAAGCTTGGCAAGTAATGGGCGGGCCTTTCCTTGAGGTTCGACAGATCACGAAGCGCTTCCCGGGAGTGGTTGCGCTTTCGGGAGTGGATTTGCAGGTGAACCCCGGGGAGGTGGTGGCCCTGATTGGGGAGAACGGAGCGGGTAAAAGCACGCTGATGAAGATCCTCGCAGGGGTTCAAGCCGCCGACGAGGGAGATTTGTTGGTTGAAGGGGAACCTATTCGATTTTCGTGTGTGCAGGATGCCCAGAAAGCGGGGATTGCCTTGATTCACCAGGAGCTAAATTTGGCGGATAATCTAACGGTCGCGGCCAACATGTTTTTGGGTCGCGAGCCCGGGAAATTTGGTTGGATTGATCAGGGATTGATTGAGAGGGAGGCTACGAGGGTTTTGGAAATGGTTGGTCTCGAGGTATCGCATGATACCTTATTGAGTGAGTTAACGCTGGGAAAACAGCAGCTGGTTGAAATTGCTAAAGCGCTGTCGACGGAGGCCAAAGTGATCATTATGGATGAGCCGACGTCGAGCTTATCGCTGAGTGAGTCCGAGCGGCTTTTTGAAGTCATCCGTGATCTTCGCAAGAAAGGGGTGAGTGTGATTTACATTTCTCACCGGTTGGGAGAGGTCAAGGAATTGGCAGACCGGGTAGTGGTTTTTCGGGACGGGGAAAATGCGGGAACGCTTGAGCGGAACGAGGTCGATCATGACGCGATGGTGCGGATGATGGTAGGTCGCGATATCTCGCAGTTTTATCAGCGGACGGAGCATGAGTTGGGCGAGGTAGCGCTTTCGGTTCGTGGATTGCGGACCGTGGAGCATCCATCTAATGAGCTTGGGTTTGAGGTGCGCGCTGGCGAAGTAGTGGGCGTGGCAGGATTGGTGGGTGCGGGACGGAGTGAGATGCTTGCCGCCTTGTTTGGGGCGCAGCCCGCACTTGGGGGCGAGGTTTCGGTCGGAGGTCAAAGCGGATTGCCACGGTCGCCGCGAGAGGCGCTTGGGCGCGGGCTTGCCCTGGTGCCCGAAGACCGAAAGGGACAGGGGCTCATTCTGGATATGGCGGTTAAGGAAAACATGAGTTTGGCTTCGCTGCGACGTGACGCCAAAGGGCCATTTTTGAATGTAGCTAAAGAGGAGGAATTGGTGAGTGAGATGACATCGGCCCTCAGTGTGAAGACTCCGGGATCGTGGCAATGGGCTCGTTTTCTTTCGGGAGGAAATCAGCAGAAAATCGTTCTTGCCAAGTGGCTGGCGCTGAAGCCCAAGGTCCTGCTTCTTGACGAGCCCACGCGGGGAATTGATATCGGAGCGAAGGAAGAAATCTACCTCTTGATGGAGAAATTCGCGCGTGAGGGAATGGCAGTGCTTTTTGTATCCAGCGAGATGGAGGAAATCATGGGGATGGCCGACCGGACGCTGGTAATGCACGAAGGGCGGATCACGGGTGAGTTGGCCCGGGAAGATTTTAGTGAGGAAGCCATCATGGAATTGGCGACCGGCGGGAAGATGAACAAAGCAGAATAAGAT
>CBFHQJ010000031.1:0-49186 GCA_965657795.1 Akkermansiaceae bacterium
GGTCGTCGCCAGTTATAAGCCCCGTTTTTTCCGTCATCCGGAAAGAACGGGGCTCTTTTTTTACCCTCGTTCGCAAATTCCTCACCTGGCCAGTGGAAATAAGCGATCGACCTCTTGTGGAGGAAGGGGATTTGTGAACCACGTTCCCCTCATCGGGGGGGCCAAATGATAAAGCTGAATCGCATTGCCATACAATAGAGCCCTCGAATCAGACAAGATGGTTGGTATCACGAACTCACCCCGGTAGATTGCCAAAGCGCGGTGATTTTGATCGACGAGGATGGCCAAGGGAATGGTGGGGGACGGAGTTCTGTCGAATAAGTTTTCCTGAAACTGATGGATCTTGAGTGCTGAGTGCTGATCGATAATTCCCCACGGAAAGGGGTATTTCGTTTTCTCAATAAGTTCGTAAGCCGGGCTGAGGTCCGATGATGGTCCATCAATTCCGTCGGTTGATAGAGCTAGAACTTCCAGTTTACTGCCTTCGATCGCCTCCTGTCGTTTTGTGAATTTTTCCAAGCTCGATTGGCAACTTGGGCAGGTGCCCGACCAAAGAACTATCAGCTTGGGATTGCGGAGACTGGACGTCGAAAGACGTTTTGCGGCCTGATTTCGATATCCAAGGATCGGAAACTTAATTCGCGCAGGCAGTAAAATTCTCGCGCTGGCATTGACTGTCGGAGCGATGAGCTCTTTGCGGTTGATATCGATTTGGGGTCTTGGCCGAATCGGCTGTGTCACGCCGGAACCCTGCTTGAGCTGGAAGCGTCCCGCCTTGACTCCGGTGAAGGTTTCTTGGGTGCCTCCGGGCCACAATATCTTTACAGTGTATTCCAGTTCCTTTGATCCGAGGCCGAAGTGCAACCACTTACTGGATTGGGAGAGAAAGAGATCGCCTGCCTTTATTGAACGGACCGAACGTTCGTTTTTTAAAGGTGAAATAAGGTTCACGACTGCTCCAATGGCATCTCGATTGGAGGTAGTTCCTTCAAGTTTGATTGAAATAGAGGGCGGGGCCTTCCTGCGATTCACCATCAATCGGAGCCGGGGAGCACTGCGATTACGATACCAGAGGTCGAGCCGACCGTCTTGATCCCAGTCGACGATGGCGAGGCCGCGTCCGTCTTCACTTTGATCCAACCCGGCAAGGTGGGACATTTCATGAAAGCCTCCTTTTGTCCCGTTTAGAAAGACGCGATTTCTTTCTCCTCCGCTCCACGAATATCCATTTCGAACCAACTTCATGAGGCCGGACCAGCCTTCGGTGTAGTCTTTGATGTTCTCGGAAGGTGACACGACCTTCCTCCAAAAGAAACTTCACAAGTCGTCGTCCCGTGAGTTGCTGAGGTATCCATTGGATACAACGAGATCCTGCCACCCGTCATTGTTGAGATCGGCAAAGCCCGAACTCCAGGCCCAACCACCATTGGTGATTCCGCTTGAGATGCTTGCGTCCTCAAAGCCGGTTTTTGTCGCGGTGAAAAGCGTGTTCCCCCGGGCCATTCTTTTTTTGCCCGATTCGTAATTGCGTTGAAAAGAAACTCTTTGACCTGCCGATGAAAACATATTTCCAACAAATAAGTCTGACGCCCCGTCGCGGTTACTATCGCCCCACGCCACTGACATTCCGGCGGCCATATCTTCGACTCCTGATTCTTTGGCGATATCAGTGAACCTCCCCTGATCGTTTCGATACAAACAGTTTCGACCGAAGTCATTGGCAACGTAGAGATCTGGGTCGCCATCCCGATCATAGTCCTCCCAGGATGCGGCAAAACTCCAGCGCGTGTTGTTTTGATCAAGGCCAACCTTTCGGGTGACATCGGAGAACTGAAAATTTCCAAGATTGGAGAGCAAGATATTACGGCCACCGTTCTCAGCATCATTGAAGGGAATGGGCGAACTGGCTTCGAAGCCTCGTTTTGTTGGCTGGTCGCCTGCGCTGTAAATGCAGGTATAAATATCGAGGTCGCCATCGCTATCGTAGTCGGCGGCGCTCATGGAAAATGGATAAGGGGCACCGGGGAAGCCACCGCGCAATTCGAAACCCTGATTGTCTATATTCTCGGCAAAAGCGATCATGGCAATGGTGGCGACCACGAGGTCCTGATCACCATCGTTATCGAGGTCGATCAAAAGCGCACTACGCGAATCCTCCAGCCAGGCAACCCCCCAATCGATCGCAACTTCTTTCGCGGTGCCATCGGCTTGCTGGAGATAGAGTTGATTGGGGAGGCTTCCTCCGTCGCACACATAGAGGTCCTCAAGTCCATCGCCATTCACATCACCAACTGCAAGGCCATGATGTCCGGTCATGGAGAGGTCGCCAATCCGGGTGATGCGCTGAGCCCAGTAATCAATGCCATGAAGGACCTGAGCGTCAAATTTTGGATTCGAGCCGATGACGGTAGAGGTGGCATCAATGAACCACTGTTCGTCCGCTAGGACTGTTTCAAATCTGTCCACATCCAGGCCGAGCAGGCGTGGCGGAGAGTCGTTGTTCCATTGGCAATTCCAGGTCGCGGAATATTCAGCTCCTTTTCGATTGGCTTCCACGTGAACGCGAGTTGACCTGTCCTTGGCTTCTGTGATCTTCACTTTCACTTTACCCAAGGCCCGGACTCGCCTCAAAAGTTCGGTCGAATTGACAGGAAGCAGCTGCCTTCCCTCTCCGAAGCGAAGAGTGACTCCTTCGGCAATCGTTTTTGAAGCAGTGTCGGATTCAAATTGATTGGCCCGAAAATCGGACGCGATGATTTCGGCTATCTCCTCTCGAGTCTCAGATTTTACCAGTTGATTTAGCTGATCGAGTGCAGTGCTTGAGAAAATCTCACCCGGCCACGATCCGGTGGCGTCTGGAACCGGAAGATTTAAGTCGGTCTTTATTCGGGTGACTTTCTTATCTTGTTTACCTTGCCCGGGAAGGCGATCCGGCCTCTCCATGGCCTTTAAGCGGAGGGGGATAAGTTCGTTCCGCCCTTGGGCAAAAATCAGGCCGCTGGTTGCGACCGGAAAAAAAAGAAGGGAGCAAAAGAGCCGCATCAGAACTTTATTTGATGAATCGAAGATCAAACTGACCCTATTTTTTCTGACTGAGTTCCTTAATGTACTGGATGCGGCCAGGAGCATTCTTTTGTGAAACTCTCTTAAACTGAACAGTTTGACCTCCCTTTTCTGCAGCCATGGTGAGCCCGTCGCCCTTCACCACGAGCGAGCTTTTCTCAGTTCCAAATTCTTCAGAATTGATGCTGATTTCGATTTCATCTTTCTCAGGCCGCTTTGAGGTGATTTCGTAAGTGCCCTCTTTGTCCCCGGTGACTGTGTGCATCGTGGAGGTTTTTTTGGCACTGAAATGAATCAGCATCATTTTGGAATACTTTGAAGCATCTTTCTTAAGCTGCTCCTTGGTGACCTTGCCCTCCTCGATTGCCGTTCCGGCATCTTTGAGCGCCATTTGGTAAATGAAATCTTCGTCAGCAGCCCAATAGCCGACCAAGGCTTCCTCTCCCTGAATCATTTTTGAGGGATGCTTTGCTTTTGTCTCGTCTGCGGTCAAAAAAACCGGACTTAGCAAAAAAACGATCGCGAGGAGTTTTTTCATGGCGATAGCTTGCGCCTAACTGAAAAGTTTTAAAACAGGTTTTTCTTTGACCAACTCGCGGGGTTGGTTGAGATGGTTCATGACCATGGTTTCGGGATCGATCCCGAAGGCGTGGTAAATGGTGGCGAGGAGCTCGCCGGGGTGCACGGGATCTTCGACGGGGGCCGAGCCGGTTTTGTCGGATTTACCGTGAACGTAACCTTGTTTGATGCCAGCGCCGGCAATCACGCTGGTGTAGCAGTAGGGCCAATGGTCGCGGCCATCGGCGCTGTTGTTATTACCGGAGGTGCTGACTCCTTTTTGCGGGCTGCGGCCGAATTCTCCGACGGCAACGACGAGGGTTTCGTCGAGAAGTCCCCGGTCTTCAAGATCTGAAATGAGAGTCGAAAGCCCGTTGTCGAGCATGGGACCTCCTTGGTTCTTGATGCGCTTGGTGAGGTCCTTGTGCGTATCCCAGGAATGGTTGTCGGAGTTGGCGACTTTGGGCCAAATGACTTCGACAACACGTGTGCCGGCTTCGACCAGTCGACGTGCAAGGAGGCAGCTGTCGCCGAAAGTGTTCTTACCGTAGGCTTCGCGGGTCTTGTCGCTCTCTTGTTCGAGGGCGAAGGCTTCCCGGGCGCGTCCGCTTACAATGAGATTCAGGGCGCGGTCGTAGTTCTCATCGAGCGAATATTCCTCAACCGCTTTATCGATGGTGGGCATCTGCGCGTTGATGGCATTGCGAAGGCTGGCACGACGTTTCAGGCGAAGGGAAAAGACATCGGGCCGGAGCTGGAGGTCGTCGATTTTGATGCGGGCCATTTTAGCCATGTCCATGTCATCACCGCCTGGATAGAGCGTGTAGGGGTCGTAGGATTTCCCGAGGAAGCCTGCGCTGCCACCTTTACCGACGACGTTGCTTTCCTGAAGAGGGCGGGGAAGCATGACGAAGGGGAGCATGGGGTCTTCCATGGGCTTCATCTTGGCGATGTTGGATCCGAAATTGGGGAAGTCCTTGGGACTGGGTGGTTCTAGCTGGCCGGAAGGGCTCACCTTGTCCGTGGTATAGCCGGTCATCATTTGGTAGATTGCGGCGGTGTGGTTGAAGAGGCCGTTGGGCGTGTAGCTCATCGACCGGATCATGGTGAACTTATCGTTGATCTTGGCGAGCTTGGGTAAGATCTCGGTGAAATTGACTCCCGGGATTTTGGTGGGGATGGACTTGAATCCACTGCGCACATTGTCGGGGACATTTTCCTTGGGGTCCCAAAGATCGAGATGACTCGGCCCCCCCTGGAGATAAACCCTGATGATGCTCTTGGCCTTCCCCCAGCCGGGAGCTCCGGACTTCTTCTTCTCCTCGGCGAGCGCTTTGGCTTGAAACATGGTGCCAAGTGACATCCCGAGCATTCCCGCGCCTCCCACTCTTAATACATCGCGTCGCGTGACTCCGGCATTGGGGTCACACATGTCTTTGGCGGCTTGTCCTGGAATTCTAAACATGGGTTCGGTGGGTCGTTAATGATTGAAGAGGAAGGCGGAGGTGTTGATGAGGGCCCAGGCAAGATCCTGGGCGCCAGTGAGGCGGAGTTGAGCGAGTTGTTTTGCGCTCAAAGCGAGGTCGTTTCGCAACCGGTCGTGGAGTGGGTCGATGCTGGGCTTTTTCTCGAGTGCGGTGAGAAGTCCCCTGAGTTGGATGAGCTTGGGATCAACTGGAAGGGGCTTGCGGGCTTGCGCAAGTTTTTGATCGAAGCCTTTGAGATAAGAGTCGTTTTCACGGAAGTATCTTGTGATTGTATCAATCTGTGGCTTGCTTCGTTTATCTCTTTGAACTGAGAGAGCTTCTTTTATATTTGCCGGGAGCGCAAAGGGAAGGGGGCCTGTTTGGCTGGTCACGGAGAGTCGGAACTTACCGAGCGTGTGAAGTTCATCGAATGGCTGTTTGAGGGTAAACCGGAGAATGCTCCCTTTTTCGATCTGAGCAGGTCCTGCAATCCCGAAGACTGCTGTCTGATTCTTGCCGACTTGCGGCGAGATGGCCCAGCCGGCATTCGGCCCGCCAGGCTTTCCGTCGATCGCTTTGGCAACCTCGTAATTTTTTTGGCTGAAAGTGGCTTTGGCAGTGGCAAATTTGACCCGCTTGAATGCGTTGGGGGCTTGGGGCGAAGCGACTTCCAACTCGATTTCTCCAAGAACGAAGTTCCCTCCCTGACGACCGGGTCCTTTGCCTGGAAGTCGATCATCAGTCAACATCTCGAGCCTCACGGCGGTGATTCCGCTGAGGTCGGTGATCGATTGAATCGTGTAGTTGGTTTTGCCGTTGGGTCCGCTGGCAAAAATGGACTGATCCTGTTCGGTGGTGAGAGTGGCGCCATTACTTGAGGTCAGATTAGTTGGCTCAAGAATAGTCCAAGGAGAACTACTACCGAGGGACCGTTCCCACTCGGCGATGGTTTTGGGAAGTCCGGCCTCGTAGTCTCTCTTTTCTTTTTCGAGTTGAGTGATGCTGCTCTTCCTCTTTTGCTCGGCTGCATCAACACGGGGCTTGATCTCCTTTTCGTGAGAGACGATGGCAAGCCGCATCGCTTCGATGTCCGAAGCTCGCTTCTTCTCAGCCCCGGCGAGAGCCGGGTCACGATTTTTAAGGTGGGCGGCCAGGGCTTGCTCGAGGGTGGCGTGATCAGCTGGAATTTCCGAATTGAAGAATTTCACGGTCGTGTCCAATTCGGTCCCTGTCGGGGGGCGATTGAGAATTCGATAAAAGACGCCTTCGATCAAGTTGGTGTCGTCCTTCGTCTCCTTCACGAGTTTCGCGATGGCATTGTTGGGATCGGCAATGGCATCGCCGACGGTGGGACCGCTGAGCAGAGCCATGACAGGACCCAGTTGCATGTCGCTGTTGCGCTCACATTCGCAGGAGCTTTCGCGAACGGGGCGACCAAAGTTGGCGAGAAAGCCGTCGGGGAGTTTGACTCCGACATCAGGAAGCGAAGCGGCGCGGGTGCCTTTGGGGACTCCGGGAAAGCGGCTGCTGGCACCGGTGACAGCGTGGATGGTATCGTAAAGAACCTCGGCCGGGAGTCGTCTGGCTTTGGCGTGCGAGAAGTTGATTTTGTCGTCTTCGTTCCACTTGTTGCTTTCAATCGAGAGTTGGTAGGTGCGGGACTGTACGATGACGCGCATGAGCTCGCGGACGTCAAAATCATTTGCAATGAAGTATTGAGTCAGCCATTCGAGCAACTCCGGATTGGAAGGTGGATTTCCTGCGCGGATGTCATCGAGTGGTTCAATAATTCCGGTGCCCATCATATATCCCCAGACGCGATTCACGTAGCTGGAGGCGAAGTATTGATTGTCCGCAGAGGTCATCCATTCGGCAAGGCGGTCCCGTCGAGTAGCTTCTTTCTTGTCGGAATGATTAGCCTCGTAGGGGAAGCTGGGCGGAGTGATTTCGCCGGTGCGTTCGTGAGTTTGTTCGGCGTCAGTTTTTTGATAGATGATTTCGTAAAGCGGCTTGGCTCCTTCAACGGCGGTTCCGCCGATCTTTCCTTTACCACTTGCGGGATCGGCCTTGAGCCCGACCTGCGCAAAGAAGGCGGCCATTTCATAGTAGTTGTCCTGCGTCCATCGCTCGAATGGGTGATCGTGGCATTTATTGCAATTGAATCGGGTGGCCAGGAAAAGGTGAGTGGTGTTTTCCATGGTGTCCTCCGGAGTACGAAGGATCTTGTAGTAAGAGGCGGGTGGGTTGTCTTTATTGGAGCCGGTCGCGGTGATGATCTTACGGGAAAATTCATCGTAAGGAGTGTTGTTGGCGACCTCCTTGCGAATCCACTCGCGGAAGAGCTTGGCTCCCTGGGGTGCGAGGAACTTGCGGTTCACCTGAAGAAGGTCGGACCATTTGTTGGTCCAGAATTCGATGAATTCGGGATTGCCGATGAGCGAGTCGATCAAGTCGTTTCGCTTCACCTGTGAGTGGCGCGGATCGGCGAGGAAGGATTTTACTTTTTCAACCGTGGGCGGGAGTCCGGTAAGATCGAGATGAATTCGGCGGACGAAGTCGACGTCGGTCGAAATTTCCGAGGGAAGAATTTTCATGCGTTTCCACTTCTCTGCCACGAGTGAATCGATGGGGTTGAAGGTGGGTGGGGAAACCCATTCGAAGCCGCTGCGATCACCCATCGCGGTGACGGTGGTGGCGGCATAAGCTCCTTCGTAGCGGACTAAAATAGGAGCTTCACCGCGACGAATGACTTTCACCAGCGCGGGGTAACCTGTGACAGTTTCGGCAACTTCACCATTGCCGCTGGTAACGACGGCTTCCGAGGTGACGTCACGGGTTTCGCCTCCGGGGTAGGTGGCGATGACGCGAATCTGCTGCATCGCGCCAATGTTTTGCACCACAGGGTTGAGCGGGAAAACTTCGATTTTTTCGACCTTGGATTGTTTCTTTTCGAGCTTGGCTCCCTGTGCAATCCAGGCGCGGATGATCTCATAATAATCGTCACCGGGTTTGGTGAGTTGTCCTCCTTCGTGAGGGACGGCGGAGGTTGCTTTTAGAAGCATGAGACTGTCATCGGGCGAGGCGAGATTAACGCGGCGGGATGAGATGTCGTCGGTAAAAGCCCGGACATCGTAGATGGGGTCGTAACCACGCAAAGACAGCTTGAAGCCGTTCTTTCCGTCCTTGGCTCCGTGACAGGTTCCAGCATTACAGCCCATGCGGGCGATGACGGGATTGACGTCCTTGGTCCAAGCCGGAATGTAGCCTCCCTTCATTCCCGTGACCTGGACCGGAATTGTGAGGTTGTGACCGGCGAGGCTAAACTCGATGCGGGAGTTTCCATTGTTGACTCCACGAATAATGCCAGTGTTCGAGATGGTGACTTTGTTCCCGATGGCTGTTTTTTTTGCCATGCGGGTGACGTCGATGATGTCGCCGGAATCCAGTTGAGCTGAAACCACGACCTGGGCATAGCGATAAGGATTCTCAATCTTGATCACTCCGGAAGGAACGATGCTGAGATTTATAACTGAGCGTCCTTCGGGGACTTGCTCGGCATCGAGGGGCTTTCGTTTGTCCAGATCCTTTGCTTTGTCCGGTCCAGTTATGGCAATTTTTTGAGGTGGTGAAATCGTAACGGGGACAAAGGTTTTGGAGATTTTTCCGGAGGAAATATCGACCAAGCGAACCAGGCCATCGGGGCCGGACGCGGCGAGTTTTGAGCCGTCGGGGGTGAAGGAAACCGCAAAGATGCCGCACTCGGGAACGGGAATGGTGGCGAGGGTCTTGATACTGGTGTCGAAGTGCTTCTGGAGCGTAGCCTTCATTTGGGCACTCCGTTGATGAGTGGGCTTCTTGATGATTTCGGCGATCTCCTTGGGGATTGGGGCCTCGGGGTCGACCTCATAAATGTGAATCGCGCCTTTACCATTCAGGCTGCTTCCTGCGGCGATTCGTTTGGCGTCTTTTGAAATATCGACTGCAAAAATACGGCCTTCGAGGGGGGGGAATTCGAGGAGGAGGTTGGCGTCGTCACCAATCTTGCGGGCGGTGTTCCGAAAGATTCGGTAAAGCTTGGGAACTCCGTCGGAACCTCCGACAACAATTTCATCGCGAGTGGGGTGCATCACCACGGCAGCCATACCTCCCTTAAGGGCATTCGGGGTGATTGAAGTGATGTTATCGATGAGTCGCTGCGTAGCCAATTCGGTGAGCTTGGCGGTCATGTCGCGGCTGACCGAAACGACGTGGTCTCCCTCTGGGTTAAAGGCGGTATCGAAGACCCAATCATTATGGCCTCCGTTAAAGAGAACTTGTTTGCCGGTCTTGGCATCGATGGCCCGGACGCTGTTGTCGGAACAACCGAAGGAGATCTTGGAACCATCAGGTGACCAGGCGGCACCGTAGACAGTGTCAAAAGTGACGGGGGCAGATAGGGTGAGCTTCTTTTTGGCAACGTCCCAGACTTGGATTTCGCCCATGCGGCCGGGAAGGCCTCCGGTCACGGCGAGCTTTGTGCCATCGGGAGAAAAGCGGACGGATTCGATTCTCTCGGAAAGCCCGACGAGTCGAGCCACTTCGCCTGAACCGTCAGCCTGTTGAAGAAGGACTTCATGGAAGCCTGAAATCGCGATGAGTGAGCCATCCGGCGAGTGGTCGAGCGAGGTGATGACGGGTGGCTTGGTGTAAATCGGGAGATGATCCTGATCGTAACGTTGGCGCGCGTTCTCGGGGGTGTCATCTTTGGCACCTTCTTGAATCCATCTTCGAATCAGAGCGATTTCGATCTCGTGAAGAGGATCGTCCTTCTTTGGCATCTCGGCGTCGCCATCGGCATCGGGAGTGATTTCCTCGATGAGGTAGCTTTCATCCGGTTTGCCGGGGACAATGGCGACGGCCTCTTCGCCGCCCGCGAGAAGGCGTTTGAAGTCGGTCATGACATAGTCGCCGTTGTCCTTGGAGGGCTGGTGGCAACCGACACAGTTTGCCTGGAAAATAGGGCGGATGTCCTGATAGAAGCTGACAGGCTTGGCTGATTCTTCAGTGGCATTGCCGAAAAGACCAAGGAGGGAGAAAAGCGATAGAGTGGGGAAGAGACGCATGATCAGGAGATTCAAGCATACTACTGAATCGGGGAATTGGCGGCAAGGAGATAGGGGCGAAGGTGTTGCCCTGAATAGGGGAGGTTTTGACGGGTTGAAGGGGCGTTTATTTTAAGATTGGGCAGACGAGTTTGGCTAAACTATCATCGTGATCTCGATGAAACCTTTGAATGTCCTTATTGCTTTAGTTGTTACCGGTTCGCCCGTGGTTCATGCCAATAATACGGCTAAAGGAGATCTTCATCCTTATGCCGATGTCAGCGGGGGGCGCGCAAAGTGGAAGACTTCCGGTGAAAAGGTGAATGAAGCACGGCTTTATGATTTTTATCAGCGGCAGGCGGATTACTACATGGCGAACCCTGATAAGCTTCCCGAAGTCATTCCTGCTCATCCGGGGCTTGATGGAGGAAATTACGGGCACTGGGGGAAAAATAATCAGAACAATTATTCCGATACGCGTTGGAATGATGCGGAGATGGGGGAGGTGATTACCCAGGTTTTCCGAGCGAAGGATCTGGTGGTGCTGAAAGGAATTTGCGTGCGCCTGGGTGAGAAGAGAGAGCTTTCGACCTGCTTTGATCCGATGACCTTGAACTACCGCGCGATTTGGTCGGACGGCTTCGTCAAGTTCGATGGATTTCGTTGGGGCTGCTCACGGAATGCCGCTTTGGATGGGGCCCCCATGGTGCTGAAGCCGAAGGCGATCGAGGTGGCTGGTTCCGAGTATCTCGGGTATCGACGTTATGGAAAGCGGGTGGTTTTTGATTATCGTGTGAATGGAGTCCGGATCAAGGATGAGCCGTGGGCTGCTGGGGCGTTTTTTTATCGGGCGATTGATTTTTCTGATGCAGCCGGGCAGATCGAACTGCCTGTTCTAAATGGGGAAGGTTTGAGCGCCGGGGTGGTTGCGACGAACCAGGTGGGTGAAGTGAAGTTTGCCAATGGCGTAGTTTCAGTATCCGGAGTGAAAGCTGGTGGCCGAATTATTATCCGAATCGGTGCTTCGGAATCCAGGAGTAACGATGCGTTGGCTGTGAAACATCTGATGTTAGAGCGTAAGTACGAGAAACGCTGGAGTCAGGGGCTTAGCGTTCCCGGTGAAATGGACGAGGCTCCAAGTGGATCGGCGTATGCCGTTGATACCTTCAAAGTGCCCTTTGATAACCCATGGAAGGTCGTCATGCAGTTGACTGGAATTGCGTTTCTGGAAACTGGCGAGGCCCTGGTTTCCACTCTGGTCGGAGATATTTGGAAGGTCTCGGGGCTGAACGGGGATTTGGGAAAAGTGACCTGGACCCGATATGCGACCGGATTTAATCAGCCGGTGGGGATTCATATCGATGAAGATGGGATCTTTGTTTTGGATCGCGGGCAGATCTATCGACTGCACGATGAAAACAAGGATGGTGAAGTTGATTTCTACGAAAACTACGCACACGACTTCGGTGGATATAATCGAAGCCACACTCATACTTTCGGGCTTCACCGAACGGCTGACGGGGCATTTCATTTCACCCAGCGTGAGAGCATTCTCAGAACCGGACCGGATCGCAAGACGACTTTGCAGGCTGGTGGAGTCAGGAACTGCATGGGGATCGGCGGGTCGAAGGATTACTTTTGGGTCGCTCCACAAGAGGGAACGTGGACCCCTGCTTCGGCCATCATTGAGGTGAACAAGGGTGAGTTTTACGGTCTTCCTTCATCTTCGGTTCGCGGGGGCGCGATTGCTCCGCCGCTTTGCTACATACCACGGGGTATTGATAATTCGACAGGGGGAATGGTTGAGGTGACAAGCAAGAAATGGGGCCCTTTCCAAGGGAATCACGTCGGCATTAGTTACGGCTCGAGCACACACTATCTGGTTCTTCGGGATGACACTTCAACCCGTCCGCAAGGAGCTGTGGTGCCCATGGAAGGAGAGTTTCTCTCGGGCACGATGCGTGGTGCCTTCCACCCGAAAGATGGCCAGCTCTACGTCGTGGGTTTGGATGGCTGGGGTGATTACGCGATTAATGATGGATGTTTCCACCGGGTTCGTTTCACGGGGAAGCCAGTTTACAAGCCCAAGGGGTTCCGGGTGCATCAGAACGGCATTCGCATCGATTTTACGACCAAGCTGAATGAGTCGGCCGTGGAAAATGTTTCCAATTATTTCGCACAAGTTTGGAACTATGAGTATAAAAAGAGGTATGGTTCTCCGGAGTTTTCTTTGAAGGTGCCAGAGTCGCTGGGTCATGACCTGGTGAAAATTCGCTCGGTGATCAGGCTGGGTGAAGGCGATTCGATTTTCGTGGAAATCCCCGATATGGATCCGGCCATGCAGTTGCACTTGCGAATGCATCTCAAAGGAGCGGACGGTCACGAGTTTAAAACGGACCTGTTTGCTTCACCAATGTATCCGGGGCCGGCTTTTGAGGCAAAGGGTCTGGAAAAAGTGGCCGGTGTAAAACGCAAAGGAGTGACCTTGCGTGTTGCCGGTCAGAAGAAGCAAGCGAAGGGAAATGGTGAGACGGGCAAGGTCATTGAGGGAGCCCGGGAGATCGTTGTCGAGGCTATCGGCGGTTTGCAATACGCCCAGACCGAGCTTGCCGCAAAGCCGGGAGAGGCATTGGCCTGGAAACTTCGCAATACTGATGTGATGCCGCACAATCTTGTTCTGGTGAAACCCGGAAGCGCCAAGGTGGTTGGGGAAGCTTCCTTCAAGATGCTTAATGATCCCAAGGCCGGAGAGAAAAATTACGTGCCCAAGAGCTCGGAAGTCATAGCCTTTATTCCGGTTATCGATCCTGAGACGGAGCACGTGCTGCACTTCAGGGCCCCCAAAGAGCCAGGAGATTACCCCTACATGTGCACCTTTCCGGGGCACTGGCAGGCCATGCGGGGAGTTCTGAAGGTGAGATAGTAGGGAGTCGGGAGAGCCCTTGATTCGGAAATTGGCACACAAATCGTGCGCCAAGATCGCTTTTCGAGAGTAAGAATCTCCCAAGAATGAAGAAATCGACCAAATTATTAGGCACCCTCCTCACTTCGCTGTCCCTGGCCACTCTGCCGATCTGGGCGCAGGGTCCAGGTATCGGGGCAAAAATCCAAACCGCTCCGAATGTTAAGAATTACAAGGAGCTTCAGAAACTCGATCGCCAGATCGTGGCGCTTTCCAAGCGAGCACAACCGGCCACTGTTTGCCTTGTCGCCAAGAACGGGCGAGGGTCCGGAAGCGGTGTGATTGTGAGCGAAGACGGCCTCGTTTTGACGGCGGCTCACGTGACATCAAGTATGCCGGGTGGGGTGGTCGTGATTTTCCCTGATGGAACTAGGAGGACGGGAGAGATTCTGGGTGCGGACTATGATCGGGATGCCGCGATGGTGAAAATCACGGAGGAAGGGAAATACCCTTTCGTCGCGATGGGTGAGAGTAAGGGCTTGAAGCGGAACCAGTGGACCGTGGCTCTGGGCCACTCGGGAGGATTTGACCCGATGCGCAAGCCGCCGGTTCGTTTGGGCCGGGTGCTGGCAAATGATGGTTTTGTGGTTACCGATACCGCCGTGGTTGGTGGAGATTCCGGCGGTCCGCTCTTCGATGTGCAGGGGCGCGTTATTGGAATCCACTCCAATATTGGCATGACCTTGAGCGAAAATCGCCACGTTCCAATCGATGTTTTTCGCAAACAGTGGGAAAAGTTGAAGAATGGGAAAACCAGCGGGAGGCGTTTCAACAATACCCCCGAGCCTGTTCAGTCCCCTGATCGCCCGATGCTGGGAGTTCAGCTGGGCGACGGCGAAGGTGGAGTCATGGTGACCGAGGTCGTGCCAAACTCTCCGGCTGAAAAGGCGGGCCTTAAAGGAGGTGACCTTATCACAAAGGTGAATGGTAAGAAGGTTTCAGAACCGACCGAGCTGATTCAATTGGTCGGAAAGCGCAAAGTCGGGGAAGAAGTGAGTTTCGTTTATAAGCGCGATGGTGAGGAGAAGAGTGGCAAGGCCAAGTTGATTAAACTGAAGGACTTGATGGCGCCCAATGAGGCTCCGGTGAAACCGAAAGAGCCAAAAAAGGACAAGCCACAGCCCAAGAAAGAGGCCAAGGAAAAGGAGGGCAAGCTTCCCTCGCTTGAGGAAATGCTCAAGGACGCGGCTAAGAATGGCGGACGCCTGGAGCTCACTCCCGACCTGATCGAAAAAATGGGTGGGATGGAAAAGCTGATGGAAGAGCTTCAGAAACGTGGAGGTCAGATTGCGCCCGGAGCAATGGGCGGAGGCGTTGACGAATTTTTTGCATCTTCGCTTAAGGCTCTGGAACCGGTGATGAAGAGAAATCCCGGGGTGACCGCCCTGATCACGATAGAGGGAAAGCCGGCTGCTCTTGGCACGGTGATTTCTGCCAACGGAAAGATTTTGACCAAAAATGCTGAGACCGATGAAGGGAAGCTTGCGGTGATCCTCGGCGGAAAAGAATATGAGGCGAAAGTTTTGAATCGCTTCCCTGAACGCGACCTCGCCTTGTTGAAGATTGAGGCCACGAATCTTCGTCCGGTTCGTTTTCAGGTCGAGGAGCCAGCACTTGGTTCGATCTTAACCGCAAGCGGGGTCGAGAATGAGCCCCTCGGAATTGGTCTTCTTAGCGTTCCCGGACGTGCCATGTCGAAGGTTGGGTTCATTGGGATTCAGGCTGGCGAAGGTGACGGTGGCGTGCTCATCGCTCGATTGGTCCCGGGTGGGGCTGCCGAGCAGGCGGGCTTAAAAGAGAACGATGTCATCACGAGCCTGAACGGAGAGAAGGTGGAAGACCCCATTTCTTTCGGTGGAGTGATCCGTGGGCGTAAGGCCGGGGAGCAAGTCAAAGTCGGTTATCTCCGCAAGGGTAAGCCAGCCGAGTTGGAGGTGACTTTGAAGGAGCGCCAAATGCGCGACAGCGTCCGGAACGATCCCCGCATGAAACGTTCGTTGGGTCGTCTTTCGGAGAAGACCGGTGGATATCCGGATGTGATCCAGCACGATATTCCTCTTCCTCCCGAGTTGTGCGGGGGGCCACTTTTCAATCTCAAGGGCAAGTGTGTTGGCGTGAATGTTTCCCGTGCAGGTCGGACCAAAACCTACGCCATTCCTGCTGATGAAATTGTCGAATTTCTCAAAATTAAAATTGCTCCCAAGCCACAGCCAAAGGTTGCCGGTAAAAAGGCGCCTTCGAAGAAAGAGACTTTGGAAGCAATCAAGGCGATTCGCGAAAGCATGAAGCAAATCGAAAGCCGCCTGGAGCAGCTGGAAGAGTCAATTCGCTAGTTGTTACTTTTCACAAAATTATCCCTCGCAGGTTGATACCGGCGAGGGATTTTTTGTGAGATCATGAGTGAGAAGTGGCGATGCCTTGGGACCACAGGTGGGATGCCCATGCTACCTTCAGGAGGCGCGAGGGTTTCTCTTACTCCTTGGCTGGCAATGGAGCTCGCTCCGCGCCTTCCAGCGTTTGAAGATAATGGCGAATGGCTTCGAATTGTTTGTCGGCACTGCCCTCGTAGAATTTCGCGTTGAGGGCACGCTCTTTGTCGACGGTGTATTTCGGCATGATGGTCAGCGGGGCGTGACGCTGCGGCCAGAACATCCAGGTTCGGTAGTAGTCGGGGCGGAGGCGGTCGCTCGCGATCTGAAGGTTGGGGCCCTGGCCTTCGAAGGCTTGCAGTGCCGGAGTTTCACCGGCGGCATGGCAGGTGATGCAGGCGTAGCCACTCAGTCCGGCGATTTCCTTTCCGGTTTTGACGAGGTCAGGTTCGGTTTGGAATTCCGATGACGAGAGATCCATGCCGGAGCGGAAGGCGAGGCCTTTACTTAAGGCATCGGCGTGCGCGGGGAAACCGGGCATGCGGGCGTGAAGCCATGGACGAACTTTGAGGCCCTCACCTTTGAGGAGGGTCTGGAGCCAATCGCTGTGGAATTTTTCTCCGGCCAGGGAGATTTCAGGGAGTTTGTTTTCGCCCGAGTGGCAGCTGGCACATTGGAAGCGCTCGACGGCGCGGGTGGCGTATTCGTGGGGGACGAAGCGGCGAAGCGAGGTGTAGTTTTTGTTGCCGTCTATGTTCTTGAAGGCGAAGAGGGCCTGCTTTTGATCAAGGCTGAGACCGAGTTCAGGGGCGTTTCCTTCTTCTTCGGAAAGGCAGCCTTTTTCAAACCATTCGGTGTTCCACATTTCCTTGAGGTTGGAAGCGGTGAATTCGTATTTCACTCCTTTGCCAGGTTCGTGACAGGTGGCGCAGCGCTGGGCGACGAGGGTTTTGCCGCGGACGGCGTCGCCGGAAGTGGCCTTTAGTGGTTTGGGAGTTTTGCCTTGGATGGCCGCTGCGATGTCAGCGGCTTCTTGAGGCGAAAGACGGAGGTTGGGGAAGGTGGTGTGTTTGGCGTGTTGTTGTGGTTGGAGAAGGAGAAGCTGGAGTCCGCCGGTGGTGTGCTTGGCGGTTTTGGCAAGCTCCTCGGCCCATGGAGTGAAGTGAAGTTCCTCGATGAGCTTGGCTCCGTTTTTAGCGTCGCCTTTGAAGGTGCTGATCTCCTTGTCGCGGAGACTGGCGAGGTAGGCGGCGATGTCGTTTGCTTCGTTGGGCGCGACGCTCGGGCAGTGGTCTTCCGGCTTCTTGACCCACTGTTCAAGCCAGCCCTGATGGAAACGATTTCCGGCGTTTTTGAAGTCGGGAAGGCTCTCGAAAAGTTCGGGCATTCTCTCGGACTTGAAGTGATTCTTATCGGCAGTGTGACACTTCACGCAGTTGGCGGCCGCGAAGAGATTGCGTCCGTCGCGGGCCTTGTCTTTTTTGCCAAGCATGGAGTTGGCGGAGTAGCGATAGGCGGAAGGTTTGACGGGCTCCCAAACGAAGTCCGAACCGCTCCAAAGAAGTCGAATACTGCTCGTGCCTTTGTCGGCTCCTTTGAAGTGGCAGAAGATGGCTTGGGGGCCGGACTCGAGCGCGAGGGGCGGGCATTCGAGAGGGAGGTCGCCTTCCATGACTTGCTTGCCATTGATCTTGAGGCTGGCCCAACCTTTGCCTTCGAGACGGAAGGCGCGTTGGTCACGGGCCTCGACGATGAGGCTGCCTTCGAAGACGGCCTGATTGGTTCCAATGAAAACGGAAACAGCTTTGCGTTCTTCGATTGTAAGCGCGAGGCGATCAACCACGGTGGCATCGTCCGCGCTGCCTTTTGAAGTGCTGAGGAGGAGGCCGGGCTCGCCGCGTGCTTCTTTTTTGATGGCGGGAAGATTGGCAAGGTCGAGACCATGATCGCCGAAGGCGGGGCGCAGGTTGTGGATGGTGTTCCAGATCGTTTCCTTGAATTCTTTTTTGCCGGCGTCGGCGAGATCCATTCGGATTTCCATCTGCATTGCCGGGGTCATTTTAGGAATGTAAAGGAAGACTGACTTGCCGTCTTCGAGAAGCTGGGCGGCGCGGACGTTGACGGAATCGACTTGGTTCACGGAGCCTTTCGATGGTTCGACGCGGGCGTGGTCGCGGGCGGCGGGATCTTGTTCGTCGATGGAGAAGCGGCCCGAACCATACTGCGGCCCCCAGACGTAGTCCCACTTGCTGATGGCATAGCGTCGCGGGTCTTTGGCGACTTCAGGATCGAGACTTGCGCTGAATTCGACACGCAGGCCGTTTTCAAATGCTTCCAGTTTGAGGGGGACGGGCTTCTCGTCCGAGACGAAACGGATTCGCTGAAAGCCGGTGCCGCCATTGGTTTGCCAGCCACGGAAGCCGATGATGTAAAGGTGGCCGGAGTTGGGGTGGAAGCGTCCCCGCATGTTGGCGGTGGTGAGTTCGATGGGGAGGCGATAAACGCCGCCTTGGACCTGGTCGTTGACTTCGTCAATGAGAGTTCGGTAGATCGAGCTCTTGCCATAAGAGAGGTGGAACATCTTGCCTGCGTGATTTTTCCAGGCGCTGTTTTCAGGAACCCAAAACTGGCTGCCGCTTGAGTTGTCGACATAGTAAGGAAGCCAGCAAAGTGGTCGTTCGTAATCGGTGGGAGTGCCGGGGAGGTTGCGGACGAATTTCTTGTTGTCCCATTCGCTGGGCACGACGCCGTGGAAGCTGCTGCCATCGGGCTTGCTCCAAGTGATTTTACAGCGCGGGACGTAGCTGCCCTCGTTTTCGCCGGTGGTCATTTCGCCGTTGGGGCCAATGCCAACGCCGCCGGGAGCGCGGAGTCCCCAAGCCATGCGGGTCAGGGTCTTGCCGTCTGCGCTGACTTTGAGAATGGTACCGTTGTGTTCGGTGAGGTCCGAGAAGCCGCGTCCGCCGGAAAGTACGGGAGCTCCCTTACTAAAGTAGAAATTGCCTTCCTTGTCGGTCTGGAGGTCGAAGGCGAATTCGTGGAAGCCGGAGGTAATGAGGACGTCATTATTGAAGCACTCGTAAAAATCGGCTTCGCCGTCGTTGTTGAGATCGTGGAGCCGGGTGATTTGATCGCGGCCGTGGGTGTAGATCACGTTGTCTACAATCTTGATGCCGAGGGTTTGGAAAAGGCCGCTGGCGAATCGACGCCATTTGATCTCGGAGAGGTCGCCATCGATGCCTTCGGCGATCCAAACGTCCCCGTTCCAGGTGGAGGCGGCGGCGCGTTTGCCGTCGGAGAAGAAGTCGAAGGCTCCGAAGCGAATGTTGGACTCCCACGGGTTGTCCTTGGGGAGGGGGATGTCATCGACGGCGTAACCTTTGGCGTCCTTGCTGGTGCGTCCCTTGGTTTTGATGATCTCCGGGAAGAGTGAGGGGCCGCCTTTGGTCAGGGAAGAAATAGGAGCGCGTTTGAGGGCCGGGATTTCTGCATCTTTGGGAGCGAAGATGAGTTCGAAGGATCCCGAAGTGCCTTTGGGCAATGAAACTACTTTGCGACCTGAAGGAAGGGTTTTTAATTCAACACTATCAGGAGCGTTACGAATTGTCACCGCGATCTCCTTTCCGTCTTTCAACGAGTCGTGAGCGAGAATCTCGACGTTATTTTTAAGAGTATCAAACTCAAATGCGCGGATCATGCCTGCTCCGAGCAGGTGGGGCATCTCAAGAAATCCTGTCCCACCGATGGAGTAGCTCAGGACGATGCCGGCTTCGTGGCGATAGAGGCCATGATACTCACCTTGTTCATCGGGGAGGGGGCCGTTTTTGGTTTCGCGCGGGTCGTCCCAATTGCCATTGATCGCCACACCGGGGCCTTTGGTGGTGGCAAAGAAGTAGTCTTTGCGGGATTCGGGAAGGTAGGAGTTGTCATTGTGCTTACCGCTCCAGGGTGTGCCTTCGAGCATGACATTCCCTTTGAAACCCGCGACCATGCGAAGAGTTTCGGTGTCGAAGACAACGGTGTGGTCTTCCTTTCCTCCCAGCTTGATGGCGATCCCCTTAAGGACAGCGACGTCTCCTTTGGGCCCGAAGCCAAAGAAGGTATCGCTAATGAAGGGGCCGGTGTCCATGGCGTCCCACCAGCTGAGCTTTGGGTTTTCGGCGACTTTCTTCTGGGTGATCTCGGCTCTCGTGGCGGCAGAGGTCATTGAGGCGGCCTGAGACAGGAGTCCTCCGAGGATGAGTGTTCGTAAGAAGGGCATGGTGATGTGTGGTGGGGAGATTACGAAGGGGGAAAAGCTCTTCAATCTAAAAGGTGGATCAAGGGAGAGAGCTGTGGTTTCTTTCTTCCCAGCATGAAACGCAGAAATTTCCTTCGCACTTCCGCCTCCGCTTCGATTCTGGCGGGTTCCACGCAGAGCTTGTTGGCCTTGGCTGACGATAATGTTTACCGCAAGAATATTGGCCTGCAGATTTATACTCTCCGTGATCAGCTCAAGGCGGACTTAAAAGGGACTTTGAAAGCGGTGGCTGAGGCCGGATATCAGCAGGTGGAGCCTTATGGTTTCCCTGGCGGGGGCCAGATGATCAAGATCGCGAAGGATTTGGGCTTAAGCGTCAATTCGATTCACTTTGAGTGGGAGACTGCGGTTAATCCTTCCGACGAGGGATTTTCCGACTTTAAAAAGATCGTGGCGAAAGCGAAGGAGAGTGGATTCGCACATCTGGTGGTTCCTTATCTGCACGACAAGGATCGCAAGGATCTCGATGGCTACAAGCGGGTGGCAGAGAATCTCAACAAGGCCGCGGTGATCGCGAAGGAGGCTGGGATCCAATTGGCCTATCACAATCACTCTTTTGAATTCCAGCCAATGGAGGAGTCGACGGGTTACGATATTTTCGTGCAGGAGTTCTGCGATGAGATGAAATTTGAGGTGGATGTTTTCTGGGTGAAGGCGGCGAACCTCGATCCGGTCAGTCTGATCAAGGGCTTGAGTGGCCGGATCTCGCAACTTCACCTCAAGGACATCAAAGAAGGGCTGAAACTTCCGTTGTATGGTGGACTGCCAAAAGAAGCTTTCAAGGAACTTGGGAATGGCATCATTCCTATGGAGCCGATCATTGACGCCGCCAAGGCTGCGGGTGTGGTCCACTGTCACGTCGAGCAGGATCAATCACCTGATCCCATCGCGAGCATCAAGGAGAGTGTGACCTACCTTAAGGGGCTTTAGTTCGTGAGTTTGTGAGCGCACGGCTTGATTTGGTCACTTTTAAGGGTTAAGAGGAAAGCAATTATGAGACTTGGACGAACGGGGGCATTTTTCGCTAGCCTCACGTTTTTGGTTTCATGTGAGCGGAAAGAAGAATCCTCTTTGAGGTTAGATTTGGAGACTTCAAACGAAAAACTTCGAGACGAGGCTGCAGAGCAAGCGGGAATCATCGAGGTTCTTGAAGCCAAACTGAAGAAATCTGATGCTGAAAATGAAGCCATTGCGTCGATTCAGCGGAATGCTATCGCGATGATTCATTCGAGGCTCGAGGTGCTTGATGAAGAAGTCAGTGGTGCTCACAAAACCCTCGAAGAGATTCGCTTAGGTATCGAAAAGGTGAAGAGGCTCCAAGCAGAGCGGGACCTGAAGATAGAGAGGGGTGAAAAGATCGAACCCCTATTCTGTGCTCATGGACCGTGGGAACAGTGGCCGAAAGAAACTAAGGATGCCGAAGATCTGATTGTCCGAAATGCGAGGGAAGGAACCGAGCTAAGGAAGGTGCTGGCTGTTTTGTCACCTTTTGCGAATGAAAAGGAGCGAAAAGATCAAGTGCCCGTATTGAAGGGAGATGATGGTGAATAGTTTATCTGCATTGCCGTGCCACTGACGAGTCGAAGCAAATGTGCGACTTGCGCTGATTTACCTGTTACTGTCATCGTTGCAACAATGATCGTGCAGGGGTTGCTTTAGGAGAGCCTTTTCGTAGCCGTTTCCGTTTAGCTTGCGAATAGTGGCGTGAATGTGCTGGCGGAAGGCAGCGTGGTTGCGGCCCAGTGCAATGGTCGATGGTGATTGAATTCAACCACTCAAAGGAGACACCTTGCCGGGGAAGGCAGCAGGGGCACTGTTACGTGGAGCAGGATCAATCACCTGAGCCCATCGCGAGCATCAAGGAGAGTGTGGCCTGCCTTAAGAGGCTTTAGTTCCGCTGTGGTTCGCCGGCGACTTCGGAGTCAGGATGGAATTCGAGCCACGCTTTTCGAAATGAAGGGAGTGCGTAAATCCGTGTAAGAGACGTTCCTTTTTGAGGGCCGTCGATGGCGCGAGCTTTCCAGAGATCCCACTTAGTACCGTCATCGCCGAGCAGGATGCCATCGATGATCTTGCCGCTTTTGATTCTGCCGCCTGATTCGAAGGCAAAGGCGGTGGCGCTCTCTTTTTTAAAGGCGATGAGGAGTTCTTTCTTGCCGAGAGTTTCGATGCTCACCGGATTGTTTTGCAGATGGCTGTATGGCCAGGCTTTGGTTTTTCCTTCGACTTGAATTCCGAGGACAAAGCGCTCGCTCTTTTTCCATGATTGAACGTTAAATCCGTCCGCGCTGAGTTCGAGATTTAGAATGGTGGTTTTGGGGTGCTCCTTCTTCCAGTCTCCCCACGTTGTGATGACGGAGGGGATTGATAGAAGCTTTGTGCCTTTCAACGGGCCTCCCATACATTCTCCGAGGATATGGCTCCAAAGTGAACCGGTTTGGAGATCACGCATCACGAGACTTCGCTGCCAGAGTTTTCCGGAAACCTGGAAGACGAGGTGCTTTTCGTGTTTGAGAGTCTTGGCGCCGTACACGACACCATTGAAGCAAAGGTGTCACCAGGTGGCGGCAATGGCGGTTCCACCCAAAGTGTCGTTGATGATCTCGCGCCTTGGCCCGGTGAGCATATTGATGGGATAGGCTCGGGAATGCTCATTGATAGAAAGGGCAAGGACCAGATCATCCTCTCCAATCGTGGTGGCGTCTGCCGCTTTGACAAAAGCAGCGTTCTCGATCGCGGGGAGCGGCTTCATGAGCGTTCGGGGCTCAAACTTCCGTTCGATCTCCTGACCTAAGCATGGTAATGAAGTGAGGAATAATGCGAATAGTGAGGTAAGTTTCATCTGTTCAGATAAGAGGCTTACTCACCTTTTTCATCACCGTGGTGGTGATGGTCGTGCAAGTGTTGTTTTAAGAGGTCTTTCCCGTAGTCGTTGCCATTCGGCGTGCGGACGGTAGCGTGAATGTGCTGGCGGGTGGCGGTACGACCACGACCCAGGGCGATGGGGCGTTGGTGATCGAACTCAATGAGGACGACCGGGCTGTGAATGCGGTAGTAAAAGACCGCGTCCTTATTCATCTCGCCAATCCAGGCAAAGCGAGTGCGGTTGAGATGCTTTTCGATTTCCTCCATCTTAACCTTGGCGTGACCTTCCTTGAGGTTGCCAATCCAGAGTCCGGTGAGTTTTAGGAAGGCAGCTTTCTGGTCGGGCGTGAGTTCGGAAATTGGGATGCCCTGGTATGGAATCACTTCATTGTCGTGAAAGGCCTCCGTGTTGGTGTTGGTTCCGGCTTTGACCCCGGTGAGAACGGCTTTCATTTTCTGCTCGTCGGTCAGGCTTTTGACCAAGGCGAGGGCTTGGTTTTGTTCTTCCTGAAGGACGATGGTGCCTTTGTACTTTCCGGCCTCGGCCCAGACCGGCTCGGAGCCAAGGAAGAGTGGAGTCATCACAACCTGATCCTTGAGGATGAAGTAGTTGATGATGCAGTGGTGTCCGTCGAACTGGAAACCCCATGGCTTGGTGTCAGAGGGTTCACCCATGATGGTGATGAAATAGGCCCAGCGACCGTAGCCATATTCACCTTCGCGACCGCTGAGCTCGGCGATGGTGTGATTCAGCTTCATGATATCCTGGGTCGTCTTGAGACCTTTGGCGCTAAGGCCCGCTCCGATCATTTTGAAGGCGAGGTCGCGCTGCGTCTCGTTCATTTCCTCAAATGAGACGCCTTGCCGCGGAAGGCTGTGCTGATTGGCCCAACGCCGCCACTCCTTGTCATCGACCGGGAATTTTGTCTTCTTCCGCTGGTCATCGGTGAGCCCTTTTAAGAAAGCCTGCGCGGCCTCTTTGACTGCGGTGGTCTTGACGCCGGTTGATTTGATTTCGAAGAGTCCTTCCTCAACCTTGCCATCTGCGGTGATGCCTTTGAAGGGTTCGGCAATGGCTTTCTTTTCCATCTCGGCAAAGCGTCCTCCGCCTCCCCGGCGTTGGGCTTCGGAGAACTGGCTTAGTGTGGTGAGGACGAGAGTGGTGAGGATGGGAATCTTCATAGGGAATGAAACACGTGTCATGACGACAAGTTGTTGGCAAAATTAGCTCATTGCCGCTCGCGTCCGGGCCACGAGGTCGGTGTCTTTTTTACCGGAGCCCTGGAGCCAAAAGACGCTGGCGGCGAGAAAGCGGTCACGCATCGCTGGCGAGATGTGGTGATAGTCTTCAAGGACTGCGGAACTGAACTTGTAGTCGTGCGATCCGGTGCCCTTAAGGTAGATGAGGCGTTGGGCTTCCCGCATGAATGGTCTGGGGTCTTTGGTCGACTTGAGATAAGCGAGGGCTTTGCGTGCGGCCTGTTCCTTGTTGCCGGTGATGTCGGCAAAAATTTCGTCAACCCCCGGGGTGCCATCGGCTGGCTCGAAGGTGTCGACTGCGATTCCGTTTTTGATTCCGCCGCGGTCGCGAAACATGGTTAGGAAGGCGGCGTTTTGCAGGAGAAGAAAACGTCGGGTCTCGTCGTTCGAGGTGTGCTGGTGGGCGTAGTGGAGGGCATTGGTGGTGGTGCTGGCGTGGAGTGAAATGATGCCCGGCATGCGCATGAGCATTTCCGAGGCATGCTGAAAAAGACCATCCCAGATGGATTGCGGGGATGTTCCTTTGTTGAGCAGTTCCACGACCTTGCGGCTGGCCGCTTCCCAGGTTCCGCCGCGAAGAACGTTGAGTATTTCGGTGGTGGCTTCCTGTTTCAATTCGCCCCGTTGCCAGTCTCCACGAATCTCTTTGAGCAGGTTTTCGTTGAGGCGTCCGGGCCGGTCGGCTTCGTGATCACTCTGTGCCGGATTGCTGCCATTGTGCTGAAGGAGGGCATATCCGAGTGAGCGAAGGACGGGTTCGGAATGGTTCCACCCGATCGTTTGAAGGGTGCGCCAACTATTGGCGACGTAAATGGCTTTGTGCCCGATGTCGCGAAAGTCGCGAGCTCCGAAGCGTGCGAAGAGATCGAAAGTTTCCTGGGCTCCCACCGTGCGGGCCAGTCCGGCGGTGGCGGCATCGACCTTTTCCTCGTCCCACTGGTTGAGTCCCTCGCGGAACAAGTCCCGAGCTTTGGCGGGCGAGGGGACATCATTTTCTTTCACAGCGGTCATGGTCCAGTCGCCTTCTGCAACATCTCGGGCTTGCGATGATTTGAAGTAGTCGAGTGCCCAAAAGATCGGGAGCCAGCGATCGGAATCGGGTGAGCGAAGGCTCGCGAGGTGAGCCGAGTTGACGACCAGGACGGCATGGAATTTGAAACCGACCGGCCGGGGTTGAATGTTACGAACGCCAGCGAGAAGGAGGGAGCTGAGGATCTCGCGATAGGTGGTTCCTTTCTTGATTCGTGAGGCCACTTCTTCGAGGAGGCTCTCGCGAGGAGTGTCTTCGAGAAGCCGGACGAGAGGCTCGATCTCCGGGCGAAACTGAACCTGGGCGGGGTCAACTTTGACGTCTTTCGCGCCGAGCAAGGGGATTTTGGAAAGGAAGCCAAGCGCGCCGGCGGCGGCTCCCGTCTGGATGATGTCGCGTCGGGAAGGATGAGGTTTCATTCCATCACGCTACCGGAAGCGTCAGATGAAGTCGCGCAAGAAAGCCGGATTACTTCTTTGGAGCCGGAGTCGGGATGACCTTTCGCTTGGCGAGATCATAGCGGTCGCCTTTTTTGAGGGTGACCCACTTCTGTTCATCGGGGGTGTCCTTTTTCCAGGACTTGGGATCGTAAACGAGGACCATGCCCTGATCTTTTCCGATGATGCTGAACTGGTCGCCTTGCACGACGATGGCCACGTCTTCATCGATTCCGATCCCGAGGAGCTCGGCGCGATTGAACTCCTTTCGCATTTTGTTTTTCGGGTCTTCGAGAACTTTCAAGAGATCCTTCTCGCGTCCTCGGGCGATGAGATGCTGATCAATGGCGGTGTTGCGCATGAAGCCGAATCCTCGTTGCACATCACCGACCATGATGGTGTTGCCGCTGGTGTCGCCGCGGGCCAGAAAGGAGCCCTGGATCGTGGCGCCAGCCGATGACCCTCCGATGGCGCCACCTCGCTCGAGAACTTTGTGGAATTCCTTCTCAGTGAGAGTTCCGCCGTAAGCTTTGGTGAAACGCCATTGCCTTCCGCCGCCAAACCAGACCCCCGTTGCCGTTTTGATTGGTTTTGCAAAGTCTTCGGTATCTGCAATTTTGCGATCGTGGGTGTGGAGAATAATAGCCTCTTTCACTCCCATCGATTTCGCCATGTCGAGTGCCCACGAACGTTGGTAATCGTGTCTGGGAGAGCTGGAGGCCGCAGTCGGAACGATGACGATGCGAGCATTTTTTCCTCCGGCTAATTTCACGAAATGGGCGAAGACCTGTGGGAAGGTACGATCCTTTCCTCCTCCACCCATAATAACCAGTGAACCTTTGTCCGGTCCGACGACGGTTTTTGCCGATTTTTGGGAAAAGGCCGGGTGCGCGAAGGCGAGAATGGAAAGGGAGCTCAGGAGGATTGCTTTGATCATGGTGTTGCGAGAAGAGTAGATGGTTATGAGCTTACGTCCACCACGACACGACCTTTGACGTTTCCGGTCAAAATTTGCTCACCCAATGAAGGGATCTCATTGAGATTTGCGGAGGTGATCATGGACTCGAGTTTTTCGGTGGGCAGATCGCGGGCAAGACGTTCCCAAGCTGCTATTCTTTTTGCGAAGGGTTGCATCACGCTGTCGATGCCGAGGAGGTTCATTCCGCGAAGGAGGAAGGGCATGACATTTGTGGGAAGAGCCGCTCCGCCGGCGAGGCCAACCGCAGCAATGGAAGCCCCGTATTTCATTTGGCCAATGATGCGCGCGAGCATGGCCCCGCCCACCGCGTCGATGCAGCCAGCCCAAGTGGCGGCTTCGAGGGGGCGCTGGGAAACCGAATTCAAGTCTTCACGCTCGACGATCTGGCTGGCCCCGAGTTCTTTGAGATAGTCTGCGTTCTCAGGTCTTCCGGTGACACAGGCGACTTCATATTCGCAAGCCGCTAGAATGGTGGTCGCGATTGAGCCAACTCCTCCGGTTGCTCCGGTGATCAGAACCGGGCCTTGGTCAGTCGTGAGTCCGTGATCTTCGAGAGCGATGATGGCGAGAATGGCGGCGAGCCCGGCCGTGCCGATGGCCATGGCTTGTCGCGTGGTGAGGCCATCGGGAAGTGGAACCAGCCAGTCGGCTTTGACCCGCGCCTTTTGAGCGAATCCGCCCCAGTGGCGTTCACCAACGCCCCAACCGGTGAGGACGACTTTGTCTCCTGCCCGAACGCGGGGATCATCGGAAGATTCAACGACGCCGGCGAAGTCGATTCAGGGAACGTGAGGGAAGTTCCGGACAATTCCGCCGTTGGCTGTCATGCACAAACCATCTTTGTAGTTGATGGTGGTGTATTCGATTTTGACGGTGACGTCGCCTTCCGGGAGTTGCGCTTCGTCCAGCTCGCGCACCGCGACACGAGAGTCAGCCGTATCGTTTTTTTGACCAGAACAGCTTTGAATGATATGATCGATGAGGGGGTTATCCGACCTGGGTCATTTCATGAAGAACGACTTCCTTGATCGCTCCCTCGGTGACCTCTTTGAAGATCTTCAAGTGATCGCTGTCCATGTGGACCTGCCAGAGGTCGCGCGATTCCCAGTTTTCAAAAAAGAAGAAGTGGGCCGGATCCTCGTTGTCTTGGTGGAGATCATAGTTGAGGCAGCCTTCCTCGGCCAGGGTGGGGGCGATGACTTTTTGAAGCTCCGCTTTGACGAGGTCGACTTGCGCAGGCTCGGCGTGAATGTGGGCGATGATAGTGAGTTTGGACATGATACGATGATGGTGTGAAAATTACTCCCAACCGGAAAGAGTGAGTTTGCCAATGGTTGTTCCGGATTCGAGCCGGCGATGGCCTTCGAGGATGTTCGCCGCGTTGATTGGGCTTAGGGAATCGTTAGCAGTGGCGATGATTTTTCCGGAATCGATCAATTTAGCCACCTTCCTCAGAATGTGATGCTGCTCGATCATGTCATCGGTCTGATACATCGAGCGGGTGAACATGAACTCCCAGCAGATTCTGGCGCTCTTCAATTTAAAGGTTCCGCCAAGGTCGATGTGATCCTGATGCCCGGTGATGAGGACGATGTTTCCCTGCGGTGCGATCATGTCGGCCATCGCTTTCCAGACTCGATCAACCTCATTGAAGTTTGCGATGTAGTCGACGGTGTTTAGCCCGACCTCCTCGAGTTGGCTTGGCATGTTCTCGTGATGATTGATGATGTGGTCCGCGCCGAGTTTGCGACACCAGTCAGCGCTTTCTTCACGCGAGGCGGTTGCAACCACGGTGAGCCCGGCGAGTTTTGCGAGCTGGATGGCAATCGATCCCACGCCTCCCGCACCGCCGATGATGAGTATGCTACCTCCGCGATTTTCTTCCGGAGTGCCGGGGTTAATTTCGAGGCGATCAAAGAGTGATTCCCAGGCCGTCAGGGAAGTGAGAGGAAGAGAGGCACTGGCCGGGGCATCGAGTGAGACGGGCTGTTTTGCTACAATCCGTTCATCGACCAGTTGGAGCTCGGCATTGGTCCCGGGTCTCGTGACATCTCCGGCGTAGTAGACCAGGTCGCCGACTTCGAACAAAGTCACGTCTTCTCCGGTTTCGACGACGGTTCCCGCAGCGTCGAAGCCCACGATTTTGGGGTCGTCGCCATCATTGGGGCGGACCTTGTAATCGACTGGATTCATCGCAATCGATTCCACCTGCACGAGAATGTCCCGGCCGCTTGCGCTGGGACGGGGCAGATCGATGTCGATCGCCGAGCCGTCCTCGCTGCTGTTTCGAATAAACTGAACCGCTTTCATGTTGGGGACAGCTTGACCCTAAAAGACAGATTCCGCGAGAGAGCAATCCCGGAATCTGCGCTTTCCTCGAATGGGTTCGTTCTGCTAGTTTTTCACCATGCGAACACGCAAGCTTCTGGCCATCGCACTGGCCCCACTTGTTCTCCTCCCTTTTTTCTTTTCGTCCGCCCAGGAATCTCCTCAGGGCGAAGTTAAAATACGGGCCTACACCAATGCCACCATCTATCCGGTATCGTCGCCTAAGATTGAAAAGGGGACTTTGTTGATCAAGGGGGACACCATTTTGGAGGTTGGCCCGTCAAGTAGAGTCGAGGTTCCCGACGATGCCGAGATCATTGATGCTACCGGTAAGACCATCATCCCCGGTCTGATCTGCACCCACTCTCACATTGGCTCGGTGGCCGGGGCCGATTACTCCTCGCCGATTCAGCCGGAAATTCGGGTGCTCGATTCCATCGATGTGCGAAATACTTCCATCGACAAGGCTCGCGCGGGAGGGATTACGACGGCCAATCTGATGTCGGGATCCGGTCACCTGCTCTCCGGACAAACCATTTACCTCAAACTTCGCAAAGGAAACACCGTCGAGGATCTCACCATCAAGCTTTCCGATGGCTCGCTGGCTTATGGTGTCAAGATGGCCAACGGCACCAATTCGATTCGCGACAATGGTTCCTTTCCCGGAACGCGCGGAAAGTCAGCGGCTCTCGTTCGCCAAAAGTTCATCGACGCGCAGGCTTATCTGAAGAAGCTCAAAAAGCATGAAGAGGAGAAGCCGGAGGAACCGTTCGAGCGCGATCTCGCGCTGGAGACCCTCGCGGAAATCCTCGAAGGAAAGCGCACTGTTCATCATCACACTCATCGTCACGATGATATTCTCACCGTGCTTCGTCTGAAAGAAGAGTTTGGTTTCAATGTCGTCCTCCATCACGTCTCGGAAGCCTGGAAAGTAGCCGATGAAATCGCAGCCGCCGATGTTCCCTGCTCCATCATCTTCCTTGATTCGCCGGGTGGAAAATTGGAGGCCCGCGACTTTGAATGGAAGAACGGTGCCGAGCTTTCCAGGCGGGGCGTCGTCACCGCTTTCCACACCGACGATCCCATCAACGATTCCCGTTGGTTTCTCCGCAATGCGGCTGTCGGAGTTCGCGCGGGGATGTCCCGTCAGAAAGCACTCGAAGGTCTCACTCTCGCCGGGGCCAAAATGTTGGATCTGGATGATTCGATCGGTTCTCTTGAAAAAGGAAAGCAAGCCGACTTCGTTATGCTATCGGGTGATCCATTTTCAATCTACACCCGCGTTCTTGAAACTCATATCGAGGGCGCAAAAGTCTTCGATCTTGAAAATCCAACCGACCGCCTTTTCGCCGAAGGCGGATACGGGGCCGGGCACAATCGCGAAGCCAGTGGTTGCTGCTTCTATCGCTAAAATTTTACTTTCCACGAACATGTTCAAAGCACTCCTCGCTCTCGCCGTCACCGCAGTCTCTCACGGCCAAGTTGCTGTGAAAGCTGACCTGTTGTTCACCATGACCGGTGATCTCAAACCGATCAAAAACGGCGTCGTTCTCTGTGGTAAGAACGGCAAGATCCGCGCTGTTGGCTCTGCTGCCGAAATCAAAATCCCCAAAGGTTTCAAAACCATCACGGCCAAGGTAGCCACTCCGGGAATCATCGATGCGCATTCCACGGTTGGGTTGTCGGGAATCTTAAATTCGCCCAAACACGATCAGGAACAGCTCGAAAAGTCTGCGCCTATTCAGCCGGAACTGCGCGCAGTCGATGCCTACAATGGTCGCGATCCGCTCGTGAAATGGCTTCGTGATCTGGGCGTGACGACGGTCAACACCGGTCATGCTCCCGGCACTTTGATGTCCGGCCAGTTGATGGTGGTGAAGACCAATGTTCCTTCGATCACCTCGATGAACGACACCCTGAACCCTGTCTCGGCAGTTGCTTCAACCTTGGGAGCCAAAGCGCTTAGTAAATCTCCAGGCACGCGTTCCAAGGCGATCGCCATGATGCGGGCCGAGTTCCTCAAAGCACAGGCCCGTTTGCTTAAAATCAAGGAGGCCGAAGGTGATGATGAAAAGGAAGCTCCTGCTCCCAATCTCAGATTCGATGTCCTTGTCGATATTCTTAACAAGCAGATCCCGCTTCTCATCAATGCGCAACGTCATCAGGATATCGCGGCGGCTCTTCGCTTACGGGAAGAATTTGGCTTCGATCTCATTCTCGATGGCGCTGCCGAGGCCTATCTTTTGCTCGATGAAATCAAAGCGGCCGGCGTTCCCGTTATCATTCATCCCACCATGGGGCGACCTTATGGAGATCTCGAGAACATGACGTTCTCACTCGCCGCGCAGCTTCACAAGGCCGGCATTCCTTTCGCCTTCCAGTCGGGCTACGAGACCTATGTGCCAAAGACACGCGTGGTCCATTTCGAGGCCGCGATGGCGGCAGCGTATGGCCTCCCACAGGAAGCAGCTCTCGCGGCTTGCACCATTCACTCTGCGAAGATTCTGGGTCTCGATGATAAAATCGGCTCTCTCGAAAAAGGCAAGCACGCCGACCTCGCTCTCTTTGATGGAGATCCTCTCGAAACGACCACACACACCACGGGGGTCATCATCGATGGCAAGGTCGTCTCGGCAAAAGCGAAGTAGGCGAAAGCTCCCGCTTTCGGTCCCGGCTTAGCGAGCTCCGAAAACGGGAGCTTTGGGCTACGCCGATCATGCCAATGATTTGCTCTATTTCCCCGTTCCTCCTGTGATGATCAAATTTTTTCTGATGCTTTTGGTGTGCCTTCCTCTCTTCGGGGGCGAGCATGAAAAGCTCCTTATCTTTGCCAAAAAGTGGGAGCTTCCCCAACCTCATCCTGACTCAAAGCTTGTCAAAATTTGGTCCTATTATAACTCGACTGGCGACTATTACAGCTTGGGGTTTGTCGAGCCTGCGACGCCGAAGAAAGCACTCGTCGGCTTTGAGTGGCGGGACATTAGCGTGAAAACGAGCCACCCACCGATCATCGTGGATGATATTGCGAAGCTCGACTTGAAATTCGTGTCGGTATCCAGTCCGTTCGGTAGTCCCAATGGAACCAATGACGGGCTCCTGACGGCGATTCAGTTAATCAGAAAAGGTCATCCCGAAGTGGCCGGGAGGCTTCTTGAGAAATCGCTTCAGTCTGATTCCGGCCACCGCCGATCATCGCTTTTGATCAAGGGGAATCAGGCACCTGAGTTGATGCTCGCACCATCTTGCCTTGCGGCGGCTTCCAATGCCATTACACGGCCCAAGCCCGATTTTGCGGTGATCAAACGACGCATTGAAACCTTGATCGCCGATCAACCGGCGTTGAAAAGTAAGACCACGGATTGGCTCCTTTCGGCTTTGACCGCGTCGGTCAATCATCCTCCCTCAAAACCGGGAACTCTTGAAGCTCTGATCGATGATTATCTCATGTCCGGAATGACCGAGGGAGGATTGGTGGGGCGTCAATCGGACAATCCGGCCAGAAAAGCTCTGGTGACCAAGGGTTTTGAGGCGATTCCGGCACTCATTGAACAATTGGACGACAAGCGGATGACGAATCACTTGATGCAGGGTTTTAACAATTTTTCCAGCTATCCGATGACTGCTGATCTGGTCATCAATGTCTATTTGCAAAGCTTCGCAAACGATGAAATGGACTCGAATTGGTTGGAGCGACAGAAGGGATATAAAAGCAAAAAAGAAGCGGTCGAGGCTTGGTGGGCGAAGGCCTCGGCAATGGGTGAAAAAGAATATGTCCGGCGCATGACCCTCACGAAGACAGAGAAGAACAAGAGGTCGACCGGGAGTGAACTTTTACAGGTTGCCAATGATCGCTACCCGGAGTTTTTGCCTGAATTTTATACCGAGCTTTTGGGCTCGAAACAGTATAGCCACGAGATCGCAAGCTTGCTGGCTCATCATCCCAAGATTCCTCTGAAGACCCGGAAGGAATTGTTCTTAAAAGGAGTCGAGGGAGGACAAGATGAACATCGCAACGCTGCTCTCCGGGAGTTGCTTAAGATTGATCGTCCGGCGGGAGAAGCCCTCCTGCTCGAGCTGATCAAAAAGGGTCCGAAGACGACACAAGGAGAATATTGGACTGATCAAAACGCGGGCCTAACCAGGTTCGTTTCTGAATCGGCCGATCTTGAGATTTGGCAGGCGACTGATGCCTATTTGAAACGGGCCCTTTTGGGCATGAGGATGGAATTGATCAGCAATCTCAGGCCTCCGAAAGAGGCTCCCCGGGAGGTTCTGGAAATCTTTCTCGGGATTTTTGATCGCTATGCGGATGATCAGACGCTTCGTAAAAACTCCAGCAGTAAGAAGTTTGGCGGGCCTGGTGCTGGTTTTCCCTATGACAATCTGGAACTCCGTAATTTCATCCACATCCATTATGGTGGGTGGTTGCAAATCGAACTCGGGCCTCCTGACCGGAGGAAGCAAAGCCCGCACAAGTGGGAAGCATTTCGAAAAGAAGTTTTTAACACCATGAATGCCTATCGCCGCTGATGCTGAAAGAGCTTTCGGCTCCTGATTTCTGGCTTTGGTCGCCGCTGGAAAGACGATAGTTTTTGCCAATGCGACTTCTGCTCTTTCTGCTCACCGCCTTCCCTTTGATGGGGGCTTCCAAGCCAAATGTGCTTTGGATCTATGTCGATGACATGTCGGATTGGATGGGGTGTTACGGGGATAAGACGGTGCCGACTCCGAATATCGACGCTCTTGCTGCGGAAGGCACGCGGTTCGAGCGGGCTTATATGCCGGCGCCGGTCTGTTCTTCCACCCGCTCGGCTTTGATCACCGGGCAGATGCAGACTTCGCTGGGTTTGCATCATCACCGCACCATGATCAAGAAACCGCTGCCGAAGGAGATTCGTACCCTTCCCGCCTATTTTCGGAGAGCGGGATACGTGACCTTCAATGAAGCGAAGGATGACTACAATTTCGATGAGCCACGGCTTCATCTCTATTCCCACGAGTTCGGAACGAAGTCTCACTTTGCCGGCAATCTGGAATGGATGTCGGAGCTCAAGGGGAAGCCGTTTTTCGGGCAAATTCAATTGAAGGGTGGGAAGCTGGGCGGGGAAGCAGGGTCGAAGTTTCCTTCCAAAAGTCGGGTCGATCCAGCCAAGGTGAAGGTTCCGCCGTTCTATCCGGATACTCCGGTTTTTCGGAATGCCATCGCCCGACACTATGAGCAGGTCGCGGTGGTCGATGCCGAGGTGGGTGCCATCATCGCTGCGCTTAAGAAGAACGATCTTTGGGAAAATACCATTGTGGTATTTTTTACCGATCATGGGAGTCCGCTTCCTCGTGAAAAACAGAACGTGTTTGAGGCAGGCCTCAAGGTGCCTCTCATCTTCCGGGGGCTTGGAATCCCGGCAGGAAAAGTTCGCCAGGACCTCGTGAGCGGAATCGATATTTCCTCAACTTCGCTTGCCTTTTTAAACCTGCGCTTGCCGAAGAATTTTGAAGGTGGCGATCTTTTCGAGAAGGATTACGAACCACGAGAGTTCGTGATTGGAGCGAGAGATCGACTGGGAGTGGCGATCGATCGGGTTCGGACGGTGAGGACGTATCATTTTCGCTACATCAAAAACTACAACGCCGACAGGCCACTCTACCAGCTCCAGTATCGCGAAAAATATGCCACGCTCAAGGAGTTGCGGAAGTTGTTTGCCAAGGGTGAATTGAGCAAAGTACAGGCATCCTATCATGAGGCCAAACAAAGGCCTGCCGAGGAGCTTTATGATCTGCGGAATGATCCTCACCAGATTAGGAATCTGACCTCTGATCCCGCCTTTGCAGATGAGCTAGCGCGACATCGGGAGATCTTAAAGAAGTGGGAAGACGAGACTGGAGACAAGGGGCGTATCCCGGCCTCCAAGGAGGAATTGGAAGCGGTTTACAAACACGCCAAGGGAAAGGTTGCCAACCCCGAGTATGACTTCCTGAAGAAGTAGGCGAAAGCTCCAGCTTTTGGAGCTTGGTCGTGGTGTCCAAAAGCTGGAGCTTTTGGTTACGGCTGCTATTTATCTTTTTGTGGATGTAACCCGACGGCACTTTTCCAGGACTCTCGCCCTCGGTGGTGGCAGTCTCCCTTTTTCAACCATGGCCACTGATGTTCTCAAGAATCTTACCAAGTCGATCCGACTCGGCGTGATTGCGGACCTTCATGTTGATCTCATTCCTGATGGGTCCGCGCGGCTTGATTCCTTCTTGGGTGAAATGGCAGAGAAAGAGCCGGATGCCCTGATCCAGATGGGAGATTTTGCCTTTGCGAAAAAGGAGAATCAGAAAATTGCCGATCGTTTCAACGAGGCTCACAAGACCACTCTTCACGTAATTGGGAATCATGACACCGATGGAGGGTTGGCCGAGAAGCAGGTCGTTGAGGCTTGGGGGATGAAGGCTGCCTATTATTATCACGAAGTTGGCGGGCTTCATTTGGTCGTGCTCAATGCCAACGAAAAGGGGTCACCGAAACACAAGGGTGGGTATCCGCAATTCATCGGCCAGGCCCAGGTGGCATGGCTGGAAAAAACTCTCGGTAAACTTGAAGGGCCGGTTGTGATTGTTTCGCATCAGCCGATTGCCGGCCCTTATCCCATCGATAACGCGGGGGAGGTTCAAAAGATTCTCTCAAAGCATGCTGATAAGATTGTGCTCGCCATCAACGGCCACACTCACATTGATCTGCTTACCGAGATTGGCGGAATCTCGTATCTCCATATCAATTCGGCATCCTACCACTGGCTGGGGTCAAAGTATGCTCATGAAAGCTATCCGCCTAAGGTTCATGCGAAACACCAGTGGCTGAAATACACCAGCCCTTATCAGCAGGCCCTATTTACGACTCTAACCTTTGATCCCAAGGCCAAGCAGATTGTGGTCGAGAAGAACGAAACCAGTTGGGTCGGGAAGAGTCCGGAAGAATTGGGCCTTAAGCGTGAACCTGAAGGATGTGTGACTCCCGAGATCCGTGCGCGGGTCATTGCTAGGAAGTAGCCGACAGCCTCTCCAGCTCTCGCTGATAGACGAGGGCAGTCTGGATACAGCCCCTCCTTAAGGGCGCCAGGGTTTTTCCTTTTGTCCCTTTTTCTGTCGAAGAAACTTGGCGTCTGTTTCCTGATACCAGGCATGGAGTTTTGTCCGCATTGTCTTAACGCGTTCTTCATTCCCTTTCGCAAGGTCGTTCCTTTCACCGATATCAGTCTTGAGGTTGTAAAGATGGACACGGCCGTCTTCGTAGCGTTCGACTAATTTCCAGTCGCCCATGCGAATTGCTCCAGAAGGGAATCCTCCCTGGTTGCTGTAGTGTGGATAGTGCCAGTAAAGTGCATCACGCTTGAGTTCTCCGCCTTTCAAGTAGGGGAGGAGATCGACGCCATCGACGGTTCCTTTGACGTCTCCACCGGCCGCTTTGAGGAAGGTCGGAAAGAAGTCGGTGCTCATTACGGGGACTGCGCTGGTTGAACCGGCCTTGGTCACCCCGGGCCACTTCACGATGAAGGGCTCGCGGATGCCGCCTTCATAAATCCAACCCTTGCCTCCGCGCAAGGGGAGGTTGGAAGTTGGAGATCCTTCCGAGGTGGAGAGGCCGCCGTTGTCGGAGGTGAAGCAGATCACGACTTCGTCCTCGAGGCCAAGCTCGGTGACTTTTTTCATGACCTTGCCGACGGCCTGGTCCATCGCTTCGACCATAGCCGCATAGACTGCGTGTTTTTGCAGGATGCGAACCTTGCGGGGCTTTTTGCCGAACACTTGCTCTTCCGTGCCGAATTCCTTCCCGTTGATTTTGTCCGCTTTCTTTTTGTATTTGGCGACGAGGTCGGGGCGGCCGATTAAAGGGGTGTGCACCGAGTAAAACGAAAGCATCGCAAAGAAGGGTTTCTCTTTGTTCGCCTCCATGAACTTGCAGGTGTCGGTCGCCAGACGATCGGGCAGGTGTTCTCCGTCCGGACCGTCGCTCAGTCGTGGATTTCCATAGGGTGAGAAATATTTGTTCCCTCCATAAGGTCCACCCGCCTTAAAGCCGCCCGCATTGACATCATATCCTTGTTTCGTGGGCCAAAATTCTTCCGTCGGCCCCAGGTGCCACTTTCCCGCGAAAAATGTCGCGTAGCCCTTTTCCTTGAGCGCCTCGGCGATGGTGACTTCTTCAAGGTCAAGACGATGAACCATGGTGGCAGGAGCAAACTTGCCGCTTCGATTCCCGCCAAAGAAATTCGTGGCATCCTTCCGTGATGGATACCGTCCCGTTTGAATTCCAAATCTGGTTGGCGAGCAGACCGGATTGGCGGCGTATCCGTCGGTGAATTTCAATCCTGACTTGGCGAGGCGGTCGATGTTCGGGGTCTCGTAAAAGCTCTCCGGATTATAAGCGCCGATATCCATATAACCGAGGTCGTCAACGAGGATGAGAACGTAGGATTTTGCGTGGAGGACCGCCGTGGCCGCAAGAGTTAGAAGGAGAGTAAGTTTCACGTGAGTGGATACCCTTACGAAGGAATTCTCCTTTCATGATTGGCTTTCGAGCACAAAAGAATTCCCGCTAATCTGGTGTCTTGTCTGTGTTGTGGAACCTCGCGCAAACGATAACTCATCCTCAGAAAATGCTTTTTCTCGTTACCGGGTTCTCCGGACTCCGTTTATTTTCACCTTTCGATTCTTTCAATTTCTCGTAAAAGGTCAGGGGATGTTAATACGAGTGTTCGGGCTGTTCTCCATGTTTGTGACGACATCCTGCTCTCTGCCGGATACTCCGCTTTGGAATGAACGCGGGTCGGGTGCCGGAGCGGGGATGCCGGCCGAGTTGATTGTGAAGGCCCTGGCTCATGGTTCGATGAAATCCTTGGTGAGTAACCCGGTGACCGGAACTACCAAAGGGGTTTCCATGTGGTATGAGCGATCACGCCTTCTTGGTGAGAATTTCCGCAAGGAACGAGCTCTCTTGAATCCGGCCTATGCAAAGGGAGCGAACATTGAAGAGGGGCTCGATTTTGTTGGGTTGCCAAAGCCATTGCCGGGAAAAGTTGATCTTCTGGTAGATGGTGTCGAGTTTTTTCCGGCGCTCTATCGCTCGGTCGATGAGGCAAAGGAGCAAGTCGATAGTCAGGTTTTTATCTTCGATAACGACGATGTGGCGACTGCGTTTGCGGACTGCCTGCGCAAGCGAAGCGAGAAGGTGAAATGCCGGGTCCTGATGGATCGTCTCGGGTCGATTGGGGCGTGGTGGACTCCTCCTGAGGACCCTCCTCCGGTCGGATTCGTGGCGCCTTCATCCATGCCGCATTATTTGAAAGAGGATAGTCGCGTGAAAGCGAGGATGTCCCAGAATCCATGGTTGGTGGCAGATCACTCCAAGCTGTTTATGATTGATCGGAAAGAGGCGTATCTCGGAGGAATGAATATCGGGAGGGAGTATCGATATGAATGGCATGACCTCATGGTCCGGGTGACGGGGCCGATTACGACCGAGTTGCAGAATCGTTTTGATTGGGCCTGGAAGCTTCAGGGTTTTTGGGGAGATGTGCGTTCGCTGTTCTATCGCGACCAGGTGCCGGATTTGAGCGAGGCCAAGGCGTCCCACTTTCCAATTCGAATCTTGCGAACCAGGCCGGAGCGATCTGAGATTGAGGAGGCAATCTTGGTGGCAGTTCGCATGAGTCGGCGGAAGATATTTCTTCAGAATTCCTACGTGACCTCGGAGCTTCTTCTTAGAGAGTTGGTTGCTGCCCGAAAACGAGGGGTGGAGGTGAATTTTATCTTTCCTGTTGCGAACGATTCTAAAATTCTCGATGCCGCGAACCGTCGTTTTGCGGCGACCCTTTTGAAATATGGAGCCCGAATCTATGCCTACCCGAAGTTTTCCCACGTGAAAGCTGTCATGGTGGATAACTGGGTCTGTCTTGGGTCCGCGAACCTCGATGGTCTGAGCATGCGGATCAATGCGGAATTGAATATTGCTTACTCTGACCCGAAAAGTGCCGGAGAACTCCGACGTCGTGTCTTTGAAGAGGATATCAGGCGGTCGAAGAGGCTCTCAAAAAAAGATCTCAAGGTGTTGCCATATTCCCTCTCGAAACCGCTGTTTCAGCAGCTTTAGATCGACACGATCAAACGCAAGGGTGAAGGGCTATTTTAGATATCCCATTTCCTTCATCCAGCCACCGGCCTGGGTGGTCCACTCTCCGACTCTTTCGGGGATGTCTTTCATGCCGTATCCGTGTCCGCCTTTGCCATAGACGTGGAACTCGCAATCACGCTTGGCGCGTTGCATCGCGAGGTAGAAGAGGGCGGCTCCCTCGGTGAAGCGGGTGTCGCCGTGAGCGATGACCAAGAAAGTGGGCGGAGTGTCTTTGTCGACTGAAACTTCCGGAACGAGGATGTTGGGTTCTTTTTCGTTTTTGAGATAGGCGGGGTAGATCAGGAGACCGAAGTCAGGAACGGGCGGGTGTTTGTCGACGGCCTCTTTTGGAAAGCTCACCGAGCCGTCCGAGGTGATGACGGTGGCGGTTAGGTGTCCTCCGGCGGAAAATCCGAGCATGCCAATACGCTTGGGATTGATGTTCCATTCGGCGGCCTTGGAACGGACGAGGCTGACGGCACGTTGCGCGTCCTGCATAGGCGCGTGGTGTTTCTCGAGATTTTTGCGTCGGGGTACGCGATACTTGAGAAGAATGGCGGTGACCCCGATTTCATTGAGCCAGGTGCAGACGTCGGTGCCTTCGTGTTTGGAGGCGAGAATGCCGTAGCCGCCTCCTGGAGCGACGATGACCGCGGCTCCCGTGGCTTTATCAGCCGGAGCCGGATAAAGGGTGATGGTGGGCTTGCTAACGTTGGAAGTGCGGGTGATGCCGTCGTTATTGCGATCTTCGACTTTCTCCTCGCCGATTTGCTGATCTTTTTCGCCGGGAACCTCACCGGTCCAAAGCGGAAGGGTGAGGAGGTCGGCGTGGGCAGCGAAGGTGGTGATCATGAGGAGGAGCGGATGGAGTTTCATATCGGTTGGATGAAATACCATCGTTCGGGGCTCTTCCTTGCGAGAAGAATCTTTTGGGATAGATCAGGCTCGGAAAATTGCGTATTCCCAGACTGTGATTCGATGGTCTTTATTTCTGCTTCTCACGGGTTTGGCATTTGCCGACCCGATTGATCCCGTGAAGCTTGAGTTTTTCGAGAAGCGAATTCGACCGATCCTGGCTCAGGATTGTTACGAGTGTCATCGCACCGGCGGGAAGGAAAAGGGCGGGTTGGCGCTGGATCACCGTGCCGCGATGTTGGAAGGTGGCGATAGTGATGATCTTTTTGACTTCCAGAATCCGGAGCAGAGTTACTTGATCAAAGTGATCCGCCACGAGGAAGAGGGAATGGAGATGCCCAAGGACGGGGTGAAGTTGGATGTGCGAGTGGTCGGCGACTTTGTGAAGTGGATAGCGATGGGTGCTCCCGATCCGAGGGATGAACCACCATCGGACGAGGAGGTCGCGGCCGATAGCAATTGGGAGCAGGTGATGGAGCGGCGGAAACAGTGGTGGAGTTTTCAGCCGATTCAGAAAGTGACTCCGCCGAAGGGCGAGGGACACGCGATTGATCGTTTCTTGCAGGTCGCAATTGAGAAGGCGGGCTTGCAGGAAGCGGGGAGGGCTGAAGATCGTGTTTTGATTCGGCGGCTCAGTTTTGCGCTTCGGGGGCTTCCTCCGACTGTGGAGGAAGTGAACCGTTATCTTGCTGATAGCCGGGAGAATCGGTGGGATTTTTTGGTCGATGAGTTTTTGGCTTCGCCGCAATTTGGTGAACGATGGGCGCGTCATTGGATGGATTGGATTCGCTATGCCGACTCTCATGGCAGTGAGGGCGATCCGGGAATTCGCAACTCGTGGAGATATCGCGATTACCTGATCCGTGCTCTCAATGGGAATGTCTCCTATGACACCTTGGTTATGGAGCATCTGGCTGGCGATCTCTTGAAAAAGCCACGGGTTGAAAATGGCCTCAATGAATCAGCGCTTGGGACAGCACACTTGAGAATGGTTTTCCACGGCTTTGCTCCGACCGATGCACTTGATGAAAAAGTTCGTTTTACTGATGACCAGGTCAACGTTGTGACGAAGGCCTTTCAAGGACTCACAGTCTCGTGTGCGCGCTGCCACAATCACAAGTTTGATGCCATCAGCCAGGAGGACTACTACGCGCTTTTTGGAATCTTTGGATCGACCAAACCGGGAGTGGTCAGAATGGATGCAATCGATGAGAAGGAGACTCGCACACGAATGAGGAAGTTAAAACTGCAGCTGAAGCAAGCGATTCTGAAGCAGTGGATCCTTGCTGAACCCAAGTGGAGGGAGAAGTTTCTGAAATTGCAGGATGGAGTTTTCAGAGATGGGCGGGAAAAGAACGATTTTCTTTTTCTTCGGGCTTGGGATGACGCCAGAAAGAACATGGCTGCTTACTTTCGGGAAGAGAATCAAGCTGCTGTCGGGAAGTCGTCCTATCAATGGACTGGTCGCGAACTCGCGGCTTGGACTCGTCACGGTGAGGGGACTGCGGGAGGGGTCGCGAGCGGAGATTTCGTGATCGCCCGCGATGGGGAGTCCTTGTTGTCGGCGATCCAGCCGGCGGGGCTCGACTCGAATGAACTCAGTGACAAGGATCGCGGTGTGGTGATCTCACCGCGCATGGACTTGCAGGGGGATGAAGAGGTGTGGATGCGTGTGCGAGGTGGTGGAAACTCGGTGGTTCGGTATTCCGTTCAAAACTATCCCCGCAATGGAACGGTCTTTCCTTCGACTGATCTTAAGAATGGCAAGTGGCGTTGGATCCGTCACGATTTGGATTACTGGAAGGGCGACCGGATTCATCTCGAGTTGAGCACTGCCCGCGATCAGCCCATTCTCGCCAAGAATGATGAACGATCCTGGTTTGGGATTTCGCACGCCTTGGTGGCAAAGAAGGGGAGTGTGAATCCGGCGGAGCAGTGCCTCGCAATGATGAAGAGTTTTTTGAGGGGGCACTATCGTGAGGGCGACACGGCTTCGGAGCTTTTGAAACGCCTCGCTCTTGGGGCGATGAAAGCTTGGAGCGAGGGTAGCTTGAGCGACGAGCAAGCGACGATGCTTGATGAACTTTTACGGGTTGGAATTTTGCCAAACGAAGCGGCGATCGGTGGCGATTTTCTTGCGGAGTATCGCAAGTTGGAGGCTTCGCTGGCGGTGCCGGTTCGTGCGCCCGGTGTGTGGGAGGCCGATACCCATGATCAGGAGTTTTATGAGCGTGGGAACCACATGAAGCCTGCCCACCTGGTGAAGCGCCGCTTCCTCGAAGCGATTGACAATACGCCTTATCAAACGAAAAACAGCGGACGATTGGAACTCGCACGAGATTTTTTAAGGGAAGACAACCCGTTTACCTCACGGGTCTTCGTAAACCGTGTTTGGCATCATTTGTTTGGAACCGGATTGGTGAAGACGACCGATAACTTTGGACGGCTTGGAGAGAAACCAAGTCACCCGGAGTTGTTGGATCATCTAGCAGGTGGCTTCAGAAAAAATTGGGATATTAAAAAGCTCGTTCGTGCGATTGTTCTGACCGACGCGTGGCAGCGATCCAGTATGCCCAACTCGCTGGCAAGGGAGAAAGATCCCGATAATCGTCTTTTGTCTCACTTCACTTTGCGACGTCTCGAGGCAGAAGCGATTCGCGATGCTCTTATTCAGGTGTCGGGATCACTGGATGAGAAAATGGGAGGCGAGACGGTGGATGGGAAGAGTCGCCGTCGCAGCGTCTACGTCCGGACCCAGCGGAATCGACTCGACCCCTTCCTGCAAACCTTTAATGCACCAGTGCCTCTTGGTGGCAAAGGGCGTCGTGATGAGACCAATGTTCCGGCTCAGTCGCTCACCATGTTGAATTCCGATTGGGTGATTGATCTAGCCGGGCAATGGGCCGAAAAACTTCAGGGGGAATCAATCGAAGAGAAAGTACGAAATGCCTATGAAGTCGCTTTCTCACGAAAGCCCTCGGCGGATGAATTGAAGGGTGTTCAAGCCTTCATGACGACAATGGAAAAAGAGCGTGCGACTTCCAATCAAATTGGCAGAAAGTTGGGAAAAGAGATTCGCGAGACGCAAGCGACGATCTCAGGGTTGGAATCGGAAGCTCGTTCCAAATTAAAGCTGAAAAAAGTTTCTACGCCCCAAGATCTCCCGACGCCAATTGCGCGATGGGATTTTGAAAAGGATGCCCAGGATCGTCTCGGTGATCTGCATGGGGAGTTGCACGGCGGAGCCGAGATTCATAACGGAGCACTCCGGGTGGGGCGGAAGCAAGGATACTTCACGAGTGCTCCACTTGATCGGGATCTGAGCGAAAAGACTCTGCAGGTGCTCGTGCAGCTCGACAACCTTCAGCAAAAAGGTGGTGGGGCGTTGGGTATTCAAACTCTTGATGGTGATACCTTTGACAGCATTGTTTTTGCTGAAACTGCTCCGGGGCAATGGTTGCCAGGGAGTGAATTTCATCGTCGGACCCAGAGTCCCGGCGGCCCTCCCGAGAAAGCTGCTCTCGAACGACCGATTTGGATTACGATGACTTACGCCAAGGATGGTCGTATTCAGGTTTATCGTAACGGTAAGAGCTATGGTCGTTCCTACCGGAAGGCGGGGTTGAAGAATTTCAAGAGAGGACAGGCCCAGGTTATCATTGGGAAACGTCATGGTCTTCCGGGATCAGGCAGATTGCTGGTTGCTCGGATTCATGAGGCGCGCCTTTATGATCGGGCTCTTTCGGCAAAGGAGATCAGCGGAAGTCTGGGGATGGAAATGCCTCCTTCACACGATGAGATTTTACAACTGCTCACTGCGGACCAACGCGAGGAATTGAAGAAGGCGGAGAAGAAGCTCGCCGCTCTCCGCGCACAGCAAGTGGAATCGAAGAGAGGTTCCCGACCTTCCAATCCGCTTGCCGATCTCACTCACGCTCTCTTTAACTCAAAGGAATTTATCTATGTTCGGTAAGATGACACGACGCGAAATGCTCGCGCAGACTTCAACAGGTTTCGGCGGAGTTGCCTTAGCCAGCTTACTCGCAGAGCAGGCGGGAGCCAAGATCACCGGGAAAGATGGTAAGGCCAGGAACGTCATCTTTCTCTACATGTCAGGCGGGGTTTCGCATGTCGATTCGTTCGACCCCAAGCCCAAGCTCCGCGAGATGCACGGAAAGCCGATGCCGGTGAAGGTCGAGCGAACCCAGTTCAACAACAACGGTAAGATTTTCGGGAGTCCGTTTGATTTCAAGAAATGCGGTCAGAGCGGACTTGAGATCAGTTCGATGTTCCCGCAGATCCAGCAGCACTGTGCCGATGACCTGGCGGTGGTGCGCTCCATGACTTCAAAGGTCAACGAGCACGCCCAGGGGAATTACGCTTTTCACACTGGCTTCCCCTTTATGGGACACCCCAGTGCCGGGGCTTGGGTGAGCTATGGACTGGGAAGCGGGAATCGCAATTTTCCGTCCTTTGTGGTGCTGCAAAGTGGTCGGGCTGTTCCTCCGCATGGTGGAGTTGGCATTTACAGCAATGGCTTCCTGCCCGGACATCATCAGGCTTCCATTATCAAGGCGGACGGGAAGGAGCCGGTACCCCACGTCATACCCAAGGAGGATCGTATGATCCAGCGCAAGCGGCTCGATTTTATTCGTTCGCTCGATGATCGCTTCGCCGACCTGACCGATCATGACCAGCAAGTGGAAGCTGCGGTGAGAAACTACGAAACTGCTTCGCTGATGCAATCGGCGGTTCCCGAGGTCACTGATCTTTCCGGCGAAACCGAAGCCACCAAGGAAATGTATGGTCTCAATAGCACGGATGGAAACACCGCACACTATGCCCGGCAGGCCCTCTTGGCGCGTCGGCTGGTTGAGCAAGGAGTCCGCTTTGTGGAGTTGAGTTGTCTCACCGCGAACATCGGCGCGGGGGGCGCAGCCAATCCGTGGGATCAACATGGTGCAATTGAAAAAGGCCATGGCGCGATGGCCCGGCAGGTTGATCAGCCCATTGCAGCTCTTCTACGCGACCTAAAACAACGAGGCTTGCTTGATGAGACGATTGTTATCTGGGGTGGCGAGTTTGGCCGAACCCCGTTTTCACAGGGGAGCGATGGTCGCGATCACAATCCCTATGGTTTTTCGGTCTGGGCTGCTGGAGGTGGATTCAAGGGAGGCTCGGTTTATGGCGCAACCGACGACCTCGGCTATCATGCCATCCAGAACCCCACTTCGGTGTATGACCTCTGGGCCACGGTGCTTCACCAACTCGGGCTCGATCATGAGAGACTCACTTATCTTTATGCTGGTCGGAATGTTCGCCTCACCGATGTGCACGGGAACGTTTGGAAGGAGCTTGTGACATGATGCGCATATTTTTCTCTTTCGTTCTTCTTTCAAAGGCTTGTTTGCAGGCCAAGGAATCTTCGTGGCCATCGGGCGATGACCTCACGATAGACTTGGTGGCCGTTCACCCCGTGGTGGAGCAGCCCATCTATCTGAATTTTGATCAACGTGGCCGGATGTGGGTGGCGCAGTATCGGCAGTATCCTTTTCCGGCGGGATCAAAGGTGGTGGGGAAGGATCGTTTTTGGAGGAGTGAGTATGACAAAATGCCTTCACCTCCCGGTCACCCCGACTATGTTCCCGGAAAAGACCGCATTAGCATCCACGAGGATACCAATGGTGATGGTGCGTTTGACAAGGTGACCCCTTTCCTCGATGGGCTTAATTTTTGCACAAGCTTTGCCCACGGTCATGATGGGCTGTGGGTTCTTCAGCCGCCGTATCTTCTTTTTTACCAAGACAAGGACCGTGATGATCAACCCGACGGACCGCCGCAAGTTCATCTGCGAGGCTTTGGGATTGAAGATTCCCATTCGCTTGCGAATTCGCTGACCTGGGGGCCTGATGGTTGGCTTTATGGTGCGAATGGTTCGACTACCTCGCTGCGGGTCACGGTGGAGGGGAAAGAGGAGCCTCCGCTGGTTCGGGTAGGGCAGTTGATCTGGCGCTACCATCCCGAGAAGAGGCTCTTTGAAATTTTTGCCGAAGGGGGAGGGAACAATCTCAGCTGCGAGTTTGATTCGGTCGGTCGGCTCTACTCCGGCAGCAACACGAAGCACCTTGGGTTTTGGTATCATCAGGGTGCCTACTATCAAAAGACCTTCAGGAAGCACGGGGAGCTCTCAAATCCACATGCTTATGGCTACCTTCCCGGGATTCTTCACAAGCAATACGCGCGGGTTACCAATTCGATCATGGTTTATGAAGGAGGTGAATTACCGTCGCGGTTTGAGGGCGCGATGCTTGCTGGAAGGTGGTGCGACCATGTGGGTGGGCTTTCTCGTTCACCTTCACGGGAAAGGAAAAGGTGCGCGGATTTCACTGCAGTCGGCTGATGGTAACCAAGGGATTGGGTTCGTTCACAATGGGACAATCAGCTCATTTGCCATCCAGGACGGAACCCGGAAAGACCGCCTTTTTGTGAAAGGGGTGACACCGGATACCACCTACCTCTTTGTCGCGAAGATGATATGGGGCAAGGATGGGCAACCTGACCAATGGATTCCTTACTTTGTCCCGAAAGATCTGAAGTTGCCCGAAAAGCCCGGGCGCATTTTTACCGAACCTTTCAATATCGACCAATCCAAGCTGAGCCGCCTGGTGCTGGATGGCGGGGAGGCATCCGATGTGGACGAGATCCGCGTCGGTCCAACCTTCGAATCTGTAGTCGGTCGTGCAAAATGAGTTGCCCTTGCTTACGGGGCTGAAGTGATTCCGATCCGGTTAAAGCTGTTGGTGTTTGCGGTCGCGGGATCGAGAAAGCGGAAGGTGTGGTATTCCCAGTCGGGAATGCCGTCGCCATCGAGATCGGCGAGGGGCGGTTGGCCGGTGGCGAGGGAGGCGAGTGGAACATTCCAGGCATCGAGGTTGAGGGTCGCATTGGTAGGTGCCGTTCAGGGTGACATTGCCGCTGGCGGTGAGGTTTCCCAGCGAAAGTCCGGGTGCCACTTCCGGTGGAGTTGGTGACAAGAAGCCGGCCCAACTTGACGGTGGTGTCACCAGTGTAAGTGGCAGGGCTGTTCAACTCGAGCGTGCCTAGGCCTGTTCTGACAGGCCAAAGTTGCCACTGAGTCCGTTCTCAACGCGAAATCGTCCGTTGGGATCTACGATAGGCCGTTGTCCTTGCGGCTCGAAACTCATTTTGAAATTCGCCACCTTTTTGAGCTCGTCATAGACAAGGGCAAATAACTCGTCGGTCGATGGATGACCGGGATTGGCTTCCTCTGGCTCTGTGGGAGCGTCGGGCATGAAAGGAGTCAATTCTTGGTAGGCTTTCGGCCGTGCGGGGCTTGCTTGCGGTCTTTCTCGATGAGCTTACGGTTATAGACTTTTCCGGGCTTGATGGGGTCATGTGATGATCCGGCAAGAGCGATGAGTTTTTTAAGAATATCTGGTTCTGAGGCGGCGAGGTCATCGTTTTCTTCGATGTCTTTGGACAAGTCGAAGAGCTTCCAGTCCCCTTTTTTTGCTTTGTAGGCTTTCCAGTTTTTCATGCGGACAGCGGTCTGACCGGTGTATTCCCAATAGAGATGTTCGTGTCGCTTTTGCTCACCCTGACTGGTGAGAGTAGGGACGAGCGAGTGGCCGTCGGTCTTCGGGCAGGTCGCTCCGGAAATTTGCGCAAGCGTGGGCATGATATCGGGGAAGTAGCAAAGGTGATCGGTCACGGAAGCGGCTTTGATTTTGGCGGGCCAGCGAACGAGGAAAGGAACCTTGAGACCTCCTTCGTAAAGCGAGCCTTTCCCGGCGCGGAATCGTTTGCCGGTCTTGCGGTTGAAGTTGGGGCCAAAGAATCCGTGGGGGCGTTCCGGGGTCTTGAAGTAGGCTTGGCCGCCATTGTCGCCGCAGAGGAAGATGATGGTGTTGTCGTCAATCTTAAGATCCTTCAGGAGCTTCATGATTTCACCCAGTTGGCGATCAACCATGTGTATGAAAGCAGCGTAAACCCGGGCGTCGCGATCGGTGCGCTGACCGGCTTTCCAGGGTTTGTCTTTGAAGATCTGCCACGAGGGATCGTCTTCATCGATTCCCCAAAGTCCGTGGGGTGGGGTCCAGGGGAGGTAGCAGAAGAAGGGCTGTTCGTGACTCTTGCTAATGAATTTTTTTGACTCCTTGAAGATCTCGATTTGGGCGTGGGTTTTGCCCTCGTAAAAGCTGCTACTGTCGTTTCCCTGCAGAGGAACTTCTGCGCTGTTTCGGATGAGATACTGGGGGTAGAAAGTGTGGGCGTGAACTTGATCGTAATAGCCGAAAAATTCGTCAAAGCCATGCTTCTCCGGGACCCCGCTCGTTCCACGACCGCCGATGCCCCACTTGCCGAAACCACCGGTGGTGTAGCCCTGGGTTTTTAGCATGCTGGCGAGAGTGGGCTCTTCAGCTCTGATTGGGGCTGAGCCATTGTTGGCTCGCATGGAAGTGTGTCCGGAGTGAAGTCCGGTGAGCAGGACGCAGCGAGTCGGTCCGCAAACAGGGGCTCCGGCATAGGCGTTTGTGAAGCGCATACCTTCGCTGGCGAAACGATCGATGTTGGGAGTGAGTAACTCCGGGTGGCCCATGTGACCGGATTCGAAGTATCCCCATTCATCGAGCATGAGGTAAATAATGTTGGGCTTCTGCTTGTTTCCGAAGGCGGTGGAGAAAAGAGCGGTGAGAATGATCAATGAGAGCGATTTCATGACTGGAGGTGGGTGGTGATCTTTTGAAATGGTTTGGCTTAATCCAAGAGCGAACAGAAAATTGTTTCTAACATTTTGCGACGATTGCCTGGTTTCATTGTTCTTTCTTTTAGAACACATTGAGCACTATGAAACATGACAACAAAAAGCAACTAAGCCGCACTTTTGCTGGTGTTTTGGGGCTGCTGATAACGACGGCCCCCTTGGATGCAACCCCTCTCATTTCCTCATGGTTCACGGATCTTTCGGGTCGTTACGCCCGTATCTACGAGGATAATGATGCGGTTGCCAATCAAACTCCGGTGACGACATGGAATCGAGGGGAGGGAGTTCAGGAGGTGCCGGTCTATGCCGGGATCACCGAGATTGCTGCTACTGAAGCCGATGTTTACATTCGGACCTCAAATCTCGGCTTTCATGTCATGGGGCCTTGGTATGGTGGGAATAATAATCTCTTTCCAAACTATCCTGCCAACCGGGCGGAGATCTACCGTTTTCCTCGTACTTCGGTGATTCCGGAAATCAAGACCATCACCGGAGGCGGCACCATCGGCTACGGGGTCGATGGCATTGCACTCTATGATTCGCGGGATGCTTTTTCCTATGACACTTCAGCTGGAGTCGATGAGACCCCGATGACAGCTCAAGATCCTGCGATTGACGGGGATAATGTTTGGAATCGT
>CBFHQJ010000032.1:0-48011 GCA_965657795.1 Akkermansiaceae bacterium
CAGGAAATCATCGACCTCAAATTCTCAAATACTGGAACCAGATTCGTGCACCACGAGTTTCTGACGAAAGCTGGATTCACAAAGAGATTATCCAGTCGCTAAACTGAGCACTCCGATTGCCACGGGCTCTTTCCGCCGCACGTCAATAAGCCGACTTCTCAAGGACCGACGCCGCTTCCTGCAGGGAAGCCACCAACTCCGCCACCTCCCTTACGTGGGTGGTTCTTTTTTCCTCCATACTATCGAAGGCAGCCTCGACTTTCGGAAGCGGGAAACAGGCCAACGCCGTGGTCAGCCGGTGCCGTAATTTCCCGCACACCTCATCCAACTGGTCCACCTTGGCTGCTCTCAGTTCATTGGCAGCCTCCTGAAACTCCCTAGCCATCGACTTGGCAAGCCTCGCCGCCTTCGTGGCATCACCGGGATGGATTCCTTTCAGGGCGGCGGAAAAATCCGTCTGCAAATGGCCCTTCAAAATTTCAAGGACAGCCTCTCGTGAGTAGGGTTTCAAAAGCACTTCCTCGATTCCTGCCTCACCGGCACGACCGTCATTGGCAGCTGACACTTGCGCCGTGACTAAAACCATCGGCACTTGTGGCATTTCCAATCGCAACTTCTTCGCAAGTGCCGTGCCCAAGGTATCAGGCAATTGAAGATCCAGCATGATCAAATCAAATTCTTCGCGACGACAGATCTCGACCGCCTCCGCACCCGTTTCCACACAGATGAGCTCCACTCCCGTTCCATCCAAAGTAAAGCCCATGACCTCCTGATTCGAAATAGTATCCTCAACATAGAGCACTCTCCTCCCCTCGCCAAACCTCTCGTTCTCTTCTCCCCCTTCCGTTCCTGTATTCAACTTCTTCTCTACTCTTTCATAGGGCAATCGAAACCTGAAGACGGCCCCACCTTCAGGAGGGCATTCCAAGGTCAGAGAACCATCTTGCTGCTCAATCATTTCCCGCGAAACTGATAGACCAAGTCCAGCACCCCCACCCCTGGCATCCTCGCGACTATAAAATGGCTTAAAAATATCATCACACTTGTCCATAGCAATTCCCGGGCCAGAATCAGAAACTGTTCCTTCCAAAGTCCCGTCTTCATGCTTTAACAGAAGTTTCACAAAGCCTTCGGTGGTGAATTTGAGAGCATTATTCAGGAGATTATTGAGAACCTGCCGGAGGCGCACCGCATCCCCTTTCACTTGCAAAATTTTAGGTAGCTCAACCTCCAAGCTCAGATTTTCCCCCATTGCCAAAGGCTTCAGGGCATCCGTGACTTCCCGGGCCAATTCGACGACATCGAACTCCGCCACCTCATAACGCATTGCACCTTCATGCAACCGCGTGTAGTCGAGCGCGGTATTCAAAAGCGTCATGAGGTTATTGGTCGATGACTGCAAAGATGATAGAATTGGTTTCTGCTGTGGCGGTGGGTCGTTCGCTTCAAGCGCTCGCACCAGGCCGACCACCCCATTCATGGGCGTGCGAATTTCATGACTCATGACAGCCAAAAAATGCTCTTTCGCGACTTCCGCCTCCTCCGCATTTTTTCGCGCCCGACGCAAATTCTCAACATGCTCGCGAACCTTCACCGCCATCTCCTCGAATCGTTCGATCGCCACTCCGATCTCATCACGATGCGGATCACTCTCAACAACCATCGCGTCCTCCCGACCATCAAACTGTCGCAAGGCTCTTGTCAGCCGACGCAACCTCCGCGAAAAAAACCAGGCAATCACCAAAGCCAGGGCAGCCCCGCCGAGACTTGCTAGAATCGTTGTCCAAAGCCCCCGCGCCCGCGCTTGCTCCAAGACCGTTCGCCAGGATTCATCGGTCAGTGCCACCTGCAAACCAAGTTCTCTTCCCGGCCAGTGCCCGGTGCTAATTTTCGTGGAGGAAAAGATCTCGGACTCTTCCGCGGCCGGATTGGACTTCGTCTCATGATCTAAATCTGTCGCAAATCTCGCTCCTTCCTCCGGATGCATGAGATAGTCTCCCTTCCGGTCTCTGAGAAAAATCTCCGTGTCGGGGGACGCCAGCTCATCAAGCTCGGCGAATAACAAACCGAGGTCGGCATTGATGATCAACATCACCTCCCGGCTTCCCTTGGCCTGGATCCGGATCGCCGACCGGATCGTCGGGAGCTTGGGCTCGGTGATCTTTCCGAACTCGCGGTTCAAGTTGATCTCAGAGAGGTAAACCTCACCGACCGGACACTCCAATGCCTCTAGAAAGTAATCACGCCCGCCCTTTTCCTGCAGTTCACTTGGCGGGGTCACCACCAATTCATCTTCCTTCCGGTCCAAGCGAAGAATCTCCCGACCTTCCCGCTCGCCGCCCACTTCAAGGAGACGCAATTGAATATAAGTGGGCTTCCCCGCAAAAACCGCCTCAAACTCATCTTCCACCATCCCGCGCCAACGTTGCTCCTCGCCCGTTCCGCGCGTCTCCAGAAATTCCCGCACCACCGGCGAGCGCGAAACCGAACGGGTGTCATTCCCCAGAGTCTCCAGCCACGTCTCCAGGCGCAGCTTGATCACACGCGAATCCTGACCGACCACCTCGTTCAAATTCCCCAGAAGTTGCTGTCGCGATTCCCGATAAGACAACCACCCGGAAACCCCGACCGACGCCCCGAGCACCAGCGCCCAAACAATCGCAAAGCGAACTGCAAACGATTTCTTCCAGCTGACCAATGACGGATTCCTTCCCATTTTCTCAAGCGACCCTCAAGCGGACCGATTATTCATCCCCGCTGAGCAGGCATTGGTCCAACAATTTCGTCCATTCATCCATCGGGGCGTGCCACCAAACGGCAGGTTAGGCTAATAATTGTCCGCTATGGAATTCCCATTGAAAACACACCTCACCACACTTTGCTGCGCTGCTTCCATGTTCCTTGGCGCAACTACAACCGCTCAAGTCGTCCCCGATCTTAAGCCGGGCGACCACAAAGCTTCCGCCGCTTACAAGTGGCTCGACATCGTCCTCGAAGCCTCCGCGCGCGACGTCGAACGAGTCGGCGCCATGCCTACCATTCTTTCCCGCCAAATGGCCATTCCCTGCACCGCCATGTTTAACGCGTGGGCTGCTTACGATGATAAGGCCATCGGCACCCAGTTCGGCGGCAAACTCCGTCGCCCCGCCAACGAGCGCACCTTGAAAAACAAGGAAACCGCCATCGCCTACGCCGCCTACCGCACCGCCGTTGATCAACTTCCTCACTTCAAAGACTACCTCACCGGCGAAATGAAGAAGATGGGCTACGACCCCATGAACATGAGCATGGATCGCAAGACCCCGATCGGGATCGGCAACACCGTGGCCAAGGCTCTTCTCAAAGCGCGGCATCAGGATGGAGCCAACCAACTCGGGAACGAATCCGGCTCGGATGGCCAAGCCTACTCCGACTACACCATGTATCGGCCCGTCAACACTCCGGAGAAAATTACCGATCCTGATCGCTGGCAGCCCATCCCCTTCGTCAACGAAGACGGTTCCACTTTTGCCCCCGGCTTCCTCACTCCTCACTGGTATCGCGTCGAGCCCTTCGGCCTCAAGAGCGCCGACCAATTCCGTCCCGGTCCTCCGCCCCTCGTCGGAGAAAACCAACTCCTGAAGGAAGTCCTCGAATGTATCGATATGAACGCCTCCCTCACTCCCGAGCAAAAAGCGATCGTGGAATTCATGCGCGACGGCCCCCGCTCCACCGGCCAGTCCGGTCACTGGCTCCGCTTCGCGATGGCCGTTTCCCAACGCGATAAAAATGACCTCGACCGCGACGCCCAACTCTTCTTCGCGGTCGCCAACACCGCGCTCGATGCCTTCATCGCCGCGTGGGATTCCAAGCGCTACTACGACAGCTCCCGCCCCTGGACCCTCGTCCGCTACTACTTCACCGGCAAGACCATCCAGGGCTGGGCCGGCCCCGGCAAAGGAGTAATTAACATTCCCGGCGAGAAATGGCATCCCTACTCACCCGCCAACTTCGTCACCCCACCCTTTCCCGGATACGTTTCCGGCCACTCTGCCGTCAGCGGAGCCTGTGCCCGCATGCTCAAACACTTTACCGGTTCCGATCAGTGCGGTCTCATCGAACCACGCAAAGCCGGCGAAATCACCGAGCAAGGATTTGATTGTCAGAAAATGCAGCAGCTCCACGGCAAGTCACTGGCCGAAATGATTGGTGGCGATGCCCACAAAAGCTGCGACATCACCTTGCAACTCCCCACCTTTACCGAAGTCTCCGAGCTGGCCGGCATCTCCCGCGTTCTTGGTGGCTACCACATTCAGGCCGATAACATTGAGGGACTCAAGATGGGCCGCAATGTCGCCGACCATCTCTGGCCCAAGGTCCAAAAATACCTGAATGGCACCGCCAAAGCCAAAGGCGCTGCTTCCAAATAATCATTGTGTGTTAAGTATATTTCCCGCCCTCACTCTTCATGAGTGGGTTGCGGGAAATTTTTTGCCTTCAGCCTTCCGCCTGAAACCTTCAAAGTTGGTGGATGAAATGCCTCGTCGTTGATGATGACCCTCTCACTTGTGATTTGGTCGAAAGCTACCTCGGGCAAATTGGCGGGATCGACTACTGCCTGAAGATCAACGACGGCTCCACCGCACTTCATCTTCTCGCGGCCGAGAACTTCGATGCCGTTTTCCTGGATCTCCAACTACCCGGCATCGACGGCGTCTCTCTCCTCAAAGCCCTGCCACGAGATACCGCCGTCGTCATCATCTCGGCCAATGCCGATTTTGGCGCCGAGAGCTACCAATTTGATGTCGTCGATTATCTCATCAAGCCGCTCGAATTCAGCCGCTTTGCCAAGGCCGTCTTAAAACTCAAGAATCGCCACACCGGAGAATCCGCGCCGCCTGACGAAGCACTTTTCCTCAAAGACAATGCCACCATCCACCGCATTGATCTCGCTCGACTCCTCTATATCGAGTCCCAGGGCAACTACGCCTCCTTCATTTTTGAGCACGACAAACCAGTCATGACTCTCATGACCCTCTCCAAACTCACCACCCTTCTTCCCCCTCACTTCGTCCGTACCCATCGGTCATATATCGTCAACCTCCGCGCCATCCGCCAAATCGAAGGAAACCAACTCGATCTCGGCACCGCCCAAAAGCTCCCGATCGGAAAATCCCACCGCGACGACCTCCACGAGAAGATCAAAATTATCAATTAGTGACACATTCGTCTGTCGGAATTTCAACCGAGGCTGGCAACACTAATGGCTCTGCTTGTTAAAACTCCACCACCCGGAAAAACTGGCGGTCGAGACCGGGAACTGGATTGGGAAAAGTAAAGCTCGCAGTGTCTTCGCTCGCCGTCACGCTGTCATCAACTTCAAGGCTCCAGTCGATTCCATCTGGCGAGGCATAGACTCCATAGACGCCTCCCGATCTGGCATTCCAGGTGAGAGTGATCCGGTCTAGTTCCTCGTCATAAACGATACTGGTGATCTCCAACTCATTTCCTGTCGCCGATGATGTCGTAGCCACAAGAGGAGCAGCATAGAGACTCAATTTGGCAATTTGCCCTTCAAAACCAGGCCACGTCGCGGTCGCTCCCGGCAAAGTGGAAAGCTGATTATTGCGGTCACCACCGCGACCGGCCGACCATCGCCCCATGCCCAGAATATCACCGCCGTCCCAGCTATTCCCGCTCCATTCTTCGGACGCGACTGCTGAGAGCCCGGTCCCCAGATGAGTCACTCCAAGGGTCACCTGTTTTCCGGTTTCGAAGACGGCACGAAGAACCAAATAATCATCCGCACTAAATCCGGATGGACCATAAAGTGGCGCTAGGTCAACACCTACCACGGCTCCGCCATATGGAGCACCATTTCCATCATTCACCCCCAAATAGAGCATGCTGTTGACCAGCACGATTCCCTGCCCATCACCGGTTCCGCCGGATTCCCAAAGGTATTGATGACCTCCCAAATCCGAATCCGGGCTGAAAATCATCTCGATCGTTGCATCTCCTGTCACCGTCCCGCTTCCAAATAACTCAAAGAACGAATTCGGCTCCGCCGCCACTCCAAATTGCGCGTTTGCACTGAAGTCCACCGCTTGCGTCAACCCCGTCTGCGCCGCACCTGCTTCTGAAATCTCAACAACCTCGGGCGCATTGATCGGATCAAGAACCGCCCCTGCCGGAGCAGTCTCGGGACCCATTGCCCAACCATCGCCGCCAAACCCTGTCCCCAAAGGCTCATCATCCGCGCACCAGGTGCCGACAGCCTCCGGCGAAGGAGAACTTGCAAGATTAGTTGGGTCGCTGCTTGCAAGCACTTCCGATCCATCTGAAACCCCGTCACCATCCGTATCAAATGAAGAGGGATCACTACCAGGCTGGCCGAAGGGATTGTCCGGGTCAAAGGCCAGATTGGGAACCTCAACGGAGTCATTCAAACCATCACGATCCGTATCCGCACTTCGGGGACTCGTACCTGTCGCAGTCACCGAGACCCACACACCGTCATCGGTCTCAACACCGTCGTTCAAGCTGTCACCATCCGTGTCTTGCAAGGTCGGGTTGGTCCCCGCCGCAAACTCCTGCAAGTTCGTCAAAAGATCATTGTCACCATCAAGTGCAGCATCGCCCGCATTGCCTGGATCCAAGCCAAACTTCCTTTCCCAGGCATCCGGCAAACCATCGCTGTCGGCATCGTCGATTACTTCGAGCGCATTCTCCGCTGAAGCCAAAGCCGCCACATCAGCTGCGGTGAGGGCTAGATTCCAAAGCGAAACTTCATCGATTTCACCGGTCACCCAATGCGATTTCAGCGACCGTTGAATTCCGCCAAGCGAGGTTGTTGTCAAAGTCGGAGAATAGGGATCCACCCAGGTGAACATGGTCGCATCAATCACCCCATCCACATAGAGCTTCGCCTGATCACCGGACACCACCCACGCGATGTGATGCCACGTTCCATCCAAGGGAGTCGCTGTCGAATACTGGTGATTGGGAGTCGAACCATTTGAAGCACGGAGATAGAAATCGAGCCGATCATCCGCCCCGCCATTTTGTGCTCCGATATTATAAAGGCTCGTGTTTTCGCTCAACGCGCCTTCCGAAAAAATCCGAAGATCACTCTGCCCGGTCCCCTTCACATTCACCCACATCACAATCGAATGCTCGGGGTGACTCGAGACCGGCAAACGATCTCCAACCGCCCCACTCGTCCGGGCCAGCATCGTCTTCTTCTCCGCATCAAAACTCACCGCATTACCATCCTGTCCCGTCACAACCGCGGACTGATCAAGATTTGTCCCGATCAAATGATGGAACCCAAAAGCATCCGTAGCCTCCACTCCCGCACCGAGTCGATCCAAAGGATAATGGGCCACCAAGAACTCCCCGAGATCCGAGCGACTTGCCGCATTATTGGGGTCAGTCCCGAGCGAAACTTCCACCCCATCAACAACTCCATCATCATCCGAATCCCGATCAAACGGATCAGTCGTCGGAGCATCATTGACCTCTGCACCATCGCTCCGTCCATCACCATCAGTATCAGCCACCAGAGGATCGGTCCCCAAATATCCCGGCTCGGTCGGATCGGCCTCAACTCCATCCAACAAACCATCGTCATCCGTATCATTCAAAATAGGGTTCGTCCCGGCGATCAACTCAGCCTCGTCATTCAAGCCGTCGCCATCCGCATCACCACCCGTCGACAGCTCATCCAAATCACCCGGCGCATAAACTTCCTCCCAAAAATCCGGCAAGCCATCGTTGTCGCTATCGTTGCCCACCGGCACCCAGCACGTATTCGCATAAAAGCGCAGCCCATTCACAAGGTTCAAAGTGCCCGAGGTAAAGGCCTCCGACGGGATTGTCCCATTCGAACCAGTCCCGGTCACCCCTCCCGCTGCGCCCAGACGCGCGCCATCTCCACCGGACCAATCACCGCCCGTGATACCCGTTTCCGTTGCCACTACTCCACCATCCACGATGATCGAAAGCACTTGAGATCCGGTGCCGTCGTCCACATCGATCGAGAACCCCACCTCAACTTCACCTCCATCAACCAGCGGTTGCGACAAGACATAGCTGGCCGTCACCAACGCAAGTCCGGCATTGCCGACACTTCTCACCACCAACGTATTTGGCGCCTCATAAACGAACGAAGTTCCAATGGTCCCCGCACCCGTTTCAAAAATCGTTTCCCGTTCTCCTGCCAACTTATCCGTAAAATCCACATCAATCAGGAAGGTCGCATCGAGTAAATCCGAAGTAGTCCCGAAGCCATCATCCCGACCATTTAGGCTCGGGTGGGCTCCGATCGTGGAAATGACCAAATTCGGAGTTTCGGGCAGGTCAGCCACATCATCGGCCAGAGCCGGAGAAGCCAAAACGAAAGCAATCGGAGCCATCGCCACTTTGTGAAATGTTTGTTTTGTCATGGTGTGTTGAGTGTGAATTACGAGATGGCCAAAAACCTATCTCACATGATCCAATGAACCTAATTTCATAAAAATTTCATGTCAATGAAGAATGAGCAATGCATGAAGCCTTGTCATGAACGGCCCTTCTTTTTCCCTTTCAGGAATACAGAACTCAAGAATTTCCAACAAACAAGGTGGTCAAGCTGACACTATCAGCTACTGGCAATTCTATTGCGGTCAAACTGTTTACCATGAGTCGGTGAAAAGCTCATCTTGCTTTGCCCTTTTTCACATTGAATTGGAAGAAGCGAGCATCGGTCGGCCCCGGATCCATCTCCTTACCCTCTGAAATTCGTTTCCATCCTTCGTCGAGAACCACCACTTGCGCGGCCAAGGCCCCTACCGCAAGCAGCAGGCATAATAGAATCTTCACCTCCAAATCCTACCTCATCACCTCAATTCGTCCATTCCCCTTCCATTTTTCGCAAAATCCCCTTATCTCCCGCCCTTCAGGGACACCCAAATTCCTTCGCGTCTTCGCGCCTTTGCAGTTAATCTCTCGCCACCAAATCATCATGTCCGTCGAACTCACTCGCAACTTCTCCATCATCGCTCACATCGATCATGGCAAAACGACCCTGTCTGATCGCCTCATGGAGACCTGCCAAACCATCACCCAGCGCGAATCACAGGCCCAGCACCTCGACTCCATGGACCTCGAGCGGGAGAAGGGCATCACCATCAAATCCCACCCGGTCACGCTCTCCTTCAAATCCAAAGACGGCAAAACCTACAAGCTCAACCTCCTCGACACCCCCGGACACGTCGATTTTTCCTACGAGGTCTCCCGCTCCCTCGCCGCGTGCGAAGGCGCCATCCTCATCATCGATGCCGCCCAAGGCGTCGAAGCCCAAACCATGGCCAACGTCAACCTTGCCATGGAGCAGGACCTCGCCATCGTCCCCGTTCTCAACAAGATCGACCTCCCCGCCGCCGACGTCGATCGCTGCCGAAAGCAACTCGAGGAAATCCTCGCCATCCCGGGCGAGCACGGCATCCCCGCTTCCGCCAAAATGGGCATTGGCATTGAGGAAATCCTCGAAGCCATCGTTGAACTCGTTCCCCCACCCACCGAGACCCCCGACGGGCTCCTCCGCGCCTCCGTCTTCGACTCGCTTTATGATGCCTACCGCGGCGTCATTTCTTACGTCCGTGTGGTTTCCGGCGAGATGAAGAAAGGCGATAAGATCAAACTCTTCCACACTCCCACCAACTACGAGATCAAGGAAGTCGGCCACTTCACCCCCAAGATGACCAAGACCGAGAAACTCCAGACCGGAGACGTCGGCTACATCATCGCCAACATGAAGTCCTCCGCCGAAGTCAAAATCGGCGACACCATCACTCACAAGGACAAGCCCTGCCCCGAGCCCCTTCCCGGATTCAAAGAAATCCGCCCCATGGTCTTTTCCGGCATCTACCCCATCGACACCTCCGACTACGAGGCCCTCAAAGTCGCGATGGGCAAGCTCCAAATCAACGACGCCGCCTTCACCTTCCAAACCGAATCCTCCACCGCCCTCGGCTTCGGTTTCCGCTGCGGATTCCTCGGCCTCCTCCACATGGAAATCATCCAGGAACGACTCCGCCGTGAGTTCGACATGGATGTCATCTCCACCTACCCCAGCGTAATCTACGAGGTCACCAAAACCGACGGCGAAGAACTGGTCGTCGACAATCCCTCCTATCTCCCCGAGCAACAAACCATCGAGGAAATCCGTGAGCCCATGGTTCGCATCTTCATCATGCTCCCAGGCGACTACATTGGAGATGCCATGCAGCTCATCATGGAAAAGCGAGGCGAACTGGAAAACACCGAGACCATCGACGAATTCCGCGTCCTCCTCACCGCCACCGTTCCTCTCGCCGACATCCTCGTCGATTTCAACGACCGCCTTAAATCCATGACCAAAGGCTATGGCTCCATGGACTACGAGCATGCCGGCTACCGCGCCGCCAACATGGTCAAAATGGACATGCTCATCGCCGGCGATCCCGTCGAAGCCTTCTCCACCATCGTTCACCGCGACAAAGCCGTCTACCGCGGTCGCGAACTCGCTGCCAAACTCAAGGAAGTCATCCCGACCCAAATGTTCGTTGTCGCCATCCAAGCCGCGATTGGTGGCAACATCATCGCCAGGGAAACGATCAGCGCCATGCGCAAAAACGTCACCGCCAAATGCTACGGCGGCGACATCTCCCGAAAGCGCAAACTCCTCGAGAAGCAGAAAAAGGGTAAGGCCAAGATGAAAGCCTTCGGCAAGGTGAACATCCCCCAGGACGCCTTCATTAAGGTCCTCAAATCGGGGGATTAATAGGGAGAGCGTCCGCCCCGCGCGCTTCCCAGAGCTCCAGCCTCCTGAACCCATGCCCACCGCCATCATCATCGCTGGTCCAAACGGAGCAGGAAAAACAACCTTCGCCCGGGAGTTTCTCCCAAAACTTTCTGACTGTGGCCGTTTCATCAACGCAGACCTCCTCGCCGCAGGCCTCTCACCACTACGCAGACCTCCTCGCCGCAGGCCTCTCACCACTCTCGCCTGAAAAAGAAGCATTTCGCGCAGGCCGCCTCATGCTTCAACTCATCGAAGAATCAGTCGAGGCGAAAGAGACCTTCGCGATCGAGACAACCCTGAGCAGCAGAAATTACCTCAAACCAATCAAACGTTGGAAGCAAGAAGGCTACCAAATCACCCTCATCTTCATTTCCCTCGACACCCCGGAACTCGCCATACGGCGTGTTGCCCAAAGAGTTCAGGAAGGAGGGCACAACATTCCCACTCAAACCATTATTCGTCGATTCAAGCGAGGGCAGGAACTTTTCCCCGAGTATTGCGAAACCGCTGACGAATGGTATTCTTACCTTAATTCAGATGGAACCTTCCACCTCACAGACGAAAGCTCTCGCTGATCGCCCGATCAAAGAACTCATCGAAGAAGCTGCGCGCGAAGCTGCTGAAAAAGTCCGCTCACGCAATAAACGCATGGGCTGGCCCATTGTCGTATCGGAGCCCAAGCCCGCCAGCGAATCGGCAAAGCCATAGGCCTTCGGCAAAGTCAACGTCCCCCAAGGTGCCTTCAGTAAGATCCTCAACTCGGGGGATTCATAGGGAGAGCGTGCGTCCCGCGCGCTAGCCCGGATATTTCATGAGTTGAGGGCAAAAAGGTCGCGTGGTTGTTAAAAGTCGTTAAATTTGAGGTGCTTAACGTCCCAAACACGACAAACCATGAGATAGCAGATCGTAGTCCCACCCAACTCGAATTTTCAAGCTGTCTGAACCGAAAAGTTAAGGCCGATTTCAACGGCGGAAATGTTAGTTCGGACGGAGGGGTTCTTCTCCTTCGTGAAGTTGACCGGAAGCTCAATCTCCTTTCGCGCTCTTCAACGACGACCGTGACCCAAACAAGGTCATCCACACCCAGGAGAGCCAGCTCAAACAACGGAGGGGGTGAGGGAACGTGCAGACACGAACTACCAGATCAAAAAAAATGGGGATCAAAGCCACCGCTTGTCAGAAGTAGCCCAACCTCAGCGAAGAAGATCTCCCACCCGATCCTTCATGAAATATCCGGGCTAGAGTTCTTCTACGACATAGAAGCGCCGACCCTCGGCTGTCGTATCCGTGAATGTCGTTTCATCTCCCTGGCTGGCAAATCCATCGTCCAGATCAGGCCAGGTCAAGGGGTCTCCGCTCAGATCATTGGAGGCTCGGATCACATAGGTTTTTCCGGGCTTTGAATTCCAGGTCAACTCCACTTCGCCATTCTCAGAATTACGCTCAACTTTCGTAATTTGCAGACCAAGGACACTTGAAGCATCTCCCTGCTCAAGCTTAAATCCGTTCAGGCCAACGAATTCGCCATGCACTGCCGACCCTTTGGACAAGGCCGCAATCCGCAAGACCAATTCTTCACCATCAACCGCATCAAACGAGAATACCTGGGTTGAGCTCAGATCCGACGGATCTCCACCTTCCACATTGGGAGCAGTTCCAGAGAGCACTTCATTTTCGGCAGGATTCCCGCCCGACTGACTATTGGTCATCCTACCCACGATCGGCTCTCCAAAAGTGGCTCCCCCATCCGACGAGACTTCGATCGTGAAATCGGAATTCATATGTTCCACATCATGGAAAAAAGCCGTCATCTCGTAAGTGGCCTGGGGCAGTCCTGCAAAGCGAAGTTGGAAATAGGTTGGCGTCCCGATCGTCCCGTCCCAGGCTCCATTGCCACTTTGACTAACGCGGGTATCAACACCGATCCAGTCGCGGAGCAGATTCACGTTATTCCCAATCCAGGTCGCTGCCTGCCCGTCGCTCCTTCCAATCGATTGCTGGACGGTCGCCGCATCCGTACTTGGCCATTCAGGGGTCATCATCACGGTGGTGATTCCAGTCTGGGCAAAATCAACCTCGTAGCTCGCTGTGATCTGAGTCGTAGGATCTTCGTGCCCGGAATGATAACACAGGAAATCAGGTTCTTGATGAAGAGCATTCGTGGGATCGGCTGGATCATCCAAAACCGGAGCCCCTCCCCCTCCTTGTGTGCTATTGAAATCGACCCAAAACTGGGCGAGTGCAACTGACTGGCTAGCAACGAGAACAGCAAGAGTAGTGTTTATTGTGTGCATACCAAGCCTTCTCAAAATGCCCTCGCCCCGTCAACAAACTTGTTGCCCTGCTTCTGTGCAAAGCATCAAAAATTTCAACCAAATGGCTTCACCGATATTTTTGTAAAATGAACCAACAAGGATTAATCAGTCTCGTCGACAGCGAGTGCAACCCAGTGACTCTGACTCACTCCCATCCCTCATCCGGAGCCCGGGCTTCCAACCACTCCTTCACGTTGTCACGAAATGACGCCAGCAAGGCCACGGCCAGGATAGGATAGACCGCCAGCCATTTGCGCTGACGGAGAACCTGATCCAACTGATTCAAGAGTTCTTCCGACGCTTCCTCTTGCGCAGTGCTTTCCTTGAGCTGGTCAATCTCTGCCAGCATCTCCAAAAGCACCGGAGTGATTCGGAAATACAGAAAGTAGACGGCCACGGCTGACACCACGCAGGAGATCGCCAAAATCCAGGTCATCTTGGATCTGACCCACGAGTTTTCACTTTCAAATCGTTCCCTCGTCAGCAAAGCCAGAGCAACGAACATGAAAGAAATCAGCGGAATATTTTTAGTGCCACCCATCACCCACAGAACATAGGCACCGATACCAACTATAAACAAAGGCTGCGCGAACCGAAGACCACGACGATGGCGACCGGAAAGAGCATTCTTGGTTAAAGAGTTCGATCCCAGGCTCAACTCGATCAGAAGTTGAACCGAAACAAAAAGCAAAATAATACCCCAAAGCAAGGCATCGAGAAGGTTTCCAAAAATGGCAAATTCATTGCTCTTCTCCAGCATGATACGCCCTCGTGTGAGGAGGAAAAAACCAATAGCCAGCACCCAGATCGAAAGATCATCCAATTTATACATTATCTTGAGAAGCCGCCCAAGGATCGGGCGACTTTGAGTCACCGCACGGACCAATCCGCCCTTGGCATCTTCCCGACTGGGGTCAATTCGCAGCGCTTCCGTGAAATGCTCCGTCGCCTCCCGGTTTTTTCCCGTCTCAAGCAGAACCCATCCCCGGCTGACAAAGTTTGCCGGATCTCCCGCATCCATCCCAAGCAGGCGCAAGCTATCCTGGTCCGCATCCTCCTTTCGCCCAAGGTTGGCCAAAGCCACTCCCCGGTAGAACAAGCACGACTCATCATCAGCATCCATCTCCAAACCCCGATTCGCCGAATCGAGGGACTCCTGCCACTTTGATAAATCGAGATACAAACCCGCCTCCATTGAATGATTATAGGGATCTTCCGGATCCAGCGCGATAGCCTGCGAGATGAACTTCAAGCCTTCTTTGAGTTTCCCCTGCTCACGGTAAATGTTCGCCATGGCATAGTAACATTCCGATTCGTCCGGAGCGATCCGGATCGCTTCCTGCACTGCCTCCCGTGCTCCTCGAAATTTCTTCTGCTCGGTCAGAGTCCTCGCCAGAAGAATCTGAAGATAAGGATCATCCTCACCGGTGGCGAGCTCCTTGCGGACCATCATTTCAGCTTCCTCAAAACGTGAGGTATTCAATAGAATTTGAATCTTGGAGAACACCTCCCGATGCTCGGCAAGCCTGAATCTTCCACCAAGCAAAAAAGCCCGCTGGCCCCAACTTCCAGAAAACGATCCACTACATTGAGCCCCGCACGCAAGTCGCCAATAGGCTGGTAAGCACCGAGCAACCCGTTCCCACCGCCTCCGAGTCCATCACCCGTGACATCACCATCCCGGCCACCGGTTACAGCGGGACCGTCTACCTCATCATCCGGGTTGATGAATCCCTTCAATTCATTGAGCCGGACGAGACCAATAACGACGGAGCTACCGCCGCTCTCACGTTACCATCTTCTCTCACTCTAAACATCAATCGCACCGCAATTTCTGAGGCAGCTGGCCCCGGAGAACTACTCGCCACCATCACCCGTGACACCGCCACCTCGGAAGCCCTTCTCGTCGATCTCACTGGCTCTTCCCCCACCTCCTTCGAAGCAACCGGCACCATCTTGATCCCTGCGAATCAAACCAGCGTCACAATCCCCCTCACCCCCGTGGATAACGATACCGTCGAGGGGCTCCGCACCGTCACCCTGTGGGCACGCGCCTTCGAAGCGAACTTCGGTGGGCTCCTTACCGAAAGCCCCGAGCTCTCGCTCGACATCAATGACGATGATGGCCCCGCCCTCTCGGTCAGCATTAGCAAAAAGATCCTCCTCGAAGGAAACTCCGCCTCGGTCACGATCACCCGCAATATCGTCGATGCCAATCCCCTGACACTCACCCTCAGCCACGGTGGTGACTCGCGCGTGGCTCTCACCTCCGCGATCATCATCCCCGCGAACCAAGACTCAACGTCAACCATCCTTACCCTCGCGGACAACTCTGAACCTGACGGAACGGAAGACCTCGAAATCATCGCCTCGGCCACCGGATATGCCTCCGGGAGCGCCTCGCTCACCATCTCGGACGAGACCCTTCCCGAGCTCCTGATTTCACGACTCGATGCCATCCCCGGCCCCAAGCAGCTCGGTGGCGATGCTACCGGTCGCAAATTCCGGGTTCTTCAGCGTCGATTGGTCGGGCACCGACAACAACGCGATCACCGGCTATGACATTTATGTTTCCGAAAACGACGGCCCCTTCACGCTCTGGCTGGAGAACTCCAACAACACCTCAGCCCTCTTCGAAGGAGCCTTCGGGAATGACTACGCCTTCCACAGCATCGCCAGTGACGCTGCCGGAAACAGCGAAACTCCGAAGACCACAGGCGAAGCCTCCACTTCGGTCTCCCTCGTGAACCAGGCTCCCGTGCTCGATGTCATCGCCGACGCCTCGATCACCGAAGGACAAATCCTCCACATCACCGCGACCGCGAACGATCCCGACGGCCCCGATTCCTCGCTTCGATATTCTCTCGTCTGCGACGACCCCGGTGTCACCATCAATGCCACCAGCGGCAGGAATCGCTGGATCACGAACGAAAACAACGGCGGCCAAACCATCCCGATCACCGTGACCGTGACCGTGACTGATGGTAATTCTCCACCACTCTCCAGCTCACAGCTCTTTAACGTGACCGTCATTGACGACAACAAAGCCCCCTCACTCGCACCCTTCGATCCGGTCGTTTTAGAAATCGGCGAAGCGTTTGCAGTCACGGCCATTGGCACCGATCCTGATGCTCCGGCACAGACTCTCACTTACGAAATCCTCTCGGCCATCCCCACCGGCCTCACGCTGGATTCGGCAAGCGGAGAAATTCAATGGACTCCGCTCGAAAGCCAAGGCGAGCAAAGTTTCGCCATCGAAGTTTCCGTTTCAGACAACCAGACCCCGCCTCTCAGCGCCTCTCGAACCCTCCTAGTCGAAGTGCTCGAAGACCCGGGTCTGCCTTCTGTCTTCAATCCCTTCCCTGCTCAAATCTAGCCAGAAGCAACCACCCACTTTCTTGATCTCCACGCTGAAGACCCCGAAGGCGAACCCATCACATTCACGGCTAATTTCACCGGTCTACCCGGAGCTCTTCTTCTCGAGAAACTCGACACCCCCGGCAACACCCGCTTGCACTGGCAAACCTTTGATGTGCCACCCGGCGTTTACACCATCCCGGTCACTGCTTCCACCGACCGGCAGGCTACCACCGCTCTCATAACAATCGAGATCCAAGCACTCGCACCTTTTTCTGATTACCAAGGTTGGGCGAACGCCTACATGATTCCAATCGAACAACAGGGTCAAAGCTCTCAATCACCCGGAGCTAGAATACCCAACCTCCTCAGCTACGCCCTTGGAATCGATCCAATCGGAGGAATATCCCCGGCGCAACTCGAACCTCGACCAATTGTCATCGTCTCTTCTGAGAGCACTGAACTTTGCTTCCAACTCCCCAGCGGCGGGCGCCCCGACTTATGTTACATTGTTCAAACAACGACCGATCTGGACACTTGGGAAAACATCGGAACGAAGGAAGGCCTCCTTCCCTGGAGTGAAGGAAGCAGTGTCACCGAGAACATCATTTCCCCGAATCTCTCCATCATCAAAGTCATCCATGACGCCGGGGTGGATGACGATGAGCAACGCTTCCTGCGACTCATCGTGCAGGAAATTGAGTAGGACTTACGACTCTTCGATAATAACCTTCTATCTCCCTATTTTCTTCCCAAGCTTATAGAAAATCGATGAAAACGGCATGAGAAAATTTTTTTCACTTCTCCTCTCCTTAACGCTCTCGACGACCGCCCTCCCAGGCAAGACGGTCACCCTTTCACCGGGCGAGAACTGGTTCTCAATGCTGAGTGGCCCATCACTGCAACCCGGTGATGAAATCATCCTGAAGCCGGGAGTCTATTCGAACTCAAAACGTCTCGAAATTTCGCAACGCGGCACTGCCGAAAAGCCCATTATGATCCGCGCGGCAAGGGATGCCAAAGTGATCATCAAACGTCCTGACGCCAAACAAAACACGATCAATCTTGCCGGTTGCCAGCACCTCATCATCCGGGATCTCGAAATCACAGGCGGATCCGCCGCCATTCGCATTGGCAAAAAAGGCACTCACCTCGCGAAGTTTATCACTCTGGAAAACCTACACATCCATCACATCGGCGGAGTCGCCGTCACTGCCAACTATTCCGGAGAAAGCTACGAAGCCCTCACCTTCCGCCATAATCACATCCACCACACGGGCGGCCACGGTGAGGCCTTCTACCTCGGATCCAACAGTAATCCGGACGGCTCCACCAACGGCTACATCTTCAACTCCGTCATCGAGAACAATTACATTCACGACCTAAAAGGAGGCACAGTGAGCCAGGGCGACGGCATCGAGCTTAAAGACGGAAGCTACGGAAACATTGTCCGCGACAACGTCATCCACGACACCAACTATCCCGGCATCATTGTTTACGATACCGACGGAAAGGCCCCCAACATCATTGAACGCAATGTCATTTGGAACACGGGCGACCACGGTATTCAAGCCGCCGCCGATGCCATCATTCGAAACAACATCATCTTCGGCACCGGAGGCGAAGGCATCTACTGCCGAAATCACCAAAGTGCGGTGGTGGGCAACCTCACTATCGTTCACAACACCATTCTATCGAAACGTTCGATCCGTATCATCCCTCTCAAAAAACTCAGCGGCGAGATGGTCATCGCCAACAATGCCCTTTCCGTCGAACCACGCATCCCCTCGATCACAGGAATCACCCAAAGCACAAACATCACTGGAATTCGGGAAAAATTTCCCACCAGCAAATCACCCTGCCTTGGCACTGCTGATTCAAGTCACCTCGTGAAAGTTGACTTCAACAACACGTCCCGCGAAGAACGTAAAGACGTCGGCGCATACCATTTTTCACCCGGCGGAAACCCCGGCTGGAAAATCACCGAAAGCTTTAAGCAATAATCTCACGGATGACCTTGCCGTGAACATCGGTCAAGCGGCGGTCGATGCTATCTTTCCGAAACACCAATCGTTCGTGATCGATTCCGAGGAGATGCAGAATAGTCGCATGGATATCGTAAACCTGCGTGGGATTCTTCCGGTCGGCCGGCTTATATCCCCATTGATCGCTTTCGCCGTGGGTGATCCCGCCACGCACCCCGCCTCCGGCGAGCCAGTTGGTGAAGACATGAGGATTATGATCGCGCCCTTTGCTGCCTTGGGTTGAAGGCATCCTCCCAAATTCCGTGGTCCAAAGAATCACCGTATCTTCAAGCATTCCGCGTTGCTTCAAGTCCTTGATGAGAGCAGCAGTGCCAATGGCCATCCCTCGCGAGAGCGGACCGTGTTCGCGTTCAATGTCCTCATGACTATCCCAGTTGCGCCGGGGAAAGCCATTATCATTACCCGACCAGATCTGGACAAACTTCACTCCACGTTCGAGCAAGCGGCGTGCCGAAAGACACTTCCGGCCAAAGGCATCAGCTTCCTCCTTCCAATTAATTTGCTTGGGCCACTTGGTGCCATCGGGCGAAAGACCATACATGGACTTGATGTAGTCCGGCTCCCGGGAGAGATCGAGGGCTTCGGGAGCCGCCAGTTGCATTCGCGCCGCCAGTTCGTAGCTCTGAATCCGGGCCTCCAATCGCGAATCTCCCTCGCGTTGCCCGGCATAGTTTCGATTCAGTTTCTCCAGTAAAGCTCCGGCGTCTTTCTCTGCCTGCGGCGTGAGATACTTGGCACTCTCGTGAGGAAAAAGATGAGTGATGGGCTCACTGGTTCCAGGCCGGATGATGGTTCCCTGGTGCACCGTCGGCAGGAAAGCAGAGGCCCAATTCTTCGGACCATTTGAAGCATATCCCCGGTGATCGGGAAGAACGACAAAGGTGGGAAGATTATCGTTCAGACTCCCCAAACCATAACTGACCCACGATCCCATTCCCGGGAATCCGGGACGATCAAAGCCCGTCGCCTGCAGGTAGGTGGCCTGACTGTGAACGCCGGTCTTCCCTGTCATATTGTGAACGAAAGCCATCTCATCAACGACCTCACCCAGAGGCGAAACGGTTTCTCCGAGCAGCTTGCCACAACCACCGTGTCGTGAAAATTCCCACACCGGTTTCTTCCACGGGCCGAGACCATTTTGGAAGGCTTCCACGTGTTCGCCAAAATCCGATTTTTCGCCATGACGTTTCACCAACCCAGGTTTGAAATCGAAGAGGTCGAGATGGCTCGCCGCCCCGGCCATGAAGAGCTGAATCACGCGCTTGGCTTTTGGGCGATGATGGGTTTCGCCGAGCACTCCGCCAGCGCGGGCTTCGCCGCCCAGAAGCGACGACAAAGCAATCCCTCCGAGCCCACCGCCGGATTGCCACAAAAAGTCACGCCGGTTGATCATCGTCTCAATCCACGTATGAAAACTCACTCATATTAAAAACCACCCGGACCAAAGCCGCCATGCCGTGCGACTTCCCATAGTCCTCCAAAAGTATTCGTTCTTCCGCTTTCACCGGCCTTCCCAGCGCCCGCAAAATCAATTCACCAACCGGATCCGTCTCATCTTTTAAGTCGGCAGCAACATGTTCCGCCATGCGGAGAATGAAGCGATTATTCAACATCGCGAGAGCTTGTAGAGAGGTGGTCGTTTCACCCCGCTTGTCGACCAACAAAGAAGGATCGGCGCAGTCCAAGGCATCCATGAAAGGCTGTGGTTGGGAACGAACCAGGAAACGATAAACGGACCGTCGGTGGGTCACCGGATCATCGGGATTGGCTTTGTGATATTGGTAATGCGGCGAGTGCTCGGGCTTCTCGATGACGAAATCCCGGAAGGAGGGACCGCCCATTCTAAAGTTCATTTTACCAGCCGTGATCAGGACGGTGTCACGAACCACTTCCGCTTCGAGACGGCGTCGATTCTGTCTCCAAAGAAAACGGTTTGAGCCATCGACCGAATCGTTTCCCTCGGACCCGGAGCTCATTTGACGATAGGTTTCGCTGAGGAGGATCATGCGATGAAGCTTCTTCAACGAACCACCGCCATCACGAAATTCCACCGCCAGCCAATCCAGCAATTCGGGATGAGAGGGCTCCTCACCGATCCGGCCAAAGTCGTTTGCGGTCTCGACCAATCCAGTGCCAAAGTGCTGCTGCCACACTCGATTGACAATGCTCCTCCAAGTCAGTTTGTTTTCAGGATGGACCACCCACCCGGCCAATGCGACCCGGCGATCTCCTTCCGTGTGATTGGCCGGGAGATCGAAGGAGGTCACGCCCTCCACCACTCCGGGAACCGGTGCCGGCTCGACCACATCCAGCGGACTGGTGATATCACCACGATCGAGAATGTGGATTTCTCTCGGCTTCCCGTTCACGTGCCCACGGCCCATGAAGTTTCCACTCCCTTGGTGAACGGCCGCCACGTAAGCCCGATGTGGTTTGGGCAGCGCAGCAACCCGAGCCTCCAAAGCCTTCACCCCGGCTACCAGCTGATCTTCTCTATCTAAAAGATCTCCCGCAAGCTGCTGCAGGAGAAAATCGTGACGCTCCTTTTTTTGGGGATCAATCCTGATGACTCCGACTCCCTCTTTTCCATCGATGAGGTTGGCGCACCCCCAACGTGGCATCGCTTCGATGGAGTCGAAGGACTTCACCTCTTTCGGGGTCAGAAGCTTCCCTTCTGAGCTCACTTTTAACTCGCTCAAGGCGAAGATCCAATCATTGCTGACAGGTTTGCCAACACGACGGCGATTCCACAATTTGGTCGCCACTACCCTGACGAAGCGGGCTCTCTTCCCCTGCGCCTCAATCACCACGGGACCTGCTCCGGGACGGGGGAAATCAGCTTCGGTATGATCTGAAAGGATGACTCGATTGGTAAAACCTTCGACATCCGAAGCCACGATTCGAAAGCGATGGGGAAATCCAAAATCTTGAAAGCCGTACTCGTCGGCCGGAAAAAGCTCCAGACGATCCAACGGTAAAGATTGGCCAAAGTCCACTTGCACCCACTTCATGGAATCCTGACGGTCCGCGACCTGGCTGTGATAACCGTAACGGTCTGACCGATCTGCATCAGCACCCTTGATCTCTTCTTCGATTTTCTTAAGTTCAGGAGTTTTCGTTCTTTCAATTTTTGATCGAAGCTCTTTGATTTGAGATTGCTTTTCACGAATCTCTGCCAAAAGGCGACTGCGTTTTTGGGCGACCGCTCGATCCGGATCATACTCACGATCGGCCCGATCAAGAGCAGCGAAAACCGACTGCAGGGAATAGTAATCCTTCATCGTGACCGGATCTGCCTTGTGATCGTGGCACTGGGCGCACTGCACGGTAAAGGAGCAAAGACTCGTCATCACCGTGGTCACCATGTCGTCGCGATCGAGATGACGGGCGACCTTACCATCGATCTTGGACTCGGCCACTTCGGCATGCCCGATGAAGTCCCACGGCCCGGCGGCCAGAAACCCTGTGGCCTCGATCCCATCCCTGCTCTCCGGCCAAAGCACATCACCTGCGATCTGCTCGCGTACAAATTGGGCATAAGGTTTATCTTCGTTGAGCGAACGAATGACATAATCACGATAGGGCCAGGCATTTTCCCGCGGCTTGTCTTTGTCATATCCATGGGTTTCCCCAAAGTGGACGACATCCAGCCAGTGCCGGGCCCAGCGTTCACCATACCGGGGAGACGCTAGTAATTCGTCCACCAACTCGCGGTAGGCGTTGGGATTCTCATCTTGCACAAAGGCGTTAACTCTCTCCTGAGGAAGAGGAATCCCCCAGAGATCAAAGGCCAAACGTCGGGCCAAAACACGCTTCGAGGCAGGCTCGGAGCAGGAGAGTCCGAGTTTTCGTTGCTTTGCCCGAATAAACCGGTCAATGAGGTTTTCCTCGGGCCCCGTCGGCACTTCAGGTTGCTCGAGAGCTCGAAAGGACCACCAATCCTCTTCACCATGCAAACCTGCCAGCGTGATCAAGAGGATGAAGATGGTGCGCATCTCAGCCTTTAGAAAAGCAACAGAATGGACCGGGATAAAACAAAAAAACGCAAGACCCCGTGGTCTTGCGTTTTAACAAATTCCAGTTGGGAAAGAGATTACTTGCGACGGCGAATTCCCAGCAAACCCAGTCCCGCAAGACCGAGAAGAGCCGAGGAGGGCTCGGGAACCGGAGTCAGCCCTCCGAAGTCGGCAATGGCTGCGACCGTCAACTGAAGTCCCAAATCGCTCTGAGCAGTAAATTCACCGGTTGGCCGCGGATCGTCATCGATATTCAAAAGGAGTCTGGGAGCCGGGAAGGTTGCAACTCCGGCGGCAACAGGGTCGCCCGGAGCCTGGCCGGCACCCCAGTAAGCGGCCAGAATATCACCGCTGATGGTAGCGAGGATGCTTCCACCGCCAACAGTTCCTGTTCCCAGGCCGTTAAAGGTCCCTCCTTCGTTTGTATCAAAAAGATCGTAGGCCCCTTCCGGGACACCAAGAAGAGCTGATCCTGCGGGAGTAATGGTTGTTTCCGCACCAGCCACCAACTTATTGTTAGTTGCCGATCCGGCATGCCACCCCATGCGATCTCCAAGATTTCGGGCAGTGTAGCTGGTGAAATTCAGGACCGGGATATTGAGACCGTTGTACCCATCAGCCCGGCCGTTTTGGTAATCGGAACTTGCGAGGGAACGCCCAATGATGACCAAGTCTACCCCGGAGAGGGCAGTTTGGGTTGCAGGGGCGTTAAAATCCGAGAAATTTCCGGCAGCGGTGACATTGGCGTCGGTGTAATTTGCGGCAAGAAAGGCTTCGATCTCCGAAGTGTCTGTCGCAGAGACCAGAATATTGACAGCTGACGCGGACCCCAGAGTAGAGGCCAAACCCATCATGGTAAGTGCTTTAGTAACTTTCATTTTCTATAGTGATCTCGACGATAGTAACTTAACGAGATTTTATTGGCTATCAAAAAATCGCAGGCACCCAAAAAGCATACGAACTTCACGAGTTTCCCCTTTTTGTGGGACAAATTTTTGTGCTAGCTTTTATAAACGGGCAAAAACTCTCGAATTTGTTGCTCATCACACACTCACACCATGAAAATCAAGCAATTCAGTGCGATCAAAACACTCGTACCCGTCGCAGGAGCGACCTTGCTCGCAATCTCCCCAGCCCTTGCCGAGCAGGTCATTTTCACCGAAATCCAGTATAACGCCAAGGCAGGCGAGCCGGATTTCCTGGAAATCACCAACATTACGGGCACCCCGCTCGATATGGGAAAGTGGTATTTTTCGGATGGGATCGACTTCACCTTTCCAGATTTCAACTCAGGAGACACTGGCGCTCATATCTTTAGGCAATTCGAGACCATTCTCGTCTCCCCGGTCGATGAGGCCACCCTGAGGGCCGCTTATCCCAGTATTCCCGAGGACACCCGCATTTTCGGCCCCTACACGGGTGCTCTTTCGAACTCCGGAGAAACCCTCACGCTGAACGACAAAAACGGCGTGGTGATGACGACCATTGAGTATAATGACGGGGGCAAATGGCCTGCCGCGGCAGATGGCACCGGCCACACTCTCACCCGGATCAACCCCAACCTCTCCAACGCCGAATGGCGGAACTGGGCTGCCAGCGACCAACCTGGCGGGACTCCGGGCCGAGGACCGGCCAACGAGGATGACCTCCCGACCTTCACCACCGAGATCGCACAGACCACTTCCGCATGGAGGTATGACCAAAATACCGCAAACGTCGACCGCGGCACCACTTGGCGGGAACCGGACTTTGACGACAGCAGCTGGTCTGTCGGTCCAGGCGTTTTTGGTAGAAATTCAGCTGATCCATTCGCCACCCCATGGACTACCGGCGGCAGATTCACCTACTATTTGCGCTCTGAATTTCAGTTCGATGAGCTTTTCTCAAGCGCAACCATCGATATTGAATCCCACTTGGACGATGGCGTCGTCTTCTACCTAAACGGTCAGGAAATCACTCGCTTCAACATGCCTTCCGGCGAAGTTAATTTTGACACCCCCGCAAGCTCAGGCCGCGAGTGGCAGGAATTGGCCGAGATCGCTTCAGGCACCGATATCAGCTCGGCACTACGGACAGGTCTGAATGTCCTCGCAGTCGAGGTTCACAACCGGGCGGCAGGCAGTTCCGACATCGCCTTTGGTGCCAACATCAGCATCACAGCAACCGAGTCACTCACCGCCCCCTTGCCGGATCTTGTCATCAGCGAAATCCACTTCGACGAAGACAGCAACATCGACTGGGTCGAGCTGCATGCACCTGGCAATGCTTCGGTTTCAGTCGCAGGATTGGCACTTGCGACCACCCGCTCGCTCTCAAATGCCGTCGATCTGACCGGTAACATTCCCGCCGGAGGCTATGTCAGCTTCCCGCTGACCCTGCCCATTGATGACAATGGAGACGTCGATCTTTTCCTCATCCAAGGCAGCTCGGTCATCGACGCCGCCCGCCTCGACCGGGACAACGACGAGGAAACCTTCCAGTCGCTTCCCGTTGGCGAAGAATGGTTCGGTGGCCCAGGCGACACCCGTGATGCTCCCAACGATCCTGTTTCGCGACAAACCTCCATCGTGATCAACGAGATCATGTATGATTCTCCCTCGGACCACGGCACTGCCGAGTACATTGAAATCTACAATCGCGGCACCGAAACAGTTGATCTGACCGGTTGGAAAATCAGCGATGGAGTCCGATTTGATTTCCCCGACGGCACCAGCATCGCCGCTGGAGACTTCTTGGTCATTGCTGCCGACCAGGACTGCCTCACCGCAGCACACGGTAATATCCCGGTTGTGGGGAACTGGCGGGGCAGCCTTCGCGACACCGGCGAGCTCATTCGCATCGAAGATGCCAATGGGAACCTGGTTGATGAAGTCGACTACCTTCCGGAGGGCGACTGGCCGAATCTTGCCGATGGCGATGGCAGCAGCATGGAATTGCGCCACCCCGATATGGATAACAACGTCAGCACCGCTTGGGCCGATAGCGATGAAAGTAGCAAGTCCACGATGCAAACCTTCAGCTACACCGGAGAATTTGTGCGTTCCACGTGGCTTCCGGTTTCGGCCGGCCAGGAGCTTCACACCCACCTCACTGGAGATGCTCACGTCATTCTCGAGAATATCTCGGTGAAGCGGGACAACACCGGGGCCAACCTGCTCGCCAACCCCGGCGTGATGTCGCCCACCGCCAACAGTGCACAAGGTTGGGTCATCCAAGGAACCCACTGGCAAAGCTTCTTCAACGGTAGCGAGCTTAATCTTATCTCAACCGGTCACGGCGACAACAAAGGTAACCGTGCCGAGATCGATTTTGCCACTCCTCCGGTCGTAGGTCAAAACTACACCCTAACCTTCGACGCTCGCTGGGTGAACGGGAAGTCCCGCATTATTTTCCAGACTCTCGACCACGGTTTCGGGACCACATTCCTCCTCCCCATTCCTGAAAACCTGGGCACTCCCGGCGGTCCGAACTCTACCGCGCTGGCCGCTCCAGCGCCCACTGTCACCGGAGTAATTCACAGTCCCGCCGTCCCAAAACCAGGCAATCCCGTCACTGTGACTGCCAGCGTGGATTCCGCTGGCCCACTCACCTCGGTTGATCTTGTCCACCGCCTCGACACGACATCAGGAAATGGGACCTGGACCCGCACTCCGATGACCGATCAGGGTAGCGGGCTTTACAGTGCCACCATCAGCCAAAACACCGCCGACGATCAGATCACGCAATTCTACGTCGAAGCAAGCTCCGGCCCGATCTCCACAACCCAACCTAAATTCGGAGCTGACCGCCCCGCAATGTGGATCGTCGACGAGCGCACCATGCCAAGCCAGCTTCTGCGGGAACGCTTCATCTTCTCGGGCTATGATCGACAGGCCCTCACGACCAACATCGGAGGAGGCGCCGCCTTCAACTATAACTTCCCTCGTACTTCGAACCAGTTTTTCAATGCCACCTTCATCGCCAATGAAAGTGAGATTTACTACAATGCCGAAATCCGGAAAAGTGGAAGCCCCTTTACCAGAGCAACCGACCCCAACATTGATCACGGTAAGTGGAAGCTTCCCGGAGACCGTCTCTTCCGCGGCAGACGGCGCAGCGTTATTGATGCCTCAGGCACCCCTCAGGGAAGTGGCACTCCACGCTTCTACGATGACCGCATTGCGCGCTACTTCCTCTATCAACTCGGCCACCCTGTGAACGAGATGGAGTTCACCCACACCGTCGTGAACAACGGGCCATTCCGCCTCCGCGAAAACCACGAGCCCATCTCGAATGACTTCTTGAAGCGTAATTTTGAAAACGGCAGCAAGGGCACCCTGCTTCGAATTGATGACGAATGGCGCTTCACCAATGATGATGGCAATACCCGTCAAAGCCGGAACGCCGACTGGTCATATAAGAATACCGAGAACCCCATCGCATACCACAGTGAATGGCTCATGCGGACGCGGGAGTCGGACTACGATTACGGAAACTTCATCGAACTCACCCGCCTTATCAGGGAAGGTAAAACCGATGAAACCACTATGACCCGCATCACCAATGCCGACATGTTGGCGCTGAACGCAGTCGTCCGTGGCTACGATGCCGATTGGGACACACTGACTGTGAACCGAGGCAAGAACGCTTACTTTTTCCGCCCCAAGGACGGAGACGGCTGGATGCTTCTTCACTGGGACGGAGACCGTGTGTTCGAGCAGCTTAATCGGGCCATTCTCGGAGGAAGACCAGGCGTGAGTACCTACTTCCGACGCCCCTTCATCAAGCGCCGGATGAATTACTATATGACAAAACTTCTCGACGAACACACCAAAGGCTCCGAGAGAACCATCGCCTGGATGGACGCCGAGATTGCCTCGGTCGCCGGTACCGGCATCAACATGCCCAAAAGCCATTACACCAATTGGTTTAACAACCGGGAAGGCCTGGCCCGCAACTTCATCACCTCAACGGTCGCGAACACTCCCTTCGCGGTCACTACCGCCACGGCTCCGACCTCGGAGAACACCATTACCTTGGCCGGAACCTCGCCCCCGACCGCTTACACGATCCGGGTCGCCGGGCAGGAAAACAGCTCCTTCTCCTGGGAAAGTGCGACCACGTGGCAACTAAGCGGAATCGTCCTTCAAGAGGGTGTCAATACGCTGGACATTGAGGGAGTCGATCACGATGGCAACGTCGTCGAGCAAACCCAATTCACGATTACCAAAACAGGAAACGCGCCTCCCGTGATTGTTTTGGACTCTTCACCGAACTCACAAAGAATCGCTCTGGATGAGGGAATCACTCTTGACACCACGGGAACCTATGACCCGGAAGGAGAGGATGTCTCAATCAACTGGACGGTGCTCCCCGACACCGGCGTTGAATTCGCAGTCGACGCGAATTCAATTTCGGCAGATTTTTCCCAGCCCGGCTTTTACGTCTTCACCGCAGAGGCCAGCGATGCCAGTGGCAATACTTCGACCAGATCAGCTGCCGTCTCCGTGCATCTTGACGAAGGATTTTCAAACTTTGGCGATCCAACCCTCACTAACACGTGGACTGGGTTCAATGCCCCCAAACACCAAAATTCTTCGGATGTGGCCCATTATTCCCTTCAAGACCACGAGGGTCGTCTGACGATCAATATTCCGGTAAGCCAGGTTCAGCTGGGACTCCCCGAACCAGAATTACCACCCGCGGTGAACTATATTGATTTTGGATCCACCTGGAAATACGACGATTCCAATCAGGAACTCACCGGCACTTTCGCTCAGCCTGATTTTGACGATTCCAACTGGCAGTCCGGGCCAGGTTTTCTTGGTTTTAACGAGTCCAACGTTCCCGCACCCGGGCTACAAACGGCCACGCTGACGCGCGGAAGTCGCGCGACCAATTTGGTCACCTACTATTTTAGGACTGAGTTTGAATTCGACGGAGATCCCATTGGAGCCAAGATCTTCATCGACCATCTCGTCGATGATGGAGTCCGCTACTACCTGAATGGACAAGTCCTCGGCTCGATCCGCCTTCCTGAGGGAGAGATCGACTCCAACACGGAGGCAACATCGCTTCCAAACGAAGGCGAGATCGAAGATGATGTCCTTGTCCTCGACGTCTCCTCCGCGATCGTCAACGGCACCAATGTCTTTGCTGCAGAGGTGCACAACACCAATCCAGGGAGTAGCGATCTCGTATTCGGAGCAAGAGTCGATATCGCGGCAAATCCTTTAGGAAATGCTGCACCAAACCTTGATGATGTTTCCCACCCTTGGATCAAACGACAGCTCCCGGAGGGAGATTGGGCTCTCGAAACCGAGGTGAAACTCGAGAAAGTCCAATTTGGAGAATTCTACGCCGGCTTGCTTGTCGAAGCAGACCAAGGAGGGAATGCCATCCGCTACGGGCTTGGGTTCAAGAACGGAGACAGCATTGCCTCCATCCGGGTCAATCCATCCGGCACCTCCGAGACCCTGACCAGCACACCCGCACTGGATTCAGACGTGGCTGTGATTCGCCTGGAACGCAAAGGTAACCTCCTCAATTTTTATTGGATTAACGATGGGAGCCCGATCCAGATTAACCAGATCATCCTACCGGAAGGGGCAAGCTTCAGCACCGGCGGAGTTTTTGCCTCCACCGAGGTCGAGCAGTCCCTCGAGGCCAGTTTTGATTACGCCATGCTCATCGGATCCGATGCCGACTTTACGACCTGGATGTCGGAGAACGGGCTCTCTGATCCAAACGCCGAATATGAAACTTCCGGGCTGAGCAATCTCATGGCCTATGCCTTGGGTCGTGACCTCAACCCCAATGTCACTCCGGCTTTGATCAGAAATGGTGACGTCATTGGATTCAGTCACCGTCAACGCCTCATCGGTGGTCAAGTCCGTTATCAGGTTGAAAAATCAACCAACCTCGTAGATTGGGAGGCTGCCGGAGACCTCGCGCTGGATGGCAATCCCATTGCCAATCCGGACGGAACCTTCACCTTGAATCTCCTGAGTGATATCCCGGCATCGAATCGCGAAGAAATCTACTTCCGCCTCGTCGTAAACGCCTTCTAATCAGAAAGCTGGTCCCTATCAGTGTAATACTAGTGATCACGGTGCGCCCATACCCAGAGGGTTGGCACCACGATCACGCTTAGGGTCATTGTAAGGAGAACACCAATTCCGCAAAAGATTCCCATTGATTGCAGAGTTTCGTTGGAGGCAAAGGCAAGGGAGCCAAATCCCACTACGGTCGAGAGTCCGCAAAAGAAGATCCCCTTCCCCACGCCGTTCCACACCTTTGCCAAATCACCACCGCTTCTCCTCAAGGCAAAGATCAGATGGATGCTGTAGTCGATTCCGGTTCCCACAATGAGAGGAATCGCCATGCTGCTCAAGAAGTTCCACGGTTTCCCGGCCACCACGACCACGGCATTCACCAAAAGCAGCACGGTCAGTAGAATCCCCGCAGTCAGAAAAGCATCCTTCCATGACCGGAAGACAAGAACCAATGCCACAAGCAGAACCAAGGTCGCCGGAATAAAGAGGAAATAGAGATCATCCTTCACTCGTTTGAGCAGAAGTAACCGTAACATCTCCCATCCCGATACCGTCACTCCATCCGAATTCAGGACTTCAAGATCTTTGGCGGTCTCAGCAGTAACGATTTCCTGCAGCTGAATCCGCCCCGAGAAAAACCCCTTTTCGTGGTAAAACATCCGGGCAAACGGATCAAGTTCGTCAGGAGTCACAGCCAGATTTTTAAGCACCAGCGAGTCCAGGGCCCTTCCCTTTTCGTTAAAGCCTGCTTTCTCCATCTCGGCAAGGATGGCTTGTGAATTTTGCGAGACTTCTCGCCACAATTCAGCGTTGATTTCCCGCGCCTCACGATCCGGCAAAACCTCCACCGGCCATTCCGACCTGGTGATTAAACCGGTTTTCTTAAGTTTGCTGATCTTCGCTTCGGCAATCTTTAGCGAATCCCGTACTTCATCCACCGAATTTCCCTTTGCGACCAAGGAAAGGTTTCGCTTTGACCAAGCCGGGAAATGTTCCTGAATAAGCTCCAGGGTTTGCGCTGCTTCACTGACCTCCGGCTCGACCATCGAAACGTCAAATTCGATCTGCGGTGGACCAAAAAACGCAAAGACCCCGGCCGAGCCCAGAAGCAATACTCCTAAAAAGCCGAGCGCTGATTTCACGCCGGGAAATGGAGGCTTGAGAAGTTGGCTGGGTTGTTTTCTTGGGAATCTTTGGAGAGCCAATGGCATTAACCAAAGGCAAACAAAAGCCCCTACCACCAATCCGATGAGAATCAGTCCACCCAATTGTTGCACCCCCTTAAAGGTACTTAGCATGAGAATCCCAAAGACGACCGCAGTGGTCAAAGCTGCCCAGAGGATCCCGGGAGCCATTTCCCGCCGCAAAGCGGCAGGCGATTGACCGGCTGAAGATTCCCGGGCAATCACAACTCCATAATCGATCACCAACCCGAGGAGAATGGCGGCAAAGCCAACGCTCACCAGATTCAAGGTCCCATAAAGCCAACCGGCCAAACCGAGAGTAATCAGAAAGACCAATCCGAGAATGACTCCCAACACGGCCAGTTGCACAAAACTCCTCTGAGTCAGAAGAAACAAGATCCCCACGACAATAGAGGTCATTGCGATGGTGCCGGACATGTCTTTTTCCATTCCCGAACCAATCTCGGAACTAAAGACCGGCCCTCCTGTCAGACCATAGGTGAAACCTTCAGCTTCCCAACCATCAGCGGTATCCCTGATTTTGTTCACCCATTCGGCATGTTCACGATATTCCACACCCAACTCTGTGTTGGCAATCATGACGAGCCAGAGGCGACCATCTTCGCTTTGGTAATCGAAACCATTCCCTTGCAACTGAGTGACCGCAGGGTGGTTCAAGAAGCCGAGAGGGTCGTAAGCAGCCATCGTCGCTTCTCCTTGGTCCAGAGATAGCGCCACCTTATCCTTGGTCTCGGCCAGCAAGGCCTGAATTGCAGCCGGATCCTTCAATTTTTTCGCAAATTTTTTCACTTCCTCCGGATCTGAATCCGCCCAAAGCCTGGCCAGGCTCATCGCAAAACTCTCCGGATCATCTTCAAAACGAGGCCGGTATTGAATTCTGGCTTCGGGAAGGCCTGACTTCAGGTGCCCCACAAGTTCCTCCACGTCTTCCTCGAAGATTTCTTCGTCATGCCTTAGCAAAAGGATCACCCGATGATCATCATCAAAGTATTCGCGAAAGACCTGTAACGCTTCCACTTCAGGGATTCCGTCGGGCAAAATTTCAAGTACGTCTGTTGCGAAACTTAATCGACGCAAACCGGTGATGGAGATTAAAAGAACAACTCCAAGAATCAGATAGGACTGGATCGAGCGGCGCACGCGGGGAGATTGACTACTCTTTGAGAAATATCGACTTCCTAGATTGAGAATATCCCAAAAAAGCGGATGATCCAGTCATGTCTCGCCTCATCCTCCTTTCCCTGTTATTTCCCATCGGACTTTTAGCTGATGAGGCTGGCCCGCTTAAAGATGCCCTCAAAAAGCAGGCCGACCACAAATCCGTTATTGTGACCTTTCGGCAAACCAAAAAAGTCCCCGCTTTAACTGATGAGATCAAGACCATGGGAAAGCTCTGGCTGGTTCCGGGCAAGGCCTTTCGTTGGCAGGTCGGGACACCGACCAAGCAGACCATCGTTTATAGTGGTGGTGATGTCCTTGTGATTGACGAGCTCAAGAAGACGGGCGAAAGAGTCACGCCCGATGACCGGTCGATTAAGCCACTGTTTCTGACATTGGGGATGGGGAAGGAAGCCTCTTTCGAGGAAATGTCGAAAGTCTTTGAGATCGTGGGAACCGACCAAGGTGAAGGGCGCTACGCGGCCACCTTTTCTCCAAAGCCCCGATCAATCAGAAAAGTGATCAAGTCTCTCAACATGCAGGTCAACCTGGAGACGTCATTTGTCGAGCGAATCGGCTGGGTGCAACGGGACGGAACCGAAGCTAAAACCGAATTCTTCAAGCCCTCAATCAACGTAGCCATCCCCGCAAGCACCTTCGTCGTTGATGAGGCGGCTTATCGCTGGAAGAAATAGCTCACGATTTGAAGACCCGCTGAAAAGATGATCGGCTAGATCTTCCTTGAGATCGCAGTCTCAATAAAATCGAGGACCTCTTTCCGACCGCTGCGAGTGCTTGTCGAGGTCTCGAAATAGACCGGCTCTCCTTCGCTAAATTCCTTCATTCGATTCAGAAACAGCCCGATATTCTTGCTGACCACTTTCGGTTTACTCTTATCGGTTTTTGTAAAGATGAGAGCAAATGGCAATTGGGCCTCAATGAGCCAACTCACAAACTCCAAATCGATCTTCTGAGGAGAGTGCCGTGAATCGATTAGAACGAAGGTTCCAGCCAGACTTTCCCGATTCAGAAGATAGTCCGAGACAAATTCGTTGAATTGATCTCGTTGGGATTTTGAGACTTTGGCGTATCCATAGCCCGGCAAATCAACGAGGTTCCAGGCCTCATTGATGGCGAAAAAGTTGATCTCTCGAGTTCGTCCCGGAGTTTTTGAGACCCGGGCAAGACCCTCCTTGTTTGTCAGGAGATTAATTAATGAAGACTTCCCGACATTGGACCGGCCAATGAAGGCAAATTCGGGAAGGTCCGGTAACAAACAACGATCTAGGCTAACTGCACTGGTCTTAAACTTTGCACTGTGGATTTTCATTATTTGAGATTGAGCTTTGAAGACGAGAGAAGGGATACAGGGACAAAAAACGACTGCTTTCCGAAGAAAGCAGTCGTGAAAACAAAAAGTAAAACGATTGTTATGAGCGTGCCTGCGTCGAACTAGCGACGGCGGCGTGCTGCAAAGGCGAGCCCAGCAAGGGCTGCGAGAAGGCTTGTTGATGGCTCAGGGACGACAGTGCCGCCAATCTGGAGACCTTCGGTGAAAGTAACTCCAAGTCCGGTATCAACATCAGTCAAAATCGTGCCCCAAAGGACAGACTCAGGAGTGACTGCGTCGCTGTTGATGTTGATATCAAGCCCACCAGCACCAACCGCATTCTCCGTTCCGAAAACTAAATTCGGATCGAAGACAACAAAGTCAGTAGAATCAGCGAGTGTAGAGCCGTCGCCAATCACCAAGTAAACGTTCTGACCAACAGGCGCATCAACTGTTCCCTGTGGAATCGCAGCGGAACGGGTACCATCGAAAAAGCCAGGAACACCAATGCCATTTGAGAAAGCAGTATTCCCGTCTCCAAATGGGTTAAAGTTGGCCTTTACATCATCAATACCCCCAGGGAGCTCTGAAAAGGTTCCTGCAGCAACATAGCCCGAGCCTTGAGCGATTGGATTACCCGTGTTGTCAAGAATCGGAACAGCCGTTGGGTCAGCTGCACCAATGTTCAAGAATGCTACGGTGTATGCACTTGCCCCAGAGAACATCCCTAAGGTGACAAGACTCGCAATTAATGTTTTTTTCATAATAATATCTTTAAACGTGAATTGTAAAACGACTTAGAGGTCAGCATAAAATGCCGGAGCTCCGATAGCAACTCCCTGCGGAAGAGCTCCGCGGTTTTGGATAACAATACCTGAAGCAGAGTCAAGCGAAACAGCTGTGGAATCCACGTCGTTGCCATCAGAATCTTTCCATCCTGCCCCAGCCCCACCGAATCCACCGGATGAATACCAGTAAACATCGAAATCAGGGCCATTCGGAACAAAGACAAGATCAGCAGCACCTTGACCAGCCGAAGCGGTCAGAGTTCCCGCTTTGAGAACCCCAGGAGTTGCAGGATCGTCGAAAGCGGTAGAAAGGGTTGCTCCGGCGGGGTAAACGGTGCTCAGGTAATTAAACTGAGTGGTGAGAGCTGGAGTTGTTCCAGTAGTCTTAACCGAGCCACTCACAACGATTGAATTATTAGCACCACGATTCTGGATGATGATTCCATCTGTGTATACCAGAGTCACTGCCGAGCCATCAACATCAGAAGAATCACCACCGGCTGGGTTGACCTGCTTCCATCCTGCTCCCACACCGCCAAAGCCTCCAGAAGAGTACCAGTAGGTGTCAAACCCACCTGAACCATCGGGGATTAGAACAAGATCAGCTCCACCCTGCCCAGCAGAACTAGTAAGGCTGGCACCGTCAGCGCCAAAGACAGAAGCGAGGGTCTGCGGAGCACGAACAGTCACTGTGTTCTCCACTTCGAGATTATCAAGGAGACCAGCCGGAACGGTGATCGAACCAGCAGCGGCAGTTCCTTCGACAACAGCGCCAGCTGCGTCCCCGTCAATTACCTCAACGATGACAGGACCGTCAGCAACGGTTCCGCTTGTGAGAGTGATGGCGTCGTTCTCGGCGGCAGCAACAGTGCTGGTCGCGAGAGGTGCACCAAGAAGGCGAAGGCCAACGTAGTTAAACTGTTGATCGATCTCAAGAGTCTCATAGCCCACAGGCTTGGAGACTGATTCCTGAGCTGCGGCACTGCCCATGAGGAGGGCGCCAAGCCCGAAAGCGGCAGCTGCTTTAAGAGTAGTAGTTTTCATTTTTGTTTTCTTTTTTGTTTTTGTTGAAGTCCCACCAACTTGACGTCGATGAGTTTCCGCAGGCAATCCACTGGAAAGTTATCGTCAAAAGGCGGGGGGCGTCAATGCCATTCTTGAAAGTTTTTGAGAAATTCTGAATTAGTTCGCAAAACAATAACAATTCAGAGGAAAAACCCATAGCCACGGGCTTTCAGGCGGTTTCTACCAGGCGGAAATTTGTTGGAATTTGCCAAGACGGTCAGAAAATTCAGGTTTCCCGGCTGACTCGAGGGATTTCGTTGAGAAATTTTCGCAGGTAAAGGACGCAAGAATCGATCCGTTCACAACCGCCTTCTTGAGCTGATCAAATGACGGTGACACGGCGCCCTCGGCGGCGAGAGTTCCAATCAAACCTCCCAAAAAGGTATCTCCGGCTCCGGTGGGATCCGCGAGATCGCGCAAAGGCCAGGCTCCGCACCGGAAAAAGGCTTCGTCCGGACCAAATAGCTTGGCTCCGAATTCCCCCAGTTTCACTACGACGTAACGAGGACCCTTTTCGAGCAGTCTTTCTCCGGCGAGTACGAGATTATTCGTACCAGCGAATTCGCGGGCTTCGCTTTCGTTGATGACGAGCAGGTCGATTCGCTTCAAAACCTCATGCAGCTCTTCATTCGCGACGGTGATCCAAAGATCCATGGTGTCGGCGACGACGAACTTTTTTTCCGCGATGCATTGATCCAGCATTTGAAGCTGATTGACGGGAGCCATGTTTGCCAGCACCACGAACGGAGAGTCCGCCAGTTCGGCGGGAACTGAGACCTGCCAATGCTCGAGGACATTGATGGCCACATTGTGGGTGGTACGCTCGTTCATGTTTTCGTGATACTCGCCGGTCCAAGTGAATGAAGCCTGATCCGAGCGCTCCAGTCCTGACAAATCAACCCCCTGCCCACTCAGCATTGCGAGATGCTCCTGAGGGAAATCATTGCCGATGATTCCGACCAAGTGGACGGGAGAGGAAAGCTTGGCCGCAGCCAGCGAGGCATAACTTGCAGAACCACCCAGGAGATTGGTTTCATCTGCGACAGGGGTTTTGACGTTATCAATAGCGACCGAGCCGCCGACGAGTATTTTCATGAGAGTTGGGATATGATCTTGAGAGTTTCTTTTTCCGGGTCCGGCGATGAGAGCAAATGAGACACGATAACCACGCGCTTGGCGCCGGCCTCTTTCACTTCCTCCAGATTTTCGGGCTTAATGCCACCGATGCAAAATGCCGGGATTTTTTGACCTGCCTCCTCCTGCATGGTGCGGATATTGTCCAGCCCGATTCCCGGCCGGCCTTTCTTGGTCGGAGTTGGGAACAAGGGGCCAAAGCCAATATAGTCGGCATCATCCAGAACAGCTTGGCGGGCCTGCTCCAGAGAATGGGTTGAACGACCGAGAATCATCTTCGGCCCAATTTGATCTCTGACCTCCTGCAAAGAGCCGTCGTCCTGACCCAGATGAAGTCCGTGAGCGCCGCATTCGAGAGCGAGCTCAAGGTGATCGTTGATCACGAAAGGCTTTTGAAATTCGTCGCAGAGAATGCGCAATTTCAGAGCGAGATCACCAAGTTGATCCGGATCGTACTCTTTGGCACGAAGCTGCAGAATTCCCGCGCCACCCTTGAGAAGCGCCCGAGAAACAAATTCCGCATTCTCAACGGTCACATAACCAAGATCGCAGATCCCATAAAGGAGCGCGTTTTGAAGAGCCGATCTCACTCCCCTTCCTTTTCCTTAAGGTAGTTGGCAACCCAGGCAATATCGTATTTCCCGGCAATAAAATCGGGATGATCGATGATCTCTTGCTGGAAAGGAATGGTCGTCTTAATGCCGCGGATGGTGAATTCCGAAAGCGCCCGCTTCATCCGGGCAATGGCAACCTCCCGGCTCGAAGCGGTTACAATGAGCTTTGCAATCATCGAGTCGTAATAAGGAGGGACCGTGTAGCCGGAATAGACGTGGGTATCGACGCGCACTCCTTTTCCTCCCGGAGCATACCAAAGATCGATGGTGCCGGGACTTGGCGTGAAGTTATTATAAGGATCCTCGGCGTTAATTCGGCATTCGATGGAATGACCTCGCGGCTCGACACCCAAAACGTGCTCGGAAACGGGCTCCCCTGATGCGATGCGGATCTGCTCTTTAATGAGCTCACAGCCCATCACTTCTTCCGTCACCGGGTGCTCGACCTGGATTCGGGTGTTCATTTCCATGAAATAAAAATCCGTAGCGTCCGCGTTGACCAAATACTCAATCGTTCCGGCATTTCGGTAACCGATCGATTCGATCAGGCGAACCGAGGCCTCACCCATCCGCTCGCGCATTTCGGGGGAAATCAGCGGGCTTGGGCATTCCTCGATGATTTTCTGGTTACGGCGCTGCATTGAACAGTCGCGTTCGCCAAGATGGAGGTAATTGTCGTGATCATCGGCAAGAACCTGAAACTCAATATGGTGGGGCTCGAGGACAAGCTTCTCGATGTAGCAGTCGCCATTATTGAAGCAGGCCTCCGCTTCCTTGGAGGCCGCTTGAAATTGCGATTTAAATTCGTCCTCACTCATGGCGGGACGCATTCCGCGACCTCCGCCACCAGCAGTCGCCTTGATCATCACCGGAAACCCGACTTCCCTGGCAACCTTTAAACCCTCCTCGGCATCAGCGACGATTCCATCCGATCCAGGGGTGACCGGAACGCCGTTGGCCGTCGCAGTCGCACGGGCGGTATTCTTATCACCCATGGTCCGAATGACTTCGGCCGATGGCCCGATGAAGGTAATATTGCAGCTTTCGCAAATCTCAGCGAAGCGGGCATTTTCCGAAAGGAATCCATATCCAGGGTGAATGGCATCTGCTCCGGTAATCTCAGCCGCCGCAATGATGCGATCAGGCTTCAAGTAACTTTCTTTACTGGGGCCGGGACCGATGCATACCGAATCATCGGCGAGCTGAACGTGCATGGAATCGATATCCGCATCGGAATACACCGCGACAGATTGGACGCCCAATTCACGGCAGGCCCGGATGATGCGAAGGGCGATTTCGCCACGATTGGCGACGAGGACTCGCTGAAACATGGTAAGTCAGGAAAATTAGATTGAACCCGGATTATTGCACCCGGAAGAGGTCGTCTCCGAACTGGACGGGAGTTCCGTCATCCACGCAGATCTGGGTGATAATTCCGGAACGCTCGGCCTTGATCTCATTCATGACCTTCATGGCCTCAATGATACAGAGCGTTTGACCTTCACTGATAGTGTCTCCAACGTTGACAAAATCAGGGTCATCTGGAGATGGCTTACGATAAAAAGTGCCCACCATCGGAGAGGAAATCGCTTCGCCGGAAGGAGCTTCAGCCATGCCGCCATCAGAAACAGGTGCTGCAGGCGCTGCAGCAGTGGGAGCCACAGGAGCAGGAGCCGCAATCTGACCGCCACCGGAAGGTATCGAAGCCATTAGCTTTTGAATCTCTTCCAGATCAGTGCCCTTCTTGAGCTTGAGGTTGAAGTCTTCCTTTTCGTACTGGAACTGCGACAAGCCATGCTCGTCCATCAGTTTCATGATTTTGCGAATTTCAGTGAGGTCCACGGAGTTGGTAAGAGGTTATTGAGCAGTTGCTCGATGGGCAGTATGACGAATTTGTAAAGATGGGCAACACCGAACGTTGCCACTTCTTCGCCAAATCGAGAAAAGACCCCGATTTTCTGGCTTTTCTTCTTCCGCGATTTTCGACAGGTTCTCTGGTATTAGACAGTAAAGATGCTGATACCCACACCTCTCCGCCAAACCCAACGCAGCCAGTGCTCGAACTGAAAGATGTTTGCTTCACCATCCAAAAGGACGGTGAACCCCTAAATCTCGTAGACCGCGCCAGCCTGAAAATCCCCCGGGGCCACTTTATGGCCATCGTGGGACCTTCCGGCTGCGGCAAAACGACTTTGCTCAAAACAATCGCCGGTCTCAATCCCGAGTCCGATGGCTCGCTGTGGTGGAATGGTCGCAATTTATCAGAAGACGGCGATCTCGAGCCCTACGAAATCGGATACGTCCCCCAATTCTCGATCGCCTACGATCAACTCAGCGTCGACGAATCTGTCGAGGCCTCGACGCGGCTTCGCGTAAAAACCAAGGGTTCCAGTGATCTCGACGAACGAATCGACAAGGTTCTCGAGGAAACCGGCCTGGCGCCAATCGCAGACCGTCCCGTGAGCGTCCTTTCCGGTGGTCAAAAACGACGCCTTGGTCTCGCCATGGAGCTGGTTTCCCACCCCAAACTCCTTCTCTGTGATGAGGTCACCAGTGGACTGGATCCCCGGTCCGAACGGGAAATCGTCCACCTTCTCCACGATATTTCACGCCGGGAAGGTCGTATCGTCCTCTCCGTGACCCACTCCCTGGCTCACTTGGAACTCTACGATTCCATCTTGGTCCTTCACGAGGGCCAGGTCGCCTACCACGGCACCCCGGAACAATTAACTCACTACTTTTCAGTCGATAACATTGAATTGGTTTATCCCCAACTCGCGAAGCAAGCCTCTGAAAAGTGGCGTGCATCCTGGCTCAAGCACTCAGCCACCTACTACGATAGGCTGGAGCGCAATCGCCAGAATCTGGTCGACCAAGGCCAACTCGAGCTTCCGGCCGATGAATTCGAAGATCCGGACGACGAAGATTCTTCCATCGTGCACGAGGACGAGATTCGCGCACCCGGGCTTATCAGCCAGTTCAGCACCCTTTTGGGTCGACGAATGCGAATTTTCTTCCGCGATCGGGGACAAGTGCTCCTTCAACTCGCGATTCTGATCTGCTTCCCCATCCTCGTGGTCCTCTTTTCTCCGAGGGCGAATGAGAACATGCGGAAATTTACCAACGCTTCCGGCGCGAGCCTTCAGGAACAGTATCAAGAGCAGGCCAATGTGCAGGCCGATCGACTCAAAGTGGGCTCAGCCGTGTCTGGAATCATTATGTTCCAGGTCGTGCTCCTCTCCCTCATGGGATCGAATAATGCGGCCCGGGAAATCGCCGGCGAGCGCCAGATTCTCGAAAAAGAGAAATTTGGCGGAGTCAGTCCGATCGCCTATTTAATGAGCAAAGTCGTCTTCCTATCAGGGTTGGTCCTTGTCCAATCGCTTTGGATGGCGGGCTTTGTGGAGCTATTTTGGTCATTTAAGGGCAGTTTTACCGACCACGCCATCTTTCTGGTTCTCGTTAATGCCGCCATGACTTCGGTTTGCCTTGGGATCTCCAGCCTGATGCGCACGGCCGAGAAGGCCTCCCTTCTTTCGGTTTATCTTGTGGGATTCCAGCTTCCTCTTTCCGGCGCTGTTTTGGCACTCCCGCAAAACATCGAGCCTCTCACCCGCCCCTTTATTTCCGCATACTGGGCATGGTCGGGGAGCGTCACCTCACTTTCCGGCGACTATAAATCCGCTCTCACTGCGATCAGTGAAACCGAAATTTCTACCACAAACATCTGCTTTTTCGTCCTCCTGATCCATATTATGGTCGGCCTTGCCGCTTCATGGGTCGGCACCAGTCGCCCACAATGGGAACACTAATCTTTAAATCAATTTTCAGTCATGGCTCGTCGCGCTAGCTCAGGCGTAAATACCCAGGCCCTCATCATCGGGGTCGTCATTCTTGTCCTCGTCCTCGGAGGGGGCTACTGGTTTCTGAACAGAAAACCCTCGGGCTTCGATGCTCCGGAATTGGATATCGAACAAGCCCTTAACAATAGTCGTAGCCTCTCCGGCAATCGTTATCAGGTCACCGGCAAGCTCACCGACCGTAAAATTGAATCAAACGGTCAAGTCATCACCATTCAGCTTGGCGAAGAGACCAACCCCAAGTTCCTCTCGATCAAAATTCCGGACGGCTTCACTGGCGGCAACCTAAATCTTCAGGCGGAATATACCTTTCTCATCGAGTTCAATACCGTCGGCCTCGCGGTTGCGGAAGATGTAAAACAACTCTAAGCTAAGAACTACACCTACCAAAGCTATGAAAAATACCCTACTCACCTTGGCGCTTGCCATTCCCGCTCTCGGGCAGGTCTACACTCCCCCGGCCCCCACCAATAATCAAAATTCCACCCCCAGCGATACCGTTGTCCGGTCGAATCCCAATCAATCATCAGGCGGAGGCAACAGTGCCAACGGTGGTCTACTCGGCAACGAAGTCGGCTTCTTTGACCCGACAAACGACACCATCTCCTGGAACGGTAAAACCTGGGCGGCCAGCAATAACCGCCTTGTCGCGGCCCGTTTTGAGAAATACCTCAACGAGCCGGAAGAAGCCACCGCCGCGGCCCAGGAATATCGCGATACCATCGACGAAATCCTTAATCTCCTTTCGCCCCACCGCAAAGGCGGCCCGGTCTTCCTCGATGCCGTTGCCCTGCTTCCAAAGGCCTCCACTTATCCCGGTGACGCCAAACTTTGTGACTCCCTGAGCAACGCAATTTACACCGCCATCCTCTCGCGGAAGGCCGACAACCGTTCCAAGGAGCTTCTCGCCCGCATGGAGCAAGAGAAGAAAAAAGCCATCCTCGATGCGGACTGGAAAGCCCGCACCGAGCAAGATCCCAATGTTGGAAATACCCGTCCCACCGGCGGCGAAAACCAGGAGCAAACCCAGCCAGCCCAGCAGGTCGGCCGGGGAGCCCAATCGCTCGCATACGCCGAGCACGTCCGCCGAATCGCAGAAATCGAAGCGCAGAAGAAGACCCGTGAGCTGGAACAGAAAGTAAAAAACGAGCTCTCCAAGGTTCAGTATCAGGCTTTGATGGTTCAATTCTTTGCCCAGCGACGCTTCAAGCACGTCATCATGGCCTCCCGTTTCTACAATCAGATTTGGAAAGAAGGAGACGGAACCCTCTACATTGATCAGGACTCCGACATCAATAAGGTCTTCAGCGAAAGCCTCGGTGTCAGCCCGACAGTCTCGACTCTCGATTCGCTGGCTCACGAAGCCATCCGCGACGTCGACAAAGGAGTTGAGGTGTTCAAGTTCCTCGTCGAGCGAGGTGAGTTGGAGTCCGCCTCCAAGCGCCTTGCCGAAGCCTATCTCGTCGGCGAATTCATGCCTTCAATCAACACTCTGGAGCGGGAAAAGAAGCGCAAGGTCCTCGAATTTGTCCGTGGGTCCAATGTCCTTCTCAATGCCATCGATTCCAAAGACTACGCCAAGGCCAAAGAGCAAATCGAATCACTCCAAGGAAAAGCCGATGATTTCGATGCCACCAAAGCACAAGCCGCCGTCGCAACCTTCACCCGGGCCAGTGACATGCACATCATGATGGCCAAGAACCACCTCGCGGGTAAGGACATGGAGAAAGCCCAGGAAGAAATCCGCAAAGCGATGGAAATCTGGCCCCAGAATCCCAACCTTGCCGAGTTTGATCGTCTTGTCACGCAAGGCGGCTCCCTGATTCAGCTTCGTAACGACTTCGACCGCCTCTTTGCCGAAAAGAACTATCGTGAAGTCTTCCGCCGCCGCTTTGAGTTCGGTCCCAGCATCGATGGCGATGCCGATCGCACCGCCAAATTCCGGCAAGTCATGGACAACATCACTGCCATCGAGACTGCGGTCAAAGGCGCCGAAAAAATGTCCAACATCGGTCAAAACTATGCCGCATGGGAAGAACTCTCCGAAGTTCACGAACGCTTTCCGGATGATCCCGACTTGAACCAATTCATGACCAAGTTGGCTCCTAAGGTCGCCGACTTTACCATCGCTCTCAACAATGCCAAGAAGCACGAAGAGCGCGGCAATGTCGGCTCAGCTCTGTCATGGTTTTACAAGGCCAAGCACCTTCACCCTCTGAGCGCGAAGGCCGAAAATGGCATCTCGCGCCTGGTGCAACTGGCCCTCCAATAAGCAGAGTCACCAAAAAAATCACTCCGTGATCGAAGCGGGCCACTACCGTGGCTCGCTTTTTTTGGGGAAAGATTAATCCTGGGCCTCGCCCAATCGGCGTAAGAAATCGAAGGAGTAAATTCCGGTGCCATGTCCATCCGCCCAAAAAAACTGGATGGCATAGCCACCGACAATCTGATGCCGTTGCAGCTCAAAACTTTTCGCGGTGTGGATGACCTTGGGAACCAAAACCTTACCCGTCACATCCGGCTCGCCTTGGCAGGCCGCACACGGGCACGCCCTGCGAAGCAGCTCAAAATTGAGGTAAGTCTCGCCACCATCAGCCCAGGCAAGGGCAACCTCATTCCCGAACACGGCAATGTTCTCCAGTTTAATGACACTCATGGCTTCTTAATTCTGGGGCCAAAAATCGCCGACCCCACGCGGACAATCGTCGAGCCTTCCTCAATCGCCACCTCGAAATCGCCACTCATTCCCATACTAAGCCCGGGAAGCTTCCGCCCTGAGATCGATTCAAGCTCATCCTGTAATTGACGCACTTTGGAAAACCAGGGCCGGGCACCCTCCGGAGTCTCGCAACGTGGCGGAATACACATCAGCCCCTGCCAATTGAGATTCTCCAATTCAAGCACTTCGCCCAAGCTCTCTGTCAATTCATCAGGAGAAAATCCGTGCTTACTCTCTTCGGCCCCAATATTGACCTCCAGAAAAATTCTCGGATTCAGACCCAGCTCACCAGCAACCCGGTTGGTGAAACGGGCAAGCTTCATCGAGGAAATGCTGTGAATGACCGGGAAAAGCGGAAGCACTTTTCGAATCTTGTTCCGCTGCAAGCCGCCGATAAAATGCCACTCCAAACTTTCTGGAAGGTCCGGTATTTTCTCCTCCCCTTCCTGAAGACGATTTTCACCAAAAAGCAACTGACCGGCATCAACAGCCTCGCTGACAACTTCGGCAGGCCAGGTTTTCGAAACCACCAATAAATCGACATCCCGGCCGCATCGGGTGGCGGCCTCCGCCACCCGGCCCTTGACCACTTCCAGATTCTCGGCAATGTGGGACATCGGATCTAGTCCCCACGCTCCAGAACACCGGCAAGCTTGCTGGCTTTAACCGCGCCGACAAGATCCCGCAGAACAGCAAGTCCTTCGCGCTTGGTAGCATCAATACCACTTGGCCACTGGGGAGTGTCGTCCAGATCCGCAACCTCATCCTTCGCCTGCCTCATGTGTCGCTGGGAATCATTCTCCAAATTCACTTCGGGCAGCTCGTCCAGATTCACATCATCCAGAGTCAGACGATACATCTTCAAGCTCGCTTCATCTTCTTTCTCCATTTCTGCAAAGCGCTTGAGTCTCTCGGCGTTTCGCGATTTGCGGCGGACATCCGCTTCCGCGATCTCCTTTTTGCGATTTCCCATATTCAAGGATACCTTGTTTTCCTCCATTCTCTTCTCCAACCGCTCGGTGTCCTCTAGGATGTAGGCAAAGTCCTTGCTCCCGGCAACCCGCTTGGCATTCTTGTCTGCGAGCATCGAGATAAAGAGGTTTTGACGATTGTAGGGCTTCAGATCCTGAGCCCGGCGGATCTTGTCGTAGTCGAGCGCATGATCGGCATACTTCTCGCCAACCTCCAAGGCATCCCGCACTGAAGGGAGAATAATGTCGGGCACGACACCCAGCTTCTGGGTTGAACTCCCGGCAACTCGATAGAATTTCTGGATCGTCAGCTTCACAGCTCCGGCGCGCTCGCGATTCACCAATGGAGGCATAAAACGTGAAATTTCCAACGGTTGCTGCACCGTGCCTTTTCCGTAAGTCGAGGACTCACCCACGACAACCGCGCGATTGTAATCCTGAAGAGCTCCCGCAAGGATTTCACTCGCCGAGGCACTACCCTTGTCAGTCAGAACGACGATTGGACCATCATAGAGCGGCTTGCGGAATGGTGATTTGAGTGGCTCGATGTGCCCGCTGGTCATCTTGATCTGTACGACCGGACCAGCACCAACAAAGAATCCGGTAATCCGGCGAACCTCTTCAAGAGAGCCGCCTCCATTACCCCGAAGATCGATCGCCAAGCCATCAATGTTTTCCTTCTTGAGCCGATCCAAAAGAATCTCCAAATCGCGCGAGACCCGAACATTACGATCCTCTGGATCAAAATAGAAGGAAGGCATCTTGATCACGCCAAGCTTCATCGCGTCCTTACCTTTTTTGTAGTCGATCACCTCAGCGGTGGTGAGCTCATCCTTCATGGTGACCTCTTCGCGCTTGATTACAATGATACGGGTCTCACCTGCCGGAGCTCCGGCGGGCTCAACCTTCAAGCCCACTTCCACCCCATCTTCGCCGCGAATCATTTCGACGACCTTATCGAGAGGCATAAACATGATATCCACCCAGTTCCCATCGTTCTTGGAATCAACTCCAACAACCCGGTCCTTGAGCTGCAGTTCCCCCTGTCTATCGGCCGGGCCGTTGTTCACGATTCCTTCGATCTTGGTCGCACCATCATCCTCGGCACGAAGCAAGGCACCGATTCCCACCAAGCGATTCTGAATGTTGACCCGGAACTGCTGGAGTTCCCGCGCACTGAAATATTCGGAATGGGGATCATGAGCACGCGCGACAGCACTGAGGAAGTAGTTTGCGATATCTTCTTCGTCGGCCCCTTCGATCGTTTTGAAAAACCGCTCATACCGCTGGGAGATCTTCTCCTTGGCAGCCGGTTGGTCCTTCAAAGGATTCTCTTTTCCCTGCTCCTTGGCGCGGCGAGCAATTTCGTTGCGGCGCAAAGTCTCGGCGAGAAGAGCCTCCTTAAGCTGGAGTCTCCACAAGTTTTTGGCATCCTCGGCATTTTTGGGCCAAGCTGCATTCTCACGGTCCCGGGCGATGAACTCCTCGGTGGCGAAACTAAATTCATGCTCCTGGAGCAACTTTTCAACAACTGCGGCCCGTTCAATCACCCTCTTTTTGTAAACCTCATAGATTTCAGTGGCTGCGGCCATCGATTTCTTGTCGAGAAGCATATTATCAAGATCGGTCTCGTATTTCTTTCCCAATTCGTCGATATCGCCCTGCTCAAAATAGAGTCTGGAAGGGTCCAAGTCCCCGATATAGTCGTTGAAAACCCTCTTACTAAGAGCGTCATCAAAATCAAGGCGGGCATAGTGTCCGTTTTGGAGGATCCGCGACATTTCCCTGGCAACGAGATTAAAGTCTGCCGCTTTGGTCGTGCAGCTCGGGATAAGCCACAGTGCCAGAACCGGGGCCAGGAAAGGCATAAGGGTTTTCTTCATAAAAAAATTGGAGGGAGTTGTTTTGAGGCTTCACAGCCACCCCGCTCTGGGTGGACTGTAATCTACAAGCGGCGATCAGCGATGAGATTTTTTCTTTCCTTGTCGATTTCTCCGTCGAGCCAATTTCTAAATTCCTGCATCTGCTCCTCAATCTCCAAAGTCGCGGTCGTTCGAAGCCCCAGGGTCGTTCTCGGCACGTCACGAAGACGCTCGCTGGGGGTCGGAAGAATGCCAAGTTTCAGCTCAATCGTAATCATTTCCTCACCCCGTTTCACTTGAAGATTAATAGGCGTCTGAGGCGGATTTTTCTGAATTTGCGCGGCGACATCCGAAGTTAATTCAAATCCGCCACGGACCTCCCAGTCGTTAATTTTAAAAATTACATCATCATTCTTTAATCCGCTTATTTCAGCGGGAGTCCCGGGAAAAACCTTGGTAATGAGAACACCGTGGTATTCGCGCGCTTGAGGAACCTGCCCAAGCGGCCTGACCTGGGGAGCTTTGCCACCAGGCTGGACAGGCGGTGCCTTTAATTCGGGCGACATAATAATCCCCACATAACCCTTGGGCTTGAAATAGGAGCGCTCAAGGAGAGGGACAAGACGAATCCGGATCTCCGGATCATCCGTCTTGAGATACTTTTCTAACAATACTTCCTTCGACGTGTCGTGATTTGACATCACCCAATCAAAAATCGCTTCTTGGGCCTCTTCACGCTTTTCAAAAAGCTCTGATGAAAGCGCCGCAAAATCCGGCAACTCTTCCACTCCCTCACTCGTGTTAAACAAGGCAAGCAAAAGGGCGATAACAGTCTTCATCTCCTGAAAGACTACTCCTCCAAGTGAGCGAATCAATCTCACAGGAACAAAAAAACGAGCCACTCCACTAGGAGTGACCCGTCTAAAGTTTGTTCGTAATTCAACTTAGCGACCAATCAAGTTCGCCTCCGGAACCTCAATGACGTCGCGGGCATAGACTAACACCCCTTTGTGATCCTGGCGCTTCATGTCATAGACATAGGCTTTTCCATTACGGTAAAGCTTCACCCGATTCATGGCAGCATATGGGGTCTCACCACCTGCGCCTTGAATTGCAGAATAAAGGGTCATTTCCTTTGTCCATTGCCTTTGCCCTGGACTGCGGATTTGTCCACCAACGGTGAAGAACTGACCTTTTGTCTTCTCATCTTCTCCACTGAAGACCTGAAATACAGGGTTTGTATAGATTTCGGCCGCCTTGTATTTTGAAGCAATGCTCCGGGCAAGAGCATCTTTTGTCATACCCGACGCCTTCACCGATCCAATCATCCACATATTGATGTAACCGGACCCGGAGACGGAATACACGGCATCAAGTCTCCCTTTCTCAGCCACTGGCACACCGGTGATTGAAATTGAAAGAGTTTGGCCGGATCTGATGCTTTGAGCATTCACCGATGCCAGGCTGAGGACTGCGATTAATAAACTTAGGATTGTTTTCATTCTATTTTTTTTCGGGGGTTATGGAACTCACGCTCCGATAATAGGGTGATTTTTCTTAGTAAAGGTCTTCATTTGAAGGCTTCGAAGCACCAGAACTCTTAGCTTCAGGCTTACTTGACTGGTGAGCAGTCATCGCCTGAGGCGTCTGATTCTCCTCCATGTTGCTAGGAGCATAGTAAGTGTAGTAGCTGGTGTAGTACTGATACTGGCTATCACTGCGGACATCCACGTT
>CBFHQJ010000033.1:0-47580 GCA_965657795.1 Akkermansiaceae bacterium
GGGTTGTATTTTGGAATGAGGTCTTGGGGGTATTTCTCACTCCAGATGAGCTTTCCGGAAGTGGCCTCTAGGCACTGGATCAGATCGTCGCCCTCAAAATTGCCCAGAGTGTAGGCGAGTCCCTCGCTCGCCGCGATCCCGGAATAGCCGGTGTAAACCTTGACCGACCAGAGAACTTTTGGACCTGACTCGGGCCATTGGTGGGACCAGGTCTTTTCATGGTCGAAGTTGCCGTTGCCCTCGGGGCCCCGCCATTGAGACCAATCGGCTGCGGCAGAGAGAATGCTGAGAATGAGAAGGAGTAGCTTCATGTTCCAAGGGCAATTCTGCCATGAGAAGGAGTGATGGGAAATTTTAAAAGCTCGCGTTGAAAAGCGGTGGGGAGCCGTTAGTGTCCGCCTTAGCAAAATCGTGACCTCTCCATCTCAAATTACCATCCATCGCCCGGGTTCATTGGCTGACCTTCCCAAACATGTTTCGGGAAAGGTCCTGATCGTGACCGATCCGGGGATTGTCAAAGCCGGGCACGTCGACCGGGCCGTTGCGCTTTTGAATGACGTGGTGGTTTTTGACGAGGTGCGGGAAAATCCTACTGAGTCCGACGTCGCAAAATGCGCGGAGTTTGCGCGGGGAGTGAATCCCGATGTCATCGTGGGTCTTGGCGGAGGAAGTTCCATGGATACCGCCAAGGGTGCAATGTTTTTGCTCAGTGGCGGCGGGGTCATGTCGGATTACCAGGGCCACGGAAAAGCGAAGGGGGAGATGTTGCCCTTTATTGCGATTCCGACTACGGCAGGAACGGGGAGCGAGTGTCAGAGTTATGCGGTTTTGTGCCGGGACGGCTCACACGAGAAGATGGCCTGCGGGGATCCCCGCGCTTTGGCGGAGGTCGCTATTTTGGATCCGGAGCTGACGGGTTCCATGCCGTTACGGGTGGCTCGTTTGACAGCTCTGGATGCGCTTTCCCATGCTTTGGAAAGCGCGGTTTGCAACAAGGGGACCGATGAATCGCGGGCGCTTGCGTTTCAGGCTTTTCGTAGCATCGAGCCGGTGATTGAAGCGATTTTGAAGGGCGAGGCTTCGTTGGAGGATCGCAACAAGATGCTCGGCGGTTCGGCTTTGGCCGGGAGTGCGATTGAGGCAAGTATGCTGGGTGCGGCCCATGCTTCGGCGAATCCTCTCACGGCACATTTTGATGTGGTGCACGGTCGGGCGGTGCTCACGATGTTACCTGCGGTGATGCGTTGGAATGCCGAGGTAGTGGGCGATGTTTACGACGAATTGAAGCCGGGGCTGATCGAGTGGGTCGAGCATCTGCGCGAACTTGCCGAGCTTGCTCCGGTCGAAGCTTCTGAGGAGATGATTGGGCAGTTGGCCAGCGGGGCTGCGCAGCAGTGGACGGGGCAGTTCAATCCGAGACCTTTGACGGTTTCGGATTTTGAAGGGGTCTATCGGGCTGCTTTGGTTTTGACTTAAGAGTGAGTCTGTCTGGAGGGCGATTAAGCTAGACCGGTTGCGGAGAAATTCGACAAACCCACCCTGGCGATTGGCGCTTTCGCGATTGGCTTTTGGCCCCCTTGAGTGGCGCAAGCAAAGCCTATTAATCACGGGGCGAATTGTTAAAACGTAAGAGCGGGCTAGAAGGTAAAGGAGTAGAGATAGGAGTCACGCTCCCTTGTTCGAAAGTTCTAAATCTATCCTGACTCACGAAAATCGCTAAAAACAAAAACCCGTTCTCTCCGGAGAACGGGTTTTTGAGTAAATGTTTGGCACTAGCGCTTACGACGAAGCAAGAAGGCACCGGAAAAGATCGCGAGGAAGGCTGTTGAAGGCTCTGGAATTGGGGTTGTATCAAAGGCTATCCCATCGATCACAAAGCGATCGTTGCTTCCAGTCACGCCATCCCGGTGAAAATCAGGGCGCTGAAAGGTGAAGGTAATTCCGCCCGAGGCATCCGTCGTGAAATCCGCAACACTCACCATGTAGCGAATGTCACCGGTGACTGAGGCCGGAGCACCAATACCACCATTGGATAGGTCAACATTCGTTCCGTCAATTTCATCACGAACCAGACCAGATCCACCGGAATAGCTGTAGCTGAAATCCCAGTTATTACCGTTGGCTTTAGCATCTTTACCGATGTAATAAATTCGAACATCGGTGTAGGTGCTAGAAGCCGCTAAGTTTGCGAATGACATGGAACCTGTCACGGTTGCGGAAGCAGCTCCACTGCCTTGTTGTGAAGTGGTATTGAAGGCGTTTGCGGCAGGCCCATTGATACGCTCGGTCCAACCTCCACTGATTCCTGTGAAGGTGACATCACCGACCGTTGTGTTCACAGCAGGAGCGTCGAAATAGGTCAGGGCTGCGTTTGCGCTGGAAATACCTACACATACGAATGCGAGACGAGTTAGTTTGTTGGCCTCATGAAATACGAAAAGAACCTTTTCCCTGCCAAAGGTCAAGTTTTGCTTCCGCTGTGTGAGACGCGATAGCTCAAAACCGGACACCTCCAGCATTCCTCGTACTTAGAGTCCGGAAAAGCCCGCTCCACCACCCGGCGGAGCAGAAGAGAGCCGAAGGGCTGAGCCCATTAAAAGTCCAGATAAGCGACCGAGGGAGAGTCGTGAAAGGAAGTGCAAAAAGCCTGAGCGCCACGCTCAGCCAGACCACCCTTGGCCAGTTCAACAACCGATAGATCTGAGGCTCCGCTCAGAACCTATCTTTGGGGTGTGCATGTCGTTGTAAGCGCATCTTGTTACCGACAACAATAAGAGCTAGCCCGCCAATTGCTTGAAGAAAGTTGCCGCACGCGACCCACCACGCCGAATTCGAGAACAAATCGAACCGGGTAGAGTCGAAAATCTGCTTATAGAAATTTATGTTCCCTACTCCTTGAAATACCCCGCTACCCATCCAATAGACGCCGAGGAGCACTAGCCCAGCTGAAAGAATGTCTTGGGACTCGCTAGCTTCAGAAGCTTTGTTGCCGGCAATCTTCGGTGCAAAGACTATGTATCCAACTCCAATGAGTAATGAAACCAGAGACGGCAGAAGCGCCAAGAAAACGTGCATCCCTGAGGCCTCTTGCTTCAGCATATACATAAAGTGAGTCCCGAACAGGAGACCGTATACGGCGATCCAAGCTCCCATCAACCGGATAAGCGTTGTCAGCGTAATTTTTAGCAGAACAGTATTTATTCGTAGACAAATTGACCATGATATCCACACCAACTCTACTCATCCAAAGTGACCCATTATCCAAGCGCTATCAATGCAAAAGGATGCAAGGCGTGTCATATCAAGCAAGTCACCGGATGGACGGCGTAGGCATCTGTTGGAAGGTGGAGCGGATTTTACAGAGCCAGGGCATTTGTGGCTAAAAGATGGGGGCCAATTGCAGAGGCTGCAAACTCTGACGGACTCCTGTTTTCACCAGCTTGCTCGCCTCCACCGGAAAGCTGAATTGCTTGGGTGGGGATTTGTGTCAGAATAGGGGGTATGAAGAAGATGATTTTTGCGATGATGTCGCTCGCGGTGACGGCTTGCCAGGCTGATGAAAAAGGAGCGGCGAAGAAAGATCGTGACGATTGGCCGGTGGCGCGTGGTGGTGCGGGGTTATCCGGCCAGGTGGGGGTGGCCTTGCCTCCGAAACCTGACATCAAGTGGATGTTTCAGACGGAAGGGGCGATCGTGGGTGAGACCGTGGTGGCGAAAGACATCGTGGTTTTTGGAAATAGCGCAGGGCTGCTAACGGCAGTGGATTTGCAATCCGGAAAGAAGAAGTGGCAGCGTGAATTTGATCAGAGTTTCGAAGCGGCCCCGGCGATTTTAGGTGATACCATTTTCATCGGTTGCGAAGATATGAAGCTTTATGCGCTTGAATTGGCGACCGGGAAGGACAAGTGGGCGATTGAGACCGATGACAAAATCACGGCCGGAGTGAATCTGACGAAGAGCCCGGATGGCAAGGCCGACTGGATTGTCATGAACGGTTACGATGGGATTTGTCGTGCGCTGGATGCCAAGTCTGGGAAGGAGATTTGGAAACACGAAACCGAGCAACCGATCAACGGCACGCCGGCGGTGGTTGATGGCAAGTGGGTTGTTTTTGGAGGATGTGACCACTTCCTTTACACGCTGAATTTGGCGGACGGGAAACCACTGACGAAGGTGGAGGGCGAAGCTCCGATTGTTTCGACGGTGGGTACCGAGGGGAGCTTTGTGGCGTGGGGTGACCACTCCAATAAAGTGATGGGAGCGGATCTGGCGGCCGGAGAGTTGGAGTGGAAATATAGTGATCGTAAGTTCCCTTTCATGGCGGCTCCGGCGGTTGATAAGACAAATGTTTACATCGGGGGGCGCGACAAAAAGATCCACGCAATCTCGCGGGAGAGCGGTGATCCGATTTGGAAATTCAAAACCGGGGGGCGGGTCGAGAGTTCGCCGATTCTCTTTACCGACGGAGTGGTGTGTGGTTCGAGCGACGGTCGTTTATACGCCATCGATTTGAAAAGCGGAGAGGAAGTCTGGAAGATCGATCTTGGGGAATCTCTGGTCGCGGCCGCGAGCTATGCCAAGGGAATCATTTTGATTGGAAGTGAAGACGGAACTCTCTTCGCTCTGGGCAAAAAGTGAGATCAGACTTTGGCTTCAAGCCATTTGCCGCGAAAGGCGATGGTGATAAAGAGTCCTGCCTGGATAAAGAGGTCGACGCTCATGAAGGTCCAGATCTTGATGAGAGTGAGATCGAAGAAGGCCTCGTAAACGGTGATCCCGACGATGCGGAATAGGATCAGGCAGGCGAAGGACCAGGTCATCACGATGCGGGTGGCCCCTGCGCCACGCAGGCAGGTTTTCATGACGATGGTGGTGGCCAGTGCGGGTTGAAAAATCCCGCAGATGAAGACAAGAGGTCCGGCCACGGAGATCAGTTGGGCTGCCTGGGGATCGGTTTCGGGGAGGATGAGGCGCACGATCACTTCGGGTGCGAGAAGAAAGAAGATGCCAATGGCGCTCATGAAGGTGAGCGCAAAGATCCAGGCGGTGCGGAGGGCTTTGAGTGCCATTTTGGGATTGTTGGCGCCGAGGTATTGTCCAACCAAGGTGGCGGTGGCGGTGCCGATGGCAAAGCCTGGGAGGAAGGAAAGGGACTCGACACGGATGGCAATGAAATGTGCGCCGAGGGCTCCATCGAAAGCGAGTCCGGTGATGAAGCGGAGGACGTAGGCGTGGATCATCCACATGCCGAGCATTTCGATCCCTTGCGGTAAGCCAACCCGACCGATGCGCGCCATCATTTTGCGTTGGGGAAGCCAGCTGGCTTGTCTGAGAGTGAGGGTGATTTCGTCAGATTTTGGAGAGGGCTTACGGCTCAGGAGGGCAACAACAACGATGGTACCAAGAAGCCAGGCGAGAAGACTTCCCCAAGCAAGTCCGGCGATGCCCAAGCCGCCGAGCGGAGGGTCGAGGAAGACGAGTCCGGCGCTCAGAGTCACGTTGCACACGTTGATAAAGAGCATGATGAAAAAGGGCGTGCGGGTGTCGCCGACGGCCCGCAGTGCGTTGGTGCAGGCATAGAAAATGCCAAGGACAGGGCAGGACCAGGCGAGGACGGAGAGGTAGTCAAAGGCGTAACCGGAAGCGGCTTCGGAGAGGCCAAAGACTCTGATGATTTGCGGAAGGCTGAGTCGGATGATGAGTCCGGATAGGATTCCCATGAAAAGTCCGGCGAGGATTCCTTGAATCAGGCCTTGGCGTGCTTCGTCCGGTTTTCGGGCTCCGGCGGCGCGTGAGATAATTGCGAGAACTCCGGTGGCGACCGCACCTTGGAGGATCATCATGAGCCACATCACGTATCCGCCGAGCCCGAGGGCGTCCATGATGGCGACTCGGGCGTCACCATCGGCCATGCGGGTTGCGAGGATCAGATCAACGGTGTTGACCATGAAGCTGAGGATTTGCTCAAGGAGGGGCCAGATGGCGAGGGTGATGACCTGCTTCCCGAGCGACATTTGTCCGAGTCGACCGGCGAGGGTGCCGTCGGCTTCCTGGATGCTGGAGCGTTGTTCGGCTTCGATGATTTTCCCTGGGCGGGCCATTTCCGTGCAGGGACATAGCGGTGGGAAGGCCGGGGGAACATTTAATAAAAGCAAAAACGCCGGGACCTCGCATGGAAGTCCCGGCGTTTTTTAGCATTTACCCCGGGTTCCCGCACTCGCGGGGCCGGAGCAAATCGCTGTTCACCCTATATGAAAAACTAACGAGTAAACGCTTGTTTCACGGATAAAGACTCCCGGGAGCGGAAATCGTTCAAAAGTTTTTGATCTTTTTTTTAAGCGCGGCCGACTTAGCTTAAAACGATGAACCTGCGGGGCGAAATGATCAAGGAAGCGTGCCGCTTGATTCGGGAAGCGCGCAAGCGGTGGGATGCGCATGAGAAGAATCAGTCGTGTCGCCGGGCGAGGGAGCATGCCATGGCGGCCTATGAAAAGCTGACCAAGTCTGAGCGAGAGGAGGTTCCGGAGACCTTGCGGGTTTGGTTGCGATACCGGAGCGAGAAGTATTTTGGAAAGGGGCGGAAAGGAAACGGCATGAATTCAAAACCATCAAAGGATAAGAAAAAGGGGACTGCGCCGGAGCATACCGTGGCGGCCCGCAAGGTGATGAGTGAGGTGGGACCGCTTTATGTGCTGAGTTCGAAGAAGGGGATTTGCGGGCTCTTTTTTGGTCATCGCCTTGAGCCGTCGACTTTGCCAAAGGACAACCCCCGTGATCGTTTCCTGAATCAGGCGGAGAAGGAGTTGGAGGAGTATTTCGAGGGAGATCGCGAAGTGTTCGAAGTCGCGATCGACGCGCGCGGAAGCCAATTTCAGCGCGCGGTTTGGCGTCAGCTCAGCACGATTCCCTTCGGCGAAACGCGAGGATATGGCGAGCTCGCAGAGAAGATGGAGAACCCCAAGGCGGTGCGTGCAGTGGGCACGGCCAACGGAGCGAACCCGATTTCAATCATCGTTCCCTGTCATCGGGTGATCGGGAAAGATGGCTCCTTGATCGGCTTTGGCGGGGGGCTCGAGATTAAGAAGAAACTCCTTCAACATGAGGGAGTTCTCTTGAAGGCGATTTAGGCTCTATCCGCCAATCGCAACCGGTTTGGCGATGACGTCGATGTTCTTTTTCTGCCCCCGGATTTTACGGAGGTAAACGTGGCCGCCTCCCCAGAGGAGCTTTTTGGCTTTGTCGACCTTGGTGAATTGTGAGGCCAGTTGGTGGGATTCCTCCCATCCGTCCTTCCCCCGTAGAGCTGCTTTGAGCCAAGTCTGGGCATAAAGCTGGTGATCAAAGTCTTCCTTGTCGTGAACCTTGCCATCGTGAATGTGGACGGTGGGGAAAAAGAGTTGGGCCTTTTCCGCGAGGCGGGAAGGGAAGCTGAAGGCCATGGGGTGGATTTTCTTACTGCCCTTCCTGAGTTTGAAGACGGCAAATCCGTAGTCTTTATAGGCGGGGATTTTTTCCCAGGTCCCGTCGGGGAGTTTGAAGCGCTCGTCGAGGCGCGAGAAGTCGGCAACCGTGGGGACGAAGGAGGCTTGGAAAGATCCGACGGTTTGGACCTTGAGGGCCCCGGCTTGCGGTTCGGCACTGTCATATTTGCTTCGTGACTGAGTTGGTGGATCGGGAAATCCCTTTTTGAGATCCCTGAAAAAGTTTTCGTAGCCGGAGAGGTCGATGAATTTGACCGAGTCTTCTTTCGAGTCTGCCATCACCGGAAGAGGGAGGATCATGGCGATGTCTTCCGGGGTATCGAGCCGCATTTGGTAGGCGATGGACTGGTCCTGTTGCGTCAGGAGGCGGGCGAAGATTTTGGTTTGGGTGACGGAATTGACCGGTCTTGAAAAGCAGCACATGAGAGAAATCAGATTTTTTACGGGGATTTTGGGAGATACTTTTGTCCCCTTAAATAAGACGCGGGAAAATTGGAAAGCTTCGCGAATTCATTCCAATTTATTTTAAGTAACTGAATATCAATAGATTAAATTTAATTTTGGGTGTTTTGATTCTTTTTTGTCCCTCAATTGTCCTCATTTCATGGTTGTCACGAGTGCACAATGTGTTTACATAGTGTTCATCATGAAAGCGCACAATGCTCGACAAGCGATCAAGGGATTCGCCCTGATCGCAACGATATCTGTTCTTCTTTTGCTCACCTTGGTGGCCGTTGCGTTTCTCTCGCTTTCGGCTCTCACGGTGAAGACCAGCCGCTTTGAATGGGCGCAGGAAGAAGCACGGGCAAACGCCCGATTGGGACTGATGATTGCCATCGGTGAATTGCAGCGTGATTTGGGTCCTGACCAGCGGATTGCGGTGAGTGCCTCGATTCTCGATAGCAACCCCGATACACTTGCGATTGAGGGTGTGAATAATGAGCAGTGGATGGGAGTGATTAGTTCGCGTTTCGATCAAAACCAGAACGGCAGTCCTTTCACCCGTGACATGGACAGCGGAGGATTGCAGGATGCGCGAAACGGGACCAATTTCCGGGCTCGTGATCAGGTTTTCAATTACCTCGTCAGTGGCAACGAGGGTGGGCGCGACAAGATGCGCGGAGCACGCCAGTATCAGGATGCTCTGACCGAGAATCTTCCCCTTGACCAGAATTCTGTTGAGATTGTTTCGCGAGGATCGGTTCGCAACCCACGCGACTTCGTGCGGGTCCGCAAGGTGGTGACCGAGAAGCCTCGTCTCACCCCCGATGGGAGGACCGAGATCCGACCAAACGGTGGATATGCCTGGTGGGTTCAGTCCAACAACCAGAAGGCGCACGTGGGACGCCCCGACACTCACAGGAACAGTCCGATTGATCACACCATCGGGACCGGAATGCAGAGGATGCTTCACCCGCAGGACGTGGAGCCCTTTGTGATCGAAGGGATTGCGCAGGGTCAGGAAAACCGGGACACCCGGGTGCTGACGCCAAAGACCTTTACGATCATCAGTGAGGCCAACCGGATCGGGGTGCTGAATAATTTCCACGCCATGACGAGCTTCTCGAGCAGCGTGATTTGTAACGTTCGCGATGGTGGATTGAAGAAGAACCTCTCGGCTTTCCTTCACAATACCGACAACGGCGGTGCTCCTGAAATCCAGGATCTCAACGATCCCAGCCGGCCTTGCTACATTGGTGTTTCTCCCAACGACTTCCTCATCGGACCTCCGAACGAGCGCTACGCCGCGCTCCGTGGTGAGGACTTCAACGACACCCAGTATCAGGATGTCGCCCCAACCTTCGAGCTTCTCTGGAACTGGGCAAATCTGGCGAACGAGTTCAGCTTTGGTTACGCCTCGACTGGTATTCGCGAGCAACGGATTTGGCAGGGAGCGCCTTCCCGTAATGGTGGCGCGAACGTTTATGATCAGGAAAATCTCCGCCCTGCAGATCCCCGAAATCTCTCAACGATCAAGATTACCCCGGTGATCGTGGAAGCTTGTGTCTACTACAATCTGGCGACCTACCCGATCGGAACCGGTTCCGAGCAAGAGCATGCTCTCCGCCTCTGCCTTTATCCGCGTGTTGGACTTTGGAATCCCTACAACGTCGAGATGCGTCTCGATAAGCCAATGCTCCTTCAGCTTTTCTTGAATGGTAAGAAGACAGTTGAGTTTGACGGTAAGCAGAATTTCACCCGCGAGATTTATTATGGAGGACGTCGAAACACCTTCGATGGTCAGTATGGCGGTCAGGTCTACTTCAAGCTTCCGGCTGTCACCATCCCTCCCGGTGAGACCTTCATCTTCTCGATGGGTGGAGCTCCACGTGAACTGGACATTAACCAGTTCGGAGCCAACATTCTTCAGGCCCGTGAAGCTCCTTCGTCCGACAGCTATCTTTTCAAGGACTACCTTTTGCAGAATACTCCACGGGCCAACTTCGCCCGTGACGAGGACAACAAGCCATCCGAGTTCATGCCTCTGGCTCCTAACTCCTACCGGGAACGTCCTTTGGATTACAAACAGCACGGAGCAGATAACTACATGTTTATGCTCAAGTATCTCCAGAATAATCCGAATCCCACGATTGCAAGTTTCCGGAACGAGCCCGCACTTGTTTACGCCAGTGTTTCGTTGCAAGCAGGTGGTGGTGACGAGTTCCCGCTTGAGTGGCCCAACGGAACCCAGGGCGTGGTTCATCAGTTGACCGGTCCCGGGGACCACGTTGATGCTGGTAATCCACCGCACCCATTCTCGCGGGACGGGTTCCGGGTTCGCTGGTTGAACGAGACGGCTTCCAATAAGGGCGTGAATAATGAACTCTTCCTTCAGGAAGCCCCCCTTGGAAACTGGAACCTTCGTGCTTCCTACATTTGTCGTAATCCCTTCGACAACGTTACAAATCGGGCTCCCTACTTCCATGGGATTTACACCCGTGACAACCCAAGTGATGAACTTAGCTGGGATAACCTTAATCCGGTTCTCCGAAACGGATTTCAAACCGGTTTCCCGTTTGGAAAAGCCAACTTTGGTGTCGATAGTGTGGTTGCCTTCGAGGTGCCTACCCGCGAAGTTGGAATTCCTTCACTCGGTTATCTTCGTCACCTGCAGTTGTCCGAGTATGTCTGGCACCCCAGTTACTCGATTGGAACCTCGGTTGCTGACCCCAAGGTTCCCACCACCGGGACAATCCCGGTCGACATTCCCGGCAACAATCGCGGATGGTCTGCGGCAGGTCTGGGAACCGGTTACTGGGCCCAACTTTTCAGTGACATCGTCTTCTATCTTCCCGAAGATAACCACCTGATCTTCGACATGAGTTTTGAGGTGAATCACAACTTGTGGTCCGATTTCTTCCTCACCGGAGCGACGCCAAACCAAATTGCAAACTTTGCCCAGAATCCGGTCCAAAGCCCGCTCAACAATGGCAACCTCCGACTCTGGGATCGCAATGGCGATCCAACCAACGATCTTAACGATATGTTCCGCGCTGCGGGACGTCTTATGATCGACGGCGGATTTGATGTTCACTCCACCAACAAGGAAGCCTGGAAGGCCCTCCTTGCGACAACCCGGGACACCGGATATGGCTCACCGAACCGAACGCCTTTCCCCCGGACCCTCTTCCCGCAGGGACAGGAGAACGATAAGGCGGAATACTCGACAAAAGTATTTACCGGCTTCCGAAGCCTGGGTGATCAGGAGATTGACTCTCTGGCCGAAGCGATCGTTCGTGAGGTTAAAGTGCGTGCTCCATTCTTCGGACTTTCTGATTTCGTGAACCGCCGCCTTACTGAGGACCCAACCGGACGTAACGGTGCCATCGAGTCCGCGCTCGAGCAGTCGCTTCCAAACCGTGGTCAGAACCAGCAATTTCCGATCGCCAAGCAAAACCTGCCAAACCAAGGAGGGTTGGTTGCGGAGGGTAACCCCCGGCAGTCCGACCTCACCCGGGGTGATCAGCTCTTGAAGCCGGCCTCGACCGGATATGGAACCCCCGGATATATTACCCAGGGAGACATCCTTCAGGTGATCGGTTCCGGACTCTCCGCCCGCTCGGATACTTTCACGGTTCGCGCCTATGGTGAGTCCCGCGACATTAACGGAAAGATCCTCGCGAAGGCTTGGTGTGAAGCTGTCGTCCAGCGCACTCCGGAGCCCATTCGTCCCGACCAGGTGACTGGCTTAAACCCACGGGTTCCCGAGGACGGTGAGGTGAACTTCGGGCGCCGCTTCCGGATCGTGTCCTTCCGCTGGCTCCACGCCGACGAGGTCTAGGGCCTTCCGCTGAAAAAGCATTCAGCACTTTCAAAAGGCTCCGGTTCGCCGGAGCCTTTTTATTTTTTCCACTCGACGCCTCACGGTTGCTGGGCGAATTTGCGCAGTAAGAAATTACCCAAATTATTATGAAATCACTGACCCTTTTCGCATCCGCGCTGATTGTCATCCCGTCCTTGCTTCAAGCAAAGGCGCCCAAGGAACTTTTGAAGGAAGCTCAAGCCAATGCCACCAAGTCCAAGAAGGATGTCCTCATGGTCTTTTCCGGATCGGGTTGGCATCCTCAAAGCAAATCATTTGAGGAGAAAATCCTGAAGACCGACCCTTTCAAAAAGGCGATGGAAAAAGATTTCGTTCAGGTGCTCTTTGAAGTTCCCCGGACGCGTGAGGAAGCTCACAAGCACCTTCTCGAACTCGAGCAGGATTACCGTTTTCAGAACATCCCGTCGATCATCTTAACGGACGCCCGTGGCAGGCCCTATGCCTACTCAAGTGAAACCCGCGAGAGCGTTGACGAGTATCTGAAATACCTTCAGGACTTGCACCAAGTTCGCGTCAACCGTGACAAGTCTTTCGCAGCAGCGGCAAAGGAGAAGGGACTTAAGCGTGCCGAAATTTACGTCAAGGCCTTGAAGGCGCTGCCACAAGATGTCATTCGTGATTACTACGCTCCCGAGTTGACGCTTATCGCTGATGCCGACAAAGAGGGAAAGACCGGCTACGTCGCTGAAATCAAAAAAGCTGAAGCACTCAAGCAGGAGCAGGCCCGCTACAATCAGATGTTTCGCGATAAAAAGTATGACGAGATCATCAAAGCTTCACAGAAAGATGGCAAAGGCCTCAAAGGTGAAGATGCCCAGCGGGTCAAAATGTACGAGGTCCAGGCTCTCTATTCGTTGAAGAAGTACGACGATGCAGTCGCTGCCGTCGCTGATATGAAGAATTTTGCCCCTGAGTCAGATCTCGGAAAGCGGGCGGATCAATTCACCACCCAGATCAAAGGGGCCAAGACCCGCGCTGAAAAGATGGCGGAAGCGGCAAAGAATCCCAAGCCCCGGAAGCCGATCGTCTCCAAGCCGGTCGCCATTGTGAGCGACATCAATGAGCTGAAAAAAGACGCCAAAAAGGCGGAGGCTGATTTGGTCCAGGCAATCGCCAAGGAGAAAGAGCTGCAGAAAGCGAAAGCGGATGCCGACCAAAAAATAGCCACTGCCGAGGCTGATTTGAAGAAGCTCCGCGATGCCGCCAAGAAGGCTTCAGATACGCTCAAGAATGCCGCAACCGAGCGCGAAAAATTGGCCCGCAAGGCGCAGGCGATGAAAGATGTGGTGGAAAATCACGAAGCGATGGAGAAGCGGAAGCGCGACATCAGTGAACTCGAAAAGCGTGCTTCCGATCTTCAGAAGCAGGCGGATGAACTTCGGAAGCAAGCAGACAAGATCAAGAAAGGAAAATAGTCCCATGTTTCGATTGGCCTTCGCTTTCGTTCTGGCCCTGCCTCTTCAAGGGGCTTGGCTCAAGAATCTTGATGAGGCCAGGAAGCAGGCATCTGACGAGAAGAAGGACGTCTATCTGGTCTTTCTCTCCACCGAAATCTCCGGAGCATGCGTCCAATTCAACAAACGTGTGCTCTCTCAGGATTTGTTCCAGGAGTCCATCGTGGATCGTTTTGTTCCTGTCCTTCTCGACGTCCCGTTGAAGCAGACTCCCGGGATGGTTTCTCCACTCGCCGCCAACCGAATGGTGGCGGAGAAATTCGGTGTCGACCGATACCCGACGTCGTTTTATCTGAATTCCGAAGGCGTCGTTTATGCCCGTGAGACCGGGGCAGCTATCGATGGGCCTCTCAAGCATGCGGCCAAAGTCATTCGACGATCAAAGGATCACGTCGCGCGACTGAAGGCGCTCGAAGAAGCTTATCAAAAAGAGGGCCTCGAACGAGCGAAGGCTCTCGTCGAGCTCATCAAGAGCATTCCGCGTGGGGCCGACCCTTCTCTGAATGCCGAACATCTGGAGGAGTTGGCCAAACAGGACCCTGATGATTCATTGGGCTTCCGAAAAGCACACCTCGCCGAGAGGGGGTTCGCTGAATTGGATCGCGGGCTCAAGGAGGTCTTCCACAAGGATTCCTACGATGAGGTAGTCAAGCTGGTGGACGATTATGTGACCAAGTTTGAGCCCCAGGGAGCTTTGCTTCAAAAGGCTCTTTTTCCAAAGCTGGCCGCCTTGAATCATGGCAGGCAAACAGCGGAAGCGATCAAGGCCGCCCGGGCGGTCATCGCGGTTGACGCCAATTCACCGCACGGCAAACTGGCCGCCCAGATTTTGAAGCGGCTGACGTCGCAGTAGTGGAGACGCTTAAAGTGCTCTTCCGTAAGAATCGCAGCGATTGTGCCAGCCCGGTCTCCAGCGCGATTCGCCACGTGCTTTCGGAGAATTGGCGATTCTCAGATCGAGTCTTCTTTTGGCTGCGGTTCCAAATTCACGTGCTGCAGCTTGGCCTGACGGAACATCTTTCATTTCCATGAGAACCCACATTAATCCCCAGCCTTGGTTATTGTAGCGCTCGGTTGGATTGGTTCCGTCTCCCTTGAAGTTGACGTAATCGACCAAAGCGTAAACACCATTTGCGGTGGAGGCGACCTTGTCGTAGTTCGCTTTGATGCGCGCCCGCTCGCGGGCAGGCGCCGCGTTCATGATCTTGGGAAGAGCAGCCCGTGATTTATAGGCAATGAATTCAGTCTGGATGGTGATGTTTGCTGCGAGCCACTTGCGAAGCCCCGCCAATTCCGGCCCGTTGAAATCGCGCATGAAGGACGCCTTGTTGGGCCACGGGCAATCAGCTTTGCGGCCCACAGCGGGAACCTGTAGTTTCCGTTGGGTTGCGTAATTGACGAACTCCGGCCAGGTCTCGGTCCAGCGCCCGTTGAAGCCCTTGGGATACCAGATGAAGTGCCCTATTCCGAGGGACGGGAATTCTTCGCCATCGTTCCAATGAGTCAGCCCCGTGACTTTTCCGCCCGACTCGTTTTGCCAAATCTTGCGGCCAATCGATGCCTTCTGGGCTGCGGTAAGTTTCAGTGCTCCGGTGGTCGGGCGCGTGGCGACGACAGGAGTTTGCGGGTTGTTGTTCACGATGGGAAGACGGGGCCCGACGGGTGGGTCCGCCGAACAGGCAGCCATCAGACAAAAGGCAGGCAGAAAAAATCGGGCAACTTGCATAACGGAGAGATTGCGCTCAAACTCGCGACATCGCAATGGACAAAAACGAACTTCTTAGAGTCCTGACTCCCAATGCTCAGGATTTAGCGAAAATTTTTCTGACCGCAGTCATTATTCTGGTGGTGACCAAGTTACAGCTTTTGAGTGACCGGCTTTCCGCTCTTCTCATCGCTCTTCCGCTGACTTCCATTCTAGCCATGATCTGGATGCGGCATGAAAGCAAAGTGCCTGATGAGGCGACTCGGATCGAAAGTATTGCCAACCATGCCTACTACACATTCTGGTTCGTCCTGCCGACCCTTCCGATGTTTCTCGTCATTCCGTGGATGCTGCGCAAGGGGCATGGATTCTATTTTACCCTCTTTGTGAATGCAGCTCTCACGACGGCTCTTTTTTGGCTGTTGGTAGTGGTCCTTAAAAAGTTTACCAACATCGAGTTGATGTGATGAAACTCCTCCTCTTCTTTCTTTTATCTTCGATGTCACTCCCCGCGAAAAACCGTCTTTCCGAAGTCGATGCCAGGCGCTTCGTTGACCTTGCCCTCGCCGGGCTGAATCGCGAATTTCCCAACAAACCGGGAAACGTTCTGCGCTCTCCCGGGGATGCTAAAACTCCCAGCCAGCTCACGCCGGTCTTCTTCGGTCACTTCGATTGGCATTCGTCGGTGCATGGTCACTGGACCTTGATTCGTCTCATTAGCCTTTTTCCCAACGCGGAATGGAATCACGCCGTTCGAACCGAGCTGTCCAAAAAGCTCACCCGCGAGGGGCTCGAAAAAGAGGCGGCTTACCTGAGGAAGAATCCCTCTTTCGAGCGCATGTATGGTTGGGCCTGGGCCCTGCGTTTGGGAATCGAACTTCGCTCTCTCGATGATGACCAGGGAAGGGAATGGGCTTCCTTTTACCGACCTGTCGAGGAGGCAATCGTGACGAATGCCAAGTCCTATCTGCCCAAGCTGGACTGGCCGATCCGGTGCGGCTTTCACCCCGAGTCCTCCTTTGCACTCGGGCACATGCTGGACTGGGCCCGGGCGACCGGGGATGAGGGTTTTGTCGACCTTTTGATCAAAAAGGCGAAGGGCTTTTATGCGGGCGACATCGCTTATCCCGTCAGGTATGAGCCGAGTGGGAATGATTTTTTTTCGCCCGGACTGAACGAGGCCGACCTCATGCGCCGGGTTCTTCCGGCCGCGGAGTATCGCGCCTGGCTGGAAAAGTTCTTCCCGGGGTTTGACCTGGGAAATCTCACCAAGCCGGTCACCGTTAGTGATTTTGAAGATGGTCATTTGGTTCATCTCGTTGGCTTGAATTTGAATCGGGCATGGAATTTGCGGGGCATTGCGAGCGCGCTGGAAGGGGAGCCGAAGCCCGCACTTTTGAAGATCGCGGATGCCCACGAAAAGGCGGGTCTGCGCGATGCCATCAGCGGTCACTATGAAGGCGATCACTGGTTGGGAACCTTCGCGGTTTATCTTCTAACCGGAGCCGGGGAAACCGGGAGCCCAAAATGAGCCTGGAAAAGATCAACAGCCTGCTCGCGGCACTTTCGACCAATCCATTTTACAAGGAGAAATTGGGCGGACTAACTTCGGTGTCCTCGCTCGAGGAATACACGGCCAAGGTGCCTTTCACCACCAAGGCGGAGTTGGCGGCGGATCAAAAACTTCACCCGCCTTACGGGAGCAACCTGACCTTTCCACTCGAAAGCTATCATCGTTTTCACCAGACCAGCGGGACCAGCGGGCAGCCGATGATTTGGCTCGATGACAAGACGGGCTGGGAATGGCTTTGTGCCAACTGGCGGTGGGTTTGGGAAAAGGCCGGAGTGAAACCCGGACAGGCCGCTTTCTTTCCTTTTTCCTTCGGTCCGTTTTTGGGGTTTTGGGCGGGTTTTGAATCGGCGGCCGGACTGGGAGTTCGTGCCATTCCGGCGGGCGGGCTTTCCAGTGAGAATCGCCTCAGGATGATGGAGAGATTACGCCCTGAAATTCTTTGCTGTACTCCAACCTATGGCTTGCGCCTGGCCGAAGTTGCGGACGATGCCCGCAGCCTTGGCGTGGAAAAAATTATCGTGGCGGGTGAGCCGGGGGGAAGCCTTCCCGAGGTGCGCAGTCGTCTTTCCGAAGCGTGGGATGCCGAGGTGATCGACCATCACGGCATGACCGAGGTGGGGCCGGTGACAGTGGGTGATCTTTCAGACCCTGGTCGCTTGCTGGTGCGACATGAGGCATACTTTTGCGAAGTCATCAACCAGGATGAGCAGGGGATTGGTGAATTGGTTCTCACCACGCTGGGACGTCATGGCTCACCGCTTCTACGCTATCGGACGGGGGATCTGGTGCAGCCGGATGAGGACTTTGCCCTCAAGGGTGGCATCATCGGGCGCGTCGATGACATGGTGGTGGTTCGCGGTGTGAATCTCTATCCGGGCGCTGTCGAGGAGGTGGTGCGTTCGGTCGAAGGAATCGTGGAATACGAGGTTCTGATCGAAGAGGCGAATTCGATGGCGGAAGTCCGCTTGCGCGCCGAGGGCTCGGGCGCGCGCGAATTGGAGGGTCGCCTGCGAGAGGTCTTCAGTTTGAGAATCCCGGTTGAGGAAGTGCCGACGGGCACGCTCGAACGCTTTGAGATGAAGTCGAAACGCTGGAAGCGCGGGAGCTAATTTTTTTCGCTCACTTCCGCCAGCCGACCGGTTGGGTCCAGGCTTGTTCCTTCTGATCGGAATAGGAAGGGTTGGGGTGATCTCGTGTCGAGGTGACCACCGCCCGGACATACAGCTCGTCGCCGCTAAGTTGATACTCCGCATTGTTTCCGGGGATGGTGGCAAAGACCTCGCCGGTCTTATCCGGAGTGCTTCGACGGGTTCCGATAAATTTGGTTTCGTAGCTCACTCCCTCGGTGGGCGTCATCTCAATTTGATGTTTGCGCGACCCCCGATCGTATTTGACCTCCTTAAGGACGACTCCGGTGGAGGCATAAAATTCTCCCCGCTGCATCGACTCCACCAATTGATTCGCATCCAATTCCTCGGCCCAGACCATGACCCAGCCGCGTCCCGGGGAAACGTTTCCGCCGTGGTAATAATGGGAGTCATCGGTTGCCACTCCGAAGAGCGGGGGAGCATCATGCACAAGCATCCGCAGGGTGTTTGCCATGTCCCAGATTGCTTCGTCACTGGGATGATTGGTATCGCCAAGATGATTGATGCCGGGGTGGCCGTTGTAGACTTCGAAGAATTGTTCCTCCACCACTTCGGCCAGCTGTTGGGGCGTGACGGACCAGTGAAAGTTCGGATGATTGAGGTGAGTGAGAATCGGGCGACCGAGCCGTTCCGACTGTTCTTTGACCGCGCGCAAATTATTCCGCATGGTTTCGACCACGGAATCACCTCCTTGTGGTTTGATCACTTCATCCAGGTTGATGGCGTTGATGTGAATGTGATACTGCCGGAACTTGTCGGTGATCTCTTCGGCTTCGATGAGAAGAAAATCTCCCTCGTTCTCAAATCGCGGTCGGATTTCCTCCAGTGTCTTCAGGCGGACCTCTTCGCTCCCGGGTTCGCCGCGAAGCTCCACCCAGTCCTCGCCAAAGCGTTCGAGGTATTCGGTCAGGGTTCCGCTATCTCCTTTTTTGCGCCGCTTTTCGATGGCCTTCACCGGCATCCACTTTTCGCCACGGCTGAGGATGTTGTGGTCGGAAAGGGCGAGAAAGTCGTATCCCTCTTGCTTATAAAAATCGACGATCATCTCAGGGAAGTCATTGCCATCACTCCACAAGGAATGGGTGTGCGTGTTTCCCTTGAACCACTGTCCCTTCTCAACCCACTCGACGTTCTCGGGCTCCGGCTTGTTCCACTCGCGATAAACAATTGCGAAAACTACGCCCAGAAGCAGCAGGAGAGGGAGGTAAACTTTTGCTTTCATCATGACCTAGGTTTGGAGATATGAAGTTCGATCTCCAATGGCTATCGAAAATCCCTCTATTTTTGTGACCATCGATTAAGGATCGGAGAATCTATAAAGGGAAAAATATCAACGTCCCCTTGAAACGCTCGCTATCATGTTTAAGAACCACCTCTATGGATAAGCCCCTCCCCCCCCCGAGAGTTCACTTTACTCCTCTAAAGTTTGCCTTCATTTTTCTCCTATTGAGTTTTGAATTGGCGGTCGCTGAAAACCCTCTCTCTGTCGTGCGTGGTTCCACAGGGGGCCTGTCCGTCCGGTGGGAAGCCGCTGTGGGTTGGGAATATGAAATTGAAAGCGCGGATGACCTGGGACCCTGGCAATCCGAAGGAGTCTGGACCGGAACCGGAGGGCTGATTGGCCTTGCCGTGTTTGAGGCCCTTCCCGGCGGGGGGAATCCCCCAGCCGTCGGCCCCGACATCCCCACCTACACTTTTAGGGTCAATGCCTACGATGATGGTCACTCCCTCATCAGTTGGATTGGCGAAAACGGTCAGCCTTATCAGGTTTATCAGGCAATCGACTTCGACACCCACCCCATCGTTCCTCTCTTTCGTTACCGGATGGAGGACAACAACAGCGTGCCGATTTATGACCTTTTCCTGATCTCGGGAGGTGTCTCCTTTCAGCCATCGTTCAGTGGTCTCACGGTCTCAGCCCTGCCGCTCGTCGAGCAAGCCCACTTTGCCCTTCTCAATGATGCCGTTTCCGGAATCAACGCCGCCGCAGCGGCCCATCCTCCTTCCGGCAATGACCAGAGCGGCTCCCTCGTCCTCAACACCATCGATGCCCATTACTTCCGCCTCACCACCCGGCGTCTCGATTCCGATGGCGACGGCATTTGGAACGATCTTGAGACCATCACCAACCCTCTCGACGCCGATACGGACAACGATGGCGTCACCGACCCCTGGAGCCTCCTCAACCGCACCGAACCCATCATCTCCGAGTTTTGCGCTTCCAATCAGGGAATCATTGCGGATGGAGAGGGAGATTTTAGTGATTGGTTTGAGATTTTCAATCCTACCCCCAACACAATCGACCTCACCGGGTGGCATTGCAGCGATGACGAGAATAACCTCAACGATTGGGAATTCCCGCCCGGGACCACCATTGCTCCCGGAGAGACCCTTCTCATCTTTGCCTCGAATAAAGACCCGGCGATTCCCGAACTGGCCGGAGAGTTTCATGCTGACTTTAGACTCGGCACAACGGGAGACAGCCTCTTCCTCTCCCAGCCTGATCCGGCAGATCCAGACGAACTACTGATCATCGATGCTCATCGGGATTTCGAACTCGTCCGTACCAATGCCTCGGCGGGCTGGGGGCTTGACCGCGATGCCGGAGTGATCCCTGATCCTGCCACCGAAGGAGGTTTGCGATTTTTTGCCGAGCCCACGCCGGGCGAAATGAACTCATTCGAATCCTGCACCGGCTTTTCGGATCCTCCTGAGGTCAATCCATCTGGCCAAATCCTCACCGGCGGGAGTGTCACTGTCACCTTTGCCCCTCCGGCGACCCAGCCGGGTTCTGTCATCCATTACACTCTCGATGGCTCCAATCCCACGCTCTCTTCTCCCATCGCTGATGGTCCCCTCACCGTCGATTCTACGACAGTTGTCCGCGCGGTTTCGCAGGCTCCCGGCTGTGCACCTTCATTCATTGTGGCTCGCAGCTTTATTTTCACGGACGATATTCTGGGAACCGCGCCTCCGGGGACCCTGCCGACCGATCATCAGGTGAGACCGGCTCACTACCCAGTGAATGCCAACACTGCATCGAACGGATGGGCGGGAGTCTTGGACTATGCCATGGACCCACGGGTCATTGCCGAGGAGAAAGCCGAAATGGTCACGGGCCTCACCACCTATCCGGCTCTTTCCATATCGCTTCCCGTGGAGGACTTCTTCGGTCGGCCGAATGGGGTCTTCGCTGATTCCACGGGCACGATGACCATCCTGCCTGAGGACCCGGGGCCAGGAATTGAACCGCCTCCCGGAGACCCACGGCGGGTCGATCCGCTCAGGCAGGATTGGCGGCGCTTCGCCAGCTTCGAATACATCTCACCCGGAACCCCGGGCGATCCTGACGATCCCGCCCAATATGCCCAGGAAACGGGCGAAATCACCATCAGCGGGGCCATCAGCCGGAACTATCAAATCAGCGCGAAGCACAATCTGCGCCTGATCTTCAAGGCGAGGAATTCGCTTTTGGGTAAAAAGCAATGGGAGTTTCCAGATCAACTGTTCACGACATCTCCCTCTGTAGCATTTGCCCAGCTCCAACTCCGCAACCCCACCGGCGACAGCTGGACCCAGCGCTATCGCCTTCCGAATCCTCCCGGACAGAATCCCAGGGAAAATGCCAAAGAAGCCCGGGATCGTGCCACCTACGTTCGTGAGGTTTGGGCCCGTAAGACCTTCCGCGCCATGAATCCACCCTCGGGGGCATCGGGAAATTTCATTGCCCACCGCCGCTGGGTCAATCTTTTCGTCAATGGTCTTTACTGGGGGATCTATGATCTCACCGAGCGGGTGGATGAAGACTTCGCAAAAAGTTATCTAGGTTCCGCCGCTTCTTACGATGTCATCAAGAGCGAGAAGAAGACAAGAGAGTCAAATTCTCCTTTTCTTCCGGTGGAGATCGATGGGTCACTCGGGGCTTGGGAATTGTTGATCGATGCCTGTGAGCTGGCTCAAGGCAATCCCACCGATCCCAACTATTTCACACCAGTCACCAGTCTTCTTGATCTGGATTCCTACCTCGATTACCTCCTTGTCAATTTTTATATGCACAATGCTGATTGGGGTTCCAATGGCAATAACTGGCGAGCCTTCCGCCGCCGTGGGACCACCGACAAATTCCGTTTTACCATATGGGACGCTGAGATCGCGATGAGTCCTGCGGCCTTGGCCGATAATTCGACTTACTTCGATGGAAACAAAGGGGCCCTTCTCCCCCACAGTCTCCTGAAAGATCGCGAAGATTATAAAGCGGCTTTTCAGCAACGGATTGATTTGCACTTCCACACTCCCGGTGGGGTCTTTTCGGTGGATGGAACGAATCACCAAATCACCAAATCACCAGCATCTTCCAGGAGGCCATTGATGACGTGAGCCCCCTTATGAGCCTGGAATCCGCCCGCTGGGGGGATGCTTCCCTTCAACCGGGGGAAGGGACCCCACACCTTTACCGGGTTGATGATCCCTCCTACCAACCGCCTCCACAATCCGGAGCGCAGTTCGGGGATTTTAAACGATCCACTCTCTGGCACCGCGACACCTTTCTGAAGGACCGGCGAACTCCCTTCCTGAACCAGATCGAGGCCGCCCTTGCGCCCGAAAATCCTTAAATTGCTCTCATATTATGAAAAAAATCTCCCTCATCTTTTCTCTCCCGCTGGCTCTCGTTCATCACCTTTCAGCAGCGGGCCTCTTCCTCTACGAACCGACTCCCTACTTGAGTGAAGAGGATTCCCCTTTCATTGATGGAATCCGCGCGGGCACGATCTACCTCGAAGACTTCGAAGATCAGGCTCTGAATACCCCTTTCGTGACTGCTCCTGACAATCTCGGTTATTTTGGAACCACGGTTCGCGCCAGAAATCCCCTATCGCAGATCTCCAAAGGCATCGACGGTGACGATGGTGTGATTGACGGCATCGTCAATTTGGGTGATTCTTGGACTACCATTAGCTTTGCCGGAAATACGATATCTCAGTTTAAACGCTTCGATTTTCTGCCCGACGATTTGGGACGGCTTCCGACGTTTGTAGGCATCGTCGCAACCAGTCCTTCTGACCTTGATCTGGACGTGGATGCGGGTGTGAGAAATGCGGCGGGTGATAATCTGTTTTCAGGTGGTGAGTTCGATCCCTTGGAGTGGTTTACAGAAGAGGGATCTCTCAGGGGAGATGCGAGCACTCACCGCTTCATCGGCTTCTATGCGGAGGAGGGGATTTCTTCGCTCGCGTTGGTGAATGTTTCGCAAGTCGATCACCTCCAATACGGCTACGCCATCCCCGAACCGTCCAGCGCGCTCCTCACACTCATCGCCCTTCCTTTACTTGCTCGGCGAAAAAGAGAGAATCAGGATCTGTGAAGATCAGCGCCCAACTTTCCCTCGGCATCTTGCTTCTGAGTGACCTTTCAGCAGCGGGCCTCTTCCTTTACGAACCCACTCCCTACTTGAGTGAAGAGGATTCCCCCTTCATTGATGGAATCCGCGCGGGCACAATCTACCTCAAAGATTCTAAGAATTAAAAGGTCCTTCAGTTCGGGGCGACCCAACTAAAAGAAGAAGCTCAAGAGTGATTGTTGTGGCGTTCATCGGTCGATTATAGGCTAACTCAAGGCATGCCAATCTTAGGGATCTTTATGTCGGTGGCGATTTTGTGGTTTCTGATCACCTTGTTTACCCGTTCGACCAATTCTTCGCAAACACTCACAGAGACCTGGATCGTGATGATCGGGATGCTGATGGTGTCGCTGCTTACCAAGTTTTTGCTTGGGGGAGTTTTGGGGATTTTCACCCTCGTGCTGAATGTTGTCGCGCTCTATTTCCTGGTCGATAAGGTTTGCGGAGCAAGTCGCGCCGCTACGATTCGGATCTGTGCCTGGTACTTCGGCCTGACCTTTATCATCAACTTCTTTTTGAACATGATGTCACAGCCGGTCTAACTTTTCTTGGACTTCGTGATATGCGGCGGGCGGAGGTAGAATGCTTCGACCGAGGCGTTGAGGAGATGTTCCTGCTCGGCGGGCGAGCGGGCGAGCCATGCGTTGAGAAGTCCCTCGGCGCTGGATTGGCTCTCCACACAATCGACGCCCTCCGGAAGGCGCTCGGGTGATTCGAAGGTGACTTTGGGGCCGTCGCAATGGGCCAGTTCTGCAAGGAATTGCTCTTCTTCCAGCAAGCGGGGTGGGGTTTGGGCCCGGCCATTTTCCACCGGCATGAGGAAGTAGCTGCCGCGCCGGGCATCTCCGACTGCCCAAACGGTATCGTGGTTTTCGACTTCGGCGACGCCCTCGAAGGAGCAGAGTCCGGCCACCCGGCATCCGTGAACCTGTGCGATGGCTTGGACGGCTGCGATGCCAACGCGCGCTCCATTGTAGGATCCGGGGCCAGTGCCGATGACAATCGCAGAGAGCTTCTCGTTGTCAGACAAATTCCCAAGAATTTCCTGCAGTGGACCGAAGAGGTCGCACTCTTGCGATCGTTCGCTTTGAAAGGATTTCCGGGCCCGAACCCCGCTTTCATCCGCTAGAATCAGGGTTGCCTGGGTGACACTCGTTTCAAGGGCGAGGATCGGGTGGTTCGTTGTCATCGCCATCTTCGGGAAACAGTTAATTTTTTCTAACTAAAAAACTCAAACAATCTTTGCGGGAAACCCTTGCGAACTCTTGGAGGTGGCATTATTGCTCTTTGACTCAAACTTTTACCATTTTTATTATCTATGTCTGATTACGCCAAAGGTCTCGAAGGAGTTATTGCCAATGAATCCGCACTTTCCAATGTTGAGGGGCTTGACGGGCGTCTTTCTTACCTGGGCTACTCGATCGATGAGTTGGTTGAGAACTGCAGTTTTGAGGAGACCACTTACCTCCTTCACTTTGGCAAATTGCCGAACGCCAGCGAGTTGGCTGAATTTGAGAAGGGCCTTCGCAGCCACCGCGAGATCCCGCAGGAAGTGGTCGATTTCTTGAAAGCTGCTCCGAGCGACGCGAACCCCATGGATGTGCTTCGGACCGGTATCTCGATGCTGGGACTTTTCGATAAGCGCGCCAAAGTGGGCGAGCCGGATCAGGATGCGAACCGTGAGGTCGCGATTTCCCTGTGTGCCCAAACTGCTGTTATCGTGGCCTACTACCACCGGGCGCGTCAGGGGCTCGATCTCCCGCCTGTTCGTGACGATCTTTCCGAAGCGGGTCACTTTCTCTATCTGATTACCGGTGAGGAACCCTCCGAGGCCGCCACCAAGACGCTTGATATCGCTTACATTCTCCACGCCGACCACGGCATGAATGCTTCGACCTTCTCGGCCCGCGTCACCATTGCGACCCTTTCCGATTTCTACTCGGCGATGACCTCAGCGGTCGGAACTCTCAAGGGGCCTCTCCACGGCGGGGCGAATGAGGGCGTGATCAAGATGCTCCAGGAAATCGGCAGCCTCGATAAGGTCGATGCTTACGTTGAAGACTGCCTTGAGAATAAAAAGAAGATCATGGGGATCGGTCACCGGGTTTACAAGGTCCTTGACCCTCGTGCTCCGCATCTTCAGAAGATGGCGATCAAGCTTACCGAGGAACTGGGTGATTCCAAGTGGATCGACATGTCCGAGCGTATCGCGACCATGATGCGCGAGCGCAAGGGCTTGAATGCCAACGTCGATTTCTACTCCGCGACTGTCTATTACTCACTTGGGATTCCAACCGACCTCTTCACGCCGATCTTTGCAATTTCCCGCATGGCTGGCTGGACAGCACAGGTTCTCGAGCAGCTCGAAGACAACCGCCTCTATCGTCCGCTCACCAAGTATGTCGGACCATCCGAGCTTTCCAAAGTAACTCCAATTGAGGAGCGCTAGGAGCGGCTTACCAATTTCTACAAACGACAATCCCGGAGTGATTACTCGCTCCGGGATTTTCTTTTGCCCAGGTTCCGGGGGCGACCGGATGGACTACTCGCCGCTCTTGAGGTTGAGCGTCCAAGCACCAACTTCGCCTTCCTTGGTGTAGGATTTGTCGGCCACCTTGATGGTTTCCTTTTTGAGAGGGCCGGTGGTCTCACTGTGCCCCTTGAACTTGGCCTCGTTGTGGTGAAGCGCGATCGATTCGGTGGCGGTGGGGCTTCCGCTGCTGGCCTCAATCCGGAGGAGGGAATCACCATCCTTTTTTACTTCCGAAAAGATTCTGGTGATGAATTGCACCTTGGGATTCGCGGCCAGAGCAATCGAGGATGAGTAGGACAGTTCCTTGGTATCGAGCGGGTCGGTGGAATACCACGAGACACTCTCCTTGCTCTCCCCTGCATCGAATTCGATTTGCCTCATGTTTCCTAGTGAAACGGTGGCGGTGGGGGAGTCGGCGTGGCGCTCCAGAACGAGGAGCGTGAGCTCACCTCTTCGGTGGGCAAAGGTTGGGGTCCAGGCCCGTGGGAGAAGCCCGTAAGTGCTGATTTCGAGGTTCTGCTTGGTAGGGATGTCGGTGATTTTGATTTTGCGGAAGTCCGGTTTTTGGCCGCTGATGGAATAATAACGCGCTCCGGCCTTGAAGATGCGTCCATCTTCATTGATTTCCCGCTTCTGATTGATTTTGCCGCCTTCGGCGTTCCATTTAATCAGGTCGACCTCCCGGATCTGTTTCTTGGTCACCAGGGCGGGCAGTTTGTCGATGATTCCCGCGACGGTGTCATAGTCGCCTGCGATTGACTTCTTGATCAGGTAGTCACTGTATTTGTTGGGCATTTCGAGAAGCCAGGTCTCCTGGGCAGGAAGAAGGGCGGCGGTTGCCACGAACGATAACAGCAATCTTGAAACGAATGTTTTCATACTGTTTACAAAGTCATGGAGATCACGCTCTTGTCCAGCGCAAAGGAAGAGGCTATGGCTGGCGGCGCACATGAGCGAGTATCAAGCAACGAGCCGATTTGACGTCAAAACCCTGAAGTTGGGTTCGGCAATGCACATGCGGAACCGACATCCCATCTTCTTGATGTTTCGCTACTTTTACCTGATCCTGGTGCCGATCGGGGCCCTGCTTCTTTACCTCGACGAGCAGAATTTTGGCTTCTTGTGTATCCTCGTTGGCCCCTTGCTTTTTATGCGCAAGACCTTTTGGCAATACCGCCTCATTCACGGTTCCAAGTCATCCCCCCAAGCCGGGCAGGAACTCAATTGGAACTTTAATGATCAAAAAATCCACCAAGAGTCCAAGGGGCACGAGAAGACCCTGAAGTGGTCGGATTTTGAAGATCGCTACTTGTCGCCCAAGGGAATCTTGCTCTATCTCCAGAAAGACCAGTATTTCATCCTTCCGAAGTCGTCCTTTTCCTCGCAGGAGGATTTCGAGGCGGTGAGCAAGATGTGTGAGGTCAAAATCACTGCTCTATGAAAAAGGTCGAAATCTACACCGACGGCGGCGCGCGCGGAAATCCCGGGCCGGGAGGATTCGGAGCGGTTGTTATTTTTGGCAGGCATCGCAAGGAGCTTAAGGGTGCCTACGATCACACCACCAACAATCGCATGGAACTCATGGCGGCCATTACGGCTCTTGGAATCCTGAAGGAGCCTTGCGCGATTACTTTGCATTCGGATTCCAAATACCTCGTCGATGCCATGACGAAGGGATGGTTGGCAGGTTGGAAGAAGCGGGGATGGATCAAGTCAGATAAGAAGCCGGTGTTAAATCGAGATCTCTGGAAGTTGCTTGATCACGCGACCGGAGATCACACGATTACCTGGAAGTGGGTGAAGGGACACGCCGGTAACGAGCTGAATGAACGCTGTGATGCATTGGTGCATGAGGCGATTGATGCGGGAGTATTGGAGGAAGACACAGGCTATCTCGCCCAGCAGGCCGGAGATCCGGGGCTTTTCGGCTAGCTTTCCGACCAACTTTGGGGCGACAGGAAGGCGAATCAGAGCTAGGTTGGAATTATCGTGAAAAGAATACCGGGAATAGCGCTATGGGTCCTTGCAGGTCTTCCGGCGAGTGGATTGATTTTTCGCGACGGAGTGAGCCCCGCTGCGAATACCCGCGTCGCGCCGACCGGCGATTACGCCGGGAGCGGTTGGCAGTATCAGCTGAGGTATCTGACCTCGCATGCCACTATCATTTCACCAAAGCACTTCATCACCGCGGCTCATCTGGGGACGAATCAGGAACAGGTGACACAGCAAAGCTTCTTTAACGGGGTTGAGTTGCGGACTTTTGCGGTGAAAGGAATTCCGATCAGGATTGGCGACTCAGATCTCCGGGTTTTTGAGATCTGGGAAACCTTCGATGACTACGCCCTGCTTTATACGAAATCCGATGAGGTCGGTAAAGAGATGGTCGTACATGGGCGGGGAATTGATCGCGGCGCGGAAGTCGCGGGGAGAGGCTGGGAATGGGGGGCTTATTCAACTCAAAAATCCCGCTGGGGCCGCAACGAAGTCGGTGGAGCTGCCGTGGCATCGAGTGGGCATGAGCTGCTACACTTCGATTTTTCCGACGTGCTTGGTGAGGACGAAGTCATGGTGTCTCCCCGGGACTCGGGAGGTGGGTGGTTTATCAAAGACGGGCCCACCTGGAAGTTGGCGGGCGTGACCTTCTCGGTGGATGCCTCGTATTCGTCCGCGGTGGTCCCCTCGGATCAAAATCGCTTCAACGGGGTTCTCTACGATGCGGGGGGGCTCTCTATTGGAAATGACGATTCTGGTTGGAATCTGATTCCAGTGACCGGCGAGTCGGAGGATCCGTCGGACATCCGCTTTTACCGCCAGACCAATGGTTACGGTTCGCGGATCAGCGACAGCGCGGATGAGATTCAGGCGATCATTGACCCGGCCATCGGGTGGAAAGATTTGGATCCGTCCGCAAAGTTCGCCGCTTGGCTGAACGATTTTGGGAGCATCTCGCTCTCAGGAGCTGCAGATGACCCGGACGGCGACGGACTCACCAATCTGGAAGAATACCTGACCGAGTCCAATCCCAATGATCCTGGTTCAAGAGCGAAACCCATGACGGTAGAGTATCTTCCTGGTGGCAACCATCGGCTCGTCTTGATCGAATCACTGGACCTCGAGGGCCGAGACCTCACCACGGTGGTGGAATCGTCGAGTAATCTCAGTAATTGGGTTCCGGTCGAAGATCTGACCCAGACATCCAGCGTCCGGAATAATCCCTCTGGTGTCCGAACCCGTATCCTGACCAGAACGCCTGCGGGAAGTGAACCGATTTTCTATCGCCTGAAAACAACAATGGCCCCATCGAATTGATCGACGGGGCCATGTGGTTACTGAAAACGATTGGCTGGTAACTATCGGCGGCGGCGCGCCAAAAGTCCGGCTCCCAAAAGAGCGAGGAGTGCTGAGGAAGGCTCAGGGATGACTTGTTCCTCGATAATAAAGCCCGAAATACCGATCCGGTTTCCGGTGCTGTTTTGTCCCGCAATGGTAGCGGTTCCGCCGGAAAGATCCCGGACAACAACGTAGTTACCCCGGGTCGTGCCATCGGCTTCGATCCAGCCTCCACCAGAGCCCACGAGATTGCCAAATGCCGGGAAATCAGCTCCAAGAACAGGGCTGCCATTGACGAGAGGGACCTCGGAGTTGTGTTCGTTACCCGCATCAGAGCCAAGGAGAACGTAAACACTATAAGTTGCATATGGGATATTGCTGATGGTGACTGAGGCACCACTCCCTCCATCGTCCAAATAGCCAACCGAGAGACGCGCTTCATCGGTAGCGACGCCGCTACTGTTGAACCAGGCGTTAGCGGATGACCACTCGACCGTAGCCGCAACTGCATTTCCGTTGCTGTCGACGAGGTTGGTTGCCGTTCCGCTGGCGAGGTCCCCGGTCAGAGTGTTGCCGGGGCCGTTTGGATTAGGGTTATTATTGCTGTTGAAATTCCCGGAGAGAATCCCAAGTGGGCCGATTGGAGTGTCCGGGGCAAGCCAAGACTGGTTGCCGTTGTTCTCACTGAAATTCATGGCGATGGAAGCCGCATTTGCGAAGCCCATGGCTGAAATGGAGAAGAGGGTGATGAGTATTTTCCTCATTAAGATGCTTTAGTATCCGGAAGAATTTCTAACACCAGTCTAATTTTAACGCGCTCGTAATGAGGAGTTCTCATCGTTTCGGGAAAAATTCCCATGGCTCGGTTTTTTCGCCGTGTTTTTCGAGAAAGGCCCCGGATGAGAAGGCGAGGAAGAGAGCGGCGTCGCCCTTTTTGAAGCGATTTTGAAGGTAGAGTTTTTTCATCGCGGGGAGTGCTGCTTTCGCTTTCGGTCCGAGCAACTCGATGGCGCGGCAGGCCCGGAGCGCGACCGGCCAGTTTTTGTTGTCGAGTTCATTGATCAGGGCCTCGATGGCCTCCCCTGAATGGTTACTTCCTTGTCCAAGCCAGGCTGCCGCTTCGATCATGGCTTCCGTGGAGCCCATCTTTTTGACAAGTTGGCCAGCGATCGTTTGATGTAAGAGCGCTGGAGGAGAGGATTTGAGCGCGTTGGCCAGCCAAAAATTGATGGAAGGATCGGGGTCTCCAAAGAATTTGAGCGCATACTTGGTATCTCTCCCGGCGGCCTCGGCAACCTTCCAGATACGAGGCAATTTGAGCTTCCCGGTCAGGGCGATATCGGCAACCGCTTCTCCATTTTTCTCTACTAATTCCGCCATCACTCCTTCTGGAAGGCATCCAAGATCGCGGGTTTGGTCCCTAATTCTTGCGAGCGCTCGTTGGGCTTTCTCCAATTGAACTTTCTGATCCTTGCTCATTTCGCCTCCAGCAAGATTGTGAAGATTTTCAGGGTCGGCGAGGCAATCGTAGAACTCGATCGGTGCCCGATAGGGTGCAATGTAGTGGACTTGCTCGAGGTTGAATCGTGCTCCGGGTGTGTCTCTGGATTTGGTAATCTCTCGCCGAATTTCACCCAGATCAGAAAAGACCGAGGGCTGGTTCCACCCGAGGTGAGGGTGGTAGTTGCGGATGAGAAGCCAGCGGCCGTTTCGAACCGAGCGGGAGCAGTCGAACACTTCATCGACCCGGTCGCGCGCACCGTAAACCCACTCGCGGGTATTTTTTTGGTCGAGGAAGTTGCCTCCTTGCATGTAGTCCGGACAATCGCTTCCGCAAAGGGCGAGGACGGTGGGGGCGAAATCAACGAAGGATACCAGTTTGTTGCTTTGGCTGCCCGGAGTCCCAAAGTCCGGGGCGAGATGCTGCCACTTTTTAGGAATTCTGACCATGAGCGGGACGCGCATGCCGGAGTCGGTAAGCAGCCGCTTATGCCTTGGCATTCCGGACCCGTGGTCGGAGTAGAAGAAGACGATGGTGTCTTCGGCGAGTCCGTCCTTTTCGAGTTCATCAAGGATTTGGCCGGTATTGCGATCCATCAAGGTCACGCAGTCATGAAAGCGGGCGAGTTCTTGTCGCACCAAGGGTGTGTCCGGGTAGTAAGAAGGAACTCGTACTTTCTTCGGGTGGTGAATTTCCTTCGGAGAAAGCTTAGTCTGAATCTCACGTTTGAAGACCTGGTGAGGCCAAACCATCGTGCGCGATTGGTGAGTCGTCATGTCATTGAAGATCGCGAAGAAGGGTTGGCCTTCTTTGCGTGATCGCCAGTGGGCCTTCGAACTTGATTCATTCCACGAGTCCTTGGTGAGTCGTCCCGCATCGGCGGAATTATAGTCGGTCTTGACGTTATTAGTGGTGTGGTATCCGGCTTCACGAAGATATTGCGGGAAGCCTTTCACGCCGCTTGGGAGTGGAAAGGCCGAGCGCATTTGGCCGGTCCCGGTGGTGGAAGGATACATTCCCGTGATCAGGCAGGACCGGGAGGGTGAGCAGACCGGGTAAGCGGCAAAGGCGTGGGTGAAGAGAACACTCTCCTTGGCGAAGGCGTCGAGATTGGGAGTGAGTGCGTCGGGGTCGCCGTAACAGGCCAGCGCGGGACTGAGGTCCTCGGCGACAATCCAGAGAATGTTGGGGCGCTCAAGAGCGGAGGTTTCGGGAGCGAGCTTGCGAGCGCGGATTTTTCGAAATTTGACAACGCCCCCTTTGCCGTGGTGTTGAATGCCGAAGTATCCCTTGAGTTGTTTCTTCTCGCGGATGTCGGCGATGGCCTCGCCATTGACGAAGGTTTGAATCCGGTCTCCCTGCGCGATGACGCGAAAGTGGTTCCACTCGCCTTCCCTCAAGGTTCCCTTCTTTTTGGTGAGCCAACCACCCAGCCCGATACCATAGATTCCGCCGGGAGCCTTGCGGTCGATCTCGATCTGATAGCCTTTTGGTTTTCCTTTGGCCCCCTGGCAGCGGAAAGCGAGGCCGGAATTGAAACCCTTTTCCCCGGGCAGAAAGACTTCAAGCTCGGCCTCGAAATCACTCATCTCAATCTTGGTGGTGACCCAAACATTGGTCTTCGACAAAAGGTGAAGTTCGCCCTGAATGGCCTCAAATTGCTGAACCTTGGCGCGGGGAGTCCAACCGTCCGTCGACTTTCCGTCGAATAAGTCGATCCACTCGGCATGAAGTGGCAAAATGGTGAAGAGGAGGAGCAGAAGCGGTCGCATTCTCTGATCTCAACCGATTTCCATGGAGAGATCCATCGAGAAAAGTCCTCTCGGGGTCATTCCTCGCTCGACCCAGACAGTGGCGAACGACATTTTCGGGGCGGACATGTTCACTTTCCTCCATGCCGCTGATCTCCATCTCGATAGCCCGCTTCGCGGATTGTCGCGCTATGAGGATGCGCCGGTGGAGGCAATTCGCGGAGCGACCCGGCGCGCGCTCGCCAAGCTCGTGGACCTCGCTCGCGAGAAGGAGGTCAACTTCGTTCTCATCTCGGGCGATCTCTACGACGGTGATCAAAAGGACTACGCAACGGCTCTCTTTTTTAACAAGCAGATGGTCCGCTTGCGTGACGCGGGGATTCGGGTCTTCGCGATCAGCGGAAATCACGACGCGGCCTCGGTCATCACGAAGTCGCTTTCGCCACCGGATAACGTCCATTTTCTTCCGGTCAAGAAGCCGGGCTCTGTGATCTTGCCCGATCTCCCGGTGGCGATTCACGGGCAGGGATTTGCCAATGCCAGTGTGCAGGAAAATCTCGCGCAGGACTATCCGGACGCGACACCCGCTTGCTTCAATATTGGGTTGCTTCACACCAGTCTCGCCGGGAGTTCCCAGCACGATACCTATGCGCCGTGTTCCATTCAGGATCTCAAGCGAAAGGCCTATCAGTATTGGGCCTTGGGTCACATTCACCAGCCGGAGGTCATCGCGAAAGCCCCCTGGATTGTTTACTCTGGGAATATCCAGGGGAGGAAGATCAACGAGACCGGAAAACGGGGATGCTTTCTGGTCACGGTCGATGAAGGGTTGGAAGTTTCGTTCCATGAATTTGTCCCGCTCGATGTCGTCCGATGGAATCATCTGGAGTTGGATCTCACCGGCATGACCGAAACCGATGCGCTACTGGACGCGATTGGTGATGCGATTTCGGAGGCCTATCGCGAGGCCGACGACCGGCTCCTCGCCATTAGGTTGACCTTGCGTGGAGTGACTGAATTGCATGGCATTTTGCATTCCGACCTTTCCCGGTGGCAGGCTCAATGTGTTAGTCTGACGGCTGAGATTGATCCGGGTCAACTCTGGTTCGAGCGCCTGAAGTTAAAAACCACTCCCGCCTATGATCTCGAGGAGCTGGCTCGCCGGGACGATTTGACGGCCTTGGTTCTTGCAGCTCTTGAAGATTTTCAGCCGGGTCTGGAGCCGAAGGCCGTTGCGGACTTATCGAAAAAACTTCCGGCTGAAGCACTCGAGGAAATTACCGGTCTGGAGGAAGCTTCTGATTTGAAGGAAGAGGTGGCCGCCATTGTTCTCCACAGCATTGTCACCAGTCAGACCCAATAAACGATGCGACTGGATTCCCTCAACATTCCCGCCTTTGGCCCCTTCAGCGACTTCTCGCTGGAGCTTCCAAAGTCGGATCACGACATTCATCTCATCCATGGTCGTAATGAAGCGGGGAAGAGCTCACTCCTCCGCGCCATCAATGGACTCTTTTTCGGAATTCCTTCCAGAACTCCGGACAACTTTCTTCATGCCAATACCAAGTTGCTCGTTGGAGCCACGGTTTCGCACGGTTCTGATCAGCTCACCCTCTTTCGCAAGAAGGGGCTCAAAAACACCTTGCTGGACGCTTCGCAGAGCACCCTCGAGGAGTCTGTGCTGAAGCCTTTTCTGGAGGCGGTGAACGAGGAGTTTTTCCAACAGATGTTCGGGCTGAACACCGAGTCCTTGCGCGAGGGTGCGGGTCGTTTGTTGTCGGGCGAAGGTGACCTGGGAACGATTCTCTTTTCGGCAAGCCTGGGAGGCTCACCCATTGATGATGCCATCAAGAAATTGGAGGAAGAGGCGGGCATGCTTTGCCGTGGAGCTTCCAAAAAGGAGACTACGATTCTCCCGGCGCTGAATGCTTTCAAGGAAGCCGAACGAGCGGCTCGAAATGAAACAACAACTGCGACAGTCTGGAAAAAACTGAATGCTGACGTGGCGCAGGCGCAAGCTGCTTTAGATGAGCAAAGCCAGCGTTATCGGGAGCACCGCCAAAGGGAGCAATTTGTGGAAGCGTGTTTGCGGGCCATCCCGGTCTTGTCGGCAATTCGTCGGCTGGAAGGGGAGGTTGCAGCGATTGAGGTCCCGGATTTTCCGGGCGATTTCCCAAAGCAAGCTCGTGAAATCAAAGCGCGGCTCGAGGTGAGCCGTCGAGAGTATCAGCTTAAAAAAACGCAGATCGAAACCCGCAAGGAGGCTCTTCAAAAGGTGGGCGATTATGAGAAAGTTTTGGCGGCTTCGGCTGACTTTGAAATGCTCCATCGACGGGCCGCCCAGCACTTGGAGAACCTGGAGTTGCTTCCTGGGTTGAAGGTTAAGTTGACCGAGCGGGATCTTGAAAAATTGCCTCTGGTTAAGGCTGCTGATCAAGCCCGGCTGAAAGGGCTCGCGGAGATTTTAACGAAGCTCGACGAGCAATCGAGTCAGTTGAAACGAGACCTTTCCGGTCTGCGAGTTGAGCTCGAATCGCAGCGCGATGGCTTATCCGATCCCCGGGACCTCAGTCTCCTGGAAGAGCAAGTGCGTCGCTTGGATCTGTTTTCGTCCGAGTATCGTGGCCTGGAGACACAAGAAGATGAGTTGGAGACTTTGCGAAGTGAGCAGGAGAGATTGACGAAGCGGCTCAAGGTTGAAGGCGATCCTCGTTCACTTGAGGTGCCCGGAGCAAAGACGATTCAAGCCGCGCAGCGCGAGCAAGCGCAATTCTCGGAAAGGGTGCGGGATTTGCAACGGCAAATCAGCGAGGTCCGCGCCGATCTCACGGATGAAGAGGTTCAGCTGAAGTTGCTCGCCGGTGAGTCCGGGATTTTCACGCCCGAGGACTTGGCAAAGTCCAGAGAGGAAAGAGACGGGATTTGGGAAGGAATTTTGAAGTCCCGGGAAGTTGACGAATCTCTGGGAAGGGCCATCGCAAGTGCAGACAAAGTGGCCGATGCCTTGCGTGATCGTGCCGATCAACTGGCGACGGTGGCAGGTCATCAACTGAAGATCGCCCGCCTTCAAAGTCGCTTGGAGCTTCTGTTGGCTGAGCTTGAAGAAGCTTCAAGTGAACTGGAAAAATGGAGCAATTCGTGGCCAGGATCTTCCTTTGGAAAATTGCCGGTCGAGTTGCTGGAATGGCGCGAGGATTGGGAAAAGCTCTGCGGATTTGTCACTGAGAGAGATTCACTTGAGAGCCGAATCGCAAGAACCCGCCAGCAGGAAGCGGCCATTCTGGAAGAGTTTGGTGGGAGGGATTTTACGACTGTCTATCGTTCTCTGAAATCCTCACTGGCAAAAGCGCACGAGGAGCAAGGGGAGAGAAAGACCCTCTCCAGGCTTCTCGCGAAGAATGAGCTGCGAGAGGTGCGGGTGCTTCGTGAAATCGAGGAGGTCTCGGAACAGTTGGGAGATCAAAAAGAAAAGTGGTCGGCGCTTTGTGAGGAGACCGGAACTCCGGTGGATCTTCCGCCTCGTGCGGCCGTGGAGTCGTTGCTCGAAAGAGCACGGGCGAGAGAGCTTTTGTTGGATTTTCAGGCGCGTGCTTCGGCGGTGAAGGATTACCAGGATCTGCTGGAAAAGACGGCAACGACTTTTGAGGTGGAGCCCTCAGAGTCCTCTCTTGCGGCCCTCTATGATCACGCCAAGCTTGACCAAAATCGCGCCCGAACGCTGACCGGTGAGTTGGAGGATTTGGAGCGGGAGTTTCCCGGGATTAAACTGGCTTGGGAAGCGGATCAAAAGAAGTTCGATGTCTTGGTCGAAAAAACGGGCTCGGATGATTTGGAAGAGGTCATCGCCAAGGTGGAACAACGGATGACCTTGCAAGCCCAACTTGCGAGCCAGCAGGAGGCCTTACAGGGGCTTGCCGGTGCCAAGGAGCCCGTCGAATTCATCTCAGAGCTGGAAGCGCAAGACCGAGACCAGTTGGCGGTTGAGAAGGAGAGTCTCAGTCAATCCGAGGAGGCGCTTCAAATGGCGCGGGACGAAGCGCGGGTCGATCTCGAAGAGCAATTGAGAGTTCAGAAAGAGCTTTTGAAAGCCAGTGATGAGGCAGCGGCTCAAAAGCAAGGGGCGGCCGATGCTTTGGCGACGGTGGTGTCGGACACGGTGCGGTTCCGGCAGCTCCAGTATGCCATCGATTTTCTCAAGCAGCAGGTCGAAGACTATCGCCAGAAAACCCAAGGACCGATGATTGGCAAGACCTCTGATTATTTTCGAGATCTCACCGGCGGCGCCTTTGAGCGAGTGGCTGCGCAGTTGGATGCGAAGGGCCAGCCTCAGTTGGTGGCGATTCGTGCCGGCGGAGAAATGGTGGAGACCGGTGGGCTTTCGGAGGGAACCGGCGATCAGCTTTATCTGGCGCTCCGGCTTGCGGCGATTGATCTCCATCTCGCGAATCATGCGCCCATTCCGCTGATTCTTGATGACCTTCTCATGACCTTCGATGACGAGCGGACCAAGGCTCTCTTGCCAGTCCTTGCCGGTCTCAGTCAACGAACCCAAGTCCTGATCTTTACCCACCACTCCCATCTGAAGGGATTGGTGGGGCCGAAGGTCACAATCCACGACCTTTCAGTCTGAATCCTCTACTTTGTTCTGATCGAGGCCAGTTTCTTGCCGAGTCGTGAGACGGTCTCAGCATTCTGAGAGGCAATGTTTTTTGTTTCTCCAGGGTCGGTTCGGTGGTCGTAGAGCTCGGTGAAGACGGGGGCTGATTTCGGGTCGCGGTGGTCGCGCCATTCGATGTAGCGGTAGCGGTCGGTCCGCAGGGCATAGGCCATGAGGTGGTTTTCGAAAAAGTCGCGATCCCACTTGTCACCCATCTGTTTTTTGATGCGGCTTTCGACTTCTTCGATGAGAGGTCCGAAGAAGGTTTCGCGCATTTCTTTTGAGAGTGGATTGGCGGCCCACTCGCGGAGAGCGGGATTGGGATATTGGGTGAGGGCAACCTCATTCCATTTGGCAGCGGGATCTTTGAGAAGGGGGGCGATGGATTTTCCTTCGAGGCCGTCTGGTTTCGGGAGCCCGCTGAGTTCGCAGAGGGTGGGGAAGATGTCGAGAAGCTCTACGATTCCCTTCGTCCTTGTGCCGGGCTGGGTCATGCCCGGAGTCGAGATGATGAAGGGGACGCGCGTGGCGATCTCATAATTTGTGGCCTTTCCCCACACGCCCATGTCACCGAGATGCCAACCGTGATCGCCCCAAAAGACCACGATGGTGTTTTTGTCGAGGCCGGTTTCCTTCAAGGCATCGAGCGTCATTCCGACTTGAGCGTCAATGTAGGAAGCGCAGGCGAGATAAGCGTGAAAGAGGGTGCGCGAGAGGTCTTCATCGATGGGGCCGGATTTGGGGATACCCTGCCGGACGCGAAGTTCGAAGGAAGCGTGGAGCCCCATGGAGGCTCCGTTTTCGGGGCGGGGAGTGTAGGTGCCGGCAGGGAGTTTTTTGGGATCATAGAGGTCCCAGTATTTCTTGGGTGCGACAAAGTTGAGGTGTGGTTTGTAGAGTCCGAGGGCTAGAAAGAATGGCTGGTCGGGAGTCTTGGCGAATTCCTTGAGATGAGCGATGGCGCCGGCCGTGTTATGGCCATCGCGGTAGGCTGTGTCGGGAACGTCACCTGATTCGTAAGCGGGACCGGAGGCGAGACCGCGTTTGGCTGCTTCGCCATATTTTTCAAACATGGCTTTGAACTGCTGGTTTCGCTTTTTGAGGTTTTCTGGATTGGCGAAACCGACTGGTTTGGGCAAGCCGAGGCGGAAAAGCTTGGGTTTTCCAGACCATGATTGCTCAATGTCGATGTTGGATCGATGGAAGATTTTTCCATAGTTGTAACATTGGTATCCGTGGTCGCGGAAGTGCCGTGGAAGGGTGAGGCGATCGGGGTTGAGATCGCGGAACTCAACATAGTTGTGCGTGATGCCGTTGGTGTCAGGGCGGGTTCCGGTGAGAAGCGAAGTCCGTGAGGGGTGGCAGATGGGTTGCTGGCAATAGGCGCGCGAAAAGAGGCGGCCGCGCGAAGCGAGTTTGTCGATGTTCGGAGTGATCGCGTATTTGGATCCGTAACAACCGAGCTCGGGGCGAAGGTCATCGATGGCAATGAAGAGTAAGTTGGGGCGTTTCGAACTTTGATCGGCGAACAGTGAGGACGAACTTTGAACGATGAGAAGGGAGACGAGGAGGCGGATAAACATGAGGAAGATCTATTTTGATTCGATGAGTTCGAAGTGGTCGACGATGACGGGGTGGGCTTTTGGAAAGTTGGTGAGCCAAATCGTGGTTCTTTCGGCTTCGGGGCCGGTGGTGAATTCCAGGCTCTTGCGATGGTATTCCGGTTTGAAGAATTTGAGACTGACACGGGGAGAGCCGTTTGAGACTGCGTTGAGGTAGGCATCGGTCCAGGCGTCTCTCATGTTGGTGGTAGGGAGCTTGGCCCACGCCGAGAGAACGTAGGTGGTGTTGGGCTTCACGTTGACGGTTTGCTGGATCTTGCCTTTTTGAGTGAGTTTGGCGGCAGATTTTCCGAGGAGGGAGTCGGTGGTGATTTCTCCTTCGCCGGCCCAATACTTAAGCCCTTCTTCAAAGCCTTGGTTGCCGAAGAGGTTGGGTGGCGGGGGAGTGTGCCCGGAAGGATTGCTCCGCTGCCAGACACGGCAGTAGTCGACGATGAATTTTGATTTATCATTGAAATCAGAGGCCTTGAGTTCGGATGGCTTAAGCTCCCAATCGAAGGTTTCAGAGTCGATCCAGATTTTCTGTTCGTTGGTGGCGATCCATTTGTTGCCAAGCTCACGACGAGGGACGGATCGGATGACCCGACCGTCGACATAAATGGTGAGGCGGTCCGGGCTCCACTCGAGGCCATAGGTGTGGAAATCGTCGGCGACTTTGAAGCCGAGGCGATGATCGTTCTCCCAAATTCGTTTGCTGAAAGTGGGGGAGCCTTTTCGCCAATCGTGAAAGGAGGTGTGGTAGCGGAAAGCGGAATTGGGGTTGTTGGGATTGTGGCCGAAGTGTTCGAAGACATCGATTTCGCCTCCGGTGCCGGTGGTCCAGAAGGAGGAGGAGACGGGGCCGCTGGCGGCCTGGCACCGCATTTCAAGGTAGCCGTGTTTGAACGTTGCTTTGGAAACGATGGCGGCGGTTGTGACGGGAGCGGGCTTTCCGTATTCGACGCCATTGAGTTTGGTGGCGGAGAATTTGAAGTCCGGCTGCCAGCGGGATTGAATGATAAGGAAGCCGTCGGCGACGGAGACGTTGGCGGGGTTGTATTGTGAGGGCGCGCGTCCTTTCCATTCGCCGTGGTAGTTGCCGTCGAGGCCGAGATTGTTCCACTTCTTGAGGTTGAGATCTATACCTGAAAATTCGTCGGAAACTCCCTCCACGAGAGTCCAATCGCCCGCATTGCTAGAATCGGAAAGGGGAAGGAGTTTGGCCGCAGGCGAGGCGATCGCAAGTGCAGTCAGGGGAGGGAAGAATTTCATTATGGAGGGGGAGGATGGCTGGAATCGGGCTCCTCATGGAAATCACGTCTGCGGACGGAAAAATCTAACATTGAAAAGATTTGAGGCAGAGAGTGGTTTTGAAAGCGGGAGCTGAATTGGGCGTAATTATGAGTGATTGATCAGATCATTTCTATTTTAATTCATTGATTCATGAAAAACCGCTTCGTTGCCTTCAGCTCTTTATTCGCCAGTTTTGTTTCCCTTTATGCTCAGGAATCCGTCTCGGATGCCGGCCGCTGGAGTAAGGAAAAAATTAAAGAGGAACGTCCGGCGGTGGTGACGCCTCCGGGGTTCTCCACCGATGCCAAGCCGGGGGCGATACCCTCCGATGCCATCGTCTTTTTTGATGGCAAGGATCTTTCAAAATGGAAGGGACGGGGGAAGGATGGCAATGATGCGGCGAAGTGGCAGGTGAAGGACGGCTTTATGGAGGTGCAACGCGGAACCGGAGCGATCCAAACCCGCGACCAGGTTGAGGGAGATTGCCAGTGGCATATCGAGTGGTGCACGCCCGCTGAGGTGAAGGGCAACAGTCAGGGACGGGGAAACAGTGGCGTTTTTATTGGTGGATATCCCGAGGTTCAGGTCTTGGATTCCTTTGACAACGACACCTACCCGGATGGGCAGGCCTCCTCGCTTTATAAGAAGAGTGTCACTTTGGTGAACGCCAGTCGTGGTCCGGGCAAGTGGCAGACTTATGACGTCATTTGCATTCGGGAGAAGAAAGATGCGAGTGGCAAAGTGATTCAGCCTGGGTCTATCACGGTGTTGCACAATGGCATCGTGACGCAGTTCGCAGTTCAGGAGGGTGGCAAGGCGAAGTCCGGCGGGCTCTCGCTTCAAGATCACGGAAACCCGGTGCGCTTTCGGAATATCTGGGCGCGCAAATTGGTGGTCCCTTCGGTCAAAGCTCCCAAGAAGTAAGTTCTGAAAATGACGCGCTATTTGCTCATCGTTGTTGCCTTGGTGACGCCGGTTTTTTCGAAAGAGGGTTTTGAGTCCTTTCTGGATCAGCACTGCATCAGTTGTCATGGGCCGAAGAAGGCGAAGCGTGATTTGCGCATCGATGAGCTGTCGCGCGATTTTCAATCTGGCGCCGACGGGCATTTGTGGGCTGAGATTGTCGAGCGGATCAACTCGGGGGAAATGCCTCCCGAGGATGAGCCGCGTCCCACTTTGAAAGAGATTGGGTTGGTCATTGATGAGCTTGATGGAAAAATCCGGGAAGGCCGAGCGGCGCGGATGGCGGCCCGCCCGCCGGTGGCGCATTACCGGCTGAGTCGAAAGGAGTACCAAAACACGATCTATGATTTGCTGGGAGTCCGATATGATCCCGCAAAACCGGGTGAATTGAATGCCGATCCCTTATGGCATGGATACGAGCGGATCGGTTCGCAGTTGTCGCTCTCACCATCGCATGTCGAACGGTACTACCAGGCGGCGGAGACGATTGTGGCGCGTGCTTTTCCATCTCAAGTCGTGGAGTCAAAAAAGGTGCGCAAGACGGCAGCCGATCTTCGCTATCGTGGTGGTCAAAAAGAGCAGGAACTGCTCGATCGTTTTGGCATCAAGCATCCTTTACGGATGTTGATGTTTCCAGGTCGTTTGCAGCAGGCTTTCCGGCCGAATTGGTTTGGCCGCACCGGGCCGGGACAAAGCGGGCTCTACCGGGCGCGCATGCAGGTGAGCGGAATTCGTCCTCCCGGAGGTCAAATCGCGCACTTGCGCATTGGGAAGCGGACCGTGGAGGCTGCCAATGAGGGCTTGGTGGAGGTCGATATTTTGGCATCAGAGAATGAGCCACAGGTGGTGGAGTTTGAGGTGTTTCTGGAAATGCCAACGGATCTCGACTTTAACGTGGTGGCGACCGAGGGCATCGATCGCCGGAAAGGTGGGCACTATCGGAATGCGCTTTCGGTCCCGTCTTACATTTTCACCCATAGCAGCGAAACCCATCTCCTCAACCCGACCGCTCCGAAGATGTTTGATGAGGAAGGGAATGGAATTTACTCGATGGTCTTGCTCGATTGGATCGAGTGGGAGGGGCCGATTGTGACCAAGGTGGAGCAAGCGAAGCGGACAGGAATTTTGCCATCGAATGAAGCAGAGGTGGAGGAGTCTTTGCTGAGCTTCGCGGAGCGAGCGTGGCGCCGTCCGGTCACGAGGGCTGAATTGCAGCCCTACCTGAAAGCTTATCAATCGGAGCGGACTGCCGGGGAGTCGCTGGGGGCGGCCTATCAAGTCGTCTTGCTTGGTATCCTCACTTCCCGCAATTTTACTTATCTCGTCGAGGGTGAAGTGGAGCCCCGGGAGAGGCTCAACGATTTCGAGTTGGCTTCCCGTCTTTCCTATTTTTTGTGGAGTTCGATGCCGGACGATCAATTGATGACCAAGGCTGCGTCAGGAGATCTCGCTGGCGAGGTAGAGCGGATGTTGGGAGACGAGAAAATCTCAAGGTTCCTGGAGGATTTTCCGCGGCAATGGTTGCAACTGCACCGGGTGGGAATGTTCCCGCCCGACAGCAAACTCTACCCGGACTACGATGTTTGGTTGGAGGCAAGTTTGCGGGATGAAGTGGTTCGTTACTTCGAGCAGATTTTTCGGGAAGGAGGAGGGATTGATGCATTCATCCATTCCGATTGGACGATGGCAAATCCAAGACTTTGTGAGTTTTACGGACTGCCCGAGCCGAAGAAGTCAGGATTTCAAAAAGTGGCATTGCAGCCCAAAGACCATCGTGGCGGGCTGCTCACCATGGGGGCGATTTTGGGCCTGAGCTCTGATGGAACGCGGCATCGCCCGGTCCATCGCGGGGTCTGGGTGAGCGAAGCGATTTTTGGGAAAACCCCACCTCCGCCTCCCGCCAATGTCGATGCCATCGAGCCCAATCCGCCGAACGAACCCAAGGCAACGATTCGCCAAAAGATCGAAGCTCATGCCAGCGACGTCAATTGCGCGGCCTGTCATCGCAAGATCGATCCCCTCGGTCTGGCCTTTGATGAATACGATGCCATCGGGCGCTGGCGAACTCATGAGCGGGTCGAGAAGGGGCTGGGTGAAAATCCCTTGGTCGATGCGAGTGGTGTGATGCCGAATGGCCGGACCTTTAACGGGGCCGCAGATTTTAAGAAGCTCGTCCTCGAAGATCGTGAAAATTTTCTGCAGGCTTTTGTCGAGCACCTTTGCACCTATGCCCTGCGCCGGGTCCTTACGGTGGATGATCGCGAAGATGTGCGCGCGATTGTGGCAGAGGCCCATAAGAACGAGTATCGATTGAAGGAACTGGTCCGCGCGGTGGCTCTTTCTGACTTGATGCGCAAACGCTAGAATCAAACCCAAGAATCCATGAGCAATATCCAATCCCAATCCTGGTTGATCAGCCGTCGTCACGCTCTGCGAGGACTCGGCAGCTTTGTTGCCCTTCCATTGCTTGATTGCATGAGTCCACTCCGGGCAGCGGAAGCGAAGAAGCCCAAGGTGAGTCGGAGCGTCTTTGTTTATATTCCAAATGGGGTGAACACGTTGGACTGTCAGATCACCAAGGCGGGGGAAGAGTTTGAATTTTCACGTTCTCTCAAGCCTTTGGAAAAGCATCGCAAGGTAGTCACCCCGATCAGCGGACTCCACCATCCGGGTGGGCTGGGGCATCATCATAATTGCGAAAAAATCTGGCTGACCGGGGGTAAGCTCGGGCCTACGGATCGAAACTCCATCTCAGTGGATCAGATGATGGCTGAGGTCACCTCGAAAGAGACCCGCTTTCACTCGCTGGAGGCCTCGGTCGATACCGATTCACTTTCATGGACCGCCGATGGCATTCGTCTTCCGGCGATGAATCGCTGCCGGGAGATTTTCGCGCATCTGTTTGAGGTTCCCAAAGACGGGGTGAAGGCACAGCGACGCGCCTTGCGACGAAAGGGAAGTGTGCTCGATGCCAACCTCGATGAAGTCCGACAGCTTGAGAAGAAGATCGGGAAGGATGACAAGGGACGGCTCGACCAGTATCTGACGTCGGTTCGTGAAACCGAGATCCGGACCGACCGGGCTGATGAGTGGTTGGATATCCCGCGTCCAAAGATTTCGGATGAAGATCGTAAGCGCACGGACCGCGATGTCGCGAAGACCGAAGCCGGTGAGTATTTTCGCACGATGTATGATTTGATCCTGCTCGCTTTTCAAACGGATGCCACCAGAGTGGCGACCTTTTGCAGTGGGTCCGAGGGGCAGGGATTGCCCATCCCCGAACTCGGAATTTCACAATCGCGACATCAACTGAGTCATCACAATGGCGACCCGGGGCACATGGAGGCCTTGACGATGAGTGATGCCTTCGCGGTCGAGAAATTTGCCTACTTCATCAAGCGACTTGGCGAGACCAAAGACCCCGCCGGCCAACCGCTGCTGGACACCACGATGGCGCTTTTTGGGAGTGGAATGTCCTATGGTCATAGTCACGGTAATGCCAATCTTCCTCTCGTTCTTGCGGGCGGAAGCAAGTTGGGGATCAAGCACGGTCGCCATCTCGATTTGAATCAAGGTCATTTCAAAGGATACCAGCTGGACGATCCCGGGAATCATTACCGTCTCTGCAGCCGACCTGCGAATTCCGAGGCTCACATGAGTAATCTGCTTCTCAGCATGGCTCAGAAAATGGGGGTTGAGGTCGAGCGATTTGCCGACAGTAGGAAGGTGCTCGGTTTGGAATGATACGGATTTTTGTTTTCATGGTGTCGCTGACTTTGGGCCTTGTTGCTCAAGATGGACCTGCATTTTTGCCGCTTGAGAACGCAAAAAGCTTCAGTGGTGAACTGGTCTTTGTCGATCATGTCAACCGACGGGGGAGCTTGCGCCTTCAGGTCGATGATCACTATCACGAAGGCAAGCTCCATCATTTTGCGATGTTGCCTTATGGAGTTATTCGCTATCGCGGTGCTCCGGCGGCCCTCAAGGATATTCCGCTCGGGACCGTCTTGCATGGACGTTTTCACCTGCCGCCTAATCCCAAGACTTCGGTGGTTCCGGTGGTGAATCCCAAGCGCAAGGATGTCACCCAGCCTCCCGAGAATCACGCCCTTTTGCTGGAAGATGAGATGAGTCGGCGCTTGCGCGAGAAACAGTCCTGGAAGCTCGAGAAGGTCGAATTGAAGGGGGCGAAGGGGACCGTCTCGGTGAGTCTGGGTGGTGAGACGCAGAAGATGACGATTGATGGCTCGACTCGGATTTGGCGCGGCAAGGAATTGCTGGGAGTGGATGATTTGATCGCGAATGGAAGCTGGCCCAAGGAAGGCTTGGATCTTCCGGTGCAGCTGGGCCTGACCTGGCACCCCCGTTATTTATACGAGCAGTTTCATCTTTCGGATCTCTGGTTGGATCAGGCCGCGATTGAGTTGGCTGCAAAACGTCAAGCGGGTGTTCATCGACGCTATGTCAAATTACGCTGGATGCCGGCGAGGGTTGATTCGGTGGAGCATGGCAAGTTTGGCCAAGCGATTGTCACCGCAACCTTGCTCGGAGGAATGGATGAATCGCTCTATGCAGATTTTAAGAAGGGAATGGGCGCGCAAATGGCGTCGGCTGAAACGACACTCCGCACCTGGTGGCCCGACCATGATGGTATGGATGGGAGCATCATCGAGGTGGAGAAATTGAATTCTCCGGTGCCATTCGGCAGCAGTGGCATTCAGATAAAATTCGACGTCGAGTTGGTCCTCGAAGGATTCCGCCCGGGTCGAATCGTCAGGATCCGTCCACACGTTTGGCCCAAGGTGAAGCCGCCTTATGAGGAGTTAATCAAGAATGTAACCGACCGCTGGCCCGGCCATGAGGTTTTTAAATGATCCTATGATTTTGGGGCACAAGTCAGAATCTTGAGTTGGATCTTGTTGATGAGGTTGGCGCACTGAAGGAGGAAGATAGAAAATGATTGGTCACTTCGAAGTTCCTCGTGAGTGAACTTGGTCAGTGCTTCCAGTTTGATCTCGGTAACCTGATCCAAGAATTCCTGCAATTCATCGACATTGGTGGTGTCCATCTGGGCGCGTTCCACTTCGAGTGTTTTCTCAAGATATTCATCCAGCTTGTCTTTCTGTTGTTGGGTGAATTCCGCTTCTCTTGATTCCTTTAGCCGCTTCCTTCGCGTCCAGAGCAAGTAGAGCCCCGCAACAAGGGCGACTGATAGTTCCTTGAAGGCGGCAAGGGATTCCATGACTTGGGTGATGCGATTGATGTGGTCGGGCGGGTTGAAGAAGGCGCGCGCGTCCGGATGGAGGGCGACGGGAGATCTTGCAATCGCCTCGTCCCGAGCGATCAAGGTAGGGAACCTTAGCGTAAGTCCACCTTCGTAGATGGCTTCCATGACTTCGCCGACCAGAAGTTCGCTTTCGCCTTCCTGCACTACGAGCAAGGCGGTGGTGGCAACGGTCGTCAATTTTTCCGGAGGAACTGCGGGGCCTTCGCGGTAAAGCCCGCGGGGGATTTCGGCGAGATGGAAAACCGGGTCTTTGGTTGCGATCGCCTCCGAGCTTTCAATGGGCAAAAGGTGAAAATCACCACTCGAGAGCATGCTCTGAAGATCGCGATTCATGAAGCCCGTTGTTACGATTGCAGCATCAATTTGGTGATCTTTGAGCAGGTCTTTAAAATAGATCTTGTTGGGTGTGACGACTTTGTCAGAGAGGTCGTAGTGCGTTAGGACCCTCAGTGCGCTGGCACGCATGCCCGAGCCTTCGGGACCAAAGACCACTTGGCGGGATTCGAGGTCATCGATCGATCGAATGGCTGAATCCTTTCGGGTAACGACATGCAACACTTCAGGGTAAAGGGGCGCGATGACCGAAAAATCTTCGATTGATTTGGAGCCGCTCTGGATGATCGCGAGATCCGCTTTTCCCTCGCTCAGGAGTCTGGCGTTTTCAACCGAACCCTCCGTTTGGATGATGACGACTTCACAGCCGGTCCTTTCTCCAAGTGATTTTTGAAGAGCCTCTCCGAACTCGTGATACAAGCCGCCATCATGCGCGGTGGCGATGCGAATCGTTTTCGGGAGCGTGTCTCGGGTGGTAAACCACACGACCACTGAAATCACGATGATCGCGAGCGGAATGAGAGCGATCCAGCGACGCCTGGTTTTAAGATAGCCTATCGGAATTCACCTGAGTCTATCTTCAAGAACGACAGCGGCCAAACCTGGATTTTCTACATCGGAGCAATCCGCCGGCTACCGACGTCGGTGGTTTTCATGACGTGATCGTTGAAGCTTTCAAGGATGAGTTGGTTTTTAACTTCCGCGGAATCCGGATCATCCCAGAGGTTGTCAAATTCGTGAGGATCTTTCTCCAAGTCAAAGAGTTCACCGAGGTTATCGCGATGATAGACGACCAATTTGTATTTCCTGGTGCGATACATTGTGGCGAAGGAGGCGTTGCCATTGCAGAATTCTTTGGCGAGAGCGTCGAAGTATTCGGAGCGGATGCTATCGCGAAGGTGATCAGCAGGAGCGTTGCCGCTGAGGATGGGGCGAAGGCTGAGGCCCTGGAAGTAGTCAGGGAGTTCGACGCCGGCGAAATCGAGAATGGTCGCGCTCATGTCGAGGAGTTCGACGAGAGCCTCGCTTTGAACGTTTGCTTTGATTGAGTCGGGGCAGTTGAAGATGAGAGGCACGCGGACCAGTCCATCGTAAAAGCGACAACCTTTGAGGAGGAGTCCGTGGTCGCCGAGAGATTCGCCATGGTCACTGGTGAAAATGATGATGGTGTTTTCGCGTTGGCCGGTCTCGTCGAGGCGTTGAATGATGCGAGCCAGTTGATCGTCGATGAGGGCGATCATGGCATAG